>NZ_KQ954326.1 GCF_001519055.1 Novosphingobium sp. Fuku2-ISO-50 | reverse complement strand
TGTCAATCGGCGTCCAAACGGGACCCACTATCGGCGTGCAAAAGGGGACCACCTTGCGGCGTTGCGCTGGGGTTGATTACGGGCACGGATTTCGCGCTGGGGCTGGCGTAGGGAGGGCGTAGCCCGACCGGAGGCAGCGCCAGCGCAAAGCAAATTTTTATCAGGGTTTGGGCTGGGTCAGTTGCGGTGTTTGAAGCGCCAGCTGTCGTTGCCGGTTTCGATGATATCGCAATGGTGGGTGGTGCGGTCGAGCAGCGCTGTGGTCATTTTGGGGTCGCCGAATACCGTGGGCCATTCGCCGAATGCCAGATTGGTGGTGATGATCACCGAGGTCTTTTCGTAGAGCTTGCTCATCAGGTGGAACAGCAACTGGCCGCCGGAACGGGCGAACGGCAGATAGCCCAGTTCATCGAGCACGACGAGTTCGATGCGGCTGAGTTGGGCGGCAAGTGCGCCCGCCTTGCCGATGCGCGCCTCATCCTCAAGCCGCGTGACCAGATCGACAGTGTTGAAGTAGCGGCCACGGGCGCCTGCGCGCACGACGCTGGCGGCAATGGCGATGGCCAGGTGGGTTTTGCCGGTACCAGTGCCGCCGACGAGCACGATATTGCGCCTGCCCGGCAGGAATGAT
>NZ_KQ954325.1 GCF_001519055.1 Novosphingobium sp. Fuku2-ISO-50 | reverse complement strand
GACGCACCGCCTGATGGATCGGGCCGTAGGTGCTGCCCCAGCCGACCAGCACGAGCTTTCCGCCCGGCTCGCCCAGCGTGACTTCCTGCGGCGGAATGCTTTTGGCGATGCCGTCGACTTTGGCCTTGCGCAGATCGGTCATCGTCTGGTGGCTGGCGGGCGAATAGTCGATGTCGCCGGTCAGCGGATTTTTCTCGATGCCGCCGATCCGGTGCATCAGGCCGGGCGTGCCCGCCTTGATCCAGGGCCGTGCGCCGTTTTCGTTGCGCGCAAACGGCAGCAAGGTGCCGTCGGGGCCGTTGGGTTCTTCAAGGAACGTCACCGGAAACGGCGCATAGCTCGCCGGATCGGGCACTTTCCACGGCTCGGCGGCATTGGCGATATAGCCGTCGGTCAGGAGGATGACCGGGGTCATGTAGCGCGTGGCGATGCGCACCGCCTCGATCGCGCAATCGAACGCATCGGACGGGCTGCGCGCGGCGATCACCGGGATCGGCGTGTCGCCGTTGCGGCCATAGACCGCCTGATAGAGGTCGGACTGTTCGGTCTTGGTCGGCAGGCCGGTCGACGGGCCGCCGCGCTGCGAATTGACAATCACCAGCGGCAGCTCGGTCATCACCGCAAGGCCCATCGCCT
>NZ_KQ954324.1 GCF_001519055.1 Novosphingobium sp. Fuku2-ISO-50 | reverse complement strand
GCCTTGAGCTTTGAGAAAGCCATTTCGATTGGATTGAGATCCGGGCTGTAAGGCGGAGTGAAGAGAAACCAAGCACCGCGATCTTTGAGGATGGCGGCGGCCTTTTCGCTCTTGTGGCTGGAGAGATTGTCCAGGACCACGACATCGCCCGGATTGAGCGTCGGGGCCAACTGGGTTTCCACCCATGTTTCGAAGATGACACGGTTCATGGGGCAGTCGATGACCCAGGGCGCGACGATGCCATCACAACGCAGGCCTGCGACGAGTGTCTGGGTTTTCCAATGGCCAAAGGGCGCGCGTGCCTTGAGCCGCCGACCGTGGCGCGCGCGACCGCGCAGCCGTGTCATCTTCGTCGTTGTTGCTGTTTCATCAACGAAAACAAGTCGATGAGGTTGCTCACGCAGGCGCCGTTGGCGATATACGCGCCATATTCGCCGCGCATCCGCTACATCATCGCGACCGCACTCCGATGCCAGAAGCGTTTTTTTTGAAGCTATAGCCAGCCTTGCACAGTGCACGCGACAACGACGCGGGATGCGCTTTGACGCCGCTCGCTGCCGCAAGTTTCGCCGACAGCTCCGGCATCGTTATGTCAGGCTCAGCTTCAACCCAGCCCATCAGGCTGGCCATATGCTCGGCAAGTTTGCCGCCGCCAGCCGGG
>NZ_KQ954323.1 GCF_001519055.1 Novosphingobium sp. Fuku2-ISO-50 | reverse complement strand
TGACTTGTTGGAGCGCGGCATTGATGCGCGCCCAGACCGGATGGCTGGCGATGAGCGCGTTGATCCGAGCTTCGAGTTTGGCTTGTTCTTTTTCAAGCACGCGCAGATGGCGCCTGATGTCGGCCAGGATGGCAGGATGGACATGGCCGGGATCGGTGCGCTGTTTTTCCATGACGATCATGCCCACCAGTTGTCTGCGTCGCATGGTCAGGGCCATCAGCATGGCCTGTGCAGGATCAGGTGTGTGGCGCGTGGACGGTTTTGCAAAAGCCGCGTAGCGCGCGATGATCGCGGCATCGATCTGGTCGGTTTTTGCCAGTTTTCCCAGCGATCCGGCGAACCTGCGCACCAGTCGGGGATTGATGACCGCCACGGCCAACCCTGCTCCTGCCAGGCAATCGGCGCAGGCCCGTTCATAGCCGCCGCTGGCCTCCATGGCGATCAGCGTTGGAGCCAGCTTCTCCAACTGTTCAAGCAGGCGGGCAAGACCGGCAGGTGTATAGTCCATCCGCCAGCTCTTGCCTTCGGGCAGCACATGCACATCGAGATGCTTCTTGGCGACATCGATGCCGACAAAGCGTCCATGCTCTGGTATCTGTGTCATTGGACCCATCCTCGTGTAACGGGCGCAACCTTCCGGGCGGCCCCAGCGATTGTTCGGGTTCACGCAAACTGTGACCGGGGCCCCGGCTGTCGAACGGTCTCGACGCAAGTCCGGACCCCAAGCTCAACGGGCGCACCGATCACGCCGGTATGGGGCGGCCACCCCATACCGGCACCTGCGTTTCTCTCGGAAAATCAGGATGAGCGCAAACTAACGAGGCTCA
>NZ_KQ954322.1 GCF_001519055.1 Novosphingobium sp. Fuku2-ISO-50 | reverse complement strand
TTTAGAGCGTTTTCCACAGTCCCTGAATCGCGAGGGATTCCAGCGGCGTTGAAATTCTGATTCATCCTGCTGGCTGGGTTGGAGGCCAGCATGGATGGCGAGAGCGTTATCTCAGGATTTGCGGGATCGGGTCGTTGCGGCGACGAACGCGGGCATGAGTTGCCGGGCGGCTGCGGCTCGGTTCGGGGTTGGCGTCGCCACGGCGATCCGCTGGCGACAGTTGGCCCGCGAACACGGGCGCGCCATCGCAGGCAAGCCGGGCGGCGATCAGCGCTCGTCGAAGACGGATGCTCATGCGGAGCGGATTACGGCGATGCTGGCCGAGAACGGCGACATCACGCTGGCCGAGATCCAGTCGGCCCTTGCGGCGCAAGGCGTTCACGTCGGGATCGGGACGCTGTGGCGGTTCTTTGATCGACGCGGCATCACACGTAAAAAAAGACCGGGCACGCGATCGAGCAAGACCGTCCCGACATCCTGAAGCAACGCCGAGCCTGGTTCGACGGTCAACTTGATCTGGAGCCCGATCGTCTCGTGTTCATCGACGAAACCTGGACCGCAACCAACATGACCCGTAGTCACGGGCGGTGCGCCAAGGGCGAGCGCCTGAGGATGGGCTTCCCCCACGGCCACCGCAAAACGACCACGCTGGTTGCCGGACTACGGATAACTGGCATGGTCGCGCCGATGGTGCTCGATGGTCCCATCAATGGCAACTGGTTCGAAGCCTACGTGACACAGGTCCTGATACCGGAGCTGCGACCCGGTGATGTGGTTATCATGGACAATCTGTCGAGCCACAAGCGCGCCTCGGTGCGTGAAAGGATCGAAGCAGCCGGCGCACGGTTGATGTTCCTGCCTCCCTACAGCCCCGACTTCAACCCCATCGAAAAGGCGTTCTCGCGGCTCAAGGCCATGCTCCGCAAGGCCGGTGAGCGAACCGTCTCTGGCCTATGGGGCCTCATCGGCAAGCTCGTCGACATCTTCCAGCCCGACGAATGCGCCAACTACTTCAGCTCGTGCGGCTATGATCCGGCATGATCGGAAAACGCTCT
>NZ_KQ954321.1 GCF_001519055.1 Novosphingobium sp. Fuku2-ISO-50 | reverse complement strand
CGTCATCAAGTCAGTTGAGGCTGCGCATTTGCGTCTCGGATTCGAGCGTTCGCGATGGTGATGATTTTGCGCATGACGGCTGCGAGGGCGAGTCTTTTGGGTTTTCCAACCGAGACGAGAGCTCGGTAGAAATCGCCGAGCGGAGTTTTTCCGCGAGCTGCGGCAAGAGCCGCGATGAAGAGTGCTGGCCTGATCTGGCGCCTTCCACCTGTGGTGCAGCGGTGCGCGTTGAGTTTTCCGCTGTCCTTGGGATGTGGGGCGCAGCCAGCCAGACTCGCCGCCTGTCGTCGGTTGATCGATCCGAGTTCCGGCATGGTGGCGATAAGCATGGGAGCCAGCACAGGGCCGATGCCGGGGATTGAGCGTAAGGCTTTGGCGCGAACGCTGAAGGCTTGGTGCTGGGCAATGATTTCGTCGATCTGTTTTTCGACCGCCAAGATACGGGCTTCGAGTTCGACGATGTGAGCGCGGATATCATCAGCGATGAGATGGCCACGAGGGGCTTTGAGCCGGTTCTGCTCTTGGCTTTTCATGGCGACGAGATCGAGGCGTCGGGAAACGAGGATTTCGATCTGGGCCTGGCAAGGTTCCGGAGGTTGCCAGCGTGCCAATGTAGGTGCCCGATCAATAGCATAGCGGGCAAGCCAGCGAGCATCGATGGGGTCCGTCTTGGCACGTTTCCCAAAGGACCGGATATAGGCCTTCACTTTGGCGGCATCGGCGCGATGTGCTGATATACCAAGGTCGTGGAGGACATTCAGAAGCCTGTCTTCATGGCCGCCAGTCGCCTCGCAAACCGCGAGATCGCGGTCGCGCAGGGGAGCAAGAGCAGCGCTGAGCGCGTCGATGTCATTGATGATCGTGTGGGTCTGGCCGGTCACGCTGTCAAACAGGGTTACTGTGTCCTGAGAAACGTCGAGGCCAAGAGCGGTCTGGATTTCGCGAGCATATCTGGTCATTGTCGGGTCCCATGCTTCGAATTGTCTGCGGGCGTACCAAGAGGTGGCCCATTCAAGTCAGCAAGCGATGCGAAGCTGGGGCGACAAGGTTCCTGGATGACAACGGTCGTTTCGACCCATTCCCGCACGGACGCCTTGCCGCCACGAGCTGCGGGGTGGCCACCCCGCAGCTCGTCTCGCCAGCCCGCTACCTTTAAACCAGATTATCGAGAGACAATTCCCGC
>NZ_KQ954320.1 GCF_001519055.1 Novosphingobium sp. Fuku2-ISO-50 | reverse complement strand
AGCCTCTGGTGACGATCGCTAACGCGGGCTTGAGGCCTCGCGCAGAAGTGCGTTGAAGGTTTCCGCCCGACTTTATACTAAGGGCTCCGATTCTGATATTTTCTACCGCTCTCGGCTAGGTCGTGTGCAAATGTCGGAATATTTTTGGACCACTGGAAACTTTTGATTCTAGTGGATTTTCCGTTTTTGACATTTGCGACCGCGCTATCCGGATGGCGGGATGCAAATGTCAAAAACAATCCATTAGCACCGGATTGGTTACTTCAATCGCCTCGCGCTCGGCAACCGCGCCCAGCAACTCGTATAAAGGCAGACCGTCAGGATTTTGAATCGCAATGAATTATCGCCATTCCTTCCATGCCGGCAATAGCGCCGATGTCGTGAAGCACAGCCTACTGATCGCCCTCGTGCGGGCCTTGCAGCACAAACAGAGCGCGCTGACCCTGATCGACACCCATGCCGGCTGCGGGCTATACGACCTTGACGGCGAGGAGGCCCAACGCACTGGCGAGTCCACGCAGGGCGTGCTGCGGGCCCTTGCCGACCCGAACCCCTTGCTGAACGACTATCGCGCCGCCGTACAGGCGGTGAATGCCGGGGCCGAGCCGCACTTCTACCCCGGCTCGCCGCGGATTCTGGCGCAGCTTCTGCGCCCGCAGGATTTCCTGATCCTGAACGAAAAACATCCCGAGGACGCCTATACCCTGCGCGGCGTGATGCGCGACACATCCGCTGCCGTGCATGAACGCGACGCCTACGAGCTATGGCTGGCGATGCTGCCGCCCCGCACCGCACGCGGCGTGGTGGTAGTCGACCCGCCGTATGAGCAGCCGGACGAACGCGCGCGTATCACAGCCACCCTCGCCGCCGCTTACCGCAAATGGTCGCATGGCGTGACGGTGATCTGGTATCCGCTGAAAGACCGCGCCACGCATTGGCGCTGGAGGGAGCAGTTACGCAAGCTCGGCATCCCGAAATTGCTGCAGGTGGAGCATTGGTTGTACGATGGCGATCAGCCCGGCATCTATAATGGCGCGGGCCTTTATATCGTCAACCCGCCCTACGCCTTCACCCAGGCGTTGCCGCCTCTGCTGGAAGCCCTGCGCGCCGCGCTGGCGCCGGAGGGGCATAGGGGCGAGATCACAACCGATTGGTTGGGCGATTGAAATAACCCCTCATCGCCCCTTCTCCCAAAGGGAATTACGGTGATGGTGTGGACGGCGCTCCAAAAATTCCGGGGACGCAACAATTCCCGGGACGCCACAAAATTCGGGGGACGCCAAAATTCGGGGGACGCAACAAAATTCGGGGGACGCAACAACAAAATTCGGGGGACGCAATACGCATCTCGTCACGGCACGACAAATTCCGGCAAATTCC
>NZ_KQ954319.1 GCF_001519055.1 Novosphingobium sp. Fuku2-ISO-50 | reverse complement strand
CATATGTGGACGGCCTCCTCCCTGCAAGGCGTTGGCAGTGATTTGATCTAATCGCTTGCGTCCATATGTCCGGCCTTTGGGTGCGTCCGCACTTGGACGCTGGCCAAGATGGTTTCCGCGGCGAGTGTTCCAAACAACGTGACGACCTTTTGAAGGCCATTGGTATTAACGGAATGTCACACGCCTTGGATCGATTGATCACACCATCTGCTATTCCTGCAAGTTCAGGCACCAGATCAGCACGACAGCGTCAATATGTGCTCGCCGTGACTGACTGATCTCAAGCTGCGCATGCCTGGGGCGGCAGCGCCGCGCTTGCGCGATAAACTTCACCGGTCATCATCATCTTCCAGGCAATGCGAGCAATCTTGTTGGCCAATGCGACCGCGACCAGCTTCGGCGGTTTGCGCTTGAGCAACTCGAGCAGCCATGGCGTGCCGTTCTTTCCCCGCCCCGCCCTCACATGCTGCAGGAGCGATGTAGCTCCGACCACGAGCGTGCATCGCAGCGTCTCGTCGCCTGCCCGGGTGATGATGCCTGGCCTGCTCTTTCCTGCCGTCGAATGGTCTTTGGGCGTCAGACCCATCCATGCCGCGAACTGGCGACCGGATGCGAAGAGCTCCGGCGCTGGGGTCTTCATCATCAGCAAGGCAGCCCCGACCGGCCCGACGCCCGGAATTTGCGCCAGACGACGACTGCACTCATTGGCCCGGTGCCACTTCATCAGCTTCGCGTCGATTCCGTCGAGCTGTTCATCCAGTTGCCGATATTCCATGGCATGGGACGCGAAGAGTTCCCGTGCGAGCGCGGGGATCGCAGGATCGATGGCGATACGATCGAGTAAAGGCTCAACCTTGCACATGCCCTTGGCCGCTGTGAGCCCGAATTCGGCCGCATAGCCTCTGATCGCGTTGGCGAGTTGCGTTCTGTTTCGGACCAGCCTGTCGCGCATCCCCATCAGCATCAATGATGCCTGCTGCTCGGCGCTCTTCACCGGAACGAAACGCATCGTGGGGCGACTCATCGCCTCGCAAAGCGCCTCGGCGTCTGCTGCGTCATTCTTGCCGCGCTTCACGTACGGCTTCGACAATTGCGGTGCGATCAGCTTTACATCATGGCCAAGCCCACCCAGCAACCGTGCCCAGTGATGCGAACTGCCACAGGCTTCGATCGCGACCATTGTTGGGGGAAGCTTCTCAAAAAACGCTATCATTTCCGCGCGGCGCAGCTTCTTGCGCAACACCGGCTGCTCGGCGGCGTTCACACCATGCAGCTGAAAAACATGCTTTGACGTATCCATGCCAATTCGGATAATTTGCTCCACGGACGGTCTCCTCGTTTGGGTTTCCAACAACCTCACTCTGGCACATTGTGATGCCGTACGGAGGCCGTCCA
>NZ_KQ954318.1 GCF_001519055.1 Novosphingobium sp. Fuku2-ISO-50 | reverse complement strand
AAAGAGCAGCCTTGAATCATATGTGGACGACCCCCTCTTACAAGATCACTGAACAGATATTTTGATCGGATCGCTTGCGATCATATGTCCGGCCTCTGGGTGCGGTCGCACATGACCGCGGGCCAAGATGGTTTCCGCGACGCGAGTTCCAAACAGAAAAGCGACCTGTGATGGCCACTGATTCAAACGGATTGTCACGCGTCTCGGATCGATCGATCACACCATCTGTTCGTTCACTTGCAAGTTCCAACCTCAACTCGGCGCGGTATCATCACCCGCATTCACCACGCCTGAGTGAGCTCTATATCGCGCTTGCCGCTGCAGGTCCTGCAGATCGCGAATTGTAGACCGCGCCCGTCATCATCATTTTCCATGCAATCCGGGCGATCTTGTTCGCCAACGCGACTGCCACGAGTTTGGGCGGTTTGCGCCGAAGCATGTCAATGAGCCAAGGCGATGCATTCCTGGCACGTCCGGCGCGGATCTGTTGCAAAAGTGAAGTTGATCCAACTACCAATGTTCGTCGCAACGCCTCATCGCCGGCACGGGTGATAACGCCGAGCTTGACCTTGCCGGCTGTCGAATGATCTTTGGGCGTCAGTCCAAGCCACGCCGCGAAATCCCGTCCGGAACGGAAAAGCACAGGCGCTGGTGTCTTCATGATCAACAGCGAAGCACCGATGGGCCCTACACCTGGTATCTGCGCAAGGCGGCGACTGCATTCGTCAGCGCGGTGCCAAGCCATCAACCGGGTCTCGACCTTCTCAATTTCTGCCTGCAATTGTACATATTCACGGGCGTGGATTGCAAACAGATCGCGCGCCATGTCTGGCAGCGTCTCATCGGCGGCAATCCGATCAAGCAGTGGCACAATATGTCGAACACCCTTGGCGGCCGTATACCCAAACTCGGCCGAATAGCCCCGGATTGCATTGGCAAGCTGGGTTCGATTACGGATCAGCCGATCGCGCATGCCTACCAACATCAGCGCGGCTTGCTGCTCAGCTGTCTTCACTGGCACGCTGCGCATTGTCGGACGACTCATCGCCTCGCACAGTGCCTCGGCATCAGCGGCATCATTCTTGCCGCGCTTCACATAAGGCTTGACGTACTGCGGTGGCAGCATCTTCACCTCGTGCCCCAGGCGTTGCAACTGCCGCGCCCAATGATGCGATCCACCGCATGCTTCGATCGCTACTACCGTTGGCGGCAACTTGGTGAAAAAATCCTGCATTTCCTTGCGCCGGAGCTTCTTGCGCAAAACCGGCTGCTCTGACGCGTTCACCCCATGTAGCTGAAAGACATGCTTTGACGTATCCATGCCAATGCGAATAATCTGTTCCACGGACGGCCTCCTCGATTGAGATGTTCGACAACCTCATTCTGGCACACTTTGATGCCGTTCGGGGGTCGTCCACCCCAAC
>NZ_KQ954317.1 GCF_001519055.1 Novosphingobium sp. Fuku2-ISO-50 | reverse complement strand
GTGGATCGGCGTGCAAAAGGAACCCGGTTAGCGGGGTGATTGGCGTCCAAAAGGGAACCACCATTCCGATGGTTTAGACAGCGGCCTGGATTTTCAGGTGGCGAGATCGGGATGTTGGTGGTGGAGACAGTTTTACGCATCAGGCGCGAGCACGCGGGCGGCAAGGCGATCAGGGAGATCGCGCGGGATCTGCGGCTGTCGCGCAAGGTGGTGCGCAAAGCGATCAATGCCCCGGAAGGGGCGTTCGACTATCATCGCACGGTTCAGCCGCGGCCCCGGATTGGACCGTTTCAGGAACGGCTCGATACGCTGCTGAGCGAGAACGAGGCGCGGCATCGGCGTGACCGGCTGCGGATGACGCGGATCCACGATCTGCTGCTGCGTGAAGGGTTTGAGGGATCGTATGATGCGGTGCGGCGCTACGCCCGGCGCTGGGCGGATGGCCGCCGCAAGGATCCCGGCGGCGACGTGCCTGCATTCATCCCGTTGCTGTTCAAGCCGGGCGAGGCGTACCAGTTCGACTGGAGCCACGAGGACGTAGAGATTGCGGGCAAGCCGATGCGCGTGAAGGTCGCCCACATGCGGCTGTGCGCGTCGCGGGCGGTGTATGTGCGAGCCTATCCGCGCGAGACGCAGGAGATGGTGTTCGACTCCCACGCCCGCGCATTCGCCTTCTTCGGCGGAGTGCCGTTACGCGGCATCTACGACAACATGAAGACCGCGGTGACGACGGTATTTGTCGGCAAGGAGCGCGTGTTCAACCGTCGGTTTCTGGTCATGGCCGATCATTACATGGTCGAGCCGACCGCCTGTTCGCCAGCGGCAGGGTGGGAGAAGGGCCAGGTCGAGAACCAGGTCCAGACGATCCGTGGTCGCTTTTTCCAGCCCCGGCTGAAGTTTGCCAGCATCGAGGAGCTGAACGGTTGGCTTGAGGCTGAGTGCCTGCGCTGGGCGGCGATTCACTCGCACCCTGAGCAAAAGGACATGACCGTTGCGCAATGCCTGGAGGCCGAGCGGCCTGCGCTGCAACCGATGCTGTCGCCGTTCGACGGCTTTCACGAGACGAGCCATGCGGTGACCGGCACATGCCTGATCAGCTTTGACCGCAACCGCTATTCCGTGGCGGCGCGGGCGGTGCGCCGCGCGGTTCAGGTGCGCGCTTATGCCGATCGGATCGTGGTGCGCCTGGGGGATGAGGTTGTCGCCGAACACCCGCGCTGCTTTGGGCGCGACCGGACGCTCTATAATCCGTGGCACTATCTGCCGGTGCTGGTGCACAAACCCGGCGCGCTGCGCAACGGCGCGCCATTCCAGGGTTGGGACCTGCCGCCGGCGTTGGCCCGGTTGCGGCGCAAGCTGGGCAGCGGGGACGAAGCCGATCGCCGCTTTGTCCGGGTTCTGGCCGCCATATCCACCGATGGGCTGGACGCGGTCGAGGCAGCCATCGGCGAAGCGTTCGATACCGGCGCTGCCAGCGACGAGGTAATCCTCAACATTCTGGCGCGGCGACGCGAACCGCCAGCAGATCAGCCACTGAGCGTTGTGGTCGACCTCAAACTCAAGCATCCGCCCCGCGCCGATTGCGCGATCTATGACACGGTGAGAGGCCACAATGCAGCGGCATGAGATGATCGACGCCATGCGCGCGCTGGGCCTCAAGGGGATGGCCAGCGCGTTCGACGAGGCGGTGACCACCGGCGTGCAACGCCAGCGCACCACGCCCGAGATACTGAGCGATCTGTTGCGCGCCGAAGCCGCGCACCGCCACGCGGCCTCGATCCGCTACCGCATGAGCGCCACCAAACTGCCGGTGATCAAGGATCTCGACGCATTCGTGTTCGATGGCACGCCGATCAACGAGGAACTGGTCCGCTCGTTACAGGCCGG
>NZ_KQ954316.1 GCF_001519055.1 Novosphingobium sp. Fuku2-ISO-50 | reverse complement strand
TGGAGGGTTCTGTGAGGTCGCGCGGCGCCGAGGGTCGGGCTTGGCGCTGTGCGCGACCTCATTGAAGCCGGATTGAGCGAACCCGCTGACGCGCGCGGGACCTATGGGATTAGTGCGACAAAACTTGTCGCTGTCGGCCGGTCTTGGATGATCCAAGATCACCGTACCAATGATGACGATGCCGAATTGATACCATCGGACGAGGCGATCGGCGCGCCGATCGGCAACATGCACTGGTTGCCTTGAAGTAATTTTGTTCGGCGAGCGGATCTGTAAGATACGAGGCATGGGGGAGCGTCGCGTTCGACGGCGCTGGTACCGCAACGCTGTTGTGTTTGATGCCGGATCGATCTCTTGTGGTCATGATGTATCGGGCCAAGGTTGTAGCCGCCCGATGCGCCATCGTGGCAGGGCGGCGGTGATCCGCAGAATGCCGCCACAGCATGGACACTGGGTTGGGTCAAAGTGCGGGAGCTGCCTCGTGGTGTCGCCGACTTCGGCGGCAGCGGCCGCAGTCGGCGTCTCCAGGATCAGGAGGTGCCGGATGGTGGCGAGCCGTGCACGGCGACAACCATTGGCGAGAAAACCGTAGTGGCGGATTCGATGAAAGCCGTCCGGCAGGCTGTGGATGAGGAAGCGGCGAATGAACTCGTGCGGATCGAGCGCCATAAGTTTGGACGCGTTGCCATGACGATAATCGCGCCAGCGGAAGGTCACGCTGATCTCGTCGGCGCTGACCAGGCGGCTGTTGGCGATCGCAACCCGGTGTGTGTAGCGGCCAAGATAGGCGAGAACATGTTCGGGCGATCCGAACGGCGGCTTGGCATAGACGATCCAGTTCTTGCGACGCAGCTTCCGGATCGCCGCGGCGAAGACATCGGCGTCGTCAAACCCATCCAGCTCACCGGAGAAGTGCAACCGTCCGGCCACATGTGCTGCCTGAAGCCGTTCGAGGAATAGCCGACGAAACAGGCGTGACAGAACATGGACGGGTAGGAAGAAGTTCGGTTGGCAACCGAGCCACCGACCATCCCGCGAGAGGGCGCCACCAGGGACGAGACAGTGAATATGCGGGTGATGCGTGAGCGCCTGTCCCCAAGTGTGAAGAATGGCCAGGAACCCGATCTCCCCGCCGAGGTGCTTGGGATCTGCGGCGATGGTCTTGAGCGTTGCCGCGACGGCGTCGAACAGGATGGTATAGACCACGGCCTTGTTGTGGAACGCGATCTCGGCGACTTCGCTCGGCACCGTAAACACGACGTGGAAATAGGGCACCGGCAGCAGATCGGCCTGACGGTCGGCAAGCCACCGTTCGCGCGTCGCGCTCTGGCACTTCGGACAATGCCTATTGCGGCATGAATTATAGGCGACACGCGCATGCGCGCAGTCTTCACAGGCCTCGATATGACCACCGAGCGCAGCAGTTCGGCACAGTTCGATCGCCGACATGACGCGGCGCTCCACGCGGCCGATATGGCCGTCATGAGCTTGGCGATAAGCGTGGCCATGGCGGCGGAAAATATCCGCCACCTCCAGTTTGGAACGCACCGTTGCCGCTCAGGCCGGTGGCACCACCTCAAGGGTCAAGCGGTCGAATGGGCTCTGCGTACTGGCGATCGTGCTGGTCGCCACATGGGTGTAGCGCGCCGTCGTCGACAGGTTGCCGTGTCCCAGCAAAACCTGGATAATCCGGATATCCGTACCGCTCTCAAGCAGATGGGTCGCAAAGCTGTGGCGCAGCGTATGCACGCTGACCCGCTTGACCAGGCCCGCCGCCTTGGTTGCCGACCGGCAGGCCGCATGCAGGACCTGGACATCGATCGGCTTGTCACCCCGGCCGGGAAACAGCCATTCCTCAGGGCGGGCCAGTCGCCAGTAGGTCCGCAAAATGCCCAGCAACTGCGGCGACAGCATGACTGTGCGGTCCTTTGCGCCTTTACCGTGGCGGACCTGGATCAACATCCGGTCGCTGTCGATATCCGCGACCTTCAGACTCACCGCCTCCGAGGCACGAAGGCCTGCGGCGTAGGCCGTAGTCAGTGCGGCGCGTGCCTTCAGCGATGACACCGCTTCGAGAAAGCGAACGACCTCGTCAGCACTCAGGATCGCCGGCAGTTTACGCGGCGTGCGCGCGTAAGCGATCCGCTCCGGGATCTCCGCCCGGTCCAACGTCACGCCGTAGAAGAAACGAAGGGCGCAGACCGTCTGGTTGAGCGCGGCCCATGAAATGCCTTGCGACACCAGATAGACTTGAAAGGCGCGGACATCCTCCAAACCGAGGCGATCCGGCGAGTGGCCGTGATACCGGCTGAAACGTTTGACTGCGTGAATGTAGGATCGCTGCGTAGCAGGTGACAGGTTGCGCAGGCTCATATCGTCGATCATACGACGGCGCAGCGGGCTTACCGCTGTCGTGGCTTCAGTCATGGGGTGGTCTCCTGGTCAGGGTTGGTCTCAGCAACCAAACCTTCCCATCAGGAGGCCATTCCAGCCAATACGCACTCCTCTCCCGCCTCAGCGGGTTCGTTCAAT
>NZ_KQ954315.1 GCF_001519055.1 Novosphingobium sp. Fuku2-ISO-50 | reverse complement strand
AGAGGCGTGGCGATTTTGGCCGAAATCGGAATGTCCGATGGTGCATTGAGCTCGCTGACGCAGGCCACCGCATAGCAGGGCTGGATACGTATTTGCCTGTCGCGCGCCGGGCGGTCATGGCACAAGCAGCCGAGGCCCTGTCCAGCGAGGTGCAGTGATGAACGAAGCAGGCTCCGGGGCCGAATGGTGGCGCGGCGCGACGATCTATCAGATCTATCCGCGCAGTTTTGCCGACAGCAACGGCGACGGCATCGGCGATCTGCCGGGGATCACCGCGCATCTTGATCATGTTGCGCGGCTGGGCGCCGATGCCATCTGGATTTCGCCGTTCTTTACCAGCCCGATGACGGATTTCGGCTATGACGTGGCCGATTATCGCGATGTCGATCCCATTTTCGGTACGCTCGGCGATTTCGACGCACTTGTCGCGCGCGCGCACGACCTGGGCCTGCGCGTCACGATCGATCTCGTCTTTGCGCATACCTCCGATCGTCACGCCTGGTTTGGCGAAAGCCGCGCGAGCCGCGAGGGCGAGCGCGCCGACTGGTATGTCTGGGCCGATGCGAAGCCCGACGGCACCCCGCCCAACAACTGGCAATCGGTGTTCGGCGGCCCGGCCTGGACCTGGGACGCGCGGCGCGGGCAGTATTATTATCATCAGTTCCTGAAGGAACAGCCGCAGCTCAATGTTCACGTGCCCGCCGTGCAGGACGCGCTGCTCGATGTGGTGCGCTTCTGGCTCGATCGCGGGGTCGACGGGTTCCGCTTCGACGCGCTCAATCATGCGATGTTCGATCCGGCGCTGACCGACAACCCGCCCGCAACCGACGACCGGCAGCGCACGCGATCCTACGATTTCCAGATCAAGACATTCAGCCAGGGGCACCCGGATGTCGTCGGCTTCGTCGAACGCATCCGCACTGTCTGTGACGCCTATGGCGCGATCTTTACCGTGGCCGAAGTCGGCGGCGATGATGCCATGCCCCTGATGAAGGCCTACACCGCGGGCAATCACCGGCTGTCGAGCGCCTATGGCTTCGATTTCCTCTATGCCCCGGCACTGACTGCAGGCCTTGTCGCCAAGGCGATGCGCGATTGGCCCGGCAAACCGGCGCGCGACGGCCTTGGCGAAGGCTGGCCAAGCTGGGCCTTTGAAAATCACGATGCGCCGCGCTGCCTGTCGCGCTGGGCCGATGATGCCTCGCGCCCCGCCTTTGGCCGCATGGCGATTGCGCTGCTCGGCGCCTTGCGCGGCAATATCTTCATCTATCAGGGGCAGGAACTGGGCCTGTTGCAGGACGACATCCCGTTTCACTTGCTCAAAGACCCCGAAGCGATCGCCAACTGGCCGCTGACGCTCGGGCGCGACGGCGTGCGCACGCCGATGCCGTGGGTTCCCGATGCGCCGAACGGCGGCTTTACCAGCGGCACGCCCTGGCTGCCGCTGTCGCCGGGCAACATCGCCCGCGCCGTCGCCGCGCAGGAACACGATCCCGCAGCGCTGCTGACGCATACCCGCCATATCCTCGCGCTTCGCCGCGCGCACCCGGCGCTGCGCCGGGGCACGATCGATCATCTGCGCGTCCATGGCGACGTATTGTCGTTTACCCGGCGGATCGAGGGCGAGGCGATCCATTGCGCGTTCAACATCGGCGGCGGCGCCCATGCCCACGCCTGTCCGGCGGGCAATGCGATCCTGTCGGTCAATGGCGCCGATCCTGCGCACTTGCCCGCATGGGGCGCGACGATGGTCATCGTCGATCCGCTGTGAAAGTTGCTGCGCGCCGCCCCTGCCCCGCTATAGTCGCCCGCTATGGTTGCAGGCCCAATTGGAGATGACGATGCAGTGGACTGTGGATTCGGAAACGGGCGTTTTGACCGATGTTTTGTTGTGCCCGCCTGACCATTATCACTGGCTGGAAACCAACGCGGTGGCCGTGTCCACGCTGGCCTCATCGGCGCAGTTCGACCGCGCGACGATGCTGCGCCAATGGGACGGGCTGATCGCCGCGCTCGAAGGCGCCGAGGTCAATCTGCATTTCCTCAAGCCCAGCGCTGCGCATCCCTATCAGGTCTATACCCGCGATTCGAGCCAGACCACGCCCTGGGGCCCGATCCTGACCCAGCTCGCCCTGCCGCAACGGCGCGGCGAATATGCTGCCGTGCTCGATTTTCATCTGGCCGCCGATGGCTTTCACCGTTTCGCCAGCGAGGGCGTGGTCGAAGGCGGCGATATTCATGTCGTCCGCCCCGGCCTTCTGATCATCGGCCATTCCGGCGTGCGCACCAACCGCACCGGCGCCGAACAGTTCGCCGGATGGTTCAAGCAGCAAGGCTGGGAAACGCGGCTTGAAGAATTTCCCGCCCATTTCCTGCATCTCGATGTCCTGTTCTGCATGGCGACCGACCGCATCGCGGTCGCCTGCATCGACGTGCTGGGCGAAGATTTCGCGCGCTATCTCAAGGCGCACGACATCGACATCGTCGAAGCAAGCTATCCCGAAGTCATGGCGATGAGCTGCAATTTGCTCTCGCTCGGCGCAACCCGTGTGATCAGCCCGGCACACAGCGTCCGCATCAATGCCGAGCTGCGCGCGCGTGGCGTGACCGTGATCGATCCCCCGCTCGACATGTTTGCGCGCGGCGGCGGCAGCATTCATTGCATGACCATGCCGCTCAAACGCGAGGCTCTTGCATGACCACCGATCTGCGCGTCTCGGGCGAACGGCTCTGGGCCAGCCTGAGCGAAACCGCCCGGTTTGGCGCGATCCCCGGCACGGAGCGCGGCATGTGCCGCCTGACTCTGTCGGATGAAGACATTGCCGTGCGCCACTGGTTTGTCGCCGCCTGCCGCGAAATCGGCATGGCGGTGACCAGCGACCGGATCGGCACGCTGTTTGCCCGCCGCGAAGGCAGCGAACCCGGCCTGCCCCCGATCGCCATCGGCAGCCATCTCGACACGCAGCCGACCGGCGGGCGCTTTGATGGCATTTACGGCGTGCTGGCGGGGCTCGAAGTCGCGCGCACGCTGCACGACGCCGGGATCGTCACGCGCCATCCGATCGAAGTGATCGACTGGACCAACGAGGAAGGCGCCCGCTTTGCCCCCGCGATGGTCGCCTCGGGCGTGTTCGCCGGAGTGTTCAGCCTCGACTATGCGCTGGCGCAGGAAGATCGCGACGGCGTGTCGCTGGGCGAAGCGCTCGCGCGATCGGGCTTTGCCGGCGAACAGGATGTCGGCGCGCACCCGCTCGCCGCCCATTTCGAACTGCATATCGAACAGGGCCCCGTGCTCGAAGCCGAACAGCTTGAAATCGGCGTGGTCAGCGGGGTTCAGGGCATCCGCTGGTTTGACGTCGTGGTCAAAGGCCAGACCTGCCACGCCGGGACCACGCCGATGCATCTCCGCCGCGATGCGCTCCACGCCGCCGCGCGGTTGGCGATCGCGGTCGACGACATCGGACGCTCCGATCCGGGCGCGTCGCTGTCGACGATCGGCCTGTTTCAGGCCTATCCGGGATCGCGCAACACCGCGCCGGGCGAAGTGCGCCTGACCGTCGACTTGCGCCATCCCGACGTCGCCGGGCTCGACCGCATGGAAGCCGCGCTGAAAAACGCCATCGCCGCGCTGGAGGCATCGCAGAACGTGGCGATCACGCTAAGCCCGGTATGGTCCTCGCCGCCAGTGACGTTCGATCCGGGCGTGCTCGATGCGATCGGCGGCGCAACGCGGCGGCTGAGCTATTCGCACCGCACGATGCTGTCGGGCGCGGGCCACGATTCGGTCTATACCGCGCGCGTCGCGCCGACGGGCATGATCTTCGTCCCCTGCGAAAACGGGATCAGCCACAACATCGCCGAATCGATCACGCCCGCCGACGCGGCACGCGGCGCCAACGTCCTGTTGCAGGCCGTGCTCGATTACGACCGGGCGACCAATATCTAAGACCAAGGTGCAGCGATGGCGATTCTTCCCTCCCCTCCCTTCAGGCTACGGCATTCACACATCACGGATCACGAAAATTTATACCGTGAAATCAATGATGTATAAACCATCGTCATTCCCGCGAAGGCGGGAATCCAGTCAGCCTAACGTCTTGATCATACGTCGAATTCTGGATTCCCGCCTGC
>NZ_KQ954314.1 GCF_001519055.1 Novosphingobium sp. Fuku2-ISO-50 | reverse complement strand
GGCCGCGCAAACATTACACCGCAGCCCCGAAACGCACCTCCACCTCGAAATTTAGCTCTTCCGGCGTATGGGATGGGGGCGGAACTGGAAAAGGGGCCGCCCGCCGCAACGCGTGTAGCGCCGCGCTATCAAGTAGGGTGATGCCACTGGACCGCGTCACGAAAGCGTTCGCCAGATGGCCGCTGGCATCCAGCCTGAAACTCAGCGTTACACGCCCTTCCAAAGGGATCCCAGAGGGGCGGCAGGCCATGATCCGCAACCAGATGTGGTGCGTATAGTCCGCGTGAGCGGATGACATCTCCGCTTTTGCTGGTGGCGCGGGAGGTTGCGGAACGATCCGAGCGGATGCGGCGACCGTTGGGGGGATGGCCTCCGTCATGTCCGGCATAGCTTTGGAGGCGCTGGGTAGAGCAGACAGGGCGGGTATCGTAAAAGCGGGCTTGGTCTCGATCATGCGCGTCTGCGCCACGTTCTTTGCCAGCGCCATGACCTTGTCAGAGCGATGGCCCTGAGTGGATTGGGCAGGCATCGGTTTGGGCGGCTCCTGCCGGGACGCAGGCAGGGCAAAAGTCACGAGATGCGATCCAGGAAGCGTCGCCGGGATGCGCTCGCTCGTCCCCCATGCCAGCGCCACGCCCAGCACCAGCCCATGCAGGAACAGGCTGGCACCCACGCCAGCCACCCGCTCGCGCAAGGGACGCACGTCCGCTGTAAAGCGGCAGGCCCCCCTTGCCGAGAGATCGTCAGAACCGGCGCGAGAGGCCGACATTGACCGACCGTCCACGCCCGGCCACCGGCCGCAGCACAGTGTCACCGCTGACACTGTAATCGCCCAGCGCCATACCGCCCAGCGGCAGGTAATAGGCCTTGTCGAACAGGTTCTCGACATCAAGGCTGAGCCGCCAGGCCTTCCACTGATAGGCGGTGCGCAGATTAACCAGCGCATAAGCCGCCGTCACCGGCTCGTTGCGGGTAAGATCAACGCGGGTTTTGCTGTCCACCCAGTTGAATTCGACCGCTCCGGTAAACCCTCCCACCGCATGTTGCACGCTGGCCAGGATGTTGAGCGGCATCTGGTGATAGAGCGGGGTATGGTCGGTCAGGTTCTGTCCATGCACCCAGGAAAGGGTGCCGGTCAGCCGCGTCTGGCCCCATTGGCCACCATTCCAGAGCGTTGCCGCGCCCGACAAGTCGAGGCCGTAGAATTCGGCCTCCTCATTGGCGAACTGCAACTGCACAAAGGGGCCGGGCATCCCCATCATGCCGTTCAGCGACTTGACGTAGCGGGCGTCGATATAGTCGTTCACATGGGTATAATAGGGCGCGAGTTTGAGGAACCAGCCTTGCTTGCCCCCGCCCGAAAAGGTGAGCGAACCGCTGATCGTGTCGGCGCGTTCGGGGCGCAGGTTCAGATTGCCGAAATAGCCGTTGCCATCGCCATACCAGCCGATCATCTGGCTCGACATCGTGCCCTTCCCCCAAGTGTAAAGCTCATAGAGGTTGGGCGCGCGGGTTTTGTGGGCATAGCCCAGATCGATGGCGATGCCTGCGGCGGGCGTATAGTGGCCGATGAGAGAGCCGCTCCAATCGTTGAAATGGCGTTCATGGCTGACCGCGTTGAAGACTGTGGCAGCCGTAGCGTCGGCCATGCTCATCATGCCGGTAGAATAGGGCGCGACATTGCCGGTGTTCATGTTCACCCGATCAAACCGCCCGCCAGCGGTCAGCGTGAAGGCATCGCCCCAGCGCTGCTCGGCCTCGACATAACCGGCGATCCGCTCGCGCTGACCATTGTTGACGTTGAGATAAGTGCTTGGCCCCATCATCATGCTGCCCGCGACCGGCGGCCACCAGTCGTCCAGCCGCTCGTTGCGGTATTCGTTGCCCAGCCGCAGCGTCGTCCCCACCGCCAGCGGCAAGTCCACCGCCAACGTATAGCCGCCCGAGCGCACCCGCGTGTTCATCGGCATCCTGCCATCGGCCGTGCCGCCCTTGTCGGCCAGGAAGTTCATTGCATGATCGGTCGCGCGATAGTCGGCCTTCAGATCCACCGTGCCCCAGCCAAAGCTGCCCAGATAATGGCCATTGAGAAACCAGGAATTGTTCCCGGTCATGTCCATGAACTGGTTAGGGAAGCCCTCATAGGCCGAATGGTGATAGCCGCCCGCCAACTCGACCAGCCCGATGTCGCCCTGCCAGGCCAGCGCCAGCTTGTGGTCGGTCTTGGCATATTGGGTGGAATGCACCGTGCCCAGACCGCCCCCGGCGCTGTAGTTGCCAGCCTTGGTATAGCTGCCGGTATAGGTGGCCGAGAGATGATCGCCCGAGACGGTGAGCGAGAGGCCCGTGCCAAAGCCGCCATCATTGCTGCGATAATAGCCTTGCGCCTCGCCCGTCACCAGCAGGCGACCATCTTTCGAGAAACGCGGCGCGGCACTTTTCACCGAGATCACCCCGCCGATAGCATCGCCCCCGGCGCTGACTGGCGAGACGCCGGTGATCACATCGATCGAAGCAAGCGTCTGCGGGTCGGTATAGCTGAGCGGCGGGTTCATGTCGTTGGGGCAGGCCACGTCGATGGGGTGGCCATCGACCAGCACGGTCAGGCGCTGCTCGCTCAGCCCGCGAATTACTGGCATGGTGGAAAAACCGCCGCCGGTATTGCCCGCAACCCCCGGCACGCGGGCGAGGATCGCCGCCGTGTCGCTGGTGGAGGGGGCAAGGTGGCGCAGATCATCGCGCGTGATGATCGTGGCTCTGGTGGCGCCCTGCGCGGTATCGACATCGACGGGGGCGAGTGCGGTGGCGCTCTGCTGCGCCATGGCGGGCGTGGACACGCCGGCGATCAGCGCCAGCGCGAGAGTGGTGGTCTTCATGGAAAATCCCTGTTCACGGATCGCGGCCAGCCCTTTGTCCGGGCGCCGCCTTGAGCATGATCAGGCGCAGTTCAAGCGCGCCCGATCAACAGTCTGCGTGGGTTCAGGAACAGGCGGGAGGCGCGCGCAGCGGCGGCCGCAAGCGCATTGGATATGCAGGACGGGCCGGTGCAACAGGCAAGAACGCTGCCACCAGGATGAATAGCAGCGCGGCTAGCAGTAAAGGAGCGTCGGCCCCGCCAAGCAGGGGCATCACATGGCTGGCAAAGGCGCAGGCCACATGATGATCGTGCCCGTCCTGATGGTCGGGCTGCCTATCCGGAAGCGCCATCTGCCTGGTGTATGACAGGCCGCTCGCATCAGCGCATATCTGTACCGTCAGGACATGCTTCGTTGCTGTAGGCATGTAACCTTGCGGAACCAGCGCGCGTACGGCGAGCGCAAAAAGAACCAGCCCGAAAGCCAGCCAGCGCCTGTCGCGAATCCAGAACCGGAACCCCTGCATGTTGGTCGCCCGTTAGGAGGGGGCGTAATAATTGGCAATTGGACAAAAAGTGCCCACTGGAGTCGTTCTCCAGCCAAGTCCAGTCATTGGAGGAGGTCGAAGCTGGATGTATGTGTTCGGCGTCAGCGCCTATGGCCCAGAAATGGGGTTGCGGATAATGGAGGGATTGGGTCTCGTCGTAGTGACGTAAGGAACGCAGATGAGACCCAATCCCTCCAGCCCAAAATCGGCTGCCAAGCCCACCAAGAAGCCCGCCGAGGCGGTGGTGAAGGACATCCGCCGGGCCACGCGGCGACATTTCTCGGCTGAAGATAAAATCAGGATCGTGCTCGAGGGCCTTCGCGGCGAAGAGAGCATCGCTGAACTGTGCCGCCGCGAAGGCATCGCCCAGAGCGTGTATTATTCCTGGTCGAAGGAATTCCTCGAGGCTGGCAAACGCCGCCTGGCGGGGGATACGGCCCGCGCCGCGACCAGTGATGAGGTCAAGGATCTGCGCCGCGAAACGCTGGCCCTCAAGGAATGTGTTGCCGACCTGACGCTCGAGAACCGTCTGCTCAAAAAAAGCATGATCGCGGATGGGGGCGACGACGCATGAGGTACCCCGCCACTGAAAAGCTGGAGATCATCCGCCTCGTCGGGCAGTCCCATCTGCCCACCCGTCAAACCCTCGACAAGCTGGGCATCCCGCGCCGCACCTTTGCGCGCTGGTATGCCCGCTATCTCGATGGTGGGCCTGAGGCGCTGGAGGACCGGCCCTCGGCGCCGAGCCGGGTGTGGAACCGGCTGCCCGACGATGTGCGCAAGCAGATCATCGACATGGCGCTGGAGGAAAGCGAGCTCTCGCCGCGCGAACTGGCGACCAAATTTACCGATGAGAAGCAGTACTTTGTCTCCGAGGCCACGGTCTATCGCCTGCTCAAGGCGCAGGATCTGATCGCCAGCCCGGCCTACATCGTCATCAAGGCCCGCGATGAGTTCCACACCAAAACCACCCGGCCAAATGAAATGTGGCAGACCGATTTCACCTATTTCAAGCTGATCGGCTGGGGCTGGGTTTACCTCTCGACTGTGCTCGATGACTATTCCCGCTACATCATCTCGTGGAAACTGTGCACCACCATGACGGCGGGCGATGTCACCGACACGCTGGACCTGGCGCTGACCGCCTCAGGCTGCGACAGCGCCACCGTGCTGCACAAGCCACGCCTGCTGTCCGACAATGGCCCCAGCTATGTCGCGGGCGAACTGGCTGCCTATATCGAGGCCCAGTCCATGAGCCATGTGCGCGGCGCGCCTTTCCATCCACAGACGCAGGGCAAGATAGAACGCTGGCACCAGACCCTGAAGAACCGCATCTTGCTGGAAAATTACTACCTGCCCGGCGACCTCGAAGCCCAGATCCAGGCATTCATCGAGTACTACAACCACCAGCGCTACCATGAGAGCCTGGGCAATGTGACGCCTGCCGATGCCTACTTTGGCCGCGATCGGCAAATCCTCGCCCAGCGCGCCGCCATCAAGAAGCAAACCATCGAACATCGGCGCTTGCAGCACCGCAAGCTCGCCGCTTAAAAGCCAGCCCCAGACGAGGCCCGCTCTCCGTTACCGCGCCACCAACTTTGCGCCAAATGTTTCGACGACGGACATCGCGCCGCGCAACCCTGCCGTCGGCATCGACCACGCAGATATGCGTCGTCTTGTCACTCACGTCCAATCCTGCATAAATCGACATCGGTCACCCTCCTGCATTGAAGCGCCAAGGCGACTTCGTACCATGCTCGAGGGTGGCT
>NZ_KQ954313.1 GCF_001519055.1 Novosphingobium sp. Fuku2-ISO-50 | reverse complement strand
GGACGCGCGCCAAGGCCTGCGCTGCGCACCTACCGCATCGCCTGACCAACCGTCTCGCGCGTCCTTCGACAAGCTCAGGACGAACGGATATTTCTAGGTGTTTGGTCCCAGCATTTGATGGTGCGGGTTTAGGTTGAATCGTTCAGGCTCGTTTGTCCAGCATTTGCAGATGTATTCGTAGGGCGTGAGGCCGCGCAGTGTCTTCAGACGGCGCCCGTAATTGTAGGCGTCAATGAAGTCGTGGAGGTGTGCAGTCAGCTGGGCATGGTTGTCGTAATGGTATCTCTTGACCGTTGCTTCCTTGATCGTCCGGTTCATCCGCTCGACCTGGCCGTTGGTCCAGGGATGCTTGATTTTGGTAAGCCTGTGCTCGATCTCATGCTCATCACAGACCCGGTCGAAGATGTGGTGGAAAGCGTATTTGTGGTGCGCCATGTTGGTGAACTGGATGCCGTTGTCGGTCAGCACGGTATGGATCGCATAGGGCACGGCAGCGATCAGATTGCGCAGGAACTGGGCAGCGATCATCTTGCCTGCTTCGCGATGCAACTCGACAAAGGCGAACTTGCTGGTCCGGTCGATCGCCACGAAGAGGCGCAGCTTGCCTTCAGCAGTTTGCACTTCTGCGATGTCGACATGGAAGTAGCCGATCGGATAGGTCTTGAACTTGCGCTTGGGCTCCTTGTCTCCCGTCACCTCGGGCAACCGGTTGATACCGTGCCGCTGAAGGCAGCGATGCAGGGATGAGCGCGTCAGGTGCGGGATCGTGGCCTGCAGGGCGTAGAGGCAGTCATCCAGCGGTAACAGAGTGTGCTTGCGGAAGGCGACAATGATCGCCTCCTCTTCAATGCCCAGCACCGTCGAGTGAGCATCCTTCGGGCCGGTCGGCAGGTCCTTGACCGCCGTGCGCTTCTTCCACTTGGCGACGGTCTTCTGGTTGATGCCGTAGCGCTTGGACAGAACCCTCAGGCTCTCTTGACTATGTTGTATCGCTCGACGGACTGCCTCAGTCGTGCGGGCGCTCCCGTGTAGAATCTGACCCATAGTGCATCCTTCCATTCCTGCATGGATAATGCACCATCAAATGCCGGGACCAAACACCTAAAAAACAGTGATATATCTCAATGCGCAAGCGGGCTCATGACAAGCCCTGCCGATTCATTCAGGTCGATCTTCGGCTACAACCTGAACGCCGCGCATGGGGACGATACGGGCCAAATGACTCGATATGCGAACGCCGCAGGAATGGCCGGGGGCTTTCGCCGTTATTGCCCCCCCGATTACTGCCCGGACGACGCGCGCGCGGCGGGGCTGTCGCTTTCCGGCGCCTTGATGATGTCGCGCACGCCCGCGCCCTTGGGCACGGTCTGGGTCTTGGGATCGCCGACCGTGCTGCGGATGCCCGGAGACGAAGCGCCTGCCTTGCCCAGCGCGTCGGTTTCGACCGCGCTGCGCGGGGCAGGACCGCCAAACAGCGCATCGAGCGCCTGACGGCTGGAATCGACATCCTGCGGGCGCGGCGCGCCGGGGTTCGGCGGGGTCAGCCCGAAATCGGGCGGAATAATCAGCGGCGCCTGACGCGTCACCGCGAATTCATCAGGGCGCACACGGTTGAACAGCGAGGAATGCGAACTGCACCCGCCCAGAAGGCCGGACAACGCCACCGCGCAACCGGCAAGGGAGTAAAGGGCGGTCTTGCGCATCAAGAATTCTCCGTGGGGGTTTTCGCAGGGCTGTTGCCGGGCTTTTCGCTGGAAAGCAGCGAACGGGCAAGCAGTATCAGCACGCCAAAAGTGATAGCCGCATCGGCCAGGTTGAAAATCAGGAACGGTCGCCAGGCGCCGATGTGGAAGTCGGCATAGTCGATGACAAAGCCATGCACCACCCGATCGTAAATATTGCCCAGTGCCCCGCCCAGCACCAGCGCCAGCCCGACCACATCGGCGCGCCGCCGCTCGACCATCAGCCAGGCAGCCACGCCCAGCGCGATTGCCGTCGTCACGCCGATCAGGATCAGCCGCATTTCCGCCGAAGTCGCAGTAAACAGCCCCAGCGAGACACCGAAATTCTGCGTAAAGCGCAAGGCAAAGATCGGCAGGACCGCAATCGCATCGCGATGATCGAGCGCGACCGGGCCCAGCAGCAAGGCCTTTACCCCGCGATCGATCGCAAAGACCAGCAGCGCCAGGCCATAGCCAAAGGCGCGCCGGGTCCATGCCTCGAACCGGACATTACCAGCGGTCAT
Organism: Novosphingobium sp. Fuku2-ISO-50; assembly: GCF_001519055.1. Lineage (GTDB taxonomy): Bacteria > Pseudomonadota > Alphaproteobacteria > Sphingomonadales > Sphingomonadaceae > Novosphingobium. Next base: position 8,725 of record NZ_KQ954313.1, on the reverse strand, counting down.
GCCGAAACACTGTCGATTTGCGCCACCACATCGTCACAACGCGCGCACAGCGCCCCATCCTGCGCGACTTCGGGCAGATGGCGCCAGCAACGGCCGCATTTGTGATCGTCGGTGCGCGTTACGGCCAGCGTATCGCCGCACTGCACCGAAGCGGTGATGAACAGCTCGGCCAGATCCGCCGCATCGCCCTCGGCCGGAACGGTAACAGCCGCTTCGAGCCCGGAGCCGATGACCTTTTCGCGGCGCAAGGGTTCGATCGCTTCATTGACCGTGGCGCGCAACGTGCGCAATTCGCTCCAGCGTTCGGCGTCGACCGTGACGGCCGGAATTTCGGGCCATTCGAGCAAATGCACGCTGCCGCCATCCGGATAACGCGTGCCCCAGACTTCCTCGGCGGTAAACACCAGCACCGGCGCGGCATAGCGCACCAGCGCATGGAACAGCATGTCGAGCACGGTGCGATAGGCGCGGCGCGTCGGCGACGTCGGCGCGTCGCAATAAAGGCTGTCCTTGCGGATGTCGAAAAAGAACGCCGAGAGGTCTTCGTTGGCAAAATCGCTCAGCGCGCGAACATAGGTGTTGAAATCGAAGTCATCGACCGCGCGGGCCAGAGTCGCATCAAGCGCGCCGAGCCGGGCGAGGACATAGCGCTCCAGCTCGGGCATGTCGGCAACCGCCACACGCTCCGCGTCGGAAAACCCGTCGAGCGCACCGAGCAGATAGCGGAACGTGTTGCGCAGCTTGCGATACTGATCGGCGACGCCTGCAAGGATTTCCTTGCCGATGCGATGATCCTCGGTGAAATCGACCGACAGCGCCCACAGCCGCAGGATGTCTGCGCCATAATCGCGCATCAGATCGATCGGGCTGACCGTGTTGCCGAGCGATTTCGACATCTTGAGGCCTTTGGCGTCCATGGTGAACCCATGGGTCAGCACCGCCTTGTACGGCGCATGGCCGCGCGTCGCGCACGATTCGAGCAGCGACGACTGGAACCAGCCGCGATGCTGATCCGATCCTTCGAGATAGAGGTCGGCGGGCGGGCCGACATAGCCTTCGGGGCGGACGAGATCGGGCCAGCGCCCGCTTTCGAGCACGAACGCATGAGTCGAACCCGAATCGAACCAGACGTCGAGAATGTCGGTGACCCGTTCGTAGTCATCGACCGCGTAGTCGGCTCCGAGATAGTCGGCGGCGCGCGCTTCGTCCCAGGCGTCGACGCCTTCTTCGGCGATTCCCGCAACGATCCGCGCATTGACGGCGGGATCGACCAGCACTTCGCCCGTCCGGCGGTGAACAAACAGCGTCAGCGGCACGCCCCAGGCGCGCTGGCGCGAAAGAACCCAGTCAGGGCGCCCTTCGACCATCGCGCCGATCCGGTTGCGCCCCTTTTCGGGCACGAAGCGGGTTTGTGCGATCGCCTTGACCGCGCGTTCGCGCAACGTGCGCGGGGCGAGCATGGCATCGAGTTCGTCGGCGTCAGGCGGCAGGATCGGCGGGATCGCCTTGTCCATCGGCACAAACCATTGCGGCGTGCAGCGAAAGATCACTTTGGCCTTTGACCGCCAGGAATGCGGATAGGAATGGCGATAGTCGGCGCTCGCCGCGACCAGCCCGCCCGCTTCGGCCAGCGCCGTGCAGATCGGCCCGTCGGGCGCATTGAACTTCGGATTGATCACGCTGCCTTCGCCCGGCAGCCACAGCCAGTCGGCGCGATAACAGCCATCGCCCTCGACTGCAAAGACCGGATCGATGCCGTGCGCCTTGCACAGCAGAAAGTCGTCCTCGCCATGATCGGGGGCCATGTGGACAAGCCCGGTGCCCGATTCGGTGGTGACGAAATCGCCCGCCAGAAACGGACGCGGGCGCGCGAAAAAGCCGCCGAGCGCATACATCGGATGGCGCGCAAGCGTGCCTTCGAGCGCGGCGCCCTTGATATAGAACAGCATCGTGTGGCTGTCCGCGCCGATGCGCTTGACAAAGGCATCGACCAGCGGCTCGGCCACGAGATAGCGCCGCGCACCGATTTCGATCACGAAGTAATCGACAGACGGCCCATAGGCGATCGCCTGGTTGGCCGGGATCGTCCAGGGCGTCGTGGTCCAGATCACCGCATAGGCACCGACGAGATCGGGCTCGGGGCTTTCGGTGATTTCGAATGCGACGTCGATCTGGGTCGAAACGATGTCTTCGTATTCGATTTCCGCTTCGGCCAGCGCGGTCTTTTCGACCGGGCTCCACATCACCGGCTTGGCACCGCGATAGAGCTGGCCGGTCTCGGCAAACTTCATCAACTCACGCACGATCGTCGCCTCGGCGGCGAAATCCATCGTCAGATAGGGATGATCCCAATCGGCATTGATGCCCAGCCGCTTCAACTGTTCGCGCTGGGTATCGACCCATTTGCGCGCATAGGCGCGGCATTCGGCGCGGAATTCGCGCGGGGGGACTTCGTCCTTGTTCTTCTTTTTCTTGCGATATTCCTCTTCGACCTTCCACTCGATGGGCAGGCCGTGGCAATCCCAGCCGGGCACATAAGGCGCATCCTTGCCGAGCAGGCTTTGCGTGCGCACGACCATGTCCTTGAGGATATGGTTGAGCGCATGGCCGATGTGCATGTCGCCATTCGCATAAGGCGGGCCATCGTGAAGGATGAATTTTTCGCGCCCCGCGCGGGCATCGCGCAAGGCGCGATACAAATCCGCATCTTGCCAGCGCGCGAGAATCCCCGGCTCTTTCTGCGGCAGGCCGGCCTTCATCGGGAACTCGGTCTTCGGCAGGAAGACAGTGGAACGATAATCGCGCTCTTGGGTCATGGGGCAAGGGCCTTAGCGAGCTTGCCCGCATCCTGCAATTGAGGACCGGGTCGGCATTGGCAGGATTGGAATATAGGGGGGCAGAATTAGAATTTAGGGGGTAGGATGTACCGCCCTGTAACGCGCTAAAGCAGCCTGCGCGCCTCGTCGCAGTCCTTGGCAATCTGCGCCATCATCGCATCGAGCGAATCGAATTTCCATTCGCCGCGCAGGAAATGGTGAAAGCCGACTTCGAGCGTCTGCCCGTAAAGATCGCCGGAAAAATCGAAAAAGTGCGGTTCGAGCAGTTCCTTGGGCGGATCGAACGTCGGACGAATACCGATATTGGCCGCGCCCTTGAGCAAAGTGCCGTCGGCCAGCCGCGCGGTTACCGCATAGATTCCGTAACGCGGACGCAGATAGTGCCCAAGCGGGAGATTGGCGGTCGGAAAGCCGATCGTGCGCCCCACTTTGTCGCCATGCTGGACAATTCCGCGAACCGCAAAGGGCCGGGTCAGCAGCCGCGCCGCAGTCGCGCAATCGCCCTCGACCAGCGCATCACGGATGCGGCTCGACGAAACGACTTCACCGCCGACAAGCACCGGCCCGACCGCGCGCGTGCGCAGACCCAGCGCCGCGCCCAACTCTGCCAGCACGCCGACGCTGCCGCCGCGCGCCTTGCCAAAGGTGAAATCCTCGCCCGTCACGACACCCGCCGCGCCCAGCCGCTCGACCAGCAGATCGCGCACGAATTCGGCCGCCGTGGTTCCGGCAAGCACGGCATCGAAGCCAAAGACGAGCATGGCATCGGCGCCGGCCTCGGCAAACAGTTCCTCGCGCTGATCGAGTGTGGTCAGCCGAAACGGCGGCGCATCGGGTTGAAAATGGCGCACGGGATGCGGATCGAACGTGGCGATGATCGCCGGGCGCCCCTCGGCGCGCGCCCAATCGACCGCCGCGCGTGCCACCGCCTGATGGCCGAGGTGAAAGCCGTCGAAATTGCCGAGCGCGATGATCGCGCCGCGAAAGGCTTCGGGCAAAGGATCGCGGGCATCAAAGCGCATCAGGCCGAAACCCTTTCCAGTGTAACGAAATCAAAGGCATCGTGCCCATCTCGCGCGATTTCGCGCCAGTGCGGGCCGGGCGCGGGCATGACCGTATCGCCGGCATAGGCGCCATGCACTTCGGTCAGTTCGATTCGCGCGGCATAGGGTTCCATCTGCGCGATGACCTCGGCCCCGCCAATCACCATCGCGTCCTCGCCCGCCAGCGCCAGCGCCGCTTGCGCCGAATAGACCGTCTCGGCCCCGGCGCGGTGCCAGGCGCGATCGCGCGTCAGCACGACATGGCGGCGGCCGGGCAGCAGCCCAGGCAGCGAATCAAAGGTCTTGCGCCCCATGATCATCGCCTTGCCCATGGTCAGTGCCTTGAACCGGCGCAGATCGGCGGGCAAGTGCCACGGCAGCCGCCCCTGATGCCCAATGGTGCCGTCGGCGGCGCGCGCGACAATAATCGTCAGGCCGGGGATCATCAGGCTGGGGATCATCAGGCCGGGCGCTGTCACAGCACCAGCCGCGTGACATGGCCCATCTTGCGTCCGGGGCGTGCGGCAGCCTTGCCGTAAAGGTGCAAGTGATTGGCCGGATCGGACAGGATCGTCGGCCAGTCGTGCGCGGCATCGCCGATCAGGTTATCCATCACCGCGCCTTTGGCCGCCAGCGCGGTCGCGCCCAACGGCAGGCCGCAAATCGCGCGGACATGGTTTTCAAACTGGCTGGTCAGCGCGCCCTCGATCGTCCAGTGGCCCGAATTGTGGACGCGGGGCGCCATTTCGTTGAACACCGGCCCGGCCTCGGTCGCAAAGAATTCGAGCGTCAGCACCCCGACATAATCGAGCGCGGCGGCGACTTTGGCCGCAAGGTCGCGCGCCTGCCCCACTTGCGCGACAATGCGCGGCGGCGCGGGCACCGTCGAGCGCGCGAGAATCCCGCCGTCATGCTCGTTCTGTGCCGAATCCCAAAAGGCCAGCTCGCCATCGGCCCCGCGCGCCAGAATCACCGAAAATTCGCCGAAAAACGTGACGAAACCTTCGTAGATCAACGGCACGGCGGGCAAATCGATCGCGTCCGCATCGGCGGGCGTCATGATCCGCCATTGCCCTTTGCCGTCATAGCCGTCGCGTCGCGTCTTGAGAATGCCCGGCGTACCGATCGCCGCCATCGCCGCCGTCAGATCGGCGCGCGAATCGACTTTGGCCCAAGGCGCGGGACGACCGCCGAGCGCTTCGACAAAGCTCTTTTCGCTGACCCGGTCCTGCGCCACTTCGAGCGCGCGCGCCGGAGGATGCAGCGCGGCATGCGCCTCGATCGCCGCGAGCGGCGCAGCGGCGACATTTTCGAATTCGTAGGTGACGACCGCGCATGTCGCGGCAAAGGCGGACAGCGCCGCCGTGTCGTCATAGGCGCCCCGCGTAAACTCGGCGGCGACATCGGCGGCAATCGAATCCGCCTCGGGCGCATAGATGTGGCAGCGATAGCCAAGCTGCGCCGCCGCCAGCGCGATCATCCGCCCAAGCTGCCCCCCGCCGAGAATGCCGATCGTTTCGCCGGGAGGAATCATCGTCTTCGTCATCGCCCGCCCGCTCAGACCGGCCGCTCGGCGACCGACTCAGTCTGTTCGGCGCGAAACGCGATCAGCCGTTCGGCCAGCGCCGGATCGGTCGTGGCGAGGATCGATGCGGCCAGAATCCCGGCATTGGTCGCCCCGGCTGCGCCGATGGCCAGCGTGCCGACCGGAATCCCGCCGGGCATCTGGACAATCGACAACAGGCTGTCGAGCCCGGACAGCGCCCGCGATTGCACCGGCACGCCCAGCACCGGCAGATGCGTCATCGCCGCAACCATGCCCGGCAGATGCGCCGCGCCGCCCGCGCCCGCGATGATCACGCGAAAGCCTTCAGCATGCGCCCCCTTGGCAAAATCGACCAGCCGATCGGGGGTACGATGCGCCGAAACGATGCGGCAATCGTGCGCCACGCCCAGCCGATCGAGCACGACCACGGCGTTTTGCATCGTTTCCCAGTCGGACTGGCTGCCCATGACGATCGCCACGGGCGGAGTGGCCGGCACGGTTGCAGTCATCGCGTCCCCTTCCTTCGCAAGCGGCTCAGCGCTCGGACAGGTAATAACGGTCGGTCGCCGCCAGCGCATCATCCAGTTCATAGATGATCGGCTGACCGGTCGGGATTTCGAGCCCGGTGATGTCGGCATCGGAAATGCCCGACAGATGCTTGACCAGCGCGCGCAGCGAATTGCCGTGCGCCGCGACGATCACCGTTTCACCGGCCCGAAGCGCAGGCACGATCGCCGTCTCGTAATAAGGCAGCACGCGCGCGATCGTGTCCTTGAGGCTTTCGGTCGAGGGAATCGCGATCCCGGCATAGCGCGGATCGCTCGCCAGATCGAATTCGCTGCCCGCTTCGAGCGGCGGCGGCGGGGTGTCAAAGCTGCGGCGCCAGATCTTGACCTGATCCTCGCCATGCCTGGCCGCCGTTTCCGCCTTGTCGAGCCCGGTCAGCCCGCCATAGTGCCGCTCGTTGAGCCGCCAGTCCTTCGTTTCGGGAATCCACAGCCTGCCCGCCGCTTCGAGCACGAGATGCAGCGTCTTGATCGCGCGGGTCTGCACCGAGGTAAAGGCGACCGTCGGCAGCACGCCCTTTTCCTTGAGCAGGACACCGGCGGCAAATGCTTCGGCAGCACCCTTTTCGGTGACATCGACATCCCACCAGCCAGTGAACCGGTTTTCCAGGTTCCACTGCGATTGGCCATGGCGAACAAGGATCAGGCGGGGCATCGGCGTTCCTGTTTGACAGCTTTATGGAAGGTGCGCGCCGTAGCGGCTCCGTCAGGATTTGGAAAGGTCGGTTTTCGGCGATTCGTCCTCGGAACCTGTCGCCGCCAGCGCGCGCGCCTGCGCCTTTCGCCGATGCAGATTCGCGCGCAACTGTTCGGCAAGCCGGGCCTGCCGAACATCCTTCTTTGCAGTACCGGGTGGAGGAACGCTCTGTGTCATGCCCCACGCTGTGCCGAATGCGGCGCGGGCAAGCAAGCCCCGCTTGACAAAGCCTGTCCCCACAGCCAAAGGGCGCGCCTGCCCCGGCGGCGCGATGCGCAAGACCGGGTCCGGCGGGAAATGGTGTGCTGCTGTAGCTCAGTGGTAGAGCGCATCCTTGGTAAGGCTGAGGTCGGGAGTTCAATCCTCCCCAGCAGCACCATTTCCCCGCCTCTTGAGCTGGGGTGCTGCGTGGCAAAACCGGTTCGCGAAGAAATAACTTGCGCTTCTTAATAGAAATTTTGTTGCGCCCGCTCATCCGAACGAATAGACTCGCGGCGCTATGATAGCAGCGGCTAGATCGCGGAGAGGTTCAGACAATGGCTGATGCCCGCATCGTTGCAAACAAATTTCTAGAACTCGCTCAAGATGATGCACGTGGGCTAACGCCCATGCAGGTGCTCAAGCTCGTGTATATTGCGCACGGGTGGTCGCTTGGCATTCATGGCAGGCCTTTGATCGAGCAATCCGTTCAAGCATGGCAATACGGCCCCGTCATCCCAGACCTCTATCACGCGATGAAAGGTTTTGGGGGCGGGTTTGTCGCTGGCTATCTGCCCTCTCGCGCTTACGAAACCCCCGACCGATTGACAGGTCAAGAGGCTCGGCTAATCGAGGATGTGTATCGCTTGTATGGTCACATGACCGGCATTCAATTGTCGCGCATTACCCATGCCGAGAACACTCCTTGGAGCATGACCTATGAGCCAGGCTCTTCAGGGGAAGTGATCCCAGCAGATCTGATCGCGGAACATTATCGCCGACTGGCAGAGGAACGGGCGCCGCGCGCCCATGCCTAAACAGAAAGCCATTGAGCCTAGGCTGCCATCGGTACTACCGCCGGAAGAAGCCTCACTGGCAGGTCAGGATGACGGCCCGAATGACCCGGCGGTGCAAGAAAATTTATGGCTTGATCGATCTCTATCCAAACACAAAGCCGAAGCGGCAGCCCTTAGGAATGATCTTGCACGAGCTTATATTGAAAACCTCAATGCCGACAGAGAACTCAGAAAAAAATATGCAAGTCAAATTCTCCTTTACCTTGAGTTTTATTCCGCCACCGTCGGCGCAATAATTATTCTATCCGGACTTAGCTTTATTAAAATTGACACAAATGTACTCCAAACTCTTGTTGGAAGCACGGCAGTAGCCGCTATCGGCCTAGTTGGATTTATAGCTCGGGGCTTGTTCAGGTCGAGCCCCCCTCCTCCGGGCAACTAGAGCACCCGAACATTCGAACACGTCATTGTGCAAAAAACAGGCCGGTGGCGACCACCGGCCTGAATTGCGTCATTTCTTAAAATGATCGTTATGCTCAATGTGCTGTGCCGCACGAACCAATTCAAAACGCGGATGGCCTCCGCAGTGATTGCAGGGCGGAAACTGCTTCCCATAAACGCAAGTCACCTCATGCGGTGAAGCATGATTGCGATCATGGATGACCCTATAAATTCCAGATCGCTCGACGGTGTCGCCGGGCTTGTAAACAGCAGTCATAATGCTTTTCCTCAATCGAAAAACACACAACCGCCTTGACCCGGACCTCGAAAGGAATAGGATTCCGCTCGCTGCATAGCCCAGTCCACCAGCGGTTGTACAACCTTGGTGGGTTGAAGGGGTCGAGGTAACGACTCGGCCCCTTCACGTCTGCCTTCATGATTCCGCGACTCCTTCAGACTAGAGCCTCGTGCCTTTAATCGGACGCATATCCGGCATCCTTGAGATAGTTCCAACACTCTTGAGGGGTGTAGAGGTCGCAGATGTTGCCGACGGCTTTCCAAAGCTCATCGATGGTCCTGGCTCCGATGCGTCTGAGGTGC
>NZ_KQ954312.1 GCF_001519055.1 Novosphingobium sp. Fuku2-ISO-50 | reverse complement strand
AGACGAAAATCAGCGCAAGGCAGGCCAGGCCGACCGCGATCAGTGGAAATCCCAGGCGCCGACGCCATTTTCGCGCTCTCAGGCTCGCTCCGCGCCGCCGCGGGTGAGGGTTGATCAGCTTGCCGGGCCCCTTTCCCGCACTCGTCAGCGCCCCGCCGATAATCAGTATGCCGCCAATCACGGCCAGCGTGATCGGCACTATGCTGGTCGGATCGGCCAGCGTCTGGCGTGCGCAACGCGCAGCCGCGGCTCCATGCGACTGTGTCGCGAAATGGCTGCACCCCTCGCTCACGCGTGGCACGGCAGTTTGGTCGATGGGGTGTCCGGCAAAATCGTGGCGCACGCTCCCGGCATCAGGACGCCGGTCCGTTGGCGGTGGCCCGGGATCAGAGGTTGTTGATCGGTTTTCCCACTGGTCCGGCATCGCTGATCCGTCGCACCCTATTTGCCCCGGGACGTTACTTGTCATGATAAGGCACGCATCGGCGGTACGCAATTGCCCCCGGTCTGGTGCGCCGATCTTTTGTCCTTGCGCGCGGCTATTCCGCGCAAGGGCATGGCCATTGCGGGCGCAGCCGTCCCGGCTTTCGCCAAAATTTCCCAACAAGGCCAAAATTTCCCAACAAGGCCAAAATTTCCCAACAAGGCCAAAATTTCCCAACAAGGTTTGCGAAGATGTCGGTTATGTCCCGGAGTGAACTGGCAATCCCTGCAAGTTTGGCGTAGCTCTTCCGCTCCATGCCCGACACGATCCAGCCCCACCCGACCCAGCCGCCCGGAACTTTCACGCGAGATCGGGGCGATCCCTGGTCGCGGGGGCAGCGCCGGGCGGGGCTGGCGGCGCTCTTGCTGTTCGCCATGCTTGGGCTGTGGACTTTGCGCCTGTTCCTGCCCGCGCTGGGGTGGGCCGTGATTTTGGCCGTTTCGCTTTGGCCGTGGCGCGAGCGGGCGGTCGCGTTCTGGCCGGGCGGGGCTGATTTCACCTGGCCTGCGCTGTTCACGCTGATCGTGGCGCTGTTTTTTGTGCTGCCGCTGGTCATGGTGGCCCAGGCTGTTGCGGTCGACGGGCGATTTGCGCTGCAATGGATCATCGACGTGCGCGCGCATGGCCTGCCGCTGCCGGGCTTTGTCGCCCATTTGCCGGCGGGGCCAGCGATCGGGACCTGGTGGCAGGCGCATCTCGCGACATCCGCCGCCTTTGGCAAACTGCACTTGCCCGGCGGTGTGGGCGAATCGCCGCTGGGCGAGGGGCAGCACCTTATCGGATTGGTGCTGCATCGGCTGGTATTTGCGATTTTCCTGCTGCTGATCCTGTTCTTTTTGATGCGCGACGGCGAACGCGTCGCGATCAGCTTGCGCACCGGATGCGAGCGCGCGTTCGGGCGCGCCGGTGTGAACGTTGCGATGCAGGCGTTGCGGGCGATTCGCGGCACGGTCAACGGGCTCGTCGTGGTCGGATTCGGCGAAGGCGTGCTGCTTGGCGTGGTCTATGAATTGTGCGGAGCGCCGCATGCCGCGCTGCTTGGGCTGCTGACGGGCCTGCTTTCGGTCGTTCCACTCGGGTCCGTCGTTGCGGCGGCGGTCGCGGCGGGATTGCTTGCGGCGGCGGGACAGATGGCCGCTGCGGTGGCGGTTGCGGTCATTGCGGCAGTGGTGATTTTCCTCGCCGACCATTTCGTCCGCCCGGTGATGATCGGTGATGCCACCCGGCTGCCGTTCGTGGTCGTTCTGCTCGGCATTCTTGGCGGTATCGAGGCCTGGGGCCTGATCGGGCTGGTCGTGGGCCCCGCGCTGATGGCGGTGCTTATGCTGTTGTGGCGCGAATGGGTCGGTTCGCAAAAAGGCCCGCTCAATCCCCCGGCCTGAAAGTCACAGCCGTCCTTGCGTAAATCCACAGCCCGCAGTTGACAGCCTGTGCCCAGCCACTATGAGCGGCGCCGGGCCACGCGGTCCCAACGCCGCGCGTGCTCTCTGCAAGGAGAGACTACATGACTGCACAACGTCCGACCGCCAAACCGGCGCGTCCGTTTTTTTCGTCCGGTCCCTGCGCCAAGCCGCCCGGATATTCCCTCGACAAATTGGCCACGGCTTCGCTGGGCCGTTCGCACCGCGCGAAGATCGGCAAGGATCGTCTGGGTCTTGCCATCAATCTGATGCGCGAAGTGCTTGAACTGCCCGATACGCATCGCATCGGCATTGTTCCCGGATCGGATACCGGCGCCTTTGAAATGGCGATGTGGACGATGCTGGGCGCCCGCCCGGTCACGACGCTGGCGTGGGAAAGCTTCGGCGAAGGCTGGGTGACCGACGCGGTCAAGCAGTTGAAGCTCGAACCCACCGTGATCCGCGCCGATTATGGCCAGTTGCCCGATCTCGACAAAGTCGACTGGTCGAACGACGTCCTGTTTACCTGGAACGGCACGACCTCGGGCGTGCGCGTGCCCGATGGCGAATGGATCCCGGCCGATCGCGAAGGTCTGTCGTTTGCCGATGCGACGAGCGCGGTCTTTGCCTATGACATTCCGTGGGACAAGATCGACGTCGCCACGTTCTCCTGGCAGAAAGTGCTGGGCGGCGAAGGCGCCCATGGCGTGATCATCCTTGGGCCCCGCGCTGTCGAACGGCTGGAAAACTACACGCCGGCATGGCCGCTGCCCAAAGTGTTCCGCCTGATGGCCAAGGGCAAGCTGGCCGAAGGCGTGTTCAAGGGCGAAACGATCAACACCCCGTCGATGCTGGCGGTCGAAGACGCGATCTTTGCGCTCGAATGGGCCAAGTCGATCGGCGGTCTTGCCGGATTGAAAGCGCGCTGCACGGCCAATGCGCATGCGCTCGACAAGATTGTCGCTGAACGGGATTGGTTGGGCCATCTCGCGCACGACAGCGGCATTCGTTCGCATACGTCGGTCTGTCTGACTGTCGAGGGCGCCGATGCGGACTTCATCAAGAAGTTTGCCGGCCTGCTCGAAAAGGAAGACGCGGCCTATGACATCGCCGGCTATCGCGATGCGCCTGCGGGCCTGCGCGTATGGTGCGGAGCGACCGTCGAGACCGCCGACATCGAGGCGTTGGGCCCGTGGCTCGATTGGGCCTATGCGGAACTGACGGCCTGAACGGTCGGCTTTTCGCCTGACAAAAACCCCTCTCGCGCGTGCTTTGACATGGTCCGCACGCGCAGAAGGGGGCGCTTTACAGACCACTATTGCCACCCGCACCCGGCGCCACGCCGGGGCGGGCAGGCACGACCAGAGGTTTTCCCATGACCAAGCCCAAAGTGCTCATTTCCGACAAGATGGACCCCAATGCCGAGCGCATCTTTCTCGACATGGGTTGCGATGTCGATGTCATCACCGGCAAGACGCCCGACGAGTTGAAAGCGATCATCGGCCAATATGACGGCCTGGCGATCCGTTCCTCGACCAAAGTGACCAAGGACATTCTCGACGCCGCGACCAATCTGAAAGTGATCGGTCGCGCCGGGATCGGGGTCGACAATGTCGACATCCCTTACGCTTCGGCCAAGGGCGTGGTGGTGATGAATACCCCGTTCGGCAATTCGATCACCACGGCCGAACACGCCATTGCGCTGATCTTTGCGCTCGCACGGCAATTGCCCGAGGCGGACCTTTCGACTCAGGCCGGCAAGTGGGAAAAGAACCGCTTCATGGGTGTCGAAGTCACCGGCAAGACGCTGGGGCTGATCGGCGCGGGCAATATCGGCTCGATCGTCGCCAGCCGCGCGCTGGGTCTGCGCATGAAAGTGGTTGCCTATGACCCGTTCCTGACGCCGGAGCGCGCGCTCGAACTCGGGATCGAAAAGGCCGATCTCGATACCCTGCTGGCCAAGGCCGATTTCATCACGCTGCACACCCCGCTGACCAGCGAAACGCGCAATATTCTCAGCCGCGAAAACCTGGCCAAGACCAAGAAGGGCGTGCGCATCGTCAATTGCGCGCGCGGCGGACTGATCGATGAAGCGGCGTTGAAGGACATGCTGGATTCGGGACATGTCGCGGGCGCCGCGCTCGACGTGTTCGAGACCGAGCCGGCCAAGGCCAGCCCGTTGTTCGGCACACCCAATTTCATCTGCACCCCGCACCTGGGCGCATCGACCACCGAAGCGCAAGTCAATGTCGCGCTGCAAGTGGCCGAACAGATGGCCGAATTCCTGACCACCGGGGGCGTCACCAACGCGCTCAACATGCCGTCGCTGTCCGCCGAGGAAGCCCCCAAGCTCAAGCCCTATATGGCGCTGGCGGAAAAGCTGGGTGCGCTGGTCGGGCAGTTGGTCGGCGATGAAGTCAAGAAGGTCGCCATCGAAGTCGAAGGTGCAGCGGCGCAGCTGAATCAAAAGCCGATCACCGCCGCTGTGCTCGCCGGTCTGATGAAGCAGTATTCGCAGACCGTGAACATGGTCAATGCGCCGTTCCTTGCCAAGGAGCGCGGCCTCGACGTGCGCGAAGTGCGCCATGATCGCGAAGGCCAATACCGCACGCTGGTGCGCGTGACGGTCGATACCGATGCCGGGCAGCGCTCGGTTGCCGGTACGCTGTTCGGCCATGGCCAGCCGCGTCTGGTCGAATTGTTCGACATTGCGGTCGAGGCCGATCTGGATGGCGACATGCTCTATATCGTCAACACCGACGCGCCGGGCTTCATCGGCTCGATCGGGACTCTGCTTGGCACAGAATCGATCAACATCGGTACGTTCCACCTTGGTCGTCGTCAGGCCGGTGGCGAAGCCGTCTTGCTGCTCTCGGTCGACAGCCCGGTCAGCGCCGATGTGCTGGCCAAGGCGCGCAAGCTGAATGGCGTGCGTCTGGTCAAGGCGCTGAAATTCGCCTGATGCAATGAGGGCGGGTGCTTTCGCCCGCCCTCGCAAATCGGTCAGGGCGTGGTGGCCATTGCCGCGAGTTGGGCGCGCATGGCGGCCAGGCCTTCGGCCAGATTGGCCCGGCCATAGCCGATGCGAAAGCGATCGACAGGGGTCGGACCCAGCGCCGAACGATAGATCGAAGCGGGCAGGATGACGATCCCGGCATCCTGCACCAGCCGCTCGGCAAAGCGTTCGACATCGCCCAGGCCGGTATAGCGCGGATAGAGCACCACGCCGCCATCGGGCATGTAGCTTTCGAAAAGATCCGGATACTCCGCCAGAAATGCCTGTGTCGCGGCGAGCCCGGTGGCGGCGATGGCGCGGGTTCGGGCCAGGATCGGCTCTGCGGCGCGCAGGCCCATCAGCGCCAGCCGCTCGCTCGGCGCACTGTTGCAGATCGACAGATAGTGCTTTGTGCGCACCATGGCGTCGAGCAGCCCGCGGTCGCGGCAAGTGATCCAGCCCACGCGCAAGCCGGGCAGGCCGTAAGCCTTTGACATCACCCCCAGCGAGACGCCGCGTTCATAGACATCGGCGGCCAGCGGCAGGCGCAAAGCCGGATCGCGTTCGATCAGGCGGTAAACCTCGTCGGAAAAGAGCCAGATGCCATGGCGGCGACAGAGCGTGACCAGCGCATCGAAGCGGTCGCGTTCGAGGATCTTGCCCGTCGGGTTATGCGGAAAATTGATCGAGATGATCCGGGTATTGGGGCGGATCGCGGCAGCGACCCGGTTGATGTCGAGCGTCCAGCCTTCGCGTTCTTCGAGCGGAACCCCGGTCACGGCGCCAATTGCCATCGGCACGGCTTCGGCCGACTGGTAATTGGGGGTGACGACGATGGCATGATCATCGGGCCCCATGACCGTGCGGTAAAAGGCATAGAGCCCCTCTTCGGCACCGGCAAAGCACAACACATCGTCCGCTGCGCAGGTTTGCGTTGTCGCCGCGATCGCGGCGCGCAAGTCCGGCGCGCCGCTCGGCTCGGTATAGCTCAGGGGTTGGGCGAGCAGCGCATCGAGCGCGTCTTCGCCGGCCAGCGCGATCAGTTCGCCGATCGTCATGGTCTGCGCATCGGACGCGGTCATGTGATGGCGCGCATCAAATTCCCATTTGCCGAGATAGGTTTCGAGTGTGAAATCGGGGAGATAGGACATGGGGGCGCTCTACAGGAAAAGTTCGGCTGCGGCATCGATAATGGCCTCGCTGTCGAGCCGATAGGTGCGATAAAGGTCGGGCAGGTCGCCGGTCTGGCCAAAGCGATCGGTGCCGAGCGGGATGACGCGGTGACCGCGCACGCCGCCAAGCCATGACAGCGCGGCTGGGCTGCCGTCGAGAACGGTGATCAGACCGGCATCGGGGCCGAGCGGGGCGAGCAGGCGTTCGGCGTGACAGGCTGCGGGCTCGTCGCCGGTCCAGCGCGCGGCCATGCGCGCCGACCAGCCGCGATGGAGCAAGTCGGGCGACGTCACATTCAGCAGGCCGAGGCCGGGAATGTCCTCGGCCAGATCGGACCAGGCGGCCAGCGCTTCGGGCGCGACGACACCGGAAAAGACGATGGCCGTGCTCGCGCCGGGGGCAGGCGCGCGCAGCCAATATCCGCCGGCCAGCGCATCGGCTTGCCATGTCGTATCGTGGCGGGGCTCTTGCGCGATCGTGCGGGTCGACAGGCGCAAATAGACCGATGAGCCATCGGGGCGCTGCATCCAGTCGAAAGCGTGGCCCATCATCAGCGCGACTTCGTCGGCAAAGGCGGGTTCATAGGCAAGAAGGCCGGGCTGGCCCATGCCGATCAGCGGGGTGTTGATCGACTGGTGCGCGCCGCCTTCGGCTGCGAGCGTGATCCCCGAAGGCGTGCCGACCAGCAGAAAGCGCGCGTCGGAATAACATCCGTAATTGAGCGCATCGAGCCCGCGCGCGATAAACGGATCATAGACCGTACCGACCGGCAGCAGCCGCGTGCCGAAATGGTCTGCCGACAGACCGAGCGCGGCGAGCAACAGGAAGAAGTTGTTTTCGGCAATGCCCAGCTCGATGTGCTGGCCCGCGGCATGCTGCAGCCATTTCTGCGCCGAAGGAATCCTGGCGCGCAGGAATACGTCGTCGCATTCCTGGCGGCGGAACAGCCCGCGCTGGTTGACGAAAGCGCCCAGATTGGTGGTCTGCGTCACATCGGGGGCCGTCGTCACCAGCCGGTCGGCCAGAGCGCTGCCCGATTTGGCGAGATCGAGCATGATGCGCCCGAATGCGGCCTGGGTCGATTGCTCGGCGCCGCTCGGCTGCGGGATCGCCGGGAGGGGGATTGCCGGGACAGGGATCGCGGCGGCGGGCGGGCTTTGCCGGTGTCGCGCGATCGGGCTGTTTGCGGCAAAGTCCCGGCAAGCCTGCGCCTGATTGTCGCCAAGCCCGGCCCATTTGTCCCATTCCGCGCCGTGCGGGATAGCCATGCGGGCGCGCAACTGTTCCATCTGCGCGGGGCTCATCATGCCCGAATGGTTGTCCTTGTGCCCGGCGAGGGGGAGCCCGTGGCCTTTGACGGTATAGGCGATAAACAGCGTCGGGCGGTCGTCCTGCGCCGCGTCAAACGCTTCGATCAGCGTTTCGAGGCAATGGCCGCCCAGATTGGTCATCACCTGGCCGAGCGTGTCATCGTCCATGCCGTCGATCAGCCCACGCACGCCGCGTTCGCCGCCGATGTCGGCGATCAGCCGTTCGCGCCAGGCCGCGCCGCCCTGATAGGTCAGCACGGCAAAGTCGGCATTGGAGCAGGTATCGATCCAGTCTTCGATCGCGTGACCGCCGGGCCGGGCAAACAGGGCGCGCTGCAATCGGCCGTGCTTGAGCGTGACGACGCGCCAGCCGCAGGTTTCGAAAATGTCGTCGAACCGGCGGAACATGCGATCGGCGGTTGTCGCGTCGAGCGACTGGCGGTTGTAATCGACCACCCACCAGCAATTGCGCAGATTGTGCTTGTACCCTTCGATCAGCGCTTCGTAGATATTGCCTTCGTCAAGCTCTGCATCGCCCATCAGCGCGATCATCCGCCCGGCCTGATCGGGCCGCAATTGCCCATGCGCGATGCAATAGTCCTGAACCAGCGAACTGAACGCGGTGACCGCGACGCCCAGTCCGACCGAGCCGGTGGAAAAGTCGACCGGGATGCTGTCCTTGGTGCGGCTGGGATAGCTTTGCGCGCCGCCGAGGCCGCGATAGGCTTCGAGTTTTTCGCGCGTCTGGTTGCCGAGCAGATAGTGGATGGCGTGGAGCACCGGCCCGGCGTGGGGTTTGACCGAGACTTTGTCGTTTGGCCCCAGTGCATGGAAATAGAGCGCGGTCATGATCGCGGTCATCGAGGCGCAGCTTGCCTGATGCCCGCCGACTTTGAGCCCGTCGCGCTTTTCGCGGATGTGATTGGCGTGATGGATCGTCCACGACGACAGCCACAACAGCCGCTGGTTGATCTGGTCCAGCGTGGCGATCAGATCCTGGCGGTCATGCACCATGGTGGCAGTCATCGGGCGCCTCTTTTCGCGAAGGAAGATTGAGGGGCTGGTGATAGCGAAAACGGGCTGATGCTGTCCTTGCGAATTCAGCCACGGCGGCTTGCCAAATTGGTATATTCTGCCAATCATTGAGCGTTGTCCGGCAATTCATGCCGCTATCTGGAATAGCTATGCCATATCCTGACCTTGATCCGATCGATCGGCGCATTCTGGCCGAAGTGCAGCGCGATGGCCGCGTGACCAATCAGGATCTGTCGGAACGGGTCGGCCTGTCGCCGTCGCCGTGTTTGCGGCGATTGCGTCGGCTGGAGGCCGATGGGGTGATCGCGTGCTATGTGGCGCTGGTCGATCCGATTGCGGTGGGATTGCCGGTCACCGCGTTCATCCGTGTGCGCCTGCATCAGCAGGACGACCGGCACCTCGCGCTGTTCGAAGCAGCGGTGGCTGGCTTTGCCGAAGTTATGGAATGCTATCTGATGAGCGGCGATGCCGATTATCAATTGCGGGTTCTGGTCGAATCGCTCGGCGCCTTTGAAGATTTCCTGCGCCGGAAACTGACCCGGATCGAAGGTGTCGCCGAAGTCACCACCAGCTTTGCCCTGCGCCCGATCGTCTACAAGACTGCGCTGCCGATCTGATTCCCCGTCCGGCGGCAAAGGGGAAATGGTCAACAGGCTTGTTCCATTGCGCTCGCCGACCGGGTCGCGATGGGCCGGGCCCATCGCGATTTGGCAAGGTCAGCGGTGACTTGTGGTGATGACCGTGGTCGTCGTCTTTGCGTGGGCGGGGTGCGCATGATGACGGGCGGGGCGACGACGGGGGTGATGAACCGGCGCCTTGGTCCGCACGACCGCGTCATGTTCGGTGACCGCAACCGATGTCGTTACCGGCGCATGGGCCTGGCGCAGCGCATCGGCCTGGGCGGCGTCGCTCGATTGCTGGGCCGTATCGGCGCGCATATTGGCGTTTGCGGTCGCCTGCTCGGCGGAATTGGCGCGCATGTTGGCCTGCGTGGTTGCCTGTTCGGCATTGTTGGCGCGGACCTCGGCCGAGGCGGCGGATTGCTGCGCGCTCGCTGCGGAATTGCGCAAGTCGTTGCGGCGGTCGCGCTCTGCCTGGGTCTTGCGGGCATTGGCACTGGTGATGGCCTGATCCGCTAGATCGCTGGCATGATGCGCCGCTGCGATGGCCTGCGTCTTTTGATGATGCGACAGCAGATCCTGCGCCGACATCAGCGCTTCGCGCGCCTGACGTTGCAGATCGGGGGCCTGATCGGCCGCGCCGACTTTGTCGCCTGCGTCGATCTTGCCTTTGGCTTCGGCAATGGCAGCTTCGGCGCGGGTCTGTTCCCCGGCGTGGGCGCCGGTCGGGATCATCGTGGCGGCGAGCAGGGCGGCGATTGCCAGATTGGGCGTCAAATGGGGAAACTTGATCATGTCCGTACACTCCATGTCGGGTTTTCGTGCCGGATGTCCGCCGGTCTCGGGCGCAAGGAACGGGCCGGCGGATCGCCTCCGCGGCCAAGTCCTGGCAAGAGCCACCGGATCCTGACGGGGGCATTGGCCCTGAGCCGCCTGGGAAAGGGGCTCGGGGCGTCACCGCCCTAGGCGCATCGCGCGCCGGGCCTAGCCTCGGAATATACGCGGTTAGCGCTCGCGAGGGGCGTTATGCGTGCGGTTTGAGCACTTTGGGCAGCGTCGCGCCGAGCATGGCGAGCATTTCGGGAGCATAGGCGCTGCTATTGGCCTCAAACTCGGCCTGGGTGATCCGTTCGGCCCCCTGGCGGCCGAGCAGGACCACTTCATCATCGATGGCGATCCGGTCCTGCCGTCCCGTCACATCGACCATCAGCGTGTTCATCGTTACCCGCCCGACCACGGGGAACCGCTGTCCGCCGATCAGGACGGCAGTGTGATTGGTGCTTTCGCCGGGAAATTCGGGGCGGTTGGCGTGGCTCAGGCTGCGGCGGATGCCGTCGGAATAGCCGAGCGGGATATTCGCCAGCCACGATTCCCGGTCCAGCCGATAGGTGCGGTCATAATTGACCGTCTGCCCGGCAGGGAAATGGTTTACCGCCGCGACGCGCGATTTGATGGTCGGCACGGGCTGATAGGCATCGGTCCTGACCGAGCCGGGGTCGCCATAGATCGCCCCGCCGACACGCACCATGTCGAGCCGGGTTCCGGGGTGCGACAGCGTGGCGAACGTGTTGGCGGTGTGGCGCGTGATCCGCGCGGGATCGACCCCTTCGCCTGCCAGCCAGATGCAATCGTCCTGAAAACGGCGCAACTGGCCGAGAATGTCATCGGCTTCTTCGCTGGGATAATGCGTCATCGCGCCGACAATGTGCAGCGACGACAGGGCGAGGATCGCGCGGGCATCCGCCTTGCCATATGCCGTGGACAGCTCGACCCCGTTGCGGCTCATCCCCCCGGCGTTGAGCGCGAGATGCACCGGCAAGGCACGCTTGCGCGCCAGTTTGGCCAGCCGCGCCGCGACGTCGGGATTGCCGACCAGCTCCTCGACGGCAAAGGGCAGGGCGTCTTCCATTTCTTCGGGCGTCGCGGTGCGGATGCGGATCAGCCGCCCGCGATAGCCCAGCGCGCGCGCCACGCGCGCTTCGTCGTTCGAGGTAATCGCGACATCGCGAATGCCCAGCTTGATGACCGACGGGATCAGCAAGGCGATGCCGTTGCCATAGGCATCCGCCTTCATCACGGCGCACAGCCGCGCCGTGCCGATGGTCGCGCGCACGGTCGCCACATTGGCCTCGAACGCGGCGGCATCGACTTCGATCCAGCCGTTGCGCCGCGCCGCCCTGGCCGCAGTCAGCCCGAAATTGTTGGCGGAGAGCACGGGCGCGGCCAGGGCCTTCGCCGCGCCGAGCCCCGCGAGCATGGTCCCGCCGGTGATCAGGTCGCGCCGCTGCATCATTCCATCCCCCGCTTCAAAAACCGCCCCGGCGTCGCTCCGGTTGGCTTGCCATGCGCCCACACCAGCTCGCCATTGATCAGGACATCCTCAACGCCTTCGGCCAGCGCGCCGGGATTGTCCACCGTGGCGCGATCGGTGATGGTCGCCGGATCGAACAGCACGAGATCGGCCTTGTATCCGGGGCGGATCAGCCCGCGCCCCTGCAGGCCGACATTGGCCGCCGCCTGCGACGTCATCTTGCGCACTGCCTCGCTCAGCGTCAGGAGATGCTGTTCGCGCACATAGACGCGCAACACTTTGGCAAAGGCGCCATAGCCGCGCGGGTGGCGCGATCCGATCATGCCGTCGGAACAGATGCTGGCATATTTCCACGTCACGAAAGTGGCGACATCCTCGGTCGACATCGCCGTGCCGATCACGGATTCGACTCTCTCGGCGTCGGGGTGCGCAGCTTTCCAGGCCTGTGCCGTCCGGATCAGCCAGAGATAAGTCGCGGCGGGCTCCTCGTGCCGCTCTGCCGCAATATCGGCGATGGTCTTGCCGACATAGGCCGGGTCGGGTGCATAAAAGCCCAGCCGCATGCCCTGCGGCGTGGTGTAATGCGTCAGCGCATAGCGGGCGGCGGCGATGTCGGTGAAATCGCGCTTGGGAAACAACACCGTCAGCGTCGATTGCCAGTATTCATAGGGGTAGACGTCCGCCGTTACCGCGATCCCGGCGGCGCGGGCGGCGTCGAGCTTCGCCAGCACCTTTTTCGCATCGCCCCAGCGGTCGACCATGCCCAGCTTGATATGCGAAATCTGCACCGGCACGCCGGTCTGCCGCCCGAGATCGAGCAATTCGTCGAGCGCGGCGTCAAAGGTCGCATCCTCATTGCGCATGTGGCTGATATAGCGTCCGCCTTGCGCCGCCGTGGTGCGCGCCAGCGCGAGCAGTTCGGCATGATCGGAATAGATTCCCGGATCATATTCGAGCCCCGTCGACAGGCCGAGCGAGCCGGCCTTGATGTCCGCCGCCAACAGCGCCTGCATCGTCGCGACTTCGCTCGCGGTGGCGGTGCGCTTGAAATCCTTGCCCATGACGCGTTCGCGCAGGAACCCATGCCCGGTATACGACGCGACGTTGATCGCCGCCGGGCGCGCGGCAAACTGCGCCGCCACATCGGCAAAAGGCGCCTCGCTTTCGCCATCCTGCCCGATGACGATGGTCGTCACCCCTTGTGCCAGCAAGGGCGGCATCGCGCGATCGGCATAGTGGCCGCGATCATGGTGGCTGTGTTCGTCGATGAAGCCGGGGGCCAGCGCGAGGCCATCGGCCCTGATTTCGGTTTCGCCCGCAATCGGACGCAGCGCGCCGACGGCAACGATCCGGTCGCCATCCACCCGCACGGCAACCTGTCGCGGCGCATCGCCCGATCCGTCATAGACCGCAGCCCCGGTAATCAGCGTCGAGGCAAAACCCGTCCCGGGCCCGCAGACCCCGCAAAGCATGGCGAGCGAAAATCCGCCCAGGCGTCGCAAAGTCCGTCGTTGCATCCGTGTGTGCCCCCCTTCCTGCCGCGATCGTGCAGGCTGGCGTTCCTCGCAGAACGCCATGCGGCGGTTAGATCATATCCAAAGCGGGCAGGCCAGCCGCTTGCGCCGTTCGCCGCCACAAGGAGGGGGCACCCTGTAAATGCGCGGCTTGCTGCCCTGCCGGCAATGGATTGAAGCCCGAACCGAGATCAGGCCACGCAAAGTTCGGAAGCAGGACGCGCCGCCGATGCCGATGCAACGGCGGCGCGCATAAACCTAATCGAGGGTGTAAAACGAAGCGCCTGCGATTTGGCGGGACTGAAAGCCATCGGGACCGACGGCATGGCTGTTACCCACCGTCGTGCGGCGCACGATGCGCTCACCGACCAGCTGTTTTGGATCGACCGGGCCCCAGTGCGTGGTGCTGCGATTGTCCCACACGGCCAGCGAATTGGGCGTCCAGCGAAAACGGACCTGCAAGTCGATGCGCGCGGCCAGTTCGTTTTTCAGATAGCCAAGCAGCGCTTCGCTTTCCTCTTCATTCAGTTCGTCGATGTAGCGCAGGAAAATCGGCGAGAGGAACAGCGACTTCCGGCCACTTTCTGGATGAACGCGGACCAGCGGGTGCAACGCAAGGAACGGCACATTGTTGTCGCGCCCGTCAAACCGCTTGGGCAAGGCATAGCCGCTGCCGGCGTCGTTGCGATAATGGCCGGCATGCAGCGTGTCGAGAAAACCGCGCAGCGCCGGGCTCAGGCTGTCATACAGCGCTTCGAGATCGACCCACGCGGTATCGCCGCCCACTTGCGCCACCTGATGCGCGCGCAAAAAGGTGATATCGGCAGGATTTTCGACAAAGGTGATGTCGGTGTGCCAGCCACGGCGGCCCCATTGCCGATGCGAGGCGCGGTGCACGGCCTGCTGCTCGGGGGTAAACGTCGGCCTGCGCGCATTGAGCACGCTCTGCACGTTTTCCATGATCTCGATATGCTCTTGATCGCGGCCATTGGTCAGCGGATGGGCCGGGGTAACCGGGCCGAAGTACTTCGAAAACCGCACCTGCTGCTCATCCGTGATCGGCTGATCGCGGAAAAACAGCACTTTGTGCTCAACCAGCGCGGCACGCAGCGCGGCCAACGTGGGCGCATCCAGCTCTTCGCGCAGATCGATACCCGATACTTCAGCGCCAAGCACGGCAGTAACCGGGGTGATGGTCAGTGGCGAAGTGGCGGCAGTGTCATGGGCTTTTTCAAGCAGATCGAGAGGCATGCGATGGGTTCCTTGCTGATCGCGAGAGGCGTTGGGATGCGCTACTTTATTCCACTAATCATACCATACAAGTATGAAATAAGCTGCTCGTTGCAAAATTCAATTGATTAGGTAGAGTTAAAACTTTCCGACCCAACAGGGATCAGCATCAGGCGATGGCAGACTATTCCGACTTCCTGCGACTGGTTGAAGCGGCGCGTCCCGGCGTCGAGGAAATTTCGCCTGCGGAACTGCGCGCGCGCGTGGCAGCCGGGGCCGTCTTGCTTGATCTGCGAGAAGAGGGCGAATTGCGGCGCAATCCGCCACTCGCCCGCGCGGTTCACATCCCGCGCGGCCAGATCGAATATACGCTGGGCGATGCTGTGGCCGGCAAGGACACGCCGATCGTGCTCTATTGCGCCCACGGCATGCGCAGCGTGCTGGCGGCAGTCACGCTCCAGGAACTGGGCTACGGCCATGTCAGCGTGCTGCACAATGGGCTGCACGCGCTGCGACTCGAGGCGGGTTTGCCATGGAGCGGTCAATTTCCGCCGCCTGACGATGATGACGACGCCGAAAGCTGACCGGCAAGGTTGCAGCCGCCCGACCTATCGGTATAGCCAAGGCCTCACGCCATTTCGCCAGACATGAGGACATCACCGCCGGCATGCTTTCGCAACGTGCCCGATATGCGCTCAAGGCGCTGATCAACATCGCCCGTGCCGGAGATGGTCCGCAACAGGTTTCGGCCATTGCAGAGCAGGAGAACATTCCGCGCAAGTTTCTCGAAACGATCATGGGCGATCTGCGCCGCGGCGCGCTGGTCACCGCGACGCGCGGCAATGCCGGCGGCTATCGTCTGGCGCGACCGGCTGACCTGATCACCTTTGCCGATGTCCTGCGCACGACCGACGGCCCGATCGCCATGCTTCCGTGTGTCAGCCGCAATTTTTACGAACGCTGCGAAGACTGTAGCGACGAGGCAACATGCGCCTTGCGCCACACATTTTCCGAAGTGCGCGACGCGGTCAACGGGGTGCTCGAACACCGCACGCTGGCCGCCGCCATCGCCGCCGAAGACCCGGCCTCAGTTTAGCGCCTCACCCTCAATCGTGATGCGATGCATCTCGCGGCGCTCGCCGTGATAGTCGTTATGCGCATAATGCCAGGTGGCGCGATTGTCCCACAGCGCGACCGAACCGGGCTGCCAGTGAAACACCTCCTGAAAGCGTGGATCGAGCGCGTGGGCATAGAGCGCATGGAGCAGCGCTTGCGACTCCTCCTGCTCCAGCCCGACAATGCCGATGGTAAAGCCCGGATTGACATAGAGCGCGCGCTTGCCGCTGAGCGGATGGGTGATCACCACCGGGTGCACGACATCCTCCAGCACATCGGCGGCAGAGGCATTGCCGATACGTCCGTCCTTTCTGGTTTCGCGATTCGCCTCATAGGCATTGGTGGCGCTGCCAAACACGTGCCGCGCCGAATGCACCGCCTTTGCCCCTTCGATCTGCGCGCGCAGATCATCGGGCAAGGCGTCATAAGCGGCATACATCGAGGCAAACGCAGTTGCCCCGCCGCCCGAGGCAGGCAATTCGCGCGCCACCAGTACCGAGCCCAGTGCCGGTTCGGCATCATAGGAATGGTCGGTGTGCCAGCCACCGCCGATATTGGCGGTCTGGTGCGGCTCCTTGATCACCAGTGCGATCTCGGGATAGTGCGGATGCGCAGCGAAAAACCGGTTGATATTGATCGGCCCAAGCGCGCGGGCAAAGGCGATCTGCGCCTCCTCGTCGATCGTCTGATCGCGAAAGAACACCACGCCATGCTCGGCAAAGGCAGCGCGGATCTGCGCCAGATCCGCGCTATCCAGCCGGGCGAGATCGACGCCCGCAATTTCTGCGCCGACGCGCCCGTAGGGGTGAATTTCCAATGCCATCGATCTCTCCTTCGGTCGGCGCCTGGCTCAGGCTTCGGCCTTCTGCATTTCCTTGCTGATCGTGCGGCTGTGGCGGCCATCAACACCGACCGGCACTTCGCCATTGATCGTGGCGCGGCGCAAGGTGCGGCGTTGCAGGCCAAAATCGGCAACCGCGCGATGCTGCGTGCTGCGGTTGTCCCAGAATGCCACGTCGCCCGGCGCCCAGCGCCAGCGCACGGTATTTTCCGGCTTGGTGACATGATCTTGCAGAATGTTGAACAGACGCGCCGAATCCGCTTCGTTAAAGCCCACAAAGCGGCGCACGAAATGGCCCAGCAGCAGGCTGCGCTGGCCTGAAACGGGGTGCACACGCACCACCGGATGCTCGGTTTCATAAACGGTCGAGGCAAACACGGCGCGGTGCTGTTCCTGGCGCTTGCGCCCTTCATGGCTGTTGGCGCCACTTGGCGCATTGGCCAGCAAGGCGGCATAATCGTAATCGTTGCTGTGAATGGCCCACAAATGGTTGACCAGTTGGCGCTGCGGCTCGGGCAGGCCTTCATAGGCGGTTTCGCCATTGGCCCAGATCGTGTCGCCGCCCGCATCGGGGATGGTGATGCCGCGCAGGATCGATGCCTTGGGATAGGCATCGACAAAAGTCACATCGGTGTGCCAGCTCGATGCGGCATAGCCCTCCTTGCTGTCGAGTTCGAGCAGATAGCGGCTGCCTTGCGCCACAGGCACGGTCGGATGCGCCACCGGATCGCCAAAGCGTGCGGCGAACGCCTCGTGGGCAGCATCGGTCAGGCCGGTCTGGCCGCGAAAGAACACCACCTTGTGGCGGATCACTGCCGCATCGATCGCGGCGATTATGGCGTCATCCAGATCATCGGACAGCGACAGACCATTGATCACCGCACCGATGCGCCCGGCAACGGGGATGATGTCCAGCGGTGACGAAGGATCGGCGGCATTGGGATATGTGGCGACGATGGTGGACATGCACATCCTCCTTGGCAGAGCCCGGCCCGGCGCCAAAGACGGCGCGGTCACAAAATCATATTGATTCGATGTGATTTGTGTCGGAATGAAAATCGCATGTCGAGCGAAAATTGCGTCATATAGCCCCGATCACGACCGGCTTGGTCGCCGAATAATCTAATAAAATAACGCTATATCAAGATTATAGTGCAAAAATGCGATAACGCGGACGGCCGCCGGATGTGGCCGAAAAGAAATCCTACTCAATGGGAGTGAAAAGCTTGCGCAAGCCCCGATTGACCGTGCATACTCTACTAAATAAGTTGAATTTATCAAGGCCAGACCGGCAGCGCTTGCCTGGCAGCGCGACACACATCCATGCGGCTCCATGGGGGCGCCGTCGGGGGCGCGTGTCGGGCACTTCACACAACAAGGGGTCAGGGTCTTCATGATGCGCTTCGTTTCCGCTTCCACCTCATTTGCCGCGCTTGCCACGGCTTTGCTGAACGCCGTGCCCGCGCATGCGACCGAGGCCGCGCCGTCCACCCCGGTTGCCGCCGCGCCCGATGCCGCTGCGCCCGACATCGGCACCGAACAGAATGCGATCACCGTCACCGCGCGCCATCGCAACGAAAAGCTGGGCGATGTTCCCATCGCCATCAGCGCCGTTTCAGGCACCGAACTGACCACCGAGCACCTTGATCGCATCGCCGATTACACGCTCAAAATTCCCAATTTCAGCGCCTTGCAGCAGAATACCCGTGTTTCGGGGCTGTTCATTCGCGGCATCGGCGGCAATGCCAGCAACGATGGCGCGGAAGGCGGCGTCGGCCTGATCGTCGATGGCGTGTTCTTTACCCACGTCGGGTTCAGCTGGCTCGATTTCGTCGATCTGGATAACATCGAAGTGGTGCGCGGACCGCAAGGCACGCTCCTCGGCAAAAATACCACGATCGGCGCGGTTGTCGTCACCACGCAAAAGCCCGCTTTCACCCCATCGCTGACCACCTCGGCCACCTATGGTGAAAACGGCTATTACCAACTGCGCGCCAATGCCACCGGGGCGCTGATTGCCGACAAACTGGCCGGGCGCCTCACATTCAACACCGACCAGGGCGGCGGCTGGAGCCCCAATGCGGTCGATGGCGTCAAATACCTCAACAACAACCGCTGGTCGGTGCGCGGCCAACTGCTGTTCACACCGGTCGCCGGTGTGACCGATCGCCTGATCGGCGAACATTACGAAACCCACGAATACAACAACTTCTATCCGGTTGTCGCCGATGTGAACTATAACCTGAAGACCGACAACACGGTCTTTGCCACCAGCGCCAACCCGACCGGCGCACGGTCGAGCTGGACCTCGAAGCTCAACACCGCGTTTGGCTATGCCCCCAGCTTCAACGCGCCCTACAACGCCAACGACGATACGCAGCAACGTCTGGTCAGCCGCACCGACGGCATTTCCAACGAGCTGAACGTCGATCTGGGCGGCAAGGCGCAACTGACATCGGTCACCGCGTGGCGCAGGCTCTATTTCCGCCCCTATAACGACGGCGACTATTCACCCTACCCGATCGTGCGGGCGGGCTATGATGTCGATGTCGACCAGTATTCGCAGGAAGTGCGCGTGGCCTCTACCGCGCCGGGGTTCATCGATTGGCAGGCGGGCCTCTATTACCTGCACGAAGATCTGGAATCCAATCTGCGCACGATCTTCTATTCCGACGCAACCGCATTCGAACTGTCGCCCGCGCTGCCTTCTTCGGTGCTCAACGGCACCGAATATGACCGCGATGGCCGCCTGCACATCGATTCGCTGGCCGGATTTGCCCATGCCACCGCACACGTCAGCGAACAGTTCTCGCTGACCACGGGGCTGCGCTATACCAATGAAACCAAGCGCGTAAGGGTGCTGGGCAGCGGGTTTGGTGGGACCGACCTGTCGGCCTCGCCCACGCTGCTGGCTTATCGCAATGCACTCTACAACAGCCTTGGGGGTACAAGCGGCACGCAGAACGGGACGTACCAGTTGCAGGATCGCATCAACACGGGCTCATTCTCGTGGCTGGTCAATCCGGCGTACAAGGTCACGCAGAATGTCCTGCTTTATGCTTCGGCCTCGTATGGCGAAAAGTCGGGCGCGGCGAACACCTCTGCCACGTATTCGCAAAGCGCGGTGGTGCTGACCAGCCCGGAAAAATCGCTCGACTTTGAAGCCGGCATCAAGAGCACCTGGGCCGATGGCAAGCTGACCGCCAACCTCAATCTCTACAACAACACCATCAGTGGCTATCAGGGTTCGCAAGTCGATACCAGCAACCCGACCTTTGGCGCCTATCTGGCCAATGTCGGCAAAGTGCGGCTGCGCGGGTTTGAGTTCGAAACCAGCCTGCACCCGTTTCCGGCTCTCGCGTTCAATCTGAACACTGCCTACAACGACGCGAAATATCTGAGCTATGACAACGCCCCGGCGCCGATCGAATATCAGGCCTATCTGGCCACGATCGAGACCAACCCGGCAACCGGCAAGGCACTGTCGGCAGCGGCGACCACGCTCAGCCTGACCGGCAGGCAGATCGTCAATGCGCCCAAATGGACTGTCCAGGGCGGCGCTTCGCTCGATCAGCCGCTGGGCAATGGCTGGCGCCTTACCGGCTATGCCAATGCCACGTGGAAATCATCGATCGCGCTGATCAACCCGCTGTCGATCTATGGCTGGCAACCGGCGTATGTGACCGTCAACGCCGGCATCGGTGTCAAATCGACGGGCAAGGGCTGGGGCGTGAACGTGTGGTCCAAGAACCTGTTCAACACGTTCTATGCCGTCGCCTATGCTGCCGCGACCGCCACGGCACCGGTCTATGAAATCCTTGGTGATCGCCGCAGCTTTGGCGTGACCGTGTCCAGGACGTTCTGATCCGATGTCCCGGCAAATGCTGTTTCATGACCCTGCCCAGCGCGAAGGGCTGACCCTTCGCCAGATGGTTGGACGCCTGTCTGCCGCGCGCGGTCATCCCGGCCTCGCCCGTCCGCAGCGCGCAGCCGCAAGCGCCCCCATCCTCGAACCACAGGTCTGATCCCATGGCGACCGCAATTTCCACGCAGGCAGCGCCAGAGGCAGCCGCCCCCGCCCAAACCGGCCCGAGCACTTTCAGGCTGCTGCGCTTTGCCTCGCTGGTCATGCCGATTGCAGCGGTCGAAGCGCCGCTGACGACATATGTGCCGCCGCTTTATGCCGCGATCTTCGGGTTCAATCTGGCCACGATCGGCGCGATTTTCCTGCTTGCACGGCTGTGGGATGCGCTGATTGATCCGGCGATCGGCATCTTGTCCGATCGCACCCGCACCCGCTGGGGCCGTCGCAAGCCATGGATCGTGGGCGGAGTGGCGATCTTTGCGGCAGGGGCGCTGGGCACGTTTTTGCCGCCAAAAGGGTCTGGCGCGATCACGCTGTCGATCTCGTTGTTCACGCTCTATCTGGGCTATTCGATGATCGTCACGCCCCTTTCGGCGTGGACTGGCGAGCTTTCCACACAATACCACGAACGCACTCGCATCACGACATATGCCATGATCATGACCGCGATTGCGCTCCTGCTGGCGCTGGTGCTGCCCAGCGCGCTGGCGGTGCGGCTGGCCGGGCATCCTTCGACCGAACTGGCGGCGATGGGGGCCATGGTGTTTGCGCTGCTCGTCATCACTTTGCCGCTGGGGCTGGGCGCCGTGCCAGAGCCGCCGCAGCCGACTTCCGCGCTGCCGCCGCTGCGTCTGGCAGAAAGCATCGGCGTGGTGTTTCGCGAAAAGCTGCTGCTGCGCGTGCTGGCGTCAAACTGGGCGGTGCGACTGGGCCAAGGTGTGCGCACCGCGCTGTTCGTGTTTTTTGTCAGCGTCTATATGGGGCGGCCCACGCTGGCCCCGGCGCTGTTTCTCTATCAATATGTGTTTGGCGTGCTGGCTTGCCCGATCTGGCTGGCCATCGGCCGCCGCATCGGCAAGGGTCGTGCCGCCGTGACCGGCGAACTGGTGCAGATGACGATCAATCTGGCGCTGCTGCTGGTTGGCCTCGGCAGTTGGCCGCTGCTGATCGTGCTGACCACGGCGCAAGGGCTGGCGCAAGGATCGGGCAACCTGATGCTGCGCTCGATCGTTGCCGATGTCGCCGATGCCAACCGCCTGGAAACCGGGCATGACCGGGTCGGTCTGTTCTTTTCGGTCTTTGCCCTTTCGGACAAGGCCGGGATTGCCATGGCGGTCGGTATCGCGCTGCCGCTGGTTAGCGTGCTGGGGTTCAATCCGGGCCATGCCAATACGGCTGCGGCGCTGTTTCATCTCAAGGCGGTGTTTGCGCTGGGGCCGGCGCTGGCGCATCTGCTTTCGGCGGCGATCATCCGGGGCTTTCCGCTCGATGAAACCAGCCATGGCGAAATCCGCCGCGCGCTGGCGGCACGCGATGCCGCCGGGCTGGTATCAGATCCCAGCCGCGACCGCTGGCTGGCCGAAGATGCGCGCGAAGCATGACCACCATCACCGAAACGCGGGCCGGCGCGCCGTTTCACCTGATGGCCAAGCCCAGCGGGCCGGCCTGCAATCTGGATTGCAGCTATTGCTTCTATCTCGATCGCGAGGCGCTGTTCGATACCAAAGGCACCCGGCGGATGAGCGCTGACGTGCTCGATGCCTATGTACGCCAGACGATCGCCGCCGCGCCTGCCGAGGCCCCGGTGGAATTCACCTGGCAAGGTGGCGAACCGACCCTGCTGGGCATCGATTTCTATGCCTGCGCGGTGGACTTGCAGCGCCGCTATGGCGCGGGGCGCACGATCACCAATTCGTTTCAGACCAATGGCACGTTGATCGATGATGATTGGGCAGCCTTTCTGGCGGAGCACGGCTTTCTCGTCGGTCTCAGCCTTGATGGGCCGGATTTTGTGCACGACCGCTGGCGCCGCTATGCCAATGGCAAGCCGACCCATGCGCTGGTCATGGCAGCGCTCCGGCGTTTGCAGAGCCATGGCGTGCAATACAACGTGCTGGCCTGTGTCGATGCGCATTCCGCGCAATATGCGTCCGAGGTCTATCGCTTTCTGACCGAAGCCGGGGTCGAATTCATCCAGTTTACCCCCGTGGTCGAACGGCTGGCGGGCGGTGATGACAAGGCGCGCGGATTTGACCTGGCTGCCCCCGGTGCCGGAGCCGAGGCGAGGCTCGCGCCCTATTCGGTGCCGCCGCTCGCATTTGGGCACTTTCTGGCCACGGTATTTGATCTGTGGCGCAAGGCCGATGTGGGCCGCGTGTTTGTCATGAACTTTGAATGGACCCTTGCCGGCGCGGTCGGTGCGCCGGGCGTGGTGTGCCATCATCAGCGCGAATGCGGGCGGGCGCTGATCGCCGAGCACGATGGCGCGGTGTACAATTGCGACCATTTCGCCTGGCCTGAATATCGGCTGGGCACGCTGGGCAAGGACAGTCTGGCGGCAATGGTGGATTCTGCCAAGGCGCGCGAATTCGGCGCGGCCAAACACCGCACTTTGCCCAACCAATGCAAGCGGTGCCCGCATCTGACCTCGTGCTGGGGCGGGTGCCCCAAGCACCGCTTCGCCACGGCTCTCGATGGCGAGGCGGGGCTGAACCATCTGTGCGCGGGCTACGCTCACTATTTTTCGCATGTCACCCCGTGGATCGCGGCGCTCGCCCATCTTTTGGCAACGGGCCGCGATCCTGCGCTGATCATGCACCGCGATCACCCTGCCATTTCACAACAGGAACCAACCCATGTCGCATGATACCCGTACCGCCTTGCTGACCGGGCTGTGGCTTTCGGCCACGGCGCTATCGGCGCCTGCGCTCGCGCAGCATGTGCCCTTTGGCGAAGATTTCACCGGCAAGATCGGTGACACCCGCGCCACCTCGCAACCCGCGTTCCCGCGCGCGCCGCAAGCGCCCAAGGGCGCGCCCAACGTGCTGTTGATCCTGATCGACGATGCCGGGTTTGCCGCTGGCTCGCTTACCGGGGGCCTTGCGCAAACCCCCAATATCGAGGCACTGGCGCATGAAGGTGTACTGTATAACCGGTTCAACACCGTGGGCATCTGTTCGCCCACCCGCGCCGCGCTCCTGACCGGGCGCAACCACCATCAGGTCGGCTTTGGCAATCTGACCAACGTGGCCGCCGGGTTCCCGGCCTATAACGGCGTGTGGAAAAAAGAGACCGCCAGCCTTGGCCGCATCTTGCAGCTAAGCGGCTATTCCACCGCCGCCTTTGGCAAATGGCACAACACCCCGCAATGGGAAGTGAGTGCCGCAGGTCCCTTCGATCACTGGCCCACCAGCCTTGGCTTTGACCATTTCTATGGCTTTCTTGAAGGCGATGACAACCAGTGGGAGCCGCACCTCTATAACGACACGCGCCCCATCGAACACACCCCGGCGCCTGAAACCGGCTATCACCTGACCACCGATCTGGTGAATCAGGCGCTCGGCTGGGTTGATGATCACGACGCACTGGCCGCGCAAAAGCCCTATTTCCTCTATCTGGCGACCGGCGCGGTGCACATGCCGCACCATGTCCCCGCCGAATGGATCGCGCGCAACAAGGGGCGCTATGACAAAGGCTGGGACGTGTTCCGCGAAGAGGCGTTTGCCCGTCAGAAAAAGCTCGGCATCATTCCCGCCGATGCAAAACTGACCCCGCGCCCCGCCGCGCTGCCCGCATGGGACAGCCTCAAGCCCGATGAAAAGCGGCTCTATGCGCATCAGATGGAAGTGTTTTCCGCGTTTCTTGAACAGACCGACGCCGAAATCGGCCGCTTGGTCAAGGAACTGCGCGCGCGGCCCGGCGGCGACAATCTGATGGTGATCACCATCGTTGGCGACAACGGCGGCAGCGCAGAGGGCGATATCGGCGGCTCGATCGTCAACGAACAGGGCATGGCCGTGGCCGCGCCCAACGATTTCGCGCTGCAACTGGCCAATATCGACAAGCAGGGCGGCCCGGATGTGGCCAGCCACTATTCTGCCGGTTGGGCGTGGGCGACGAGCACGCCGTTTCAGTGGATGAAGCAGGTCGCCAGCCATTTTGGCGGCACACGCGACCCGCTGATCATCGACTGGCCCGGCCACACCGCGCAAAGCAAAGTGATCCGCGGCCAGTTCAGCCACGTCAACGACATCGTGCCGACCGTGCTCGATGCGGCGGGCATTCGCCTGCCCGAAGTGATCGATGGGGTTCCGCAACTGCCGCTCGAAGGCAAGAGCCTGCTGCCAACGCTGACCAACCCGGCTGCGCCCGACGTGCACACCGAGCAATATTTCGAGATTTTCGGCAATCGCGCGATCTACAAGGATGGCTGGGTGGCCTCCGCCAAGCGCGATTATCTGCCGTGGAGCCTGCTCAAGGACGTTCGCAAGGTCTATGCCGACAACGCCGATCAGGACAAGTGGGAGCTCTATCACGTTGCCGGCGACTATTCGGAAAGCCAGGATCTGGCCGCCAAAGACCCCGGCAAACTGGCAGAACTGAGAGCCGAATTTGACCGCGAAGCGCGGCGCAACGGCGTCTATCCGCTGGTGCCCTTGCCGCTCGGCTCGCCCTCGATCGTCGACAAGGCGCAGCGCCATTTCGAATACCGCGCCGACATTTCCGGCCTGCCGGGCAATGGCTTGCCCAATCTCATTGGCCGCGCGCATCGTTTTGACGTGGAACTGGGCGCCAGTGCCGCAACGGCCAGTGGCGTGCTGATCGCACACGGCGGGCGGCTCGGCGGCTATGCGCTCTATCTCGACCACGGAACGCTGTCGTTTGAAAACAACGTGTTCGGGCAAAGGCACGAAAAGATCATGGCCTCTGCACCGCTAGCGGCCGATGCGCGCAAAGTTGGCTTTGAATTCGTGCCCGCCACGGGCAACGCGGCCGAAGGGCTGCCGTGGACCGCGAAAGTCGGCGGCGGCACGATCCGCCTGCTGGTCGATGGCAAGGCCGTGGCAGAAAGCGCGGTCAGCCTCTATCCCGACTATGCCGGCGCCTTCAGCGAGACTTTTGACATCGGCAAGGACCGCGGCTCACAAGTCGGAACCAGCGAAGCGGCGCGGCAGTCGGCCACTGTGGCAATCAACCGCGTAACACTGGACCTGCCTTGAAAATCCCGAGACAGGCTTGCGTCAACGCCCGTGACATTGACGCAAGCCTGTCTCAAACACGACCGGGCAAGCTCCGCATTCGGGCCGTTCGCGCTTCGCCCTCTTATACCAAGGTGCGG
>NZ_KQ954311.1:6995-29824 GCF_001519055.1 Novosphingobium sp. Fuku2-ISO-50 | reverse complement strand
GGACGAGCGGACCTATTTGATTTGCATGCATAAAATATGCGCAGTTGAGATATACGAATCAGGTAGCCCGCATCCGGGGGGATCGGCTTTTACCCGTCCAGTGCGCTGGACGGCTGTGCGCTCTTGATCCGGCTGGCGAGCAGTTTGTCGATCTTGCGCCCGTCCATATCGACGACTTCAAAGCGCCAGCCCTGGCTCCTGAAGATTTCGCCTTCCTGCGGCAGCTTTTTGAGCACCGACAGCGCAAACCCGGCGACCGTTGCGAAATCGCGGTCGTCGGACAAGTCGATGCCGAGCCGGTTGGCCATGGCATCGGCGGGCAAGGCGCCGGAAATCAGCAGCGATCCGTCCTCGCGCTCGATCAGCATCGGCGTATCGCCATCATCGCCATGCGCAACGAATGTCCCGGCGATCGCATCGAGCAAGTCGGCCGGGGTGACGATCCCTTCGAGATGGCCATATTCGTCGTGGACGAGCGCGAGCGCGACTTCGCCTTGCTGAATCTGGCGCAGCGCGTCCATCGCGTCGAGCTGGTCGGGCACGATCGCCGGGCGTTTCATCAGCGCGGTCAGTTCCGTCGCTTCGCCGCGCACCATGGCCTGCAACACGTCGCGCACGCGCACCACCCCGACCACGGTGTCGACCGAGCCGTCGGCGACCAGCAGCAGCGAATGCGGGCATCCGGCAATCGCCTCGCGAATCGCGGCGTCCCCCGCTTCATGGTCGATCCAGTGCAGTTCGGTGCGCGGGGTCATCACATCGCGCACCGGGCGCTCGGCCAGCCGCATCACGCTGGTCATCAGCGCGCGCTCGTCTTCCTCGATCACGCCCGAGCGGGTCGCTTCGGCAAAGATCATTTCCAGTTCTTCGGTGGTGACGTCCTGCCCGGTCGCATCGTCCATCCCGCAAAGCCGCAAGACCAGCTCTGACGAGGTATCGAGCAACCAGACCAGCGGCGCGGCAACCAGCGCGACGATCGCCATCGGTCGCGCGGCGATGACGGCGATCGGCTCGGCAGAGCGCAGCGCCAGCTGTTTGGGCACAAGCTCGCCGATCACCAGACTGCAATACGTGGTCAGGGCAATGACCAGCGCAAAGCCCGCCTCGGGCGCGATGTCCCGGCCAAGGCCGAGCGCGGCCAGCCTTTCGCCGACCGGGCCGCCGAGGCTCGATCCCGAAAAGGCGCCGGAAATGACAGCGACCAGCGTGATCCCGATTTGCGCCGTGGACAACAGCTTGCCTTGATCGTGGGCGAGGTCGAGCGCCAGCCGGGCGCTGGCGGACCCCGCTTCGGCGCGCATCTTCAACCGCGCCGGGCGCGCCGACACGATGGCCAGCTCCGACATCGAAAACAGGCCGTTGAGAACGACCAGGGCGCCAATGATGACGACATCAGTCCAGGGAAATGGTGTCACGGCTCAAGCCGCTAGCAGATTTGTTGCCTTACGCGAAGGGTTCTGCCGCTTGTCATATTCGCTTCGTTCGGATTCCATTCAGGATTGTATCGGTTATCAAGGCGTGAGCCGTGCGACGGGCTGGCAAAGCGCGTCAGTTGGGGTAGGTCTGGTCACACCAGTTGCAATCGGGATTTGGGTCATGAAAGTTCGTCGGGTTCTTGTCGCTTCGCTTTGCGCGGTGTCGCTGGTCGGTACGTCGGCCTGTGTCACCGACCCCAACACCGGCCATAAAAAGGTTTCACGCACGGCGATCGGCGCGGGTGCCGGGGTGGTCGGCGGGATTCTTCTCGGCGGGCTGATCGGCGGGGGCACCGGGCGGATCATCGGTGCGGGCATCGGCGGCATTGCCGGCGCTGCGGTCGGTTATACCATGGACAAGCAGATCAGGGAGCTGAAGGAAAAGACCGCCGGGACCGGTGTCGACGTAACGCCGGTCGACAATGGCCAGGCGATCCTCGTCAACTTGCCCGGCGGCGTGACGTTCGACACCAACAGCACGCTGCTCAAGCCGGGGTTCACCACCACGCTCGACCAGATCGCCGAAAGCCTCAACAAATATCCCAATTCGCTGGTCGACGTTTACGGTCATACCGATGCGGTGGGTTCTGACAGTTATAACCAGACGCTGTCGGAAAACCGGGCGCGCGTCGTCGCCGACTATTTCATCTCCAGGGGTGTCACTCCGGCGCGCATCCGCAGCACCGGCTTTGGCAAGACCCAGCCGATCGCATCGAACGACACCCCCGAAGGCCGCGCCGCCAACCGCCGCGTCGAAATCAAGATCGTGCCGGTTACCCAGGACGACGTCGCCCGCGCAAAGGGCAGCAACTAAGGGGCTGTTTTCTCCATTCGCGAAAGGGCGAGTGGAGACGGTGGCACCGGCCCGCGCCCGCCTCACTGTGCCATCACTTCTTCTTGACGCCGTGCCGTGCCTGCTGGCATCGGCGCGGCAAAGGAGACCGGCATGTCGATTACCCCCTGCCCGATCAATGGCCGCCCGATCAATGGCCGCCTGATCAACCCGATCGGGCTCGGCTGCATGTCGCTCAGTTGGGCCTATGGCAAGCGCCCCTCGGACGAGGACGGCATTGCCCTGCTGCATCGCGCGATCGAGCTTGGTTATGACCATTTCGACACCGCACGGCTCTATGGCCAGGGTCACAACGAAACGCTCGTCGGCGAGGCGCTGCGCGGCAAACGCGACAAAGTCTTTCTTGCCAGCAAGATGGGCATCTTTGCCAGCGGTGAACGGCGCGGTATCGACTGCAAGCCGGAAACGATCCGCGAACAGCTCGAAATCTCGCTGCGTTTGCTTCAGACCGATCATATCGACCTGTATTATATGCATCGCCGCGATTTTGCCGTGCCGATCGAGGATTCGGTCGGCGCGTTGGCGGACCTGATCAAGGAAGGAAAGATCGGGGCGATCGGGCTGTCGGAAATGTCGGCGGACACGCTGCGCCGCGCCGCGGCGGTCCATCCGGTCGCGGCCATGCAGACCGAATATTCGCCCTGGACGCGCCAGGCGGAAATCGCCGTGCTCGATGCCTGCCGCGAACTGGGGACGACGTTCGTTGCCTTTTCGCCAGTCGGGCGCGGCGCGCTGGCCAATGGCGTGGCCGATCCCGCCGCGCTTGACGAAGGCGACATCCGCCCCGGCATGCCGCGCTTCAAGGGCGCCAATTGGCAGCACAATCTTGGCCTGTTGCGCCAGTTCAACGCGCTTGCCGCCGAGGCGGGCGTCAGCCCGGCACAATTGTCGCTCGGCTGGGTGCTGTCGCGCGGCCCCCATGTCGTGGCCATCCCCGGCACCGCGAAGATGGCCCATCTCGAAGAAAACATCGCGCGCCGGGACTGGACGATCCCCGTTGACGTGGCGGCGAAGGTCGACGCGTTGATCAACCAGCAAACCGTCGCCGGTCATCGCTATGCCAAGGCCATGCAGGCCACGATCGATACCGAAGATTTCGCGGAATGCCTTGAATTGGAGGAGTAATTTCCCCTGTTTCAGAGCGTCACGATGCCCTGGCCGCGCGATCGGCCAGCCGCTCGACCGCTGCGGCATGGATCGCGGGCGCGGTCACCAGCAGGCCGAAGGCGCGCGGGTCGCGCTTGTTGAAATCGAACGGCGCGCCGAATGCATCGCTGACCGCGGCGCCCGCCTCCCGCGCGATCAGGCACGCGGCGGCGATGTCCCATTCGAAGCCCCAGCGCAAAGTCGCGAGCAGATCCGCCTCGTTCGCCGCGACCATGGCGATGCGCAGTGCGATCGAGTTGGGCTTGTCGACCATGATCAGATCCTGATCCACTTTGGCAAGACTGTCGGCGGGCACCCGCGCGCCGGGAAGTTCGCTCCGCGTGCTCGCGATCAGCGGCTGCCCGTTGCGAAAGGCGCCGCGCCCGGCGGTGGCGATCCAGAATTCATCGCGTGCCGGCGCATCGAGCAGGCCGATCAGTGCGCGCCCCGCGCTG
The DNA here is from genome assembly GCF_001519055.1 of Novosphingobium sp. Fuku2-ISO-50. Lineage (GTDB taxonomy): Bacteria > Pseudomonadota > Alphaproteobacteria > Sphingomonadales > Sphingomonadaceae > Novosphingobium. The sequence goes on along the minus strand of NZ_KQ954311.1, from coordinate 25,895 downwards.
ACGAGCGCCACCGAAACACACCACCCGCTGCGCGCGTTCACGAAATCGCGTGTCCCGTCGACCGGATCGACCACCCAGCACAGCGATCGGTCAAGCCGGTCGGGGTGATCGGCGGTTTCCTCCGACAACCAGCCTGCGCTCGGCAAAAGCGTGCCCAGTTCGCGCTTTAAAAAGGCGTCGACGGCCAGATCGGCTTCACACACCGGGTTGTTCGGGCTTTTTTCCCACACTTGCGGCGCATGCCCCGCGCCCGGCCAATGCGCCATGGCCAGCCGACCGGCCTGGCGAACAATGGCTTCAAGGCGGGCATAATCGATCATCCTGATCCGGCGATGATGCAACGCGGGCGCCAAAGCAAGACCACCCTTTGGCGTAGGGGCCTTTCGGTTATTTACTCATTCGTATGCATACTTGCCTGTCACCGGGTGAGAGCGCGGGGCGCGCGCTGCATGCGCTGCAGCATGAGGCCCCTTTTCAAGCCGATAACCGTGTGCTTAAGGCGGCAGGACTCGACTGGTCCGGCGCCCCGCCGGGCCGGGCTTTCCTCCCACCGTCAAAGCGGGGAACTATCGCCATGAATGTTCATGAGTACCAGGCCAAGGAACTGCTCGCCAAGTATGGCGTCAGCATCCCAGCGGGCATTCCCGCACTGACGACCGAAGAAGCGGTCGAGGCCGCCAAGCAGCTTCCCGGACCGATCTATGTCGTCAAGGCGCAGATCCATGCCGGCGGTCGCGGCAAGGGCAAGTTCAAGGAATTGCCCGCCGACGCCAAGGGCGGCGTGCGCCTCGCCAAGTCGGTGGAAGAAGTGGCCATTCACGCGCGCGAAATGCTCGGCAACACGCTCGTCACCATCCAGACCGGCGAAGCGGGCAAGCAGGTCAACCGTCTCTATGTCACCGACGGCGTCGACATCGCCAAGGAATACTACCTGTCGCTGGTGGTTGACCGTGGCACCGGGCGCGTCGCGCTGATCGTGTCGACCGAAGGCGGCATGGACATCGAAGACGTCGCGCACAACACCCCGGAAAAGATCACCACCATCGTAATCGATCCGGCAACCGGTTTCCAGCCGCACCACGGCCGCGCGGTCGCGTTTGCGCTGAAGCTGTCGGGCGATCTCAACAAGCAGGCGCAAAAGCTGTCGAAGCAGCTGTACGAAGCATTCGTCGCGCTCGATTCCGACATGCTCGAAATCAACCCGCTGGTCGAATCGGCCGATGGCAAGCTGCTCGTGCTCGACGCCAAGATGAGCTTTGATTCGAACGCGCTCTATCGTCACCCCGATGTCGTCGCGCTGCGCGACGAAACCGAGGAAGACCCGGCCGAAATCGAAGCCAGCAAGTACGACCTCGCCTATATCAAGCTCGACGGCAACATCGGCTGCATGGTCAACGGCGCAGGCCTTGCCATGGCGACGATGGACATCATCAAGCTCAACGGCGAATTCCCCGCCAACTTCCTCGACGTGGGCGGCGGCGCCACCACCGAAAAGGTTACGGCCGCGTTCAAGATCATTCTGCGCGACCCGGCGGTGAAGGGCATTCTCGTCAACATCTTTGGCGGCATCATGAAGTGCGACATCATCGCCGACGGCATCGTTGCCGCCGCGAAGGAAGTGAACCTGCAGGTTCCCCTCGTCGTCCGCCTCGAAGGCACCAACGTGCAGCAGGGCAAGGACATCCTTGCCAACTCTGGCCTCCCCATCGTCCCCGCCAATGACCTTGGCGACGCCGCGCAGAAGATCGTGGCCGAAGTCCGGAAGGTTTCCTGAACCATGTCGATTCTCGTCAACAAGCACACCAAGGTCATCACGCAGGGGATGACCGGCAAGACCGGCGCTTTCCACACCCAGGCCGCGCTCGATTATGGCACGCAGATGGTTGCGGGCGTGACCCCCGGCAAGGGCGGCACCACCCACATCGGCCTGCCGCAGTATGACTGCGTTGCCGATGCGAAGGCCGCCACCGGCGCAACCGCTTCGTGCATCTACGTTCCGCCTCCGGGTGCGGCCGATGCCATCCTCGAAGCGATCGATGCGCAGATGGAACTGATCGTGTGCATCACCGAAGGCATTCCGGTGCTCGACATGGTGCGCGTGAAGCGTGCGCTTCAGGGTTCGAAGTCGCGCCTGATTGGGCCGAACTGCCCCGGCGTGCTGACCCCCGATGAATGCAAGATCGGCATCATGCCGGGCAGCATCTTCAAGAAGGGCAGCGTCGGCGTCGTTTCGCGCTCGGGTACGCTGACGTATGAAGCGGTGTTCCAGACCTCGAACATCGGCCTTGGTCAGACGACGGCTGTCGGCATCGGCGGCGACCCCGTCAACGGCACCAACTTCATCGACGTGCTCGAACTGTTCCTGGCCGACGAAGACACCAAGTCGATCATCATGATCGGCGAAATCGGTGGCGATGCCGAAGAACAGGCCGCGCAGTTCCTGATCGACGAAGCCAAGCGCGGCCGCAAAAAGCCGATGGCCGGCTTTATCGCAGGCCGTTCGGCGCCTCCGGGCCGCCGCATGGGCCACGCCGGAGCGATCGTTTCGGGCGGCAAGGGCGATGCGGAAAGCAAGATCGCCGCGATGGAAGCTGCGGGCATCCGCGTCAGCCCCTCGCCCAGCCTGCTGGGTGAAACGCTGGCGGACGTGCTCAAGGGCTGATCCGACCTTCGATAATCTGAAAAGGGCCGGAGGAAACTCCGGCCCTTTTTGTTTGTCGAAAAGAACGGCGCTGCCAGCTCGCTACGCTTCCCCTACAGCGCCACCCCGACTTTCAGCCCTTCAAAGACGGCTTCTTCGGCGGTGCGCGGGGTCAGCGCGTCGCCGATGAGGTGGAGCTCCAGGCCGGTTTCGGCCAGATCGCCTTCGAGCGTGGCGATGCTTTGGTGGCCGAGGGCGGTGATCAGGGTGTCGACGCCTTCGAACAGGATCGGGGCGCCGCTGGAGGCATGTTGGCAAAACACGGTCCGTTCGTCGATGCCGTAGAGCCGGGCATATGGGATCACTTCAACGCCAAGATCGTGGAGCACACCGGCCCAGTGATCGCGCACATATTGGTGGATGCGCTGGCCGGGCATGTAGCCGTCGACCGCGAGGCGCACGCGGCATCCGGCGCGGGCGAGCTTTTCGGCGAGGCCCATGCCGATCCAGTCGAGGCTCCAGTCGGCGATCAGCACGCTGGCGCCGACGTTCACTTCATTGCGCAGGACTTGCCAGGGATTGACCACATGGCCGGTTTCGGCGCCTTCGACCGGGGCCGCGCGGGGTTGCGCGCCGGTGGCGATGACCACGGCGTCGGGGGCGATCTGTTCGACCAGCGCGCGGGTCACCGGCTGGTTCAGGCGGACATCGACCCCGGCCAGCGTCATTTCGCGCGCCAGATTGGTGACGATACCGCCGAATTCGGCGCGTCCGGGCAGCATCTGGGCAAGCAGCGTCTGGCCGCCGGGCTGGCGGGCGGCTTCGCACAGGATCGCTTCGTGGCCGCGCGCGGCGGCGACGGCGGCGGCTTTCATCCCCGCCGGGCCGCCGCCCGCGATCAGGATGCGCCGCCGCTTGGCCGTCGGGGACAGCGTGCCATACGTCAGTTCGCGCCCGGTTTCGGGATGCTGGATGCACGAAATGGGATAGCCCATGTGAAAATGGCCGATGCACGCCTGATTGCAGGCGATGCAGGCGCGAATGTCGTCAAGCCGGCCCGCCGCCGCCTTGGCGGGCATTTCGGGGTCGCAGATCATCGCGCGGGTCATGCCGACCATGTCGGCGGCGCCGCTTGCCACGATGCGTTCGGCATCTTGCGGCTGGTTGATCCGCCCGGCGACGAACACCGGCGTTGCGACTTTCGCCTTGATCGCGGCGGAAAGCGGGGCGAGGTGACCGTGGGCGATCGCCATCGGCGGGGCGATGTTGACTGCGCTGCCGATCCCGGCGGATGTGCCCGCCGTGATGTTGTAATAGTCAAAGCGTCCGTCAAACGCGATCAGCGCCGTCAGGACTTCGTCGGCGGTCAGGCCTTCGCTGTCCTTTTCATCGCCGCTGATTCGCAGCCCGACGACGAAATCGGGCCCGGTCGCGGCACGGATCGCGGCGATCACCTCGTCGAGGAAGCGGCGGCGCCCGGTGTCATCGCCGCCATAGCGGTCGTCGCGCCGGTTGACGCGCGGATTGAGAAACTGGGCAGGCAGGTAGCCGTGGCTGGCGACGACTTCGACGCCGTCGAGCCCGGCGCGTTCGAGCCGGTGGGCGGCTGCGGCATAGCCCGCGATCACTTCGCCGATCATGCGCGCAGACATCGGGCGGGGGGTCACGTGAAAGCGCTCGTTGGGCACGGCCGACGGGGCATAGGCCACCGGCAGGGTGCCGTCCTGGCTTTCCATGATTTCGCGGCCCGGGTGAAACAGTTGCCCGAACAGCGCGCAGCCATGGGCATGAACCGCCTCGGCCACGCGGGTATAGCCCGCAATGCAGTCGTCGGAGATCGCCATCAGCAGATGCGAGGTATAGCGCGCGGATTCGTGGACACCGGCCACTTGCATCACGATCAGCCCGGCCCCGCCCGCCGCGCGCGCGCGATGATAGGCGATCAGCGCATCGTTGGGCACGAAAGCGGTGGGTAGCGTCGTGTCATGCCCGGTCGACAGGATCCGGTTGCGGATGGTCAGATTGCGGATCGTGATCGGCGAAAACAGAGTGGGCAACGCGGTCATGATGTCCCCGGAGTTGTTGGCGCGCGGTCAGGTTAGCTTGCGCCACCGCTTCGTCATAGCCGGGGAATTCCGGCTTCATCCAGCCGCGCGCCGCGCCTTTGTAGGCGGCATGGCCGCAGCGTCGGTCGCAGCGTTCCGCCCGGCATTGCGCGCGAAAAGCACTGCGGCTGCGGGCATCCACCACACCATGTAATCGTCATGCGCGGTCGATCCGGTCATGATCAGGATCAGCACCACGATCACGAACAGGCCCAGCCGCAAGTCCAGCGGATCGCGATTCGACAAGGCGCGCCGACCCAGCGCCAGCCAGAGCGAAATCACGCCCCATGCCGCCAGCGCGCCAAGGCCGGCCACGCGGCCCAGCCAGACCGGCGCGAGCAGTCGCCACGAGGTCGGATCGGGCGAACGGACCAGATTGAACACCAGCACATTGCGGACAAACGCCCGGGGATCCCACGCCAGCGCCAGAGCATCGGGCACCAGCCCGGCGGCAAGGCCCAGCACATAGGGCCGCCAGCGATCGGGCGGAAACAGCAGCGTCATCGCGACAAGCCCCGGCATCAGCTTGAACGAGATGCTGCATCCCACCAGCAATCCGGCCAGCGCCGCCGATCGCCCCCATGCCCAAAAGGCGCCGAGCACGAGCAGAGTGCCGATGACATCGTTATAGCCCATGGCCAGACTGGATTCCGCCAGTTCGGGCGTCGCCAGAGTTATCGCCAGCGCCAGCCAGCGCGTGTCCGACCGGCCAGGCCGCGCCGGATTGCCCGACGCCAGCACCCAGACCACCGCGCCAAGCCCGGCAACCGTCAGCGCATCGAGCCACAGCACCGCTTGCTGTCCGAACGGCAGGACGAACGGCAGATCGAGCGCGATCATCAAGGGCAGATATTTGTACCCGCCAAAGGCCGGGTCGTGCGCGTTGGCGGCGCCGTAGGGATCGATCGAGGCCGCATAGGGATTGTGCCCGGCCCACAGCAGGCGCGCGGCATCGACCGTGGTTGTCGCGACATCCGACAGCTTGGGCACCAGCATCCCGCTGACCAGATTGAGCAGCGGCACGGCCAGTGCCAGCACGACCAGCGCCCGGATGAGATGGCGGTTCGCATGACGGTGATCCCATTGCCGCCAAGCCATGCCGAGGGCGAGCAGCATGACGATCAGCGCTTCGACAATCCGCACTTTGTTCACAGATGTCAGCGACATGGCCAGAACGGTCGCCGGGACAATCCCGACCAGCGCGATCCGGCCCGCAGACGGCGCCTTGATCAGCCAGGCTTCCAGCGCCGCAAACGCCCGGCGACGGCCGAGCAGGACGACCAGATAGAGCAGAAACACCGACAGCAAGGCGGCGCGGGCCGGGCCCGATTGGAACGGCGCCGTGGGCAGCAGGATTGCAAAGTCGAGATAGGCGATGAACGGAAGAAGGCCCGGGAACGGAAGAAGGCCCGGGAACGTCAGAAGGTCTGGCGCTTGCGGTGACCGGTTTTCCTGCGCGATAACGGTTCTGCTGGACGGCATTGCGGCTTTCCGGAAAAGGCGGGCCCCCGGGGATCGATGGCCCGGACGGCGTGGCGGCACGATCAAGCCGTATCACGGTTTGCTTATCAGACGCATAACGATGGCGGTTCCGGATTTGATGTCCCGGTGGTAGAGCGCGTCCCGGCACCGGCGCATTCGCCATTCCCTGCTGTCGCACACGAGATCTCCGCATGATCGATATCGCAGCCCAAGCCGTCACAAACCCCGATCAGACTCTCGCCGTCGATGACAGCGGACAGGCCAGGCTGGTCAGCAAGCCGATCGTTTCGGAAGGAATTGACCGCCATGCCAGCGACGAGGTCCATTTCGTCAACCGGGCGGGGTGGCTTCGTGCGGCGGTGCTCGGCGCCAACGACGGCCTGCTTTCCACCGCCAGCCTGATGAGCGGCGTCGCGGCCGCTGCGGTCGGTTCGCAACAGCTTGTGCTGACCGGCGTGGCCGGGATCGTGGCCGGCGCGCTGTCGATGGCGGCGGGGGAATATGTCTCGGTCGGCAGCCAGGCCGATTCAGAACGCGCCGACCTCTTGCGCGAAGCGCGGGCATTGCGCGCCGAACCTGTGGCCGAACGCGACGAATTGAAGGCCATTTATCAGCGGCGCGGGCTTGCGCCCGATCTCGCCGGGCACGTGGCTGACGCGTTGATGCGCACCGATGCGCTCGATGCTCATGCGCGCGACGAGCTGGGACTGGCCGAGGAACAAGCCGCTAAGCCGATGCAGGCAGCCCTGGCTTCGGCTTTGAGCTTTCTGGCCGGGGGCATCATTCCGCTGGCGACGGCGCTGGTCTTTCCGGGCGCGGGCGTGCTGCTGGCGATGGCCATCGCCACGCTGGCCTGTCTGGCGCTGTTGGGCGCGCTTGGCGCCCACGCTGGCGGCGCGCCGGTCGGCAAGGGCATGGTACGCGTGACGCTGCTGGGCGGGGTGGCGCTGGCGGTGTCGGCGTGTGTGGGCCATCTGTTTCACATCGCCGCGTAACGTGTCTGTTGCCCCTCTTTCCTGCTGAGGTTTGCCCCTCTTTCCTGCTGAGGTTTGCCCCTCTTTCCTGCTGAGGTTTGAATGACACAGGACGCAGCCAAGTCCATCGAGTTCTGGCAGCGCGATGCCGACGCCAATCTGTCGGCGCTGGGCGTTGGGCGCGGCGGGCTGACGTCCGACGAAGTCGCCGGGCGGCGCGCGCGCTATGGTGCCAATGCCCTGCCCGATTCGACGCGGCGCCCGGTCTGGCTCGATTTCGTGCGGCGGCTCGCCAATCCGCTGGTGCTGATTCTGCTGGCGGCGGCGATGGCGGCGGGGATCACCGGCGATCTTGCCAGTTTTACGATCATTCTGGGGATCGTTCTGCTCTCGACTGTGCTCGATACCGTGCAGGAACGGCGCGCGGCAGCGACGGCAGAGGCGCTGAAACGCTCGATTGCGCTGACCGCGCGAGTCTTGCGCAATGGCACATGGCAGGAACGCCCGGTCGATGAGCTGGTGCCGGGGGATGTGGCCAGCATGTCTGCGGGCGATCTCGTCCCCGCCGATGGTGTCGTGCTGGAGGCGAATGCGGCGCAAGTGAATCAGGCGGCGCTGACGGGCGAATCGTTTCCGGTCGAAAAGTCCGCAGGTTTCGACGCGCAGGCCGGAATGGCCGATGCCGACAACCTGATGCTGAGCGGCAGTTCGGTGATCGGCGGCACGGTGACGATGCTGGTGGTCGAGACCGGCGCGCGCACGCGGTTTGGCGCGATTGCCAGTTCGCTCGGCGGCGATCAGGAAGTGACCGCGTTCGAAGTCGGCATTCGCCGGTTTGGCATGCTGATCGCGCGGCTAACGGTCTTTCTCGTGCTGTTTGTCCTTCTGGCGCGGCTGGCGCTGGGCAAGCCGCCGCTCGAATCGTTTCTGTTTTCGATGGCGCTGGCGGTGGGGCTGACGCCGGAACTGTTGCCGATGATCATGACGATCACGCTGGCGCGCGGGGCGCAGCGCATGGCGGCGGCAAAAGTCGTGGTCAAACGGCTGTCATCGATTCACGACCTTGGCCAGATGGACGTTCTGTGCACCGACAAGACCGGCACTCTGACCGAGGCGCGCATCGCGCTGGTCGGACATCCCGGCGTCGATGGCACCGATCGCGAGCGCGTCTACGAACTGGCGGCAGTCAATGCCAGCTTTGAAACCGGGCTGAAAAGTCCACTCGACGAAGCCTTGTTGAGCCACGGCACGCCCGGCGGCCTGAATGAATGGGCAAAGCTGGACGAGCGGCCCTTTGATTTCGAGCGGCGGCGGGTTTCGGTGCTTGCCGAAAAGGGCGAACAGCGCATCGAGATCGTCAAGGGCGCGCCCGAAACGGTGCTTGCGCTGTGTTCGCGCGTCGAACAGGCCGACGGCAGCGTGATTGCGATCGACGATGCGATCCGGGCTCAGGCCGAGGCGCTGGTTGCCGCGCGCGCGGGGGAAGGGCTGCGCATGTTGGGCGTGGCGTGGAAAGAGGCGGCGGGGCGCACGCGCATCGATATCGACGATGACGACGGCCTGATCCTTGCCGGCTATTGCGTGTTCATCGATCCGCCCAAGGCGAGCGCCCCGGCGGCACTTGCCCGGCTGGCCGAAGCGGGTGTGCGGGTAAAGCTGGTCTCGGGCGATGCGGCGGCGGTGGCGCAGCATCTCGCCGCGCAAGTCGGGCTGCCCCATGCCAACGTGCTGACCGGCGAAGAGATTACGCGGCTGACGGTCGATGCGCTCGCGGTCAAAGTCGATGAAGTCGACTTGTTTGCGCGCGTCAGCCCGGATCAAAAAGTGCGCATTGTCCACGCGCTGCGCGGGCGCGGGCACACGGTGGGCTTTATCGGCGACGGGATCAACGATGCCCCCGCGATCCGCGCCGCCGATGTCGGTCTGTCGGTCGATGGCGCGACGGATGTCGCGCGCGAGGCGGCCGACATGATCATGCTTGCGCCCGATCTGTCGGTGCTGGCCGACGGCATTGCCGAAGGGCGGCGCACGTATGCCAACATCATGAAATACTTGCGCATGGGCACCAGTTCCAACTTCGGCAACATGCTGACCATGGCGCTCGCTTCGCTGGTCCTGCCGTTCCTGCCGCTGACTGCGGTGCAAGTCCTGCTCAACAATCTGCTCTATGACATGTCGCAGACCGGCATTCCGTTTGACCACGCCGATCCGCCGCTGCTCAAACGCCCCCACGGCTGGGACATAAAGGCGCTCGTCCGCTTCACCGCGATCATGGGGCCGCTGTCATCGGTGTTCGACATCGCCACGTTTGCCCTGCTGCTCTGGGTTTTCCATGTCGATGTGCCGACATTCCGCGCGGCCTGGTTCGTCGAATCGATGGCAACGCAGATCCTCGTCGTGCTGATCATCCGCACCAGCGGGGCGGCCTGGCGTCTGCCCCCGCATCGGATACTGGCCGCGACGCTGTTCGGCAGCCTGGCGGTCGCGCTGATCCTGCCGTGGCTGCCGCTGGCCGGGATGCTGGGTTTCGAGCCGCTCGGGGCGGGGCTCAGCCTGTCGATCGCCGGGCTGGTGATCGCCTATCTGCTGCTGGCAGAACTGCTCAAGCGCTGGGCTTTGCCTGCGGCTGAGCGGATGGTTATCGGCGCTCGATAGAACAGGAAATGCGAGGGCCGGGTGGCCCTCGCATTCATGGTTATCGGTGCTTGCGCAAAGGGTGCGCCCGCTCAGTGATGGCCGTTGTTGCCGCGCGGGAAATGCGGCATGCGCACGCCCTGCCTCGGCGATACCGAGCCATGGAGCGGCTGGTAACTGTGCGGTCCCTGCGGCGCCTGATGCACGAAATGGGTGCGATCGCCGCGGACATAGGCACGGTCGCCATCGCCGTGGCGATAATAGAAATAGCCGTCATCGCCCCAATAGCCATCGTTGACCGGGCCATAATAGCCATCGTACCAGCCGTCGTAGGCATAAGGCTCCGGGCCATAGACAGCCGGGCCACCAAAGCCGTAGTCGGCCATACAGGCAGAAAGCGGCAAGCTGGCCAACGCCAGCAGCGTCACAGTCAGAACACGTTTCATGGCAACATCTCCTCCAAACGGATCGCGCCATGTTTACACCTTTCGGCGTGGCGGGCATCGTTATCTTGCGACTATCAGCCCCAGCCTGACCATGACCTGATCAGCCCGTTCATGCCGGGGACATGAGGGCGCGAGTGGCCCTTGCGCTTGGCATTCTTTCGCCTTCTCACCCGATGATTCGATAGGGCACCAGTTCGCGCCGCGCCGGGTCGACATCGATCGCCTTGTCGCTGGGGGGAAAGGCGCGTTGGTCGCATTGGTCGCGCGGGCAGATGCGGCATGACGCGCCGATACGGGCCACAGCGTCATCGGAGGCGAGGTTCAAGCCATCGGCATAGATGAATTCGGCGGCGTGGGTGGCTTCGCAGCCCAGAGCGACGGCATAGCGGCGCGGCGGCCGGTAATAGCTGCCCGACGGTTTGACCAGGCCCTTGGCGACCGAGACATAGCGGATGCCATCGGGCATTTCGGACAGTTGGACGTGGATGCGGTCGGGGATGGCGACGGCTTCGTGGACGATCCACAGCGGGCAGGCGCCGCCGAAGCGGCCGAATTGCAGGCGCGTGGCAGAATGGCGCTTGGTGATATTGCCGGCCATGTCGACGCGGCAGAAAAACACCGGAATACCGCGCGCGCGCGGGCGTTGCAGCGTGGACAGGCGGTGACAGCATTGTTCGAAGCTGGTGTGGAACATCAGACGCAGGCGGTCGATGTCGTGGCGAAGCTCGCGCGCGGCCGTGCGAAAACGTTCATAGGGCATGAGCAGCGCGCCGGCGGCATAGTTGCCAAGCCCGATGGTCAGAATGTGGCGGGCGGCCGCGCTTTGCAAGGCGGCGGCTTCGACGATGGCGGCGATCGGGCGCGACAGCGCGAGCGCGGCGACCTGATAGGCAAGATGGAACCGCCCGCTTTCGATCGGCTGGTTTGAATCGAGTTCGAGATGGCGGCGGTCGGCGTCAAAGCGGCGCAGCGGGCCGCCGCTGGTCCAGGCGATGGAGACCCCGTTGGCGCGCAGCCAGGATTGCATCGACTGGACGCGGGGGCTCAGATCGCTTCCGGCGATTTCGGCGGCAAGGTCTTCGGCTTCGCGGTCGAGCGGATCGACATAGTTGTTGGCATGGTGAAACCAGTCGCGCACTTCCTCCCACGGCAGGCGACCGCCGCCCGCGACAGTGCTGCCGATCGTTTCGTCAAGCATGTCGAGGCGCAGCCGGGTCTGCGCGTGAAGGCTGTGAAGCTGTACGAACAGATCGGCAAAGCCGGGGAACTGGCGCGCGAGGCGTTCGACCGTTTCGCCGGGCAAGTCGCCGGGCAATTGCGGATCGGCCAGCGCATCGTGCAGCGCGCGGATCAGCGCGTCGCCGCCCGCCGGTGCAAGATCGGCCCAATCGAGCGGAAACGCGGCGCGCAAGGCGTCGGCCAGCGCGGGGGTAAGGTGGCGTTCGTCGTTTTCGAGTTGCGAGAGGTAGGAGGCACTGATTCCAAGGGCTTGTGCCATGTCGGCCTGACGCAAGGCGCGGCGTGCGCGCAGCGTGCGCAGTTGCGCCCCGGCAAACAGGCGTTGGCGCGTGCTCACGTGTTTCGGCCTTTCTTTGCAAAGTTTCGCTTCACAACTTTGCAGCTTAACATTGGACACAGCGGTGGCAATGCGCCATTCGCGCGCAATCGTATTACCACGGGAAGAGGCAGCAAGGCAGACCATGTCCGCGAACATTGCCGAAATGGAAAAGCGTCGCGCCGCAGCGCGGCTGGGCGGGGGCCAACGCCGCATTGATGCGCAGCATGCCAAGGGCAAGCTGACCGCACGCGACCGCATCGACATCCTGCTCGACGAAGGAAGCTTCGAAGAAGAAGGCACCTATGTCGAGCATAACTGCATCGATTTCGGCATGCCCGATACGGTTGTCCCGGGCGATGGCGTGGTCACCGGATCGGGCACGATCAACGGTCGGCTGGTCTATGTCTTTGCGCAGGATTTCACGGTGTTTGGCGGCGCGGTTTCCGAACGCCACGCGATGAAGATCTGCAAGGTCATGGATACGGCGATGAAAGTCGGCGCGCCGGTGATCGGGATCAACGATTCGGGCGGCGCGCGCATTCAGGAAGGCGTGGCCAGCCTTGGCGGTTATGCCGAAATCTTTCAGCGCAATGTCAATGCCTCGGGTGTGATTCCGCAGATCTCGCTGATCATGGGGCCTTGCGCGGGCGGCGCGGTCTATTCCCCGGCGATGACCGACTTCATCTTCATGGTGAAAGACTCGAGCTACATGTTCGTCACCGGGCCCGACGTGGTCAAGACGGTGACCAACGAGATCGTCACGCAGGAAGAGCTGGGCGGCGCGATCACGCATACGACCAAGACCTCGGTTGCCGATCTGGCGTGTGAAAACGACATCGACGCGCTGCTCGCAACGCGCGAATTTTTCGATTTCCTGCCGCTGACCAACCAGACCGGCGTGCCGGTGCGGCCCAGCAGCGATCCGTGGGACCGGATGGATGAAAGCCTTGACACGCTGATCCCCGCTTCGGCGACGCAGCCCTACGACATGCACGAAGTGATCCGCAAAGTGCTCGACGAGGGCGACTTCTTTGAAGTCCAGCCCAAGCACGCGGGCAACATCATCTGCGGCTTTGGTCGTATCGAGGGCCGCACGGTGGGTGTCGTCGCCAACCAGCCGCTGGTGCTGGCGGGCGTGCTCGACATCAATTCGTCGAAGAAAGCCGCGCGCTTCGTGCGGTTCTGCGATGCGTTCGAGATTCCGATCCTGACTTTTGTCGATGTGCCCGGCTTCCTGCCCGGCACCGCGCAAGAGCATAACGGCATCATCAAGCACGGCGCCAAGCTGTTGTTTGCCTATGCCGAGGCGACCGTGCCCAAGATCACCGTGATTACGCGCAAGGCCTATGGCGGCGCCTATGACGTGATGGCCTCGAAGCATCTGCGCGGCGATCTCAACTATGCCTGGCCGACGGCGGAAATCGCGGTGATGGGCGCCAAGGGCGCGGTCGAGATCATTTTCCGGGGTCTCGATGCCGAAGGGATCGCGCAAAAGACCAAGGAATACGAAGACCGCTTCGCCAATCCGTTTGTCGCCGCGGCCAAGGGCTTCATCGACGAAGTGATCCACCCGCATTCGACCCGTCGCCGCATTGCGCTGGGTCTGCGCAAGCTGCGGCACAAGGCGCTCGAAAACCCCTGGAAGAAGCACGACAATATCCCGTTGTAAGGCGAGGGGGGGAACAAGTCATGAAACTGGGACGTTTGAACCATATCGGCGTGGCGACGCCCGATCTCGATGCCTCGATCGCGTTTTATCGCGATGTCATGGGCGCGACCGACATTACCGAGCCGTTTGTGCTCGAATCGCAAATGGTGCGCGTGGCCTTCGTCAACACGCCGGGCGAGAACGGCACCGCGGGCACTCAGATCGAATTGCTGCAACCGACCGTCACCGATTCCGCCGTCGGCAAGTGGCTGGAAAAGAACCCGCTCGGGGGGCAGCACCACATCTGTTACGAAGTGCCCGACATCCATGCCGCCAAGGCGTGGTTTGAGGCCAAGGGCAAGAAAGTGCTCGGCGAACCGCGCATCGGTGCGCACGGCACGATGATCTTCTTTGTCCACCCCAAAGACATGGGCGGGCAACTGACCGAAATCATGGAAACGCCCAAAGGCGCCCACTGAGCGCGCGCGAAGGACGAGGATTACGATGGCAACGCTCGACGACTGGCAAAAAGCGGCCGCAAAAGAGGTCAAGGGCAAAGACCTGACCTGGCACACCCCCGAAGGCATCGCGGTCAAGCCGCTTTATACGCCCGAGGATGTGACACAAGAGCCCGGCCTGCCGGGCTTTGCGCCGTTCACGCGCGGGGTGCGCGCCTCGATGTATGCCGGGCGTCCGTGGACGATCCGCCAATACGCCGGGTTTTCGACCGCCGAGGAATCCAACGCGTTCTATCGCCGCAATCTCGCCGCCGGGCAAAAAGGCCTGTCGGTCGCATTCGATCTGGCCACTCATCGCGGCTATGACAGCGATCATCCGCGCGTCGTCGGCGATGTCGGCAAGGCGGGCGTGGCGATCGACAGCGTCGAGGACATGAAGATCCTGTTCGACGGGATTCCGCTCGATCAGATGTCGGTGTCGATGACGATGAACGGCGCGGTCATCCCGATCCTGGCATTTTTCATTGTCGCGGGTCAGGAACAGGGGGTTCCGACCGCACAGCTCGACGGCACGATCCAGAACGACATCCTCAAGGAGTTCATGGTTCGCAACACCTATATCTATCCCCCCGAACCGTCGATGCGCCTGATCTCGGACATCTTTGCCTATACCAGCGCAAACATGCCGAAATTCAATTCGATCTCGATTTCCGGCTATCACATGCAGGAAGCCGGCGCGACGCAAGTCCAGGAACTGGCGTTCACGATCGCCGACGGGATGGAATATGTGAAATACGGGGTCGCCTCGGGCCTCGATATCGACAAGTTCGCCGGGCGTCTGTCGTTCTTTTTCGCGATCGGGATGAACTTCTTCATGGAAGTCGCCAAGCTGCGCGCCGCGCGCGTGCTGTGGCACCGGGTCATGACGAAGCTCGGCGCGGCTGATGAACGCTCGAAAATGCTGCGCACCCATTGCCAGACGTCGGGCGTGTCGTTGCAGGAACAGGATCCCTACAACAACGTCATCCGCACCACGATCGAGGCGATGGCGGCGATGCTGGGCGGCACGCAGTCGCTGCACACCAATGCGCTCGACGAAGCGATCGCGCTGCCGACCGATTTTTCGGCGCGCATTGCCCGCAACACGCAGATCGTGATCCAGGAAGAAACGGGCATGTGCAACGTGGTCGATCCGCTGGGCGGGTCGTACTACATCGAAGCGCTGACCCAGCAACTGGTCGATCAGGCCTGGACGATCATCGAGCGCGTCGAAGCCGAAGGCGGCATGGCCAAGGCGGTCGCCGCCGGCTGGCCCAAGGCGATGATCGAGGAAGCCGCCGCCGCGCGTCAGGCTCGCGTGGACCGGGGCGAAGACGTGATCGTCGGGGTGAACAAGTATCGCCTTGGCACCGAAGACAAGATCGACACGCTCGACATCGACAACCATGCCGTGCGTGAATCGCAGATCGCGCGCATTCGCCAGGTGCGTCAGACCCGTGACGAGGCGAAGTGCCAGGCGGCGCTGGCTGCCATGCGCGAAGGCGCGGCGGGCAACGCCAATCTGCTGGAACTGGCCGTCGAAGCCGCGCGGCATCGCGCCACGCTCGGCGAAATTTCCGACGCGATGGAAACGGTGTTTGGCCGCCACGGTACTTTCCCGACCCCGGTCAAGGGCGTCTATGGCGCGGCCTACGCGGGCGATTCCCGTTATCAGCAAGTGCTCGACGGGGTCGAAGCCGTTTCGCGTCGGCTGGGGCGCAAGCCGCGCCTGCTCGTCGCCAAGATGGGCCAGGACGGACACGATCGCGGCGCCAATGTCATCGCATCGGCCTTTTCCGACATGGGCTTTGACGTGACCAGCGGCCCCCTGTTCCAGACCCCGCCGGAAACGTGCGCGCTGGCTTTGGAAAAGGGTGTCGATGCGATCGGGGCTTCCTCGCTCGCCGCCGGGCACAAGACGCTGATCCCCGAACTGATCGGCCTGCTGCGCGAAGCGGGGCGCAGCGACATCAAGGTCGTCGCCGGCGGCGTCATCCCGCCGCACGATTACGAATACTTGCGCGAAGCCGGGGTGCAGGGGATCTATGGCCCGGGCTCGAACGTGGTCGAATGCGCCGCCGACATGCTGCGCCTGCTCGGTCACAACATGCCCCCCATCGGCGAAGCACTGCAAGCGACGGAATGACCGCCTGATTACAGGTATCGAAAATGACGCGGCGCCGGGCGCCACGGCACATGCTGCATCAAGAAAGCTGGGATTGCGATGTTCAAGAAGATCCTCATTGCCAACCGGGGTGAAATCGCCTGCCGCGTGATCAAGACCGCACGCCGCATGGGCATCGCTACCGTGGCCGTTTATTCCGATGCCGACGCGCGCGCGCCGTTTGTGCAGATGGCCGATGAAGCCGTGCATATCGGGCCCGCGCCCGCCGCGCAGAGCTATCTGATCGCCGACAAGATCATTGCCGCCTGCAAGCAGACTGGCGCCGATGCGGTACACCCCGGCTATGGCTTCCTGTCCGAACGCACCAGCTTTGCCGAGGCGCTGGCTGCCGAAGGTATCGCCTTTGTCGGCCCCCCCGTGGGCGCAATCGCGGCGATGGGCGACAAGATCGAATCGAAGAAACTGGCCAAGGCAGCGGGCGTCAATGTCGTGCCCGGCTTCGTCGGCGAGATCGAGGATACCGAGCACGCTGTCCGCATCTCCGACGAGATCGGCTATCCGGTGATGATGAAGGCTTCGGCCGGCGGCGGCGGCAAGGGCATGCGCCTCGCCTACAACGAAAAGGACGTCCGCGAAGGCTTCGAGGCGGTGAAGCGCGAAGGGCTCAATTCGTTTGGCGACGATCGCGTGTTCATCGAGAAGTTCATTCTCAACCCGCGTCACATCGAAATCCAGATCCTGGGCGATCAGCACGGCAACATTCTCTATCTCAACGAGCGCGAATGCTCGATCCAGCGCCGCCACCAGAAAGTGGTCGAAGAAGCGCCTTCGCCGTTCGTCACGCCCAAAATGCGCAAGGCGATGGGCGAACAGTGCGTCGCGCTGTCGCGCGCGGTGGGCTATTATTCCGCAGGCACGGTCGAACTGATCGTGTCGGGCGCCGATGTGACCGGCGAGAGCTTCTACTTCCTCGAAATGAATACCCGGCTTCAGGTCGAACACCCGGTGACCGAGGCGATCACCGGGATCGACCTTGTCGAACAGATGATCCGCGTCGCGGCAGGCGAACGCCTTGCCTTCACGCAGGATGACATCGGCATCGACGGCTGGTCGATCGAAAACCGCGTCTATGCCGAAGATCCCTATCGCGGCTTCCTGCCCTCGACCGGGCGGCTGGTGCGCTATCAGCCGCCGGTGACGGGCTGGGAAGATGACGGCGCGGCCAATGGTCGGCGCGGCGTGGACGGCGTGCGCATCGATGACGGCGTCTATGAAGGCGGCGAAGTCTCGATGTTCTATGACCCGATGATCGCCAAGCTGATCACCTGGGCCCCGACGCGCGACGAAGCCGCCGACAAGCAAGTTGCCGCGCTCGATGCCTTCGAGATCGAAGGCCTTGGCCACAATATCGATTTCGTCAGCGCGATCATGCAGCATCCGCGCTTTCGCTCGGGTGAACTGACCACCGGGTTCATCGCCGAAGAATATCCCGAAGGGTTTCATGGCGCCCCGGCGAGCCATGCGTTGAAGCGCAGTCTGGCCGCGATTGCCGGGTTCCTTGCCACCGCGCGCGCCGACCGCGCGCGCCGCGTCGACGGGCAATTGGGCGATCGGCTCGATCCGCCGGGCGAATGGGCGATCAAGGTCGGCTCGGATCCTTTCGCGGTTTCGCTCGAGGCCGATCTGGTGACCGTCGATGGCACAGCGATCGATCTCGAACTCGAATATACGCCGGGCGACACGCTGGTTCTTGCCGAAGTCGATGGCGAGCCGCTGACCGTCAAGGTCGAACCGCTGCGCACCGGTTTTCGTCTGACCACGCGCGGCGCGATTCACCTCGTCGAGGTTCTGCCGCAGCGGATCGCGCATCTGTCGGCGTACATGATCGAAAAGATCCCGCCGGATCTGTCGCGGTTCCTGATCTGCCCGATGCCGGGTCTGCTCGTCGCGCTGCATGTCCAGCCCGGCGATTCGGTCGAGGCCGGCCAGCCGCTCGCTGTGGTCGAAGCGATGAAGATGGAAAATATCCTGCGCGCGGAAAAGGCCGGTACGGTCAAGAGCGTCAACGCCAAGGCCGGAGACAGCCTTGCCGTGGATGCGATTATCCTTGAAATGGAATGAGTTATAGAGGCGGGCGCGGCGGCTGACACCGGCGCGCCCGCCACGGGATTGCCGCGATTCGCTAGTTGACGTTTACGTAAGCGCCAATTAGAGGGCGCGCATCTGGAACGAAAGGCCGAGGAAGCAATGAAAGCGCTGGTCACGGTAAAGCGTGTGATCGACTACAACGTGAAGCCGCGGGTGAAGGCGGACGGCACGGGGGTTGATCTCGCGAACGTCAAGATGAGCATGAACCCGTTTGACGAGATTGCGGTCGAGGAAGCCATTCGCCTGAAGGAAAAGGGCGTGGTTACCGAGATCGTGGTGGTTTCGGTCGGCCCGGCAAAGGCGCAGGAAACCTTGCGCACGGCGCTGGCGATGGGCGCGGATCGGGCGATTTTGGTGTCGACCGATGACGAAGTCGAACCGCTGGCCGTGGCCAAGATCGTCAAGGCGATTGCGGACGAAGAAGCGCCCGGTCTGATCATCACGGGCAAGCAGGCGATCGACGACGACAGCAACCAGACGGGGCAGATGATTGCCGCGTTGCTGGGTCGCGGCCAGGGCACCTTTGCCAACGAAATCAGCGTCGAAGGCGATGCTGTTGTGGTCAAGCGTGAAATCGACGGCGGTCTTGAAACGGTGAGCCTGGCGCTGCCGGCGGTGATCACGGCGGACTTGCGGCTGAAT
>NZ_KQ954311.1:0-5895 GCF_001519055.1 Novosphingobium sp. Fuku2-ISO-50 | reverse complement strand
GTTACCGCTGCGGCACAGCTGGGCGAAGTCACCGCGCTGGTCGCGGGCGCGGGCGTCGATGGCGTGGCGGCACAGGCCGCGCAGATCGAAGGCGTGGCCAAAGTGCTGAAGGCCGATGACGCGGTCTATGCCCATGCGCTGGCGGAAAACGTCGCGCCGCTGGTGGCCGGGCTTTTGAGTGAATACGACGCGTTTGTCGCGCCGGCCACGACGACGGGCAAGAACGTCGCGCCGCGCGTCGCCGCGCTGGTCGATGTCGCGCAAGTGTCGGACATCCTGTCGGTCGAAGGGCCCAGGACGTTTACCCGCCCGATCTATGCGGGCAACGCGATTGCGACGGTCGAATCGAGTGATGCCAAGCTGGTGATCACCGTGCGCGGCACTGCTTTTGCCAAGGCGAATGCGACCGGCGGCAGCGCGCCTGTTGAGGCGGTTGCGGCGGGCGCGGATTCGGGCCTGTCGACCTATGTCGGCTCGGAAATCGCCAAGCTGGAACGGCCCGAGCTGACGAGCGCGAAGATCATCGTCTCGGGCGGGCGGGCGCTGAAGGATGCGGCGACGTTTGCGGCAACGATCACGCCTTTGGCCGACAAGCTGGGCGCAGCGATCGGCGCGAGCCGCGCGGCGGTCGATGCGGGCTATGTGCCCAACGACTATCAGGTCGGCCAGACGGGCAAGATCGTGGCGCCGGAAGTGTACATTGCGGTCGGCATTTCGGGCGCGATCCAGCATCTGGCGGGGATGAAGGACAGCAAGACGATCATCGCGATCAACAAGGACGAAGACGCCCCGATCTTCCAGGTCGCCGACATCGGGCTGGTGGCGGACTTGTTCAGCGCCGTGCCGGAACTGGTCGGAAAGCTCTGAACGCCGGATACCGATCGAAGACACAACAAAGGCCCCGCCGGACACCCCGGCGGGGCCTTTTGCTTGATCACCACCGGCAACGCCCGACCCGTTTTGACCACGCCAACAGGCCGCCACGCCACAGAACACGTTCCAGAAAATTCTGTGATGGAGCGGGTGAAGTGTGCCAGCCGGAGACGTACGAAATACTTCGAATAGAGGTTTAGTATGTCTTTGTCCTGTTATGCACAGGATTTGGAGTATCGTGCGTTTCGTCGACTTTTATCATCAAAAGGCCGGTCACGATATTCGATTTATCCTCGTTATAGCTCCAATGGTGGCGAATGGAATCGTTCATTACGATTCGGTCGTAAACGCCTGAATGCCCCGATAGGCTTCAAATCTGGTACTTCGTTGCCGGAACTCCCCTCAATTTCGATGGGAGGTTCGGTATGAGCACGACGTTGGCCCATGCTGGCCTGCCATCGGGCGTTACGAGGTTCGACCTGTTGCGCTTGTTCGAGCAAGTAGCGCGGCCAGGCTTCGGCCTGTCCTCGACAGCGGTGGTGCTGGTCCGTCACTATGTCCTCAAGACGATGGACGCGGACTATTTGAACGGCCGCATCTGCGCCGTCTGGACGCAGGCCTGCCGGTTCGCCGAGGCGCTGGGCCTCACCCCTCGCTCGATCAACTCAGCGGAGCGTGAACTCGAAAGCGCGGGCTTCATCATCCGCAACGCAGGGATCAATGGCGGCCGTGCCGGAGATCGGCAGGAAGGTATCATCACCTGGGCTGCAGGGATCAACCTCGCCCCTTTGATCGGTCGGTATGTGGAACTGAAGGGCAAGGCCGAAGCCCTTGACCTTCAGGCCCGCGCCATCAGCCAATGCCGCGCCGAGATCCGGCAACTCGGCCAGCGCATCCGTGACGCCCACGATGACGCCCTCCGCCACCGCGCCGAGTCAATCTTGCCCGCTGGCCGCACCGCCCGCATCCCCAGCATCACCCGATTGACTGCCATTCGAGAGGCCCTGTCCGCCATGCTCGACGCCATCGCCAGCGCACCCGCTGAGCCATCCCGTGCACTGAAAACTTCCGACGCGCCGGAAGAAAACTGCGCACCCAATATACAAGACAAAAACTCATCACGAAGGTGTAGCGCGACCGCGGATCCCATCGACCGCGTCTCGCCCGCCGCTGCCGTCAGCGTGGCGACGGAGGGCTATCAGGGGCTTGTTGCAGCACTGGGCGGCCCAACATGGCCAAACCTCATCGAGGCGTCCTACCGAAGCTGTGGCCGGCTTGGCATCGCCCAAGGCACATGGGGCCGAGCGTGTCAGCAATTCGGGCGAGAGCGGGCGGCGCTTTGCGTGCTGCTGATCGACCGAAATGTCGAATTGCCCGGCGACCATCGCTACAAGGCCCGATCTCCCAGCCGATGCCTGTCCGGCATGATGCGCAACGAGCGGTCGCAAGGCTTCAACCTGACAGGCCTGTTTCGGGCGGGGCAGCACGATCAAGATCTCGCCGAACGAGAAGGTCGCAAAGCACCTGCCGTAGAGTTGCACCTTTCGGCTGAAGACACCGGCAATGGCGCGTTGGGACTGTTCACCAATACCCTGCTCACCCGTCTCGGCGTCCAGTTTGAGGGAGGCGCCGCATGACATCGCATGCTCGGCAACCATGGCGGCCTGTCGACCGGGACAGCTCTCCATCAGGAGCCGGATTCTGCTCACTGCCCGCCAAGCTGCCCCATGAAGAGAGCTGGGGCATAAGGCAAATTTGGCACACACCACGCTACTGGGTAGCCTTGGGCTTTCGCCCTAAAAGTGGCGAAATTCGGCCATTCTATGCCCTATATAGGCACCTAGAATTGGGGGCGGGAGCATGTGCACCAGACGGAATGGCGATGCAGCATGATGCATCGCCGCCTAGAGCGCGCCTAGAAGGGCGGATTTCCGCCATCTATTCCCCTAGACGGGCAGGAAACTGACGATGGGCCAACTCAACGTCAGTTTCGACGATGCGCTTCTGGCTGAGATTGATCGGCTGGCGGCCCAGCGTGGGATCAATCGCCCCGAACTGCTCCGCGCGCTGGTGCGCGATGCGATTGGCGCGGAGGGGAAGATGGGCGAGGCCGCCGTGTCATCCCCGCAGCGCAAGAGTATGGCGCCGGCGCCGGACCTTATGGGCCAGCTCATCCAGATGAGCATCGATCTCGACCGCGTGCTGCGCGACATGGACCGGCGCGAGGTCCGTCTTGGCAAGGCGCTGGCCGCTCGCGCGGCGCTCGACGACGGCGCGCAGGCGCAATTGGTCGGCGTGTTGGGCGACCGGGTGGAGGCGAGTCTTGCTGGGCATGAGCATCGGTTGGGCAAGCAACTGGCCCGCCTGCCCAGCGATACGGCGATGGAGGATATCCTCGCCCGCCTTGAGCAGACGAGCCAGAATCTGGCGAAGTTGCCACCACCACCGCCCCTCATTGATCCCAGCAGCCTCTTTGCGCAGTTCGCTGCCATCTTTGCGGGCGCGCTGTTGGCTGTGATGCTGTTCTGGGGGATGCTGCACAGGTTTTCCCCGGCTGGGCAGGCAGGGGAACCGGTCGCGTTTGTCGACCCGCAACCGACCCCAACGCCCACTGTTGCCAAACACCGGAGCAAGCACCCATGATCTCAATCGGCGCGGTCAGCTCGGCCAGCGGCGCGGCGGGCTATTATGCCCGTGACAATTACTACACCGAGGGCGAAGGCACCGACCGCAGCCAATGGCATGGTCGCGGCGCAGAGGCATTGGGGTTGGCGGGGGCCGTCGCCACCGCCGCGTTCGAGGCGGTGCTGGAAGGGCGCCTGCCTAATGGGGCGAGCATCACCACACCCTCGGGGCAAGAGCATCGCCCCGGCCTCGACATGGCCTTCTCCGCGCCCAAGTCGGTGTCGCTGATGGCGCTGGTGGGCGGCGACCAGCGCTTGCTGGCCGCCTTCGAGGCCAGCGTGAAGGCGACGCTTGGTTGGGTGGAACGCAATTTGATCGAGGCGCGCCGGTTCGACGAGAAGAGCGGCACCCAGCAGCCGGTGAAAACCGGCAACATGGTCGCAGCGCTCTTTACCCATGATCTGTCGCGCAACCGCGATCCGCAATTGCACGTTCATGCGGTGATCGCCAATGCCACCCAGCGACCCGATGGGGCTTGGCGGGCTTTGCGGAATGATCCGCTTTACGGCCAGCAGGCGACGATCGCTGCCGTCCACAATGCCGACCTGCGCGCGCGTATCGAGGGGCTGGGCTATCGCACCATGCCTGCGCATAATCCGGTCCTTGGTCAGTTCGAAATCGCCGGGATATCGCGCGAACACATCATGGCCTTCTCCACCCGCCGTGAGGAGATCACTGCTGCGCTGGAGGCCAGCGGGCGCGATGGGACTGCGGCCGAACGGGAACTGGCGGCGCTTGTGACTCGCGCGGCGAAAGATCCCGGTATCTCGCGCGAGGAAGATCGCGCCGCTTGGGCCGAGCGGGCGGCGCGGATCGGGTTTGATCCGCCGCCCTTGCGCGAGGCGGTCCTAGTGCCGATGGAACCGGGCGCGACAATCTGGGACCGAGTGGTGGACGGCATCAAGGGCATGGCGGCCAAAGGGCAGGCCATTGTGGCTGCCATGGGGCTGTCGCCAAAGGAGCAGGATCCGCTGGTGCCGGAAAGGTCGGGCAGGCTTTCGCCAAAGGACTTTGCCTCAGCGCAGGCGGTGGCATCGGGCGTCCGCCACCTCAGCCAGAACGAGGCGGGCTTCAGCCGCTTCGACCTGATCCGCGCCAGCCTTTCCTTTGGCGGCCCCATCGGCGTGGGCGACATCGAGGCGCGGATTGACACGCTAGCCGAACGCGTGGCTTTGCTCACCGATCCCGATGGCGCGATGATGACCACGCGCGGTGCGGTTGCGCTGGAGCGTGAGGTGATCGCCCTGTGGGCGCAGGGCAAGGATCAGGCGGCTCCGCTTGTCGAGGATATCGCCGGCCCCAAAGTGCAGCAAATAGCGCGCGAGATGGGCCTGCGCCGCCTCTCTCCCAAACAGGAAGCCGCCGCCAGTTTGATCCTGGAGGCCAAGGACCGCATCATTGGCGTGCAAGGTGTCGCGGGCGCGGGGAAGTCAACCATGCTCCAGCCTGTCACGCGCATTGCTGGGGAACAAGGCCGTCCTGTAGTGGCGCTGGCGGTGGGCGCGGAGATCGCGCGCAAGCTTGGCGAGGATTTGGGTGTCCCATCCAGTTCGGTCGCGGCGTTCCTCGGGCGGCATCGGGCCTTGCTGAAGGGAGATGGCGCGCCTGCCTTGCAAGCACGATCCTTGGGCGAACTCAAGGGCGCCGTGGTGATCGTGGATGAGGCATCTACCTTGAGTTCCAGACAGGCCGCCGATCTGATGCGCCTTGCCCATCGCGCCGAGGTCGCCCGCCTCGCGCTGGTGGGCGACACGCGGCAATATGGCGCGGTCGAGGCCGGCAAGCCCTTCGAGGACTTGCAGCGGCAGGGCCTCGCCACTGCCGAGCTTACCGAGAATGTTCGAGCGCGTTCGGGTATCATGCAGACATTGGCCCCGGCGTTAGACCGGGGCGACATGCACACGGCGGTCGGCCTGCTCAACCCCTTCATCCATGAGGTGCCGAAGGGCGAACTGGCCGCCCACGCCGTCGCCGTCTGGGCCAGCCTGCCGCGCGAGGAGCGCGAACAGACCTTGCTTTTGACCTCGGGCCGAGCCTTGCGCGCCGAAGCCAACCGCGAGGCACAGGCGGTGCTGAAAGCGCGGGGCGAAATCGGCGCGCGGGGAGTTTCCATCCCGATTCTCGATCGCGTCAATCTCAGCCGAGAGGAGGTGCGCCACATGCAGCCCTATCGCTTAGAGTCTGACTCATAAGTTCTAGAGCCTCGTGCCTTTAATCGGACGCATATCCGGCATCCTTGAGATAGTTCCAACACTCTTGAGGGGTGTAGAGGTCGCAGATGTTGCCGACGGCTTTCCAAAGCTCATCGATGGTCCTGGCTCCGATGCGTCTGAGGTG
>NZ_KQ954310.1:25306-32105 GCF_001519055.1 Novosphingobium sp. Fuku2-ISO-50 | reverse complement strand
CCCCAACAACGCGCACTGATCAGAACCCATGGGCCCATTGTCGCAATCCAATGGACATGTTGCGCCATGGTTGATCGACGAGCTTGTTCCAGGCGAAGCAGCAGTGGTCGACGATGTCGTCGTAGGATTTGAAGATGCGGTTCGAGAGCCAGTTGTCGCGCATGAACTGCCAGACGTTCTCGACCGGGTTGAGCTCTGGGCACCTTGGCGGCAGCGGCAGCAGCGTGATGTTGGGAGGCACGACCAGTTCGGCCGATCCGTGCCGTCCGGCCTGATCAAGCAGAAGAACCGCATGCGCGCCCGGCGCGACGTGGAAGGCGATTTCCTCGAGATGCATGCTCATCGCCTCGCTATTGTACCGGGGCATGACAATGCCGGCGGCTTTGCCTTCGGCGGGGCAGATCGCGCCGAACTGCTAGGCCGAGGCCCGCCGCTGATCCTTGGGCGCCGATGGGCGGGTGCCGCGTCTGGCCCAGCGCCGGGTGAGCTTGGTCTGCTGGCCGACACGGGCCTCATCCTGCCACCACAGCTCTATCGGTGTTCCTTTCGGGAGCCGTCGCCTGATCTGCGCCAGACGGGCGGCGAAACTTTTTTAAAATCGACGATGTCACCGCCCTTCTGGCCGCGATGGCGCGGCCGTGCCGAGAGCTTGCGCTCGCCCATGGTGCGAAGCTCGCGCCCGAGGGTGTGACGTGTGACCGACAGCTCGAACTCATCCCAGATCCACTACGCCAAATCGCACAGCCGCCAGCGCACAACCCATGCGCTGCGGGGATCGGCCCCGCCTCGACGATCTCGGCAAGCCGGGCCCTTTGCTCGTCGTTCAGAATCGAAGTCCGTCCCGGTGCCTTGCGCGTGGCCAGGCCGTCGGGGCCACCCTCGTTGAACCGCAGGACCCAGTCACGCACGATCTGCGGCGTGACACCTGGCACCTTCGCCGCTTCGCTCCGGCTGCCGCCATCCAGGATCAGGGCAAGCGCCAACAGCCGCCGGACTTGATCCGGATCCCCAACCCGCCGTGCAAACTGGCGCAAATTCGCCGATGTATAGTCAGATCGAATTCCAATAGCTGCCGCCATCGCAAGCCTCCTCATGCCTGCAACATCGAATCAGATTTTCAGCAGCTTGGGAATCCCCCTGAGTGAGTCAACCTCAGCGCGCTTTGGTATTATACCAACTGACGTGATGGGATTCCCAAGGCGCGACAAGTCTGAATCTATGGGGGCGGCAATGGAGGGATTGGCTCTTGCCTGACTCCCAATGGTCGGAACCTACCTGTCGCTTCATGGCCACGCCGAACGCCAATCGCCCCTTGTCCGCCAGCGCTCGGATGCGCGCTTCCACACCATCGATGGCCATGACATGCCCGGCCAGATCGCGCGCCAGCGATAAGATCGCCAGATCGAGCGCAAGCGCATGATCGAACGCGAGATGCAGCGCCAGGACGTCACGGCGGTCCTTGGCCAACTGCTCTTCGAGCGAACGCGGCAAGCCCGCTGGGACCGTGGGCACGTCATCACCAGAAACGAGCTGTCCTGCAGCATCGTTGCAGCAAGGGGCCCGACGATTGGGCTTTCATTCCTTGCCGAGGAGCTCCGGATCCGCTGCGGTGATCATGTTATCGTATATCCCGCGCGTGCAGACACCACCGAAGAAGGCGAAGGCCCGGGGCATGGACATGGAGATCGAGCACCATCACCTGCACCTCGCACGGATAGGCGCGCAGGAAAAACGTCCGGCTTTCGCGCAGTTGCATCCTCGCCTCATACAGCGTCCAATTTCTTGACAAACCCTCGCCGCCCCGATAAAAAAGCCTATAACGAACGTTTGTTTTATAAAAAACCGGGAGACGATAAATGCCAGCTGAGGGAAGATTGTCCATTTCCGACAGGTCGTTGCTGACACTCCTCAAGGGCGGCGTGGCCATGTGTTCGCTGATCGGATTTGCCGTGCCGGCATTCGCCGACGGCACGACATCGCCCCCCACCGCCACCGCAGCGCAGGCAGTGCAAACTGAAGGGACCGGTTCGGATATTGTCGTCACCGCCCGGCGCACCGAGGAAAAGCTTCGTGATGTGCCGGTCGCCGTAAACGCATTCGGCGCCAAGGCGCTTGAAGAGCGGCGGATCGAATCAGAAGTCGATTTGCAGATCGCCACGCCGGGCTTGCTGGTGCGCGAAACCACCTCGTCCAACCAGTTGAATTACGCCATTCGCGGGCAGTCGGTTGACGCATTTTCGTATTCGACGCCCGCCGTGGTCGCCTATTTTAACGACGTTCAGACCTTCAACAATTCGGCGACAGCGTTTTTCGATCTGCAAGGCATCCAGGTCCTCAAAGGGCCGCAAGGCACCCTGTTCGGCCGCAACGCAACCGGCGGTGCAGTGCTTTACAGCGCGCAAAAGCCGACCGAGGATTTCGAGGGCTATCTCAAGGCCGGTTACGGCAATTACAACAACCGCGAAATCCAGGGTGCGATCAACGTACCGTTGGCCGATGGTATTGCCTTGCGCCTTGCGGGCAGTACGCAGCAACGCGATGGCTATCAGCACAACCTGCTGACCGACACATGGATCAATTCGCTCGATTACCGGGTTGCCCGCGGCAGCCTGTTGATCAAGCCGACCGGATCGGCCTTTGAAAACGTGACCGTCGTGCAATATGGCGACTACGGCGGGTACAGTTCGGGTCTTCGGTTGCAGAATTTCTATCCGGTGGGCACGCCGGGAGTCGTCACGACGTTTGCGTCGATCTATGCCCCGGGCTTCCAGTCGCCTACCAATCCGGCGGTCAATGCGCTGTTCAACGGTACTGGAATCACGCCCGGAGCTGCTGGCTATCTGCAGTTGCAGAATACGAAATTCGGGTTTTACGACGTCGCCATCAACTCCAACGAGAACCACCAAGCGTATCAGACCTTCGTGTCGAACACGACGACGTATGCGCTTGCCGGTAATGCGAAGATAAAGAACATATTTGGGTATAATCGCGACTATGCCTACGACCAGACCGATCTCGACGGCAGCCCTTACTCCTATTTCAGCGTCGGAAACGGGCCGGGTAACAATATCGGATACACCAACGGCACCAAACAATGGTCGGATGAATTGCAACTGTCGGGCGAAGCTGCTGATGGAAACCTGAAATATATCGCCGGGGTCTACATCTCGCAGGAACGGACCTATGTCCGCATTCCCTTCGCGATCGCGCCAGAAGCTTTTGCCAACCCGTTCGCCGGTACTTACGCCTTCACCAATGTCGACAAGTCGGAAGCCTTATACACCCAGTTGAGCTACAAACTGGCTCCTGCGCTGAACCTGACCGGCGGATTTCGCTATACTTGGGAAGACGTCAGCATCATTCAGGGGGCGGACAGTCTGTTTGCCGGATTCAATGGTGACCAGAAAAATTCAAAGCCAAGCTGGTTGATCGGGCTCGACTACAAGATCACGCCGGACCTGATGATCTATTTCAACCAGCGCGGAAGCTGGCGGGCGGGCGGCTGGAACGGAACGAGCCTGGTCAACGGTGCGGCCGACCCGTTTAATCCCGAAACCACGTACGACTTCGAACTCGGCGCGAAATACTCCGGTCGGATCGGCGACGTACCGACCAGCTTGAACATCGCGATCTATGACCAGTACATCAAGAACGTGCAGCGCGTGGTCTATGCAGCTCTGGGTGCACAGGCCGGCAATGTCGGCGAAGCACGCGTGCGTGGCGTTGAAATTGACGGCTCGCTGCGACCGACCGGGTGGCTCGAACTGGGCGGGTCTTTCGATTATACCGATGCCGTGTTTACCAACAATCAGGCGCTCGCCGGCGGCGTGCCCTATTTGTTCGGTCCTTATGGCGACTCACCAAAATATTCGGGTTCGGTTTATGCACGCGCCCAAACACAACTACCTGATGCCAAAGGGCAATTGGCTCTGCGTGGTGAAGTCTACACAGTCAGTTCGTTCTATTACACCAACCTTGCCAGCACCATCGCGCCGGGCACCATCATCGGCGGCCACACCGTGGCGAATGCGCGGCTGGAATGGAACAATATGCTCGGTACCCGGCTCAATGCGGCGGCCTATGTCAACAATCTGACCGACAAGCATTATTTTGCCGGAGGCAACGCACTAGCCGGTATTCAGGGCTCGAATGCGGTGAACCCGGGCGCACCGCGCATGTATGGCTTCGATCTGACAATCAAGTTCTGATCTGCAATCGTCGCCCCTCTTGGTTCTGCAAGAGGGGCGAAATCTAACCCCAGTCCCAGTGCACCGGACGTAGTCCCGCCACCGGCATGCGCAGGCTCGCTATGCGGTTATCGCCAAGCGAACCCATGTACAGCGTGCGCATGTCGTTGCCGCCAAAGGCCAAGCTCGTCAGATTGCGGAGCCGCGTGCCGCTGGCATTGACAATCAGATCGCGGGTCAGTTCGTTGCGGGCAAATGCCGCACGCGCCATTTGAAATTTCCCGGAATCACAATCCTCAAGCACGATTTGCCAAGCTCCATCCGGAGTAAGCCGGATCAGTCGGTTGGATACGATGCAAACCGACCACAGGTTGCCCTGGGCATCAAAGGCCATTCCGTCCGGGAAACTGCCCTCCGGATAATTGATCGCGATGCGATTGCTCAAGACACCGTCTGGATCGAGATCGAAACGCGTCGTGCGACAAGCAAACGTCTCGTTGACGAACAAGTGCCGCCCATTGGGAGAGACCCGGACTTCATTTGTCCATACCAGACCATCCGCAACGATCCGCGCGCCCTTCCGGTCGATCAGCGCAATGAATCCTTCGACTGCATTGCGCGTAAAATGGCGGTGCCCGCGCGAGGCGGCGCTGACCGTAATCCATAGCCGATCCTGGCTGTCGATCAGGACAAAGTTGGCTGGCGGCACTGTTCGACCGTCGACTTCGGTCAGGACTGCAACCGGATCATCGTCTCCTTTCACGCGCCAGATGCCGCCGCGTTCGCCCAGATTGGCAAAGATGAAGCTGCCATCGCGACAGAGCGCAAAACCGTTGGGCAAAAACCCTTGGGCAATGACCTTTGGCCCGATCGCGGGGGTCACGCTGCCATCGGGCGCCCGGGTAATGCCCCGCGTCCAGCACGAGGCATAGACTGCGCCCGAGGCGGCGGTCAGCACGCATTCGGGGCGGTTCAGTCCCGCGCCCAGAAAGGTAATGTCGGCCAGACAGGGCATCATAGTGCCAGAAATCCGCCATCAACCGGTATCGTGGTGCCGGTGATGTAGGACGACATGCCCGAGGCAAGAAACAGCGCCGGACCAGCCATTTCACGCGCCTCGCCATTGCGCCCAAGCGCGACACGCTCAAGAAATTTGGCACCGCCCTCACCCTGCACCGCTTCGAACGTCATGTCGGTGAGGATGCGCCCCGGGGCGAGTGCATTGACCCGCACACCGGATGGACCCAATTCACGCGCAAAATACTGTACGAGCGAGCGAACCCCTGCCTTTGCCGCACCATAGGCCGCACTCGATCGCGGTGCCGTAAACGCGGCGATCGAGGCAATAAAGATGATACTGGTGCCCTGATTTTTCAGGACGGGGAGCAGGGCAATCGTCGTGTCCCACTGGCCGCGCAAGTTCACATCGATCACTCGATCCCACATTTCCATCAGTTTGGGGTCGTCGAGCCTCACACGTGGAGAAATGCCGGCATTGTTGACCAGCACGTCGATCATGCCAAAGCGGTCTGCGATCCGCTGACCAAAGGCGAGAACCGCCTCTCGCTGGCTGATGTCCAGTGCCTCGGACGTCGCGCGTCCGCCGGCAGCAGCGATGCGTTCGACCAGCAGCGCGGCCGCGTCGCCATCTCGATCGGCCACCACCACATGCGCACCTTCGGCTGCGAAAGCTTGCGCGATCGCCGCCCCCAACCCGCGCGCTGCGCCGGTTATGATCGCTGTCTTGCCTTCCAATAACGTCATGAGTGACCTCGTGGATCAGTGGATGGTTGGTATCGTCGTCAGCGGGCGCCAGTCCCAACCGGCGTCAGCCGGCCACGGTCCAAGTCTGGCCCTTGGCGAGCAGCTTGCCAAGATCGGCGCTTTTCCCCGCGCGTGCCTTGGCGTCCTGGCCAAGCAGAGCGCTTTCAAAAGTCGGGCGCGGATCATCGTAGATCACGCCCAGCGCCATGGGAAACGGCCCAAACGGCATTTCGACGAGCAAGTGCGCAATCGTGCGGTTGGTCACATTGTGCACCAGAACTCCGGCCGCCTGCCAGTCGCCATCGACGACATCGACAACTTTGAGCGCCAGCGCCTCGGTATCGAGCGCAATGCCCTTGGTGCCCTTGGCAAACAGCAGCGGTTCGCCATGACGCGCCCAGACCTGGCTGGCATCGGCAACCGGTTTGGCCGTGAAATCGTCGAAGCGATCCTTGTTGTAGACGATGCAGTTCTGGAAAATCTCGACGAACGCCGCGCCCTGATGCGCATGCGCCGCCTTCAGCACCGAAGGCAGATCCTTTGACACGTCGTAGGACCGCGCGATGAACCGCCCGCCCGCCCCGAGCGCAAAGGCGCAAGGGGATGCCGGATGATCGACCGAGCCCAGCGGCGAAGTCGGCGAATGCGTGCCTTCGCGGCTGGTGGGCGAATACTGCCCTTTGGTCAGGCCATAGATCTCGTTGTTGAACAACAGGATCTGCGTGTTCACGTTGCGCCGGATGATGTGCATCGTGTGATTGCCGCCGATCGACATGCCGTCGCCGTCGCCGGTGATCACCCAGACATCGAGCTCGGGGTTGGCCAGCTTGATGCCCGTGGCAAAAGCC
>NZ_KQ954310.1:24052-24688 GCF_001519055.1 Novosphingobium sp. Fuku2-ISO-50 | reverse complement strand
GGCGCACCGCCTGATGGATCGGGCCGTAGGTGCTGCCCCAGCCGACCAGCACGAGCTTTCCGCCCGGCTCGCCCAGCGTGACCTCCTGCGGCGGAATGCTTTTGGCGATGCCGTCGACTTTGGCCTTGCGCAAGTCGGTCATCGTCTGATGGCTGGCGGGCGAATAGTCGATGTCGCCGGTCAGCGGGTTCTTTTCGATACCGCCGATGCGGTGCATCAGGCCGGGCGTACCCGCCTTGATCCAGGGGCGCGCGCCGTTTTCGTTGCGCGCAAACGGCAGCAAGGTGCCGTCGGGGCCGTTTGGTTCTTCAAGGAACGTCACCGGAAACGGCGCATAGCTCGCCGGATCGGGCACTTTCCAGGGCTCGGCGGCATTGGCGATATAGCCGTCGGTCAGGAGGATGACCGGGGTCATGTAGCGCGTGGCGATGCGCACCGCCTCGATCGCGCAATCGAACGCATCGGACGGGCTGCGCGCGGCGATCACCGGGATCGGCGTGTCGCCGTTGCGGCCATAGACCGCCTGATAGAGGTCCGACTGTTCGGTCTTGGTCGGCAGGCCCGTCGACGGACCGCCGCGCTGCGAATTGACAATCACCAGCGGCAGCTCGGTCATCACCGCAAGACCCATCGCTT
>NZ_KQ954310.1:0-23190 GCF_001519055.1 Novosphingobium sp. Fuku2-ISO-50 | reverse complement strand
GGGGCTGCCGGTCACGGTCGAACATCCACAGCGCAAGGCCCAGCGTCCACATGTTCTTGCAGCGCAGCGCTTCCTTGTTGCCAAGCCCGAACGGCTTGACCGCCTGCAAGGTCAGCGCGGAAATGTCGAAAGCGAGCAATTGCCATTTGTGCAGGCTGCCGTCTTCAAGCGGATTGACCTCGTATTTCGCCTTTTCGAGGTTGCGCTTGTTGAATTCGCCGCTGTCCGCGATGATCAGCCCGCCCGCCTTGAGCGCGCCGACATTGGTCTTCAGCGCAGCCGGGTTCATCGCGATCAGCACATCGGGCTGATCGCCCGCCGTATCGATTTCGGTCGAGCCGAAATTGATCTGGAACGCCGAAACGCCAAACAGCGTGCCCTGCGGCGCGCGAATTTCCGCCGGGAAGTCGGGGAACGTGGCCAGGTCGTTGCCCGCCAGCGCGGTCGACAGGGTGAATTGCCCCCCGGTCAACTGCATCCCGTCGCCCGAGTCTCCGGCAAACCGGACCACAACCGCTTCGGGAATCACAAAGGCGCCCGATTGCCGGGCACTCACGGTATTTTGCGCGGAACTCACGATAGTTTGAACCTCCAGCATTTGCCCATCCCTGCATCCGGTCTATTGCGGGCTGACAAAAATCGTTACGCGGCCCGGTGGCGCCATAATTCAATCGAGGCTGAAAAACAAACACTTGTTTTTGCCATTGGGTGTGTGCATATGCCTATACGTCAAATTCCAACGGGAGAGGTTTGATGGGAAGACTATCAGGCAAAGTCGCGATCATTACCGGCGCAGCCCAAGGCATGGGCGAAGCCCACTGCAAGGCATTCGTGAAAGAGGGTGCCAAAGTCATCCTGACCGACATCAATGCCGAAGGCGGTCAAAAGCTTGCTGACAGCCTGGGCGAAAATGCTCTGTTCATCCATCACGATGTCGCCAAGGAAGCAGACTGGATCAAGGTCCTCGCCGAAGGCGAAGCCCGCTTTGGCACTGTCAATGTCCTGGTCAACAACGCCGGCGTGCTGGGCAAGATTGCTCCGACGACCGAATTCAGCGAAGCCGACTATCGCTGGGTGACCGATATCAACCAGATCGGCGTGTTCCTTGGAATGAAGACGGTCCTGCCCTCTCTGATCAAGTCAGGCGGCGGGTCGATCGTCAACATTTCTTCGGTCGCCGGCATCGTCGCAATCTATGGCGCGCCGAATCTGGCCTATGTCGGCACCAAATTCGCCGTCCGCGGCATGACCAAGCAGATCGCGGTCGAATATGGCGACAAGAACGTACGCTGTAACTCCATCCATCCCGGTTACATCCGAACCCCGATGATGGCGGCCGCGACTGATGAAGACGGCGGCGATGCGCTTTCCATGATTCCGCTTCGCAGATTGGCTGATCCGTCGGAAGTCTCCAATCTCGCGGTTTTCCTGGCCTCGGACGAATCCGCGTTCATTTCCGGGACCGAACACGTGATTGACGGCGGCATGACTGCGCTTTGATGGCGCCGGAATGATCGCAGGCAAAGTCAATGATCGCATGCAGAAACCCGGATCACCTGCGTGGTCCGGGTTTTTTGCTGCACGGCAATCGCATCGTGCCGATCGGGCAGCATATCCGCAAATGCTTGCCAAGGCGTACGCGATGGTTGACGTTGCAGCTTGACTATCGCCATCGATTCCGACAAAAACAAATGATTGTTTGCCGTATGGCGAATAGGAGAGGATTCGCAATCATGAATGACGTGTCATCCAGCACGCCGGTCGATCCAGAGACCACCCCGGAGGCGCTCGTCGAACGTTTCGGACGTGATCTCATCAACGATTTCGACCTCGACGATCCGAACTTCAACGAACGGTTCGACGAAACGCTCAATTTCATGGTCCGCAAATGCCCGGTAGTCCATTCGAAGGTTGGCAGGGGCTATTACCTGATCAACACTCAGGACGATGTCCGCGCCGCCGCGCAAAATTGGCAGACTTTCAGTAGCGCAAAGGGCTATATGCCCAACCGGCCGGACGGCCTGCCCTATCTGATGCCGGAAGAAAGCGATCCGCCGATGCATACCCGGTGGCGGCGCGTGCTGAACCCACACCTCAGTCCCAAAGTCTGCGCGGGGCTCGATCACCCCGTCCGCAACGACGTCAACGCGCTGATCGATACGTTCATCGACCGTGGCGAATGCGAATTCATTACCGAATTCGGTGCATTGCTACCCGGATGGGCGTTCTTCAAGAACGTGCTTGGCGTGCCGGTCGATGACCTTGCCATGCTGGTCAACGGCGTCGAGGAAGGAACGTTCGCTGCGGACCTCGATGAACGTGCGAGACACTTTGCCGAAGTGTTCGGGTATCTGGAAAAGCACTTGAAATGGCGCACGACCCAGCCGCCGCGCGGTGACCTGATCGATACAATTCTGGCCGGTGTCACGTATGACGACGGCACCGAAGCGCCGTGGGAACACAAAGTCAGCATTCTGGTCGATCTCACCTTTGGCGGCATCGCCACTACAACTTTTGTAATGGGATCGGCGATCCATCACCTTGCCACTCACCCCGAACAACGCCAGTTGCTGATCGACGATCCCTCACTGATCGAAAACGCCGTCGAGGAATATGCGCGTTTCTTCCCTCCGGTCGTCGCGCTTGGCCGCACCGCGACCAAGGATGTCGAAGTGTCGGGCACCAAGATTGCGGAGGGCGAATTCGTCATGTTGGCGTATGCTTGCGCATCACGCGATCCGCGGCACATGGAAGAACCGGAAAAGATCGACGTGCGCCGTCAAGGCATTCCGCATTCGACTTTCGGCGTCGGGCCTCACCGCTGCATCGGGTCCAATCTGGCACGTGTCGAATTGCGGGCCACCCTCGAAGAATGGCTCAAGCGCATTCCCGATTTCCGGCTCAAGGAAGGGACCAAGCCGACCTACATCACCGGCTATCTGCGTTCCATGCGCACGCTCCAACTGGAGTGGTAAAATGAGCCGCCTCACACCAAAATTCGCCGATTACCAGCATCGCTATCGCAACATCGCGCTGCAACGGGACGATCAGGGTGTACTGCTCGTGCGGCTTCACACCAACGGCGGCCATTTCGTCTGGAGCGAGGAAAGCCACGAGGAACTGGGTTATCTGTTTGCCGACATTGGCCCGGACCGGGGCAATCGCGTCATCGTGCTGACGGCAACCGGTGACGTCTGGTGCGAAGAAATCGACTTCGCCAGCTTCAAGCTCAACAATCCGGCGGAATGGGATCATACCTTTTACGACGGACGCAAGTTGCTGAACAATCTGCTGGACATCGAAGTGCCGATCATTTGCGCTATCAATGGCCCGGCCCGGTTCCATCCTGAAATTCCAGTGCTTTCTGACATCGTCATCGCGTCGGATACGACGGTGTTCCAGGACGCGCCCCACTTTGTCGGCGGGATAGTCCCCGGCGATGGCGCGCACGTGGTGTGGACCCACCTGCTCGGACCCAACCGCGGGCGCTATTTTCTGCTGATGGGGCAAGAGATTCCGGCCGCACAGGCTCTGCACTATGGCGTGGTCAGCGAAGTTCTGACCAAGGACAAGGTGCTCGACCGGGCCCTGGAAATTGCCGCATTGTTTGCCGGCAAGACCGATCTTGCCTTGCGCTATGCCCGCGTGACGCTGACCCAGCGCCTCAAGCGATTGATGGACGAAGGTCTTGCCCAAGGGCTGGCGCTCGAATCACTGGCGGCAATCGACTTGATGGCCAGGCTCAAAGGCTGACAATCCGGGAGTGGATAGCATGAAAGTTCATATCGACGAGATCAAATGCACCGGCCACGGACGTTGCGCCAAGTATGCGCCCAATGTCTTTACGTTGAACGATGAAGATGGGTATAACGCCGATCGTGGCAAGACGATCGACGTCCCGGCTGACGAAGAAGCCAATGCCCGGCTTGGTGTCAAAAGCTGCCCCGAACGCGCGATCACGATCATCGATTAAGCAGCACATCATCACGCACCGACCCCACCTGGCAGTGCCGGGTGGGATATTTTACGGCGGATCGGAGAGAACCCATGACACGCCCTTTGTTTGTTGCCATGACCAACAGCGTCTCGCCCGACCACGACGAAGAATTCAACCACTGGTACAATGAAGTTCACGGCAATGACCTTCTATCCCTGCCGACGATGCGCTCTATGGTGCGCTATCGCGCGCTGCAACAGATCACGCCGGGCGGACAGGAACCATTCCACAAATACTTGGCGATCTATGAACTCGACGATCCCAAGGCGGCGTTCGACGCGCTGATCGAACGGCGGTCGACCTTCACCATGACCGATACTATCGCCGATCCGTTGCTGATCAGCTACGTTCCGATCTTTTCCAAGACCGTGCGTTAAGGCTTGCCGTGGCCGACCTTCGCAACATCGCCAGCTATCCCGTCGTCATCGAGGAAAAGGTGCGCCTGAGCGATACCGACCGACAGGGGCATGTCAACAACGTCAGCTTTTCATTTTTTCTGGAAGCGGGGCGGGCTGCCATTGTTCTCGCCGACGAAACCCTGCTCGAGCCCGACTGCTTTTTCGTCATTGTAACGACTTCGATCGATTTTCTGGGCGAGCTGAACTATCCCGGTGTGATCACGGTCGCCAACGGGATCGAACGTATCGGATCAAGCTCGTTGACCGTGCGGCAGGCGCTGTTTCAGCACGGCAAATGCGCCTCGCTGTCAGTCAGCACGATGGCTCAGGTCAATATCCTGCAA
Source organism: Novosphingobium sp. Fuku2-ISO-50 (assembly GCF_001519055.1). Lineage (GTDB taxonomy): Bacteria > Pseudomonadota > Alphaproteobacteria > Sphingomonadales > Sphingomonadaceae > Novosphingobium. Next base: position 18,451 of record NZ_KQ954310.1, on the reverse strand, counting down.
AAGCGCGCGCAGCCATTGTCAGATCGATGCCGTGCCTATTTCGCCGAACGCATGCTGACAGACGTATCCTGAGCGCCCGACCGGCATCATGGCCACAAGTGCTCGTCGGGAACGATCAGAACCGCGACCTGAACATGGCCATGCATGCGGTCGATATGGCCCTCCCCGGTGCGATCTTCGGCCAGGCAGACGTCGCCGGGCCAGAACACTTCTGTCTGGCCCGTGCCACCACCGGTTTCCAATTCCAGCCCACCGGTCATGACAATGACGAAATTGTTCACAATTTCCGGGTGCCAGTCGATGAACGTGTCAGCTGCCATGCCGATAAACCGGAGGCCGGTCAGCGGGGTGATCGGGCTCCACTGGCCCTTGGCCGTAAACAGTGCATCGAACGCACGAAAATAGGACCGTTCGTCGGTTCCTTTGACCATCCGCTTGAAATTGGGCACGCCACCCGGGCGGGCCTCCCCTTGCCTCGGCTGTAGCGGACGCGTCCGCTCGCCCGGCCAATCCGCGTCGACCAGCACCTGCAGTAACCGGCAATCACCTGGGATCCGCATCGGCGGGAAGCCATCGCGCGCACCATCGGCCAGCAACACGTCACCTGGCCTGAGTATGTGATCGGCCGCAATTTCAACGCAACCGTCGAGCACGAAAGTCAATACTGCGCCGGGACAATCGAACAAGTCGGGGGTGGTCCGGGCATCGCAATACAGAGTTCGCATGCCGCGCGACGGCGCGAACGGCTCGGCCAGTGCAGGCCCCTCGACGGCGCGCTTGCGAAACGGTTCCGGGTCAATCCATCCGGCCGCCTGTGGAATGCGCAATTCCAGCGGTTCAATGACGACGCCAGACTGGGGGCAAGACGACAGCCGCAAGCTTTGCACGTATTATCTCCAGACCAGGCCTAACGGTTGTCCCGGTTATACTGCGGCGCTCGCTTTTCCAGCGCAGCATTGACGCCTTCGCGTAAGTCGGCACTGTAGGTCATCGCCGCCACGCCCCAGAAACTGGCGTTCATCGATCCTTGCAGGTCCATGTGCCAGCTCTGTCGCAATTGCTGCTTGGTTGCCTCGATCGCCAGGCGTGGCCGCTCGGCAATCCGGGCGGCCAATGCCACTGCTTCGCCAATCAATTGGTCGGGCTCGACGATGCTGTTGACCAGCCCCACCGCAAGCGCGCGCTCCGCATCAAACAAATCGCCGGTCAGCGCCATCTCTGCCGCGATTCCGCTGCCGACCAGGCGGGGCAGGAAATACGTCCCGCCATTGCCGGGATTAAGGCCCAGTTTGATATAAGTCTCACCCAGTTTTGCCGCTGTCGATGCGATGCGGATATCGCAGGCCAGCGCCAGATCGAGCCCGCCCGCCGTTGCCCCACCGTTGATTGCGGCGATCACCGGCAAACGACTGGACACCAGCCGCTGCGTTACCGGGAACAGCACACGCGCGTTGTACGGCTCTTGCAAACGCGCATGGTCGTTTTCAAGATAGCGCTTGAATTCCACCAGATCGGCACCGGCGCAAAACTGTTTGCCCGCGCCGGTAATCACCAGCACTCTGACCGAAAAATCGTCATCCAGTGCATTCAGCGCGTGGATCAGGTCGGCGGCAAGTTCCGGGACGACTCCATTGCCCCGGTCCGGCCGATTGAGAGTCAGCAGCGCCACGCCGTCGGCAGGACGTTCAAGGATGATTGTTTCGTATGCCATGAGCGATCTTATACCCGTTCGAGGACCGTGGCGATGGCCAGCGCATAGGAACCATCAAGCCAGCCACCACCATTGACGGCAAGGCCAAGGCGCGCGTTATCCACCTGCCGCGCCCCTGCCTCGCCGCACAGTTGTGTAACGATTTCATAGATCTGCGCGCAGCCGGTCGCGCCGAGCGGATGACCCCGGCTGAGCAGGCCGCCACTCGTGTTGACCGGAAAGCGCCCACCGATCGCCGTTTCGCCCGCACGGATCAGGTGGTATCCCTGCCCCTCTGCGCACAGTCCGATCTCATGATATTGCATCAGTTCGGCGGGTGCCGCAGCATCGTGCAATTCAAAGATATTACAATCGATTGCGCCAATGCCTGCAATCTCGAAGGCCTGTCGCGCGGCGGCTTCAACCGGATGACCATGGGCACCGGAGGCATTGCACGAGGCAAGCACGCGCACAATGGGTACGCCCAATGCGCGTGCCTTGGCCATCGAACAGACGATCACGGCCGCAGCGCCATCGGTGACCGGCGAACACATCGGCAGCGTCAGTGGCGGGACGATTTCCCGCGCTTCAAGCACATCGTCGATAGTCTGCGGCGCGCGCAGATAAGCATAAGGATTGAACACGGCATGTGACCGGTTCTTGACCGCCACGGCGGCAAAATCGATCACCGACGCGCCATACTTATCAAGGTAGTTTTGCGCCACGCCGGCATAGAAATCCATCAGGATTGAATTGGCGCTCAATGTGCCGGGTTCGACCTCCCCGATTTCCTCGATGTCGGTCGATCCTCGCAATGCGTTGAAAGCGCGCGTCTTGTCGACATGGTGCATCTGTTCGGCACCGAGCGCCAGAACGCAATCCGCTGCACCACTTGCAACCGATTCCACCGCAAGCAGAAAGGCCGATCCCCCCGATGCGCACGCATTTTCAAAATTGTACATCGGCACATCGGCAAGTGGATGATGCCGAAACACCACTTGCGCCTTGATCATGTCCTGCTGGATCACCGTACCAGCGATGGCATTGCCGAAATAGACCCGATCGATATCGGAATATTCCAGCCCTGATGTTTCAAAAGCACCTTTGATCGCATCAAGTGAAAGTCTGCGAATGCCGCTGCCAATGAATTTGCCGAACGGCGTCATTCCGACACCGACAATTGCGACTTCTCTCATGAATTTGGACCCTTTGCACCGGAGCCACCGCCGATACGGCTTGCATGACCGACCCAATACTTTTCGCGGATTTCCCGGCGCAGGATTTTCCCGTAGCCGCTCACCGGCAGTTCTTCGACGAAATCCACAGCCTTGGGCTTTTTGTAGCCGGCCATGTGCTCACCGCAGAAATCGATGATCTCCTTTGCAGTCAGCGTTTCCCCAGACTTCGCCACCACTACCGCGTGAACCGCCTCGCCCCAGTAATCGTCCGGAATACCGAACACGACGCAATTGGCGACTTTGGGATGGAGGATGATGGCTTCTTCGACTTCGCGCGGATAGACGTTGTTGCCCCCCGAAATGACCATGTCCTTGGCGCGATCGAGTAGAAACAGGAACCCGCGATCGTCGAAATAGCCAACATCACCGGTGTGGAGCCAGCCGCCGCGCAATGCCTCGGCAGTCGCTTCGGGATTTCGCCAGTATCCGGGCATCACCACGTCGCCGCGCACCACGACTTCACCGGTCTGGCCCGGCGGCAGGGGATTGTCCCGGGCATCGACGCAATGCGCTTCGACATCGGTCCGCACGCGTCCTGCCGATCCGATCCGCGGATCGCCGGCGGCCAGCAATTCGCGATGGAGATTGGCGCTCATCCCCGTAATCGTGATCGGGGATTCACCCTGGCCGTAAAGTTGGACGAAAATCGGTCCGAAGGTTTCGATCGCCTGGCGCAGCTGATCGACATAGATCGGCGCACCGCCATAGCATATCGCCTGGAGGCTGGAGATATCGTGCTGGCCCGGCCGATAGTCCTCGAGCAATTTGACGATCTGGGTCGGCGCCATGAAAGCGATGTGCGAAACACGCAACCGCGCGACCGTTTCCAGCAGGCTGTCAATATCGAAGCTGGCGGTCTCCGTAATGGCGTTGACCCCGCCCCGCGCGATCGTCGGCAGCGCGATGATCCCGCTGCCATGTGACAGCGGAGCGCAATGCAGCACGACCTCGCCAGGCTGGATATTGTGCAGATCCGCCAAGTAGTTCATGATTACGCACCGGACCATGCGGTGGTTCCACATCGCGCCTTTCGGCTTGCCGGTTGTACCGGACGTATAGAACAGCCAGCAAAGATCCTCGGACTTTGCATCGGCTGCCTGCGCGAGCCCATGTTCGCCGTCGACCAGCGCCTGGAACAGGCCAGCACCATCAGCGGGCTGCAGGCAATAGCGTGCGACGTCTGCAAACAGGGTTGCGTTGGCAACGATCCCGGCCTGGTATTCCGGCCCGTGGACAAGAACCTTTGCCCCGCTGTTTCCCACGATATATGCGATTTCGCGGGCATGCAGGCGGGAATTGACCGGAACGACGACAAGTCCGGCGGCGAAGCAGCCATAGATCAATTCCAGGATGCGCGGCGAATTGGCGAGGCAGAACGCGACCCGGTCCCCCGGTTGACAGCCTGACGCCAAGAGGTTTCCGCCAATCGCCAGCGCGCGATCCCTGAATTCCCTGTAGGTGACCGTTTCCCCGCCTTGCACCAGCGCCGGAGAATCCGGGAATTGGCGGGCGGATTTCTCAAGGAACGCGAACGTGTTCATCGCTGTTGTTACCCGCCTGTGCGTTTGAAGCGTGCGCATGGGCGCTTTTCGATCTGCTCCGCGCTGACAGGCACGAATTCGACCCGGTCATCGCAGGCATAGCCAGACCAGTCTTCCGGCCCGGACGGCAGCAGTCGCACGGCCAGTTGAACGCCTTCGTCCAGCTTTACGACGCCGATCGCATAAGGCAGATCTTCCTCATGGCCTTCGGGCGCGCCCTGGCGCAGCACGCAAAAGCTGTGGAGCGTCCCGGCGCCCGCCGATTGTACCCAGCCGAGATTTTCCGACTGGCAATGGGGGCAGGCATAGCGCGGCCACATGTTTGGCTTGCCGCAATCGTTGCAATGCTGGATCAACAGTTTGCCAGAGGCAAGCCCGTCGCGAAATTCGGTGACGATAGCAGGAGTCTTCATGGTTCAAGCCCCCAGTTTGGTGCGTTCGAGCAACAGGATCTGAGCATCCATATAGCTGCCGCCCGAACCGCCGATGATGGCGCGCTGGCAACCTTCGACCTGACGCATCGCAGGTGCGCGGTGGAGCAACTGGCGAATTCCCTCGACCAGCAGAGCCGTACCGCCGCCAACACCGGTATGTCCCGCCGACAACAGTCCGCCATTGGTGTTGATCGGCAATTTGCCGCCCGGATCGCCATTGCCTTGCGCAAACCAGCGGGCACCTTCGCCTTTTGCGGCAATGCCGATACCTTCGAGCGCGATTGTCGTTACTGCGGCATAGCTGTCATAGATCTCGGCGATATCGGCATCACCCGGCCCCCAGCCCGATTGGTTCCACGCGCGCTCTGCCGCCAGCGGCCAGCCCAGCACCGCCTGATCGGCTTCCTGACTGAGGCAATAGTGGCTGACGCAACCGCCCGAACCAGCGACACGCACCGCATTGGTAATTCCGCGCTTTTTGGCATTGGCCGTATTGGTCATGACAAACGCGCAAGCCCCGTCGGCCATTGGCGGGCATTCATAACTGTGCAGCGGGTCGGCAACCATGCGTGACGCCAAGATCTGCTCCACAGTCAACGGCTTGGTATAGAACATCGCGTTTTCGTTGCGGTTGGCCCAATTGCGCAAGGTCACGCAAACCGACGCCATTTCTTCAGGCGTGCTGCCTGAAGCGTGCATGTACCGACGCGTGATCATCGCACCGATGGCATTGAACTGAATGCCGGTCGGCAGTTCCCATTCACCCGGGATGCCGTTTTTCGACAACATCGTGATCATTTCGCTGAGATCGGCCGAGCCCCAGCGTTCGCATTGCAGGACCAGCACGTTCTGCGCGTGCCCGGTCGCGATCAGGCCATGCGCGGCACGCACGGCATTATCGCTGGTCGAACCGCCGGAATGGACCATATAGCTCGATTTGCACGAGCCATGGATGCCCAGTTCTTCAACCATGCGCGAAAACACCAGATCCGCCTGGTCGGCCGCGCCGTGCAGGTTGGGTATCAGCAGGATCGTGTCGATGTCGCGCGGCGCCATTCCGGCATCCTTGAGCGCAAGCAGGGCGACTTTGGTCAGACCCTGGATAAAACCCCGATCTGGAAACTTGCCCGTCGGGATTTCGCCGACCCCTATGAATACGGGATCGTTCGGTGCGCCAGGCGCAACGTGGAGCGTCCACTCCTGTGCCATCATCAACTCTCCTTTTGGCGGCGCTTGGCCAGCATCGTCTGGAGGAAGGTCATCACTTCCTCACCGGTTTGATTGCGAACCGAATATGTTACGCCCAGCGTCCCGTACTTTGGTCCGCTGGGATCGTGGACATCGACGCGTGCCACGACGTGAAGCGTATCGCCGGGAAACACCGGCCGGGTCGCCTTGAGCCCCGTGATTTCGACGAGAGCGACAATCGCGTCGCCATAGAACCCGCTGAGACCAACCAGCCCGACCGCAAGCGAAAACGTCAGCGGCCCATGCGCGATACGCTGACCGAACCGGTTGCCCGCCATGAACGCCGCATCCGTGTGCAACTGGTAATGGTCACCCGTCAGGCCTGCATACGTCGTGATATCCCCGATATCGACGGTCCGCCCCCGGGTAGTCATGGTGTCCCCGAGTTCGAAATCCTCGAACCATTTCACTTGAGGATCGACAAACGTCCTGCCCAACGCACCCTCCCCGGACAGCCACCCAGGCTGATCAATTTGTTAAAACAATCATTTGTTTTTTAATAAGGCGCAGTTCGCGCGAGTCAAGCCGCTTATTCGATCGATCAGTCGATTACGATGCCGCGCAACAGCGTATCAGCCATGACAGCGCCGACTTGCGCCGCAGACAACTTGCCGGTCGGCGAAAACCACTCCGGCGTCCAGTTGAGTGCGCCCAGAATTGTCAGGACGGCGATGCGCAAGTTCAGGTCGGGCCGAATCCTTCCGGCCGCGACCCCTTCCTGCAAAGTCCGCACATAAAGCGTTTCGTAATCTTCCCGTCCCTGGACCGCGCGCGGCAGGTTCTCCTCCCCCAGAAAGCGCCATTGGTGAAAAACCACCTGCGATCGCTCGGGATTGTCGGCCACGACCTCGACATGCGCCACGATCATCAGACGTAGGCGCTCCACCGGATCGGGCTGGGATGTCATCAACGGTTCTACTGCCGCCGTGAAACAAGCGATGCCATCCGACACGATGGCCAGCAGCAGCGCCTCCTTGCTCTGGATATGCGCATAGAGACTGCCGGGCAAAAGCCCTACGGCATTGGCAATGTCTCGCATCGACGTGCCGGTAAAACCCTGCTTGCCGAACAAGTGCATCGCCACATTGGTGATGGCTGTGCGCGGCTTCCCATCCAGATCCACCTTCGGTCCAAGCGCCATAATCCAGCTCACTCCCGGCAATACGCTACGCGCAGATCAAAGACCAATCGACTTGGCGATGATACTGCGCAAGATTTCATTGGTTCCCCCACCGACCATGCCGTGCTTGGCCTCGCGGAAGTAGCGCTCCATATGATATTCGGGAAGCTGTGCATACCCACCCAAGGCCTGCATGCCATTCGTGGCGATGTCAAATGCGGTCTGCGATGCAATCAGCTTGGCCTGCGCGACCAGGCCGGATGCCTCTTCGCCGCGCGCCAGCGCGCAAGCCGCCGCATAGACCAGATAAGTGGCCGCAGACAACCGCGCACGATCTTCGGCAATGCGGTGCTTGAGCACCTGGAACTGTACGAGCTTTTTGCCGAATGCCTCGCGCTCGCTGAGGTACTTGATGGTATCCTCGTGGGCAGTACGCGCATTCCCGATCTGCGACGCCGCGATCGAAAGGCGCTCCAGACTGAGGTGTTCGCCGATATATTTCCAGCCCTGCCCGACTTCACCCAGCAGGGCGTCTCGGGGCAGACGCAGATCGTCCATGAACAGGGAGGTCGTACCCAGACTGCGCCGCACAAGAGTATCCATCTTCTGGATTTCCAGCCCCGGCGTGTCGTTCGGAATCAGCAGGACACTGAAATCGTACCGCGCGCTGCCGGTGCGCAACATCATGGCAATGCACGTACCGGGATGGTGTGCGCCCGAACACCAGACCTTGTTGCCCTTGACCACCCATTCATCGCCATCCAGTCGTGCGGTCGACTTTGCCCCTGCCGCATCGGAACCGGACTGGGGCTCGCTTATCGAGATCGAGAACTTGGCTTCGCCCGCCAGAAACGGCTCCAGATAGCGTTTGCGCTGCTCTGCCGTGCCGTGCCGCGCCACATTGGTGGCGGTAAACATCGAAGTCATGATGCATGCTGCGGTATCGAGACTGAACTTCCCGATCGCCTCGCAAAAGATCGCGAACATGACCGGATCCTTGTCCATGCCGAGGCCGCCCTGATCCTCGGGAATGAGCAGTCCAAGCCAGCCTTCCTTGGCCATCTTGCGATAAAGCTCTTCGGGAAATTCCCGCGCCAGATCGTGCTTGAGCGTCAGATCCCGCCCGAACTCGCGGTCCATAAAGTCATTGACGACATCGCGCCACATGCGCTGTTCTTCGGTGAAGCTGTAATCCATGCTCTCGTCAACCTCTTACCCAGGCTCCCCACTGCGGCAGCTTGCATATAAACAAATGTTTGTTAGTATGATTTCCAATAGAGGTCAACGGAGAAAAACGACCGTGGAAACGCCGGCGAAACGTCGCACCGAGCTGGAACAGCAATTTTCCCAATGGGGTGACCGCACCATTCCCCGGTGGTTTGACGATGCGACGGCGCGCTATCGTGACAGACCGGCAATACTATCCGATTCTGCAGCTCTGACATATGGACAATTGCAGCAGCGCAGCATCGCGGCAGCCAACGGCCTGATTGCATTGGGCCTGAAAACAGCTGACCATGTTGCGCTGGTCATGGCCAATTACCCCGAGTTTCTGATTGCCAAGCTGGCGATTGCCCGCGCTGGATGCGTCGCTGTCCCGATCAATTATCAACTGCGCAAAAATGAACTCGAATATATTGTTGCCCAATCGGATTCCCGCGCCCTGATCGGCATGGCATCGTTTCGCGGTCGCGACTTCCGCCCGGATTTTTCGGCGCTGCGCGATGCAATCCCTGGCTTGCGCCATGTCATCATGCGTGACGACGACCAGCAACCGCCCAACGGTTTTCCAAGCTTTACCGCTCTTGCGACATTGCAGACCCCGGCAAGCGCGCAAGAGGCAGAGCGGCGGAAAGCCGCCGCTTCATGCAACGACTGGTCCGACATCGTCTACACCTCGGGCACGACCGGCAGGCCCAAAGGCGCCATCCTGACCCATGACATGGTCCTGCGATCGGGCTGGTCCTCGGCCCTGACCCGCGCGTTCGAAGACGGCCGACGGGTCCAGTTTGCGCTGCCGATGTATCACGTCTTCGGCTACGTTGAATGCTGGGTGGCAACGGTATTTGCTGGCGGCGCGGTCATCCCGCACACCCAGTTCGATGCCGACGAGATGCTCGGCGCCGCCGACCGCCATGGGGCGACCGACATGATCTGCGTACCGGTGATGACCCATGACCTGATCGCGGCCGCACGTCGACGCGGATATGCCCCGCGGACCCTGAATGCCTATTTCAACAGCGGCGGCGTCAATGTTCCCACCGTCTGGGATGAAATCCGCGATGCGCTTGGCGCGCGCGAGATCCACACCGCCTATGGCATGACCGAAACGACGGCATCGACGATGTGTACGCGCGCCGACGATGGCGACCAGTCATTGCGTTTGACGAATGGCCGCTTCAAATTGGCCGGCATTGCCGGTGATCCGACCATTTGCGGCCGGATTGCACAGTATCGGGTGGTCGACCCTGAAACCGGTGCGCCTCTGCCGCTTGAGACCGATGGCGAATTGCAGGTGCGCGGCCCGGTGGTCACCTGCGGCTATTATGCAAAGCCGGAGGAAACCGCCGCCGCAATTACCGATGACGGCTGGTTCCGCACCGGCGATATCGGCCGCCTGCTCGAAGGCGGTTATCTGCGCCTGACCGGGCGGATCAAGGAGACCTATCGCTGCGGTGGCGAAATGGTCATGCCGCGCGAAATCGAGGAACTGCTTTCGGGATTTCCCGGCGTGGCCGAAGTGCTGGCCGTCGGCGTGCCCGACGAACGCATGGGCGAAGTCGGGTGCCTGTGCATCGTCGCAGCCACCGGTTGCCAACCCGATCTCGCGGCCATGCTGAAACTTTGCACCGAACGTCTGGCCCGGTTCAAGGTTCCGCGCCATGCGCTGCTGTTCGCGGCGCAGGACATTCCGCTGACCCCGACTGGCCGTCCGCAAAAGTTCCTGCTGACCAAACTCGCCACAGAGCGGCTGCGGTCAACGGATTGCGCAACTGCCCAACCCGTGGCCCCCTCGATCCCCACGTGAATGGATCACCGGGTGCACAATGTGCACCCCCAAGCGCCTAGTCCGGCTTGCCGATCACGCCATCGGCAATCAGCGTGTCGTAATCGCCCTGTGCGAGCGCAAGTTCGTCGCACAACACCGAATGGGCATCCTGACCCAGCTCTGGCGGCGCCTTTCCCGGCCGCGCGGGCGTGCGGCTCATGTGCTGCAACGGGTTGGCGATCAACCGCATCGCATCACCGAATTTCCAGATCAGATTGCGCGCCGCACTTTGCGGGTCGGCCATCGCCTCTGCAATATCGTGAATGGGACTGAGCGAGACTTTTTCGCGCGCATATGCAGCCTCCCATTCCTCGGTCGAGGCGGTGGCAAAGCGTGCGGCCATGATTTCGGCCAATGCCGACCGGTTTGCGACCCGCCGCGCATTATCGACAAAACGCGGATCTTCGAGCAGTTCGGGCAAATTCATCGCCGCGCACATCCTGCGAAACTGCTCATCGGTCGCGACGGCCAGCGTTACCCATCCGGTCGTTGTGCGGAACGGCTGCGCCGGTGCGAAATTGCGATTGATCCCGCCCAGCCGGCTCTGGATATGGTCATTGTCAAGATAATCCTGCCCGGCATCGACCAGCATCATCACGCCGACGTCGAACAAGGATATGTCGATCTGCTGCCCTTTGCCGCTCAATGCACGTTCGTGCAATGCGGCCAGAACGCCGATCGTCCCGACCATGCCCGACATGACATCGACAATCGGTAGACCGGCGCGCGCCGGCGGCCGGTCCGGTTCGCCGCACAGCGTCATGATCCCGGTCATGCCCTGGATGATCGTATCATAGCCCGGTTGTGCCGCACGCGGCCCGGTCTGGCCAAATCCCGTTACCGACAGATAGATCAGGCCTGGATTTTCCTGACTCAACCGCTCGTAATCGAGTCCAAAGCGCGCCAGGTCGCCGACCTTGAAATTTTCGAGCATGACGTCCGAACGCCTGGCCAGACGACGGACGATGTCTTGACCGCGCGGGTCCTTCAAATTGATCGCAATGCTGCGCTTTCCGCGGTTTACCGCGCGGAAATAGTGCGTTCCCCAGGTCCGGGTATCATCGCCGGTCATCGCCTCGACCTTGATGACATCGGCCCCCAGGTCGCTCAGCATCTGCGCCGCATAGGGCGCTGCAAGCACCCGCGAAATGTCAAGGACCCTGATGTCCGATAGCGGCTGTGAAGACATCGGATACAAACCCTCTCACGTTTCTTGTCAAAATTGGATTTTATAAATTTTGCGAGCGTTCCCGGCAAAAAATGCGCGCTGTTCACCGACCGAATGGCCCGCAAGCAGGATTTTCATCGCGTTGACCAAGTTGACCAGCGGAAAGGCGACTTTATCGACCGGAAAATTGCTGCCGAACAAACACCGCTCGGGCCCGAATTCGGCAAAGCAATGGTCGACCCACGGCCTGAACGCATCGGCGAGTTCCTTGGACGAAAACGGCCGCGCGCGCCCTTGAGCCTTGACGATGCCGATGCGCGAAATGGCAAAGCCACCGATTTTGATCACGACGTTCGGACACGTCGCGACATCGTCGATACCGTGCATCCAGTCGGCAAAGACCTTCACCGGCTTGTCAGCATAGGCACCCACGCCAATCGGGCCGCCGATATGGTTGAGGATGATCGGCAGGTCCGGAAAGGCCCGCGCCAGATCCGCGACTTCGCCCAACTGGGTGTGAAACGCATAGACGTCGAGAACATGCCCGCGGTCGTGCAAGCGGGCAACGCCGCACCGAAAATCCGCTCGTGCCAAAAGTCCGGCAGGCGCCCCGGTCTCGCCATATCCGGCAATCGGGTCCGGGTCATACGTTGCGCGTGCCCGTACGCCGCGAAATCGCCCGCGCCCGGCCAGTTCGAGCGCGTCAAGCACCGGATCGACCGCATCCCCGAGCGTGAGATCGGCCCAGCCGACGATGGCCTGTGCCACGGCGACGCCATCACCTGCTTGGTCTGCCTGCGCGCTGGCAAACTCGACTTCGCCCACCGGCTCCATCGCGACGGGGCCGCCATCGCGATAGGCCATCGTGCAATCAACATAGACCGAGGCGACAATTCCGGCAGCCCTCGCATCGCGCTCATAGTCCGCGACGAAATAGGCCGGATCCGAAAAATCCCACAAGTGAATATGCGAATCGACGATTTCGATCGCGGGTTCGATGGGCGCTTCGGTGCCAAGCGCAAGCCATGCTTCATCGACCGGGTGAACGTGGGGCTTCTTGCGCTGTGACATCGTGTGTTTATCCGTTCAGGCCAACAGGCCGCCATCGACAGGGATGGTCTGTCCGGTGACCATCGATGCGCCTTCGCCGGCAAGAAAGGCGATGACCCAGCCGATCTCTTCCGGCTCGGCAAAGCGCCCAAGCGGGACTTTTTCGGCGGCGGCAGCCTCTTTCACGGGATCGTTGGTCAGGCGCGCAACCATCGGTGTCCGGACATAGCCGGGCGCGACGGCGTTGACCCGGATGCCCTTTGCGGCCCACTCGACCGCCAGCGCACGCGTCAGATTGACCACACCGCCCTTTGATGCGCGGTACGACGGATTGGCGTTGCCGCGCCCGGTGATCCCCGCGCTGAGTCCGCCTACCGACGCCACATTGACGATCGCCCCGCCAACTTCGCGCGCAATCATCGAGCGGGCCGACAGCCGTGAAGTGAGGAACAGTCCAGTCAGATTGACATCCAGCACGCGCTGCCAGGTTTCGAGATCGTAATCGACGCTCGCGCCCGACACGTTCATTGCCGCCGAATTGACCAGAATGTCGATTCCGCCGCAAACCTCGACGATCTGCGCGAACACCGTCTCGATGGCACGATGGTCGGACAGATCGAGTTCGAACGACAGCGCAGCACCGGCAAAGTCCGCGCATTCCCCGACCGCCACCGCCAATCCTGCGGCATCGCGATCGAGAAACACCACGCGGGCACCCAGAGTGCAAAGCAGTTGCGCGGCAGCGCGACCGATCCCGCTCGCAGCGCCTGTCACCACCGCGATCTTCCCGCCGAGCGACAGGCGCGCTTCCAATGTCCCGGCAACGGTCATGCAGGTTCATTCAGCTTGGTGGCAGGCACACCGTCGAACAGAAATCCGCGCCAGTTATCGGCCTGGATTTCCTTGCAGAGTTCCTTGAATTCGGGAATCCCGCCGGCATAGAACAGCACTTCGCGCTTCTGCGCGCCCTCGACGTTTTTATTCACGCCCGTGAACCAGGAATTGGTTTTGCCGATCAAGCCTTTGGCCAGCAATTCTTCGCACAACCGGTTCCATTCGTCCTGCGCCTCAGGGTCCGCCTCAATGGTGGTAATGCCCTTGTCGAGAACATTCTGCATGAGCCCGGTATTCCAGTCGATCGCGACTGCCGAACAGCGGGGAATGTTGCAAAACACCGTGCCGTTCTGCGGCCCGACAAGCGTGAAGAAGTTGGGAAAGCCATCGATCATCAAGCCAAGGTACGTGCTGACGCCTTCTTCGCGCCACACTTCATTGAGCGAGCGACCGTCCTTGCCATAGATCTCGATCCGGCTCAGGGAGCCGCGGATCGCATAGAAGCCGGTCGCGTAGACGATCACGTCCACTTCGGTCAGCACGCCATCGCTGGTGCGTATGCCGGTCGGCTCGATCCGTTCGATGGGCGTCTCGCGCAAATCGATCAGGTGCACATTGTCCTGATTGTAACATTCATAGTACTTGGTTTCCATCGGCACGCGGCGGGTGCCGTAGCCGTGGTCACGCGGCGTCAATTTCTCGGCCGTGACCGGATCTTTGACGCGTTCGCGGATCTTGCGCCGGACAAAATCAGTCACCAAGGCATTGGCTTCGGGATTTTCAAGATAATCCTTGTAGTTCCCGAGCCAAAGACGAAACCCGGGGCCTTTGTAGAGCTCTTCCCAGGTCGCTTCGCGCTCTTCGGCCGGAACATCAAGCGTGTGCTTGTCGATCCATTTGTGCGGAAAGCCTGACAGCGTCGTATCGCAGAATTCATTCAGCGCCTTGTAGTTACGCTTGATTTCATCCATTTCTTCCTGGCTGAGCGGAGCGTTGCCAAGCGGATTGCACCAGTTTGGGCTGCGTTGGAAAACATAAAGGTCCTTGGCCACTTTGGCCATTTCCTGAATGACCTGCACGCCCGAGGCGCCGGTCCCGATGACGGCCACCCGATGGCCGGTGAAATCAAGGTCGGCACCGCGATTGCTGTTGGGATCGCGCGGCCAGCGGCCAGTATGATACCACGGCCCTTCGAACGTATAGACGCCCGGAACATTGGGCATTTGCGGTGCCGACAGCGGGCCCATTGCGGAAAACAGAAAGCGTGCGGTGATCGGGACCGAGCCGCCCTCTTCAAGCTGGATCACCCAGAATTTGTTGACATCGTCCCACCGCGCATGGCGCACGCGCTGGTTGAATATGTAATCCTTGCGGACGTCCATCAGATCGGCTGCGGTCTGCAAATAGGACAGCACTTCGGGCTGCCCGGCAAAGCGCTCGGTCCAGTTGAACTTTTGCAGCAGTTCGGGCGACCAGAAATAGCTGTAGGTATGGCTTTCCGAATCGACCCGGCAGCCCGGATAACGGTTCCAGAACCATGCACCGCCGACATCCGGCGCGGCCTCGATACCCTTGACCGAATAACCCTGCTCGCGCAGCTTGTACAACTGATACATGCCGGTAATTCCGGCGCCAATGACCACTGCGTCAAAATCTGGCTGCTTGCCCATCAACATCTCCTCAAATCCCAGTCGTACGTGGATGCCTTGCGGCTCGACGAATTTCCCCCGTAGTCAGGATCATGTCTTGCCCTGACGCTTGAACCGATCATTCGAATGTGCGCTGGAATCGCACCGGAGCGACGGCGTTGCGCGCAAGCGCATGACCGTCTCCCGGCATGGAACTGATGATTGCCATGGATCTGCCGATCAATCCGCGCCTTCACTCTCACACATCTAAAACAACTGTTTGTTTTTTGAACGATCGATCATGTCGGTGAATTTGTCAAGCGCAGATTGGCATTTTTGCGGCAGCGCCCGGCGGATTGGCTATCTGTCCCGGCACGGCGTTGCCAGTTCCGAAATGCTCCCCGGTTCAACATCTTGCAAGATCGAGCCGGTTACCATGAAACGCCAGGCGACGCTTTCCGATCTCCGCTCAGCATGGCTCAATAGGTCTCCATATGCAATCGGCCTTCGGCACGCATTGCGACCTCGATCGCAGGCCAATCCAGCCCCGCCGCCGCGCAGATCGCGGCAAATGCGTCAAACACGCCAGCCTCCATCGAAACCAGTCCGCACAAATAGACATAGGCGTTTGGCGAGGCGAGATGCCGGGCAATCCGGTCGCGCCGTTCAGCCAGCGCGTCCTGGACATATCGGCGCGCCTTCCCCGGATCGCGCGACAAAGCCAACTCAAGGCCGATGTCACCACGTTCGGCGGCCAGCGCCAGTTCGTCATGATAGGCAAGGTCGCGCACTGTCCTGGCACCATAGACAAGCATCAGTCGATCCGCCGTGGCCCACCCGGATCGCATCCACCACTCGATCATCCCCCGCATCGGCGCGATCCCGGTTCCGGTACAGATGAACAGGAACTGCGCCTGCGGATCTTCCGGCAACAGAAAGGAAGCGCCATACGGCCCAGTCAGGCGCACCGGATCACCCGGCCGCAGGTCGCACACATGATTTGAACATACGCCTGGATAGACCTGCCCGTCGATAACGGACACCACGCGCTTGATCGTGAACGCAACGTGGTGTTGCTGCCCGGCCTCCCCGCAACGCGCGCTAGCCACGGAATAGAGGCGCGCCTCGTGCGGGCGCCCCTGGTCGTCGGTCCCCGGCGGCAATATCCCAACCGACTGGCCTTCAGCGACGATCATTCCGCTATCGGTCAGATCGATCACCACATGATGGATTTCGGACGTGCCGCCGGGCGTCAGCATCACATTGGCGACAACCCGCGCCTGTGCCGGCGCAGAATCACGAAACTTGCCGACTTGCGGTCGCTGCGCCGTCGCTGGCGCACAGGCACCCGCACAAGGCACTGCGGGATCCTGGGGCGACACCGCGTCGTCGCCGAAATCCTGCTGCGGCGGCAATTCGAACCACATCGCCTGTTCCTCCGTGGCGTAGACGGCACCGGACTCAACCACCCGCCATGACTGGATAGCCCCGGTATCGCACGCACCAATGCAGGCCCCGGCCCCGTCACAGAGGTCAAAATCGATTGCGAGAGTGCCGTCGATCTTGGTTATTGCCTTGTTCGTGCACACGAAGCGGCAACTGTCGCAACGCACACAGCTTAGCGGATCAATCAGATGCTGGCGAACGAATGGCATCGGGTTTGCTCCGGAAATTGTCGGGATTGGTCATCATTGCGCATCGCAAACGTGAGCAGACTTTGATCCTGATCAATGCCCGCCCGCTGGAGCTCAATAAAAAACAAACATTCGTTATTCAAGATGTCGCCGTGTCAGGGACCACCCCCGGGGGGCGCCAGGCGCGCGACCCGGTCGGATGCATGACGCCTGCGACGCGGGCAAGGCCAAATGGGAGACAGAAAAATGAACGACGCCAATCCAACAATGGAAGAATTGAAATTGCGCTTTGGCCGAGACATTTTCAACGATTTTGATTACGATGACCCTCGATTTAACACCCAATTTAATGAAGTTCTCTCCGAACATCTGGCGCATTGCCCTGTTGCGCGCAGCAATGTCGGCAACGGTTATTGGTGGGTCAGTCGCAACGAAGATGTTCGTCGCCTGGCACAGGACTGGGAGACCTTTTCGAGCGCCGGGGGCTATATGCCCAATCGCCCCGAAGGATTGCCCTTTCTTTATCCCGAAGAATCCGATCCTCCGCGCCACACCGCCTGGCGCAGCAGGCTGAATCCGCACCTCAGTCCGATGACCGTGGCCGATTACGAAGCCACGATCGCCCAGGATTGTCATGATCTGATCGACCGTTTCATCGCCAACGGAAGCTGCGAATTCATATCCGAATTCGGCGAAATCCTGCCCGGCTGGGCCTTTTTCAAAAACATCCTCGGCGTTCCGGTCGAAGACCTCGCGATGTTGGTCGACGGAGTCGAAATGGGCACCTTTGCCCCTGCCGAAGAGCGACCCGGTCATATGGGCAGGGTTTTTGCCTACCTCGAAAACTATCTCAAACAACGGTCCACCATGCCCCCGCGCGGCGACATGGTCGACACCATCCTGGCAGGCGTCAAATACGAAGACGGACAGGAAGCGCCGTGGGAACATAAAGTCAGCGTGCTGGTGGATATCACCTTCGGCGGCATCGCTACGACCACTTATGTCATGGCCTCGGCCTTGGCGCATCTGGCCGAACATCCCGAGGACCGGGCATTTCTGGCTGCCAATCCCGATGCTGTCGCCAATGCTGTGGAAGAATTCGCCCGCGCCTTCCCCCCCATCGTCGGGATCGGGCGCACGTGCACCCGCGATGTCGCGGTCGCCGGAACGAACATGAAGCAGGGCGATTTCGTGATGCTGGCCTATTCGGCCAGTTCGCGCGATCCCAAGGCAGTCGAAAACCCCGAGACGGTCGATATTCACCGTCAGACCGTACCGCACAATACCTTTGGCGCGGGCCCGCACCGCTGTATCGGCTCCAATCTGGCGCGCTTGGAACTGCGCATCGTCCTTCAGGAGTGGCTCAAGCGAATTCCCGATTTTGCCATCAAACCGGGAACCGCACCAACCTATGTCACCGGCTTTCTGCGCTCCATGCGGACGCTCGATCTGGTCTGGTGATCTGCGCGAAGGAGCAAGAAAATGCGTATCACGGTCGACGAACGCAACTGCTGCGGCCACGCCCGGTGCTGGGTCATGGCCAAGGAATTCTACAAGCTTGATAGCAATGGTTACAATGCCTTGCGCGGCCAGACCGTGGAAGTTCCGCGCGACATGGAAAAAGCGGCGCGGCTTGGTGCCAAAGCCTGTCCCGATCGGGTGATCACGATCATCGAGGAGTGAACGAACAATCCCGACCCTTGCGCCACGCCATGGGAGAAGCTGTCCGGCTATGGCGCGCGGGCGGGACGCGACATACTTGACGATCAGGAACGATCATCACGGCATCCCCGTGGCGCCCTGAACATGCGCACTGT
>NZ_KQ954309.1 GCF_001519055.1 Novosphingobium sp. Fuku2-ISO-50 | reverse complement strand
TGGGATATTGTGTCCCCGGAACTCGTGCTGAATTGGATATTGTGTCCCCGGAACTCGGTGTCCCCGGAACTCGTGCTGAATTGGATATTGTGTCCCCGGAACTCGCTGAATTGGATATTGTGTCCCCGGAACTCGCGAGTTCGTACCGATGCCGGTGAACAGAGACCATCCGTTCAAGAAATCTTTGAAAATAGGACTACCAGTACCACCGGTGAAATCAAAATTTGTTCCACGATAGGAAATAACTGTCGTGCCATCCCAGTCGTAGGCGATCGCATAGAAGCCGGCCTGCACTTCGTTAGAAGATGCTGCATCGCTTGAGTGCGCAATTACAGTCGCATTTCCAATTTTCGTTCCGATTGCATCGGATAAGGAATAACTTAAATCGGAGTCGTATCCACGATCATAAGAATCCAAGGCCAATATGGCGACAAATAGGTCCTGATCCATTAGTAAGACTCCACCCAAAAATCGCCAGATGACAAATTACTTTTTAGGTCATTAGACTTAATAGCCACAGATGTATCGCCATCCAGTCTAGAATTTCGAGCCCTATAATCATTCAGCCAGACCAACGCCTTTTGAATTCGCGCGCCCACCGGCTCATCGGTTTTCTCCAACACGATTGCCCTGAGTTTGTAGCCATGCCCGAAACTGGCAGCCAAATTGTCGGGATCGACCGCCCGAACGCTAGTCGGATCCGTCATGTTTCCAAACGTCACGAGCCACGGGTAAGCCGAAACGGGCTCGTGCGATGGCGCCGCTGACGGCATCATCCGTGGTAAAATCTGCGGCCCCTTCAGCGCCATCGCGCGGCGATACTGGATGTCAAAGCCAGTGTTGTCAGGGTCATAGGGCTGCGCCATTTCCTCGGGCGTCAGTTGCGCCAGCATCTGGTACGCTCCTTTTGCCCAGCCATAGTTCGACGGGCTGGTCAGCAGGGCGAACAGCGCTCGCCCATTGGGCAGGTCGACCTCCGCCGCCTCTCCTTTGAACTGACCGTGGATAGCGCCGCGCGCGAAGGGGTTGCTCTGCCCCTCCTTGTACATGCGCACCTCGATGACCGTTGAGCCAGTGCGAATGCCCTGCGGCGTCTCGACCACCACCGTTTCCTTGTAGCGATAGGGCGGATATGTCGTGCCATCGCAGCCTTGCAGGATCAGCGTTCCACCAAATGCAAATGCCAGGATACGGGCAATGCGCCCTGCCGAAGTCAATCGATGCCTGCCGATTTGCCCGGCGCGCAATGGCACCCCATTTTCATCGCCAGGCCGTTTTCTTTCCGAATCCACCAGCCAGCCTCCAATTGCGCACTTGACATGCTTATATAGCGCGTCACGCCGGGCAAGCGCGTTCACCCGCCAAGGCCGCCGCCGCGCGGGCCAATGGGGCCAAAGGTGGGCGTCCACGCAAATCTGTCGGCCCGTAATGGTCGGGGTTTAACCGCGCAGCAGCCGCAGGGCGTGGGCCTCGCGGGCCAGATCCTCGCGGAAATCGGGGTGGGCTATGGCGATCAGGGCTTCGGCGCGCTGGGCGAGAGTCTTGCCTTTGAGATCGGCGCGGCCAAATTCGGTGACGACGATATGCGTTTCGTTGCGCAGCGTGGTGACCGGCCCGGTCAGCGAGGCGACGATGCGCGACACTTTGCCGCCGGCGGCAGTCGAGTGGCAGGCGATGATCGATTTGCCGCCGCGCGACATATAGGCGCCGCGCACGAAATCGACCTGACCGCCGGTGGCGCTGAATTGCCGACCGCCGACAAATTCCGAATTGCACGCGCCGTTAAGATCGATCTGCGTCGTGGCATTGACCGAGACGACATTGTCGTTGCGCGCGATGATGTCCGGATTGTTGACGTGGTCCACCGGGTAGGTTTCGACGGCGGGATTGTCGGTGATGAAATCGTACAGCGCGCGGTCGCCCATCGCGAAAGTGAACACCGAAACGCCGGGATGGATCTGCTTGCGACTGTTGTCGACGACTCCGGCCATGATCAGCCGGGCCAGCCCGTTGGTCATCATTTCGGTATGAATGCCCAGATTGCGGTGATGAACGAGCCCGGCGCAGACGGCGTCGGGCAGGGCGCCGATTCCCATTTGCAGGCAGGCGCCATCGTCGACCAGCTCCGCGATCAGCGCGCCGATGCGATCATCGGTTTCGCTGCGCGGGGCGGCGGGCAATTCGATCAGCGGCGCATCGTTTTCCACCAGCGCAGTCACCGCGCTGAGCGGAATGAGCGAATCGCCGCGTACATGCGGCATCTGGCGATTGACCTCCAGAATGATCCGCGCGCCCGGCTTGCGCGCCACGGCCAGCGCATAGTCGGTATTGGTGCCCAGGCTGAAACAGCCGTCTGAATCCATCGGCGCGACCGTGGCGATCAGCGTGTCGACACCGACATGTTCGACCAGCGAACGCGGCACCTGGCTGAAATGCGACGGCAGGAGATCGACCCAGGGCGCGTCGGTTGCCGCGCGCGCCTTGTCCAGCGCGCGCTCGACGCCGCTATGGAAATAGCTCATCGGGATCAGTCGGTCGTTCAGCGCGGCATCGAGGACGCTGCGCCCGGCGACTGCGGTCGACAGCATGTAATAGATGCCGATCCGGATGGTCGGTTCGGCGCGCGCACGCGCGGCGAGCGCATCGAGCAGGGCGGGAGGGGCACCTGCCCCCAGCGACATGGCCACTTTGGCGCCATCGGGGATCATGGCGACCGCCTGGTCGGCGGTCATGGTGATCGCGCTTTGCTGCCTTTGCGTCGCATCCGACATTGCTGCATCTCCGGAAGTTTCTTTTCAGGCCCTTTATGATGGGGCAAATCGCCCCTGACAGATGACGCGGCGAATGTCGATCAGTCGCAAATCGTCCGATCGTCGAAGATCGCGCCCGGCGACGTGTCGGGAACCCGATCAGGCCCTTTCCCCTGATCAGGCTCTTTCCCTTTGCCCCGCAATGCGGCTAAAGGCGCTGTCCATGAGCAACAGCGCCATCAGCAATAGCCAGCCCGACCTTTTGCCCGAGGGTCTGGAGGACCGTTTGCCGCAGGAAGCGGCGGCGGCGACGCGGGTCATGCGGGCTATTCATGACGTGATGCATGGGCACGGCTATGACCGTGTGCTGCCGCCGATGATCGAATTTGACGAAACGCTGGGCGCGCGCATGGCGGGAATCCGGTCGCGACGGATGTTTCGCTTTGTCGATCCGCAAAGCCTGCGCATGATGATCCTGCGCGGCGATCATACGCCGCAGATCGGGCGGATTGCGGCCTCGCGGCTGGCGGCGGCGGCGCGGCCTTTGCGGTTGTGCTATTCCGGGCAGGTCTTGCTGATCCGCGGCGACGGGCTCGATCCTTCGCGCGAAAAGCTGCAATGCGGGGCCGAAGTGATCGGCAGCGACAGCATGGCGGCGGCGAGCGAGATCGTGGCCATGGCGATCGAAGCGGTTCAGGCGGCGGGCGCGACCGGGGTCAGTGTCGATTTCACGCTGCCCGATCTGGTCGACGTGCTCGCGGCGCAGGCATTGCCTTTGGCGCCTGACGCGATCGAGGGGGTGCGGCGCGAGCTCGATACCAAGGACGCGGGCGGATTGGTCGATGCGGGCGGCGCGGCTTATGTTCCGCTGCTCTATGCCACCGGTGAATTCGACAGCGCGATCGAGCGGCTCGCGCAATTCGATACCGGCGGCGTGCTGGCCGGGCGGATCGCCGCGCTGCGCGAGATTGCCGCGCGGCTGAGCGGGCGCGCACGGCTGACGCTCGATCCGAGCGAGCGGCACGGGTTTGAATACCAGTCGTGGTTTGGCTTTACGCTCTATGCCGAGGGTGTACGCGGGATTTTGGGGCGGGGCGGCACGTATCGCATTGCCGGGCCCAACGGGGGCGAGGTGGCGACGGGGTTTTCGCTCTATCCCGATGGCCTGATCGACGTGTTGGCCGATGCCGAGCCGGAAGAGGATCGCGTGTTCCTGCCGCTGGGGCATGACGCGGACGCGGCGGCGCGGTTGCGCGCGATCGGATGGCGCACGGTGGCAGCCTTGGCCGAGGCGGACAGCGCTGCGGCGCTGGGGTGCAGCCATGTCCTGACTGCTGTGGGGGCCGAACCGGTCTGATCGCCGGCGTCAGGCTTTCAGAGTCAGGCGGGTGCCATCTGGCGCGCGGCGAGAGTACGCCCGGCCAGTACACGATCGATCCATTGGTCGACGGCGGTGGTGCCGGGATAAGTCGGATCGCCTATGCTGCGGTTGGCGGCGACATGGCCGGACAGGCCGCTCCCTGGCAAGGACACGACATCGACTGTGCTGCCCGCGCGGCGCAGCGCGGCGGCGAGCGCTTCGGTCTGGCGGGTGCCGTCGGGGCGATTGACATGCAGCAGCAGCCAATTGGCGACATTGGGCGCGGCGGCCTGCCACGACGGGGACAGGGCGCGCTGCCGCTCCGGATCGTTGCCGAAAGCCTGGGCATAGAGCGGGGCCAGCAGCCGCGGCGCATCGCGCATCTGGCGCGGCACGTCGTAGGCGGCGCCGTCGATGGCCACGATTCCGGCGATGGCATCGAATGTCAGCCCGACGTCATGAAGCCAGCGCGGATCGGTGCCGACCAGCGCGGCGAGGTGCGCGCCAGCGCTGTGGCCCATCACGATGACGCGGCGGGGATCGATGCCCAGCCGATCGGCCTGCGCCAGCAGACAGGCGAGCGCATGCGCGAGATCGGCCGCCTGATCCTCGACGCGGGCCGCAGGCACCAGCCGATAGCCGATCGTTGCGAAAGCGAAATTGCGCGCCGCGAAGTGAGCGATCTTGGCGCGGCCGGTGGCATTGTCCTTGCTGCCGAGGCTCCACGCGCCGCCGTGGACGAAAAGAACCAGCGGCGTTGGATGCGACGAAGCGCGCGCCGGCCAGACATCGATCGATTGAACCGGGTCGGGGCCATAGCGCAAGGGGGTGGGGACGGGGGGCGCCGGATGGCCCGCGCGCGCATCGGCCCAACTGCCCAAGGTCAGGCCGATGGTGATCAACAGGCTGACAAGCGGGTTGCGCAAGGCGAGGTTCCCTTTGGCCCAGGCAGGCAGGGTCGCCATGGTGTGGCGCAATGCGGTGGGAAAGGGAAGAGTCGACCGGGGTGGGCCTTGACTTGAGGCTTGATCTCCCCCTAGTGCGCCGCGCGCAGTCAAAGGTTGGCCCGTCCGACTTTTCCGTTCCATCCGCGGCGTCGAGTCCTGTCGAAGGGCGTCTTGCGGATCACCCGGCAGGGGATAATCTGTATCCATGGCAAATGTTACCGTGATCGGCGCCCAATGGGGCGATGAGGGCAAGGGCAAGATCGTCGACTGGCTGGCCAGTCGCGCGGACGCCGTCGTGCGTTTTCAGGGCGGGCACAATGCCGGTCATACGCTGGTGGTCGGCGAACAGGTCTACAAGCTGAGCCTATTGCCTTCGGGCATTGTCACCGGGACGCTGTCGATCATCGGCAACGGCGTCGTGCTCGACCCGTGGGCGCTGAAGGCCGAAGTGGAAAAGCTGTCGGGGCAGGGGGTGGAAATCAACCCCGGTAATTTCGCGATTGCCGACAATTGCCCGCTGATCCTGCCGCTGCACCGCGATCTTGACGGATTGCGCGAGATGGCGGCGGGCACGGGCAAGATCGGCACGACCGGGCGCGGGATCGGCCCGGCCTATGAAGACAAAGTCGGGCGGCGCGCGCTCCGGGTGTGCGATCTGGCGCATCTCGACGCGATGGATGCGCAGTTGGATCGGCTTTGCGCGCATCACGATGCGCTGCGCGCCGGGTTTGGCCAGCCGGCGGTCGATCGCGTTGCGCTGGTGGAAGCCTTGCGCGAAATTGCGCCGTTTGTGCTGCAATTTGCCGAGCCGGTGTGGAAGCGGCTGCAGACCGTGCGCAAGGCCGGGGCGCGGATCCTGTTCGAAGGCGCGCAGGGCGTTCTGCTCGACGTCGATCACGGGACATACCCGTTTGTCACCTCGTCGAACACGGTTTCGGGCACCGCGGCGTCGGGTTCGGGCCTTGGGCCTGCGGCGACGGGCTTTGTGCTGGGTATCGTGAAGGCCTATACGACCAGGGTCGGATCGGGTCCGTTTCCGACCGAACTGACCGACGAAACGGGGCAGCGGCTGGGCGAGCGGGGCCATGAATTCGGCACCGTGACCGGGCGCAAGCGGCGCTGCGGCTGGTTTGACGCGGTGCTGGTGCGTCAGTCCTGCGCCATTTCCGGGGTGACCGGGATCGCGCTGACCAAGCTCGATGTACTCGACGGATTTGACAAAGTGCGGATCTGCACCGGGTATCGGCTGCGCGGCAAAGTGCTCGATTATTTCCCCAGCCATGCCGCCGATCAGGCCGAAGTCGAACCGATCTATGAAGAGATCGAAGGGTGGCACGGCACGACGGCGGGCGCGCGGTCGTGGGCCGATCTGCCGGCACAGGCAATCAAGTATATCCAGCGCGTGCAGGAATTGATCGAGACGCCGGTGGCGCTGGTTTCGACGTCTCCCGAGCGTGAGGACACGATCCTCGTGCGCGATCCTTTCGTCGACTGAGATGGCGGGCGCCGGGCACCGGGGGCGAGGTCGATCGGGCCTTGCGCTGGTGCTTGGCGCGCTGTTCTGTGCAGGGGTGGCCTGTCCCGGGGTCGCCTGTGCCCAGGCGTCCGGTGTGGACCGTGTGCTGATCGAAAAGACGGCGCGGCGGATGACGCTCTATTCGTCGAGCGGTGAGCCCTTGCGCGTCTATCGCGATATTCAGCTCGGCTGGCAGCCGGTCGGCCCGAAACATTTCGCGGGCGATGGCCGCACGCCCGAGGGGCGCTACCGGATTGATCGGGGGCTGGAAACAAGCGCTTATCACCTTGCGCTGCACTTGTCCTATCCGGCGGCGCAGGATGTGGCGTTTGCGGGCGTGCGGGGACACGATCCGGGCGGAGCGATCTTTATCCATGGTCAGCCGAACGGCATGGCCGATCGACCTGCGGGGGATTGGACCGCCGGGTGTATCGCCGTAAGTAACATGGAAATAGAGGAAATATGGTCTCTGGTGGGGGATAATACCCCGGTCGAGATCGTGCCTTGATCCAAATTCGAGGTATCCGTAGTTGACCTTATAGCCGTTTGTTCCACTCTTGTTCGCGTTTCGGCGCGAAAGGATTTTACAGGACATGGCTCAGGCGGCACCGCAGTTCGAATACGGCAGTGACGACCCCGGCTCGGGGCAAGGATTCGGCTCGTCTGGCCGCTCCGGCCTTGCAGTTTCGATCTATGCCGACCGTGGTTATTTGCGCGCGGAAATGGCCGAAGATGCGGCTGCGGCGGGATTGCGCGTGGCGCAGACGACTGATTTGGCCCGGTTGCTCGAGCCGGGCGATCCGCCGTCTCTGCCGGAACTGGTGCTCGTCGATTGTCCGGTGATCGATGGTGCTGAACTGGCAGCGCTGTCCCGGCTGGATCAGCGGGCTTCGAAATCGGGTTCGCATCTGGTCGTTTCAACCTCGATGGGATCGCTGGACGAAGTGTTCGGGTGTCTCGACACAGCCGATGCGCAAATATTGGTCACGCCCAGCCGGGCGGATCGGGTCATTGCGCTGGGCCGGGTTCTTGCGCGCAGCGGCAACCGCGTGCGCGAATTGTCGGAAGAGGATCGGCTCAGCCTTTTGCGCCTGACCGAACAAGTCAGCCAGATTGCCCACAAACTCGAGCAGATTTCGTCGCATGGAACCAGCGAGGCGCCCAGCGCATTCCGCTTTGAAAACCAGCCGGGCTATGCCGGAAAAGTCGATACGAAGCTTGATCCGCAGTTTGACGGGGGTAGCGATCGCCTGGTCAGGGCGTCGCGTCCACCGCTTCCCGATCCGCGCCTCGTGCGCAAGATCATCCGCCAGCGGCAATTGCGGGCGCGTTTTTTCGAAGGCGACCTGTTTGCCGATCCGGCCTGGGACATGCTGCTTGATCTGACGGCTGCGCGGGTCGAACATGTCCGCGTTTCGGTCACGTCGCTGTGCATTGCATCGGGTGTGCCCCCGACGACAGCGCTGCGCTGGATCGGGCAAATGACAGATGCGGGCCTGTTGCAGCGGGTTGATGACGAAACCGATCGGCGGCGCGCTTTCATTACCCTGACAGACAAGGCTGCCGATGCGATGGCCCGCTATTTTGCGGAACTGGGGGCAAGTGCGACGAACCTAATCTAAGCTGGCCTAATCTAAGCCGGCCTGATCAAAGCTGGCCTGAACTGAGCGGGAGCGATGGGGCGGTTCGGCATGAGATCGCCCCCTTTGGCCTTCATCGCCCGGTTACCCTGCCTTATCAGCGCTGTCGCATTCGGGCTGCGGCAGGGTGCTGCCGGGTTGATGAGGCAGAGGCGTTTCGCGGATTGCTGCGGACAATTCGCGCCAGCCGTTTTCTTCGGCGCAGGTTTCCAGGGTGTGCTGCATGGCGCGATAGCGATGCACCACCGCAATGCCCAATTCGGTTACGCGTGCGCCCCCGCTCGCGCGACCGGGGGTCGTTTCGACAAGTCGGTCGCTCCAGCACCGGTTCATCACGTCAACCAATTGCCAGGCGCGGCGGTAACTCATTCCCATTTCGCGGGCTGCGCCGGAAATGGAGCCCGTGGCCATGATCTGTTCAAGCAGGTCGGCCTTGCCCGGACCGATGGCAATGGCATTGTCGCACAGCACTTGCAGCTTTAGTTTGATCATCGGCATTGCCGCGCGCTCCCGGTCATGGTCAGGCCGTGCCGACCCTTGCCCAGGCCTTCGCTGCAATCAAGCATGCAAAACCTTTTGCCGTTGTGCAGTCCTCAACTATTCGGCTGCGATCGAGGGGGCTGCGATCATCCGCTCGGCGAGCAGCCGTCCCGAGACCCAGGCGCATTCGACGCGCGGACCGAGCAGCCAGTCTCCGCATGCACCGAGGCGCTGCGCCTCGTTCCACAGGCATCCCACCCCGGTGCCGGCAGACAATCCATAGCGCCAGCGATGGATCGATTGGCCGATCAACGCGGGCAGGCTTCTCCCATTCTCTGCCTCAAGCGCGGCGATCAGATGGGGGCCTATCAAGTCCGGTGACCATTCGAGATGTTCAAGGGTCCAGGCTGGATCGGCCTGAACAACCCAGCCTTCGGGCCCTGATCGGCCGGGCTTGTCGTTGCTGCGAGCGGCCCACGCGATGATCCCGCTGTCACGCACGATGCCGGTATCATGGGCCAGCCGTTCGGCGAAGGCGAACATGCCGGTCCAACTGGGCTGGGACCGGGCATAGAGCGCCGCTTGTGCCAGTTCGAAATCGTGCAGGGTCATGATCGGCGCGCTCTGTTCTGCCGGAAGTGCGAGAACAACGGCGTCAAACAGCGCGTTGCCCACGCCTTCGCCGACCAGTTGCCAGCGCGCGCCGCGTCGCACGACCCCTTTGATCAGGCGGGAGAAATGGACATTGTGGTGGCTGCAGAGGTGACGCAAGATGGCGTTCATCGTCGGAACACCGACAAACGCATCATGACGCGCGGCGGGCCAATGCGCGACAAGGCCGTCGCGCTCCCACTGCACAACCTGTTCGGCGAAGCCTGCGTCGCGTGCGGTGAAATATTGGGCGCCGAAATCAAACTCGGCAATGCCTTGCGGGGTATCGATGCGCCGGCTGGACATGCGGCCTCCCGGACCGCGGCCTTTGTCGAACAAGGTGACCTTTATCCCGGCTTTGCACAGCGTTTCGGCGCAGGACAAGCCGGCCATGCCCGCGCCTACAATCGCAACATGAAACACGCAGATACGGCCCTTATCCCCGTCCCATCAGCGCGAGCACTTCCTTGCGGCTGCTGGGATCATCGAGAAAGCAGCCCAGCATTCTGCTGGTGACCATGCCGACGCCGGGGGTTCTGACGCCGCGACCGGTCATGCAGCCATGCTGCGCCTCGATGACCACGGCGACGCCCTGTGGGTGAAGATGATCCCAGATGCACCGGGCCACTTCGCTGGTCAGGCGTTCCTGGATCTGGAGCCGGCGGGCATAGCCGTGCAACACCCGGGCCAGCTTGGAAATGCCCACCACCCGATTGCGGGGCAGATAGGCGATCGATGCCACGCCGGTAATCGGCGCGAGATGATGTTCGCAATGGGATTGGAAGGGGATGTCCTTCAATACCACGACTTCATCATAGCCGGCCACTTCGCTGAAAGTTCGCTGCAAGTGAACGGCGGGATCTTCTGCGTAGCCCGCACAATATTCGCGCCAGGCTCTGCCAACGCGGGCAGGAGTGTCGACAAGGCCCTCGCGTGAGGGATCATCACCGGCCCAGCGCAGCAGCGTCCGAATGGCGTCTTGCACGTCTTCGGGCACGATCGCCCTGGCCGCGCCGCGCATTGGCGCGACAGCTTGCACGCCGACATCTGCCGGGCAGCAATCCTGCTCCATGGCATTGCTGTCGAGTGTCACGTAATCCATAATCGGCGGTCCTTGCATGCGGTCTCGATCAAAGCGCAGAAATCGCAACCGAGGCGCGTCGGAGCGGGGCCTTGAATCTGTCTGCATCGAATGGATTGGGCTTTTCCCAATCGTGCTGTAAGGATCGGTGGCATGCTCTGCGAGGACAACATGGTCCTAAGGGCAATTGCGCGCGGGCCGGCAATAGCGTTGGGAGAAGCCATGGCAATTGGTGCGATGATCGAAAACAGCCTCGTGGCTGCAGTGGTAAGCAATCCGCGGCTGGCTGATAATCCCATCGTTGCCTGCAATCAGGCCTTCATCGATTTGACGGGTTATAGCGAAAGCGAGATCATCGGTCGCAATTGCCGGTTTTTGCGGGGCCCGGAAACCGAAGCCCAATTGACCGAGCAACTCCGCGCCGGGATCGCGGCACGGGTGCCCGTCATGGTTGAGATCCTCAACTACAAGAAGGGCGGTGTACCGTTCCGCAATGCGGTGATGATAGCGCCCATTTTTGATGCCGAGGGCGAGATCGAGTATTTCCTCGGGTCTCAGGTCGAGCTCTCGCCCGGCGTGCATGAAGGGCAGATGAGCCGGGCGAGCATTGCGCGCGACAAGGTGGAAAGCTTGCCCAAACGGCAGCGGGAAATCCTCGAATGCATCGCGGCCGGAAAGCTAAACAAGCAGATCGCCTGGGAACTGCAACTGAGCGAGCGCACGGTGAAGCTGCACCGAGCGGCTGTGCTCAAGGCCTTGGGTGTGCGGACCAGTGCCGACGCCATCCGCATGGCCATCGAAGCGGGGCTTTGAGGCCCATTTCCAATTTGGCGGGCAAAAGAGGCTATTGGCGGGGTTGGTTCCCGTCGATATAGGCAGCTTGTGTGCGGGCGTGGCGGAACAGGTAGACGCAGCGGACTTGAGATCGATCATCGCTTGGGTGCGCGCGGGGAAACCTGCGCTGCAGAACTGCTCAAATTCGGGGAACCCTGTGAAATGGCAATCCCGAGCCAAGCCCCCGACAGGATTTTGCCGGGGGAAGGTGTAGAGACTAGACGGGCAGCGCCTAAACCCTCAATGCAGGGCATGGTGAAGGGATAGTCCAGACCACGAACATCGGTTCCGGCCGATGGCGGCGAAAGCCGAAGCTGGTAAGAAAATCCGTTGGGCTTTGCCCGTGCCGGTTCAAATCCGGCCGCCCGCACCATTTATGCCTCGATCAGATCGCGATTGCGATCGGTGCGCATCGTCGCGTGGTCGTGGGGCTTTACCGTTAGGGGTTGATCGAATTTGCCCAGTCGTGCGCCTTCAGGGCATAGGTTGCCGCGTCTGTACAGGTTTGCACGTCGCCCGTAGATACCACGACGGCATCGGAGGGCAGGCTTGCAGGAATGCCGGAACTGCTACCTGCGGAGCCGGGAGCGGTTGCGCCGCCGCCACCTGCAACGGCTGCGGGCTGCACCCGATGAGCGGCAATATAGCGATCAGCATCGGAGCGAGCGTCCGCCAGTTGAGCTTGATAGGCACTGTCTTCCTCCTGCGCTTTGACCTGATAGACGGCCTGTTCGTGTTGCAACGCTGCCTGCGCGATCCGGGCCGCCACTGCCTGCGCCTGCTTGAACTGCTCGGCCTGCACGCGCATGGCCTCGGCATTGGCTACGGCACGTGCGTCGAAATGCCATGCGAGCAGGGACACCGTGGCGAGCGCAGCATAGGGCGCAGCCGTCAGCGCCAGCTTTGCCGGGGAAGGCACCAGAGCGCCGACAAGGCCAGTCACAGCAGATGACCCACCAGCGCCGCCAGAACGACCGCAGGAGCCCAGAACTGCCAGCCTGAGGTGTAAGCAGCCTTGGCCTTGTCAAGCAGGCTCGTTGCGTCGGTCTTGATGGCGGTTTCGGTTTTGCCGGGTGTAGTTTCGATGTCAGCCATTGTCAGGGTCCTTTGCTTTCGGTTCGGTGGAATTGGTGCCCCAGATCATGCCGGTCATCGCGCCGACGATGGCCGGCACATACAGCGACAGCGCGGTCAAAAGGGTTGTCCAGTCGGCCACGACGACCTTGCCGGTGATGACGGTCGCCGCCGCGGCAACGGGAAGGCCGACCAGCAGGACGATAGTGATGATGATGCCGACCAGTCGCCCGATGGCGACAGTTTGATTGTCAGGCCCCGTGAGCGCCTGTTTCAGCCAACCCATGCGAGCGCCTCCTTCTCGACCCGATCAACGCGCTCGATCCACCCCTTTTCGAATGTGGGGAAATCATCGCAGAACCGGTAATAGTCACGCCGCGCATCGCAGAACCGGGCGATCAGCTTGGCCAGCCCGATACTGGTGACATAGGCCTGCACCGCGCGCAGCGTGCCGGGGCCGATCGCGCCATCAGCTTTCGCACCCACGATGGATTGCAGCATCTTTGCCGCGCGCGGCACACCAGCGTTGACGGCGAAGTCAAATACCGCGAGCCCCAGCGCACCGCCGAGATTGTCGCCCGCGATCTTGCACCAATATTGCGTCCGGTAGAGCGGGGCGACATCGATGATGCGCAAGGATCGCATAATCTGTTCCGTGGCAGGCCTGCCGCTCCATGCCTGCCATGTGCGCCAGGTCACGCCGAGATTGGTCATCCCGCCCTTGTCCTGCGGATTGTTGCTGTAGGCGCCTTCCTCGTGCAGAACGAAGCCGAGCGCGTCTGTGAAACCGTGGGTCATTTCCAGTAATGCTCCACCACAGCCAGCAGAACCGCGCCTGCAACAGCTGCTATCCCTGCGAGTACGAACCAACCGCCGCGCAACTGGCTTTCCTTGCTCTCGATCTTGGCAAGCCTCTGGTCGATGCGATCAAGGGTCTGTTCCATCCGGCCAAAACGGTCTTCCATGGCGGCTAACCGTCCTTCCATGCGGCCCATGTCCCTGTGCAGATCTGTGTGGGTTAGGTCAGCCATCTGCCCGCCTCAGTTGAAGTTCGTGCCCCGGATGAAACGGTCGACCTGTGCAGCGCCGGTCAGTGCATCGAGGACATTCACAGCCACCCGCTCCAGAACGTCTGGACCCAGACATTTCGGCTTCCGGCGGTGGTGTACATGAATTCGATGATGCCGATCTTGGTCGCCGCGCCCGTGCCAAGGCTGCCGACATTTGCGCCGACATAGGACGTGCCGAAGCTGACCGTGCGGCTGCCAGTGGCATCCTGAACGAGGATCAGGCGCAAGACTTGACCGCCCGCGTTGTTGGCGGGGTTGGCGATCGTGACGTTCCCGGTCAGCGTCAAGGTCTGGTAGGCGCCCCCCCCGATCGGGTCGGGGGTGTACGTCGACGACGCGCTGGCCGCGTATTGCGATCCTTTGAGGCCGCTAAACTGCAAGGTGCCCTTGTAGAAACCTTGATAGGGGAACTGGTTTCCCGAATAGAAGCCATTTGAGACGTAATTGCCGAGATAGATCTGGCCGATATACGGCGCAGATGCGGCGGTATTAGTGCCTCCGTCGATTTCCAGGGCCAGGCTGGTGGTGTCTGCAGCATTGCCATACGCGCTGATGCCGTCATACGAGCAGGCCAGGCAGCTGTGTGAGTAGACTCCGGCAAGGCCGCCCCTGAACAGGCCCGAAACCTTGTTGGCCCATCCGTTAAGGTTGATCAGGAAATGCCCGGCGGCGGTGCCGTCGTTGCGCTCCACATCGACGCGCATGTCCCACCCGAGGGTAGCATAGAGGTAAATTTCCTCGTTGACGCCCGTCGGGAGCGTACCGGCGGTGAGGTTCACACCCACCACCGAATCGATCACCGAGCTTTCGCTCATCCCTTCGACATGCAGCCCGCGATAGGCGTTGGAGATCGAGCGCACCTGGCGCAGCGTGTCGGCGATGCCGAAGCTGCCCGCAGTGCCTCCCTGCGTGTGGATGAAGAAGCCATCGGCGCCATTTGCATAGGCAAGAACCTGATCGACGGCCCACTGTTCCTGCCGGGCGGCGTTGATGCCGTGGCCCGGTTGGCCGGTCACGCTGACGCGCTGGAGCGTATTGAGGCCCATCGTCTGGGTCGTGGCGCCCACGGGCTCATAGCGGATGCCGTTGTTGATGGTGAAGAACGGATAGGCCGAGGTGCCCCCGTTGTTCGCCGCAGCGCGCGCGGTGGACGAGATGATTTGCAGATCGCTGATCTGGACGTTCTGGCCGCGCACGACCATGGCGTCTCCGGCATAGTCCTGCGCGTAGCCCGCGCCGCCTGCAGTGACAGTGCCGCCCGTGACCGCGCCGGAGGCCACGGTGAGAGTGACGGTTGCGCCGGAGCCGACGACCGACCCTGAGGCGTTGTAGGTGACAAGCGTGGCGGTAGGGGCGCTGGTGCAGCCGGTGCCGCCATTGAGCACGCGCACGGCCACGAGCGCGCCATAGTCGATCACCGGATAGAGCGAGACACCAGAACAACCGCCGCTGCTGACCGTGAACTGCGGCGCGGGCTGTGTGCTGGCAAAATCGGCGAGGATGACGGTGCCGTTGCGGCCCGCGCCGCGCAGGCGGAATCCGACATTGGTCATCGGCTGCATCACCACGAGCGGTTGCGTGATGCGGATCTGGCCGGCGGGCAGCACGACCTCGTAAAACTGCGCATTGGCATACGTGCTGGCGGCCGTGGCGGCGGCGGTGATCGCATTGGCCAGCGTGGTATCGTTCGCGGTGACGCCATCGGCGACCACGCCATAGGCCTTGGCATAGATCGTGACTGTGGCGGGCGCGGCGGCCGTGTTCTGCGCGATCGCGGCTGCGGCCTTGGCCTGCGTGGCGAGGCCGCGCGCGGTGGTATCGACCTGGGCGGAAGCGACGGACGGGATCGCCACAAAAGCGAGCGCGGCGGCAACACGAAAGGATTGGATCATCGGGTGCCTCACTGATGCAGGTTCGCAACCACCGTCCCGGCGGTCAGCGTGATCTGAAGGTAATAGGTGGCAAGCGCGCTGGTTTCGGTGGCGACCTGTTCGTTGGCGATCGCTCCGGTGATGCCGGAAAAGGTATAGGCGGCCCAGGGCTGGCCAGCGGCAGTCAGCCCGACTTTCGTGGCGCCGCCGTCGACCGAGCGCAGGATCTGCGCCGTGCCGGATGCTGCGATGGTCGCGTTGAGCAAGCACCATATTGCGCGCGCAAGCTGCGGGGTAAACGGGCCGAGGGTGTGTACGGTCGTGTCGGAGATCGTCGCGGTCAACGGGGCTGAGACCGCCGTGACATAGGGCGATGTCAGCGTAGTAAGCGTGGCGTTGGAAAGCGCCTGGTTCGCTGCGGTGGCTGCGCCGCCAAGCGAGCCTAGGTTGACAGTGCCAACGCTGTTCGCACTGGCGGCAAGCGTCGTGACCGTCATTTCGGCAAAAGTGCCGTCGCCCATGTCGACAAGGCGTTTCTTGACAACACTGCCGGAAACACCGGGCAGGAGGTCAGGTGTGGTAATATCGGCCATGCGTCGCTCCTTGTCCCCGGTCTCTATGGATCGGGGCGGTTGCCTGCGGGGGTGAAGGAAGTGTGCGGCGATCGCGGCAAAGGCGCTGATCGCCATCTCTTGTGATCTGGTCTTACGATTGACCGATCTGGCTTTGGATCGCGTCGGTGACAGCATTTCCGATCGTGGTGCGGTCGCCGGGATCGATCCGGTTGAGCCGCAGCAGTGTGTCGGCCCTGTTTTGTATGGCGGGCAGCGCTTCGTCCGGCAGGCTGTTGGCGTTCATGACTTCATGCTGGGCGACAGCGTCGAGTATCGCCGTCCGTCGGTCTTGCGGATCGCGCGCGTCCTGGCCTGTGGCGACGGCGGCCTGGTTTTCTGCAATTCGCGCCAGGTCTGCCGGATTTACGGTGCCGATCAGCGGTGCGAGGTTCACTTGGGAAAAGATGTCGGGCGATTGGCGTTGCAAGAGTTCGAGCCGAAGCGCTGTGGCATTATCCGGCGCTGGTGTTGTCGCGGCTTGCGCTGCGCCGCGCAACGCCGCATCGACTCGGGCGAGTGCCGTGGGGGACATTTGCGCGGCAAGATCGGCGGGCAGATCGGCGGCATGCCTGATGCTGTCGGGAGACGCCGCAAACAGGGAAACGATCGATCGGCCCGCGCCGGCATCGTTTGCCGCCAACTGCGCCTGATCCGCCGTCATCCGGCGCACGGCAAAATTGGTGGCAAGAACCTGATCTTCGGGCGAAAGATCGCCCCGTTGGGCAATGCGATCGCGCATCGCCGAAATGTCCCAGGACCGTGGCGTATCCGCCTGTCCGATAACTGCGCCGATCCCGCCCGCATTGCGCAACAACGTTCCGGCATCGGCTGCATCGCCCGCCGGAGACGTGGCCGCCAGCGTGATGACCGGGCTGGCGCTGCCGATGACATGCCCCGGGGTGACCAGATCGCCGGGCGCAACGGCTGCCATCCCCAGTCCGCCATAGGCGGTGCTGCTGCCGTCGGGATGCAAAATCCGTACCGTTGCGTTGTCCGGCGCACCGTCGAGTGCGGTAACCGTGCCACCGGCGATCGGATGAACGGCGGCTCCGGTGGGCGCTGAAATCGCAATCGCGTCGGGCGAGGGCGGCGGCGTTTCGGCGCCGGCTGTCTGGGCGTTGCCGCCGGCCGCTTCGCCAAAGATCGAGGCCATGCGTTGCGTCTGTGCAGCCTGACCCAGCCGTGCCACTGCCACTTGGTAGGCTGCCGGCGCCAGTGTGTCGCCCCAGCCGCCCATGATGTGCGCGGCAAATTCCGGCTCTCCGGCCGCAAGGGCCTGACCGACAGCTTTCGCCACGGCTCCGCCAACCGCCGTGCGCACGACGGCCGCGCGATCGTCCTCATTTTCCGCGTTGCCGGTCTGGCCTGCGGCAATTGCCTTTACCGTGTCGAGCCCTTGAACAAACCGGGCCGGATCCTGCCAGGCAGAGGCCGCCGCCTGCTGGGCGGACTGCAACTCCTGATCGGTGACTGCCTGCCGCTCGACGCCGGCCTGGCGCAAGGCGTGGCCGGTGATTTGATTGGCGGCATCGTTCAGCGCCGGACCGATCTGCTGATCGTATGCCGTGATCATGCCCGGTGTTCCCAGCGCTGCCTGACCGGCAGCCTGGATCTTTGTCAGTTCGTCGAGTGCCTGGGGCTGCGTGGCAACGGCTGCACCGCCATTCAGGCCGGCATGGGTATCGACCAGATTGGTCAACGCCGCCTTGTCCTGCAACGCTCGCGCCCGACCGGCTGTGTCATCGGTCAGCGCCTGAATCGCCGCATGAATCGATGACATCTGGTTCAGATCCGCACCGCCTGCCACCAGTACGCGCCCGATGGTATTGCCCAATGTCGGCCCCGAGGGCGCCGTAAACCGGGCGTGATAGGCTTCTACCGGGGTGAAGGTCGGGGTATAAGTCGGCGCGCGCATCATAGCCCCATCCCCGCCTTGAACGGCGCATACTGGCTTGCGCCGCCCAGCGCCGTGCCAAATCCGCCGCCACCGGATGAACCGGCGCCAAGCAGGCCGGTGCCCAGATTGAACAGGCCTCCGACCAGTGCGGCATTGCCCCGGCTGTTTGCCACAGCGGCCTGCCCGAGATCATTGGCGACTGCGACGTCGGAACCGATCAGGTTCTGGTTGCCCTGGGCATAGATTCGGGCGAGGTTTTCCTGCCCCAGGATCTGCGTGTCGTTCACCGCATTGGCCGCCGTGCCATAGCCTGTGGCATCGCCGTTGGCGGCTGCCGTCATGTTTTGCTGACCGCTGACCGAGGCCATCTGCCGGTACTGCTGCAGCGCGGCATCACGCATGTTCTGCTGGCCGATCTGTGCCGCATTGCTTTCCGCTGCGGCATTGGCGTTGGCAGCGGCGGCCTGGGCTCTGGCCTGGCCTATCGACGCGGCCATGTTGACCCCGGTGCCGATGGCTCCAAGGCCTGTCGCGATAAGAGGCACGATGGGCGCACACATCACATGATCTCCCGGATGAAACGTCGAAAGGCGATACCACGCATGACGACAAGCTCCTGTTCCACGGTAAATCCCCAGTGTTCGAGCAGGCGGATCGCCGCCCGGTTTTCCGAGGACACGAAATTGCGCAAGCGAATGCCATGGCGATGCATCGCAGCAAGGATCGCCGGGCCTTGCGCGATCAGCGCGCGACCGTGCCGCGCGACCAGGTCGCTGCCCAGAAACCAGGGCACGGCGTCGCCACCCGCTGCGGATTCGACGACCACCCCAAACATTGCGTGGGGCTCGCCATCGACGAGCGCGGTCCAGACTTGTGCGCTCACGGCAAGCCCATGGCGCAGCGCCTGACTGGCGGACCGCCCCATCGCCTCGCACTCGATCCGGTCGATCGCGCGCAAACGTCGGGCAAGCGCGTCGACATGGGTATGATCTCCAGGCACGAGCCGGATGGAGGACGTGGCCTTGCCCATCATCCGCCGATCACCGGATCAACCGCGACGCCCAGCAGCGTAAAGGGCATCGGCGCGGTTTGCCTGATCCAGACGGTGCATTCGTCCCGAACCTTGTTGTCCATGGTTACCTGGTAGGTGCCGTCATACAGTGCGTTCGGGGCGTCGGTGGCACGGGGCACGACAGGAAACAGGTCCTGGCTGCCAATCCCGGCCTCGATTGGGCCCGTTTCGCGCAATGTGAGCACAGCCTTCGCCGGATTTTGCATTCTGCCGATGTTGGATCCTGCCCCGGGCATGGTGATCCGCAGCGGCAGGGTTTCGATATCGACTTCATAGGGCAGCCCAAACGACACGTTCGATGCCGTGCCGATCGATGATGGCAGCGTGATCGTGCCGTTGGTTACAGTCAGCCCGGATACGGGAACGCCGTCGGCCAGACCAGCCACATTGGTACATCCCTCAAGATGCCACAGGCCGGTGAAAGTCGATTGCGGCGCGGCCAGGCTGGCTGAAACCGCGCAGTCGAGAAAGCAGCAATCCGAAGGCGTATCCCACAAGTGCGAGACCATGCGTTCGACGAAACAGCTCGTCTTGCCCGCGATCGTGCGCTCGACGATCAGGTAGACCCGATCCTCGCCATTTTCGGTGATCGAGCAGACCGACAGGACATTGCCGGCGGTCTCGCAAAGTGTCCAGCCCCAGACGTTCTGTTCTTGCTCCCAGGTAAAACACAGCAGGGCGCCGTCATCACGCGCAGCCCAGATCAGCGATCGGGGTTCCTGGCTGTAACACCACGACACGATTGTATGGCCTTCGAAGAAATGCGGCGAAAATATCGTGATGTCATTTGCGCGCAGGCCATTGATGACATAATTATAACCCAGACTGCGGATCGAGCATCCGATCGACGGGACATAGAACACGACGTTGTCGACCACCAGCGGCGGCAGTCGCGACGAACCGCGGCCGACCTGCCGCTGGATCGACGGCGGAGTCGATCCGTTAAGCGGCCCCCCGCCGGCACTGCCGGCGATGGCGAACACGCTGTCGCTGGTCAGTGCCAAAAGCGACGTGGTCGAAGTCAACTGGTTCACCGAATTGACGCGGCCCGCCATGATGGCGAAACTCATGCCATCATCGGCGCGCAAGGGCGTCGAATAGTCCATGTTCTCGATCAGGCCCGACTTTGATGTCCAGATGCCGTGCGGTACATTCGTCGAACGAGCCCAGATCGAGCGCTGCTCAAACAGCGTCACGGTCGACGGGTAGTTTCCCGCAGAGGAAAACGGATTGTTGGCCATAGGCGGAGCCTGGGTATAGGCCGGGCCAATATTGTCATCGATGAAGGTCAGGCTGGTAGTCGTGCCGATGTATCCATAAAATTGGGTGTTGTCGGCCTTGTAGATGTTGTATCGCGTCGCCCTCGATGCCGCCGTCCACGTCAATGTGTTGTAATTGCGTTTGAGCGTCAGGTCGTTGTATGCGCTTGCCGTAGGCGAGGCACGGCTTTCCTCGGTGGTGTTGTCGTCCACCGCGGTGACACAATACTTGGCAGTCTCGGGGAAATAATTCAGCCCGTTGTTGGCCACATCGGTATCCGCCACGGTCGCGCTGATTGTGCAGCTTGCCGGTGCGGCGATCGTGGGGGTGAACTGTACCGTGTTGAACGACCAGTTGGTGTTGCTCGACCGTACCAGCTTGGTTGGTGGATGGCTGAGATGCGCCAAATACAGCGTGTCGGCGGTCTGTTCGTAATCGAGATCGGCCAGTTCTACGCCGTTGTAGGGTGAACCGGCCTGGTACACGCGCGAAGCTCCCATTGGGTCAATCCTTCTGGCGATTGCTGCCAAGGCCGCCGCCGTATGATACGGTCGGCGCAAGCGTGGTCGACGATGGCGGTGGAACCGCAGGTGGCGGGACGACGATGGGCGGAGAGGTGTTCGCCGTCCCGCCGGTACAGCCGGAAAAAGCCGGGCAAGTGGTGGTGTCGGCATTGATCGTCAGCGTGTTTGCATCGATCACTGCCGTTACGGACCAGGTGCGGTAATTGAGCACGGCGCCCATGCCGTCTGCGACCCCGTCGATATAGATCAGGTCGCCGACTGCAAAGCCGTGGAAAGCGATAGTCAGCCGCGCATTGGCCGCATTGGTTATCGCGGTGATCGGCTGTTCGCCTTCCAGGATGCGCCCGCCCAGCGCGCAGGGCGCCATATAGCCCTGGCCCATTTCCAGCACATAAGTCTGGGTCATCGAAAACTGGAAGGGGACCAGCCGGGTGGGTTGACCGGCGTTGATGACGGTCCCGACCAGCCGCGTGCCCGGGCGCTTGGTCACGCCGCCGTATTTCATCACGATCACGTTGCGCGCCTGGCGCAGTGCCGATTGCCATGCGTCGACGTCAAACCGGCCGTAAAGTTCCGGGGCCAGTTCGCCTTTGCTGAAATTGACCTGGGGAATGCGCATCGTCACAGCTCGCCCCCAATTCCGGCACGGGCAAACGCTGCCTCGCTGATATAGCTGGCCGGGCGCCTGACCCGCTGGTTGTAATCCTCGGCAATGGCGCGGGCCCGGGCGAGTTCGGCTGCAGCGCCAAGTTCACGGGCAAGCCCGGTGTCCTTGCGGATCGGAATGGCAACGCGCGCGGCAAGTTCGAGCGCAAAGGCGCGCTGGACGAGCGGCGGCAGACTTGTCGGATCGGTCAGCACCGCGCCATAGACCAGCGTTGCGTTTTTCACGTTGGTATAGATCAGGCCCCCTTCGTGCAGAAAGGCGAGCTGGATCGAATCCTGCACAGGAAACGGAAAAGGTCCGCCTTGCGGCAACCAGCAGGCATTGTCCTGCACTTGGCGGATGGCCAGCGGGCGGGCGCAATTGGCCGGCACGGCATAGGCATGGGTCCATTCCGCCGGGCGATCGTTGGTCACTTCCGTCAACGCTGCGCGCGTGACCGCCCAGCTCCAGTCCGACCACAGCGAGACTTCGGCGAGCAAAGGTGCGGCGAAGCGGCTGACTTCGCGCGCCTCGATCGAGCCGTCGGTGACGTCAGTGATCGGGCCTGCGGCGATTTCCGCCAGAGCCATGTTGCAGATGTCGTCAAGCGTTGCCATGCCGGAATGTCCTGTGAAATGCCTGGCTGGCGAACCGATAAGGTTCGTCGGTCGAATGCTGGGGAGGGGATGCGGAGCGTCGATCGGGTTGACGCCCCGCATCCCTCTTACGCAGCGATCATTTTGCGGTCGGCGCTGCGGTGCGGCGCGCCGGGGTGGTTGCCGCGGGCGGCGGGGTTTCCAGGGGAATCCACGCGTGGCCCGGGGTCTCGTCGCTGTTGAAGATCTCGCCTTCCGCAATCAGTCGGCGTTCGCTGCTGAGATAGATCGCCTGCCTGGCGCGATAGGCCGGCATCAGATGCCACCGGCGCCGATGTTGCTCTGACGGCTGGCGACGATTGCCGCGTTGATGGTCCCCTGCGTCGCGGTCCCGGCCACGGTATAATACAGACGCAGGTAACGCGCGCTGGCGTTCTGCACGAGGTGCGGAACGCGGAAAAGATAGCCGGTAACCAACTGCGCCGCAGCAACGGTCGCGCCGCTGTCGACGGTCGTCCAGGTGGCATTGTCGGGCGAAGTCTGGACCGAAACCTGCAGCGAGGTGAGCCCGGCAAAGGCCTGAGCGACCGAAACCGACAGGTCGACCGGCTCGCCCCGGCCAATATCGCGCACCAGCGGATTTGTGGCGCCAAACGGCGTGCCGGTCACGCCAAGGTCGATGGTGTTGATCGACGGGGCCGAAACGGTCACCGCCTGCTGGTCGCTGAACACGAGCGAAGTGTCGATGATCATGAAGAAATATCCTTGTTTTCAAGGGAAATTGCTTTGAGGTGCCGACCGGATCAGGCGCCAGGCGCGCGATCCGGTCGGCCGACCGGAATCTTAAGAAACCAGCGTTTCGGTGGAGAGCAGCGCGTCGGTTTCGCGGACGGGAATGCCGCGCCAGGTCAGCACTTCTTCGCCCTGGATTTCCATCGGGGTCAGACGGACGAAATTGTCGACGCCGGAGCGGCTGTTACTGCCTTCGGCATCAAGCGCTTCGAGCAACGTGCGGTTCATGTAGATCACGGTGCGACCAGGGCTGATCTGCCCTTCGGCTTCGAGGCGATACGCGCGCCGACCCTGCAATTTGTAGTAGGCATGACGCATCAGCGGGTTGAGCGCGATCGAACCGGCGATGACGGTGGGCACGTCGATATTGCAGATGCGCGCGTTGTAGCGCCAGTCCTTGACACACAGCCCGACGTGCTGCGTGAACTTTTCTTCCTTGACGTAGAAGGGGTTGCCGTTCGCATCGAGCACCCGCTGGCGCCCCATGTCCTCGCGCTGGATGCCGCCTGGGATATTGTCGGGCACGATCACCGAGGTCTGGGCATCGCCGTGCGTGACGAACCAGATCGAGGTGTTGTTCGAGCCGGTCGCGCCGGCGCTGATCACATTGGGGTTCTGCTGCGAGTTGAAGCGCGGCCCCATGCCGTGGAACTGCTTGCCGTTGACCTTGACGTCGGAATACCAGATCGCGCTTTCGACGGTTTGCGCAATGGCTTCGAGGAAACCCTGGCCTTCGACCAGGCGCAGCTTTGCCGATTCCGCCGGTTTCAGGTTGAGCAGGCGTTCATCGACGCTCGACAGGCCTTCGACAAAGCCGGTCGTGTCCTTGACTTCGGTATAATTGCCCTTGGACTGGGCAATGCCTTGGTACAATGCGCCCCACGATACCGAGGGCAGGCCGGTGCGGATCGACGAGCGATGCTCCGTGCCGCTGTTGCAATTGACGACGTTGGCGTCTTTCATGAACGGCGTAAGCTGGGTCAGCGCTTCGACCACATCGCCGATGCCGTCGCTGCTGGACTTCAGAACGTCGATCAGATTCCAATACGAGCTGCCAAGAATGGCCATAGCTTAGGTCTCCTTAGGGGGAATCCCGCAAAAAACGGCGGGCACGGATGGCGCCGGCTCGGGGGTATCGGGCGCGATGTGGCCGGCATCATTCGCTCCTTGAGGCGTCGGTGCTGCCTGCAAGATGCAGGCGGCACCGACGCGCAATTCAGCGTCCGTCGTCGGGATAGAGCCGTTCCCAGATCGGTCGTGACCGGCTGCTGGCGGTCATCGGACGGACAAGCCCGCCATCTTCACCGACCAGTTCGCCAAGGCGGCGAAAGGCGCGGATCATGTCGGGGTGATTGCCAAAGCCGCTGGTGTTGAGCGCTTCGCGAAACGGGTGTCCTTGCGCATAGCCCAATGCGTCGAGCGCCTTGGCGGCCAGGTGTTCGGTTTCCGCGCGGCGCACTCCGCCGATTTCGGGGTCGGCGACAAAGGCGTCATGCCAGGTCTTTTTCTGGACGGCGGCGGCGTCCTCGATCTGGCGCACCAGACTTTCCTGCGTGCGCGCCATGATGTCGCGCGCCACCGGCAGGAGCTTGTTGGCGGCATCGTTGCTCAGCCCGATTTCGCGCAGCACCGGATCGGCGTTTTGAACCAGCGACGGATCGATCGCAAAGCCTTCGAGCATCAGCTCGTATCGCTCGGGCGTGATCGGCGCAGACGGCTGGGGAGCAGGTGGGGGAATGTTCGGTGTCGCAATCGCGGGCTGATCGCCCATGGTCGAGACCGGCGCCTGGCTTTCGGTCGGGGCGGTGGTCTCAGCCGGTGTGGGGGAGCTCGTCATAGCGGGCGTTGTCGCGGGTACGGCGTCTGTCACTTTGGCTTTCCTTGCAGTTGAGCGCCTCGGTCAGGCACAGGCCAAGCGTGGTGATCCCGTCGGGATCGCCGCTGCGAACGGCTTCGCTTTGACCTGCGTGGACCAGCATCAGGATGTCGAAACCCAGCGCGCGGCGGCCTTCGAGATGGCCGAGATCGCGGCTTGCTGCTGTGCTCGC
Source organism: Novosphingobium sp. Fuku2-ISO-50 (assembly GCF_001519055.1). Classification (GTDB taxonomy): domain Bacteria; phylum Pseudomonadota; class Alphaproteobacteria; order Sphingomonadales; family Sphingomonadaceae; genus Novosphingobium. The sequence continues at coordinate 6,793 of NZ_KQ954309.1, read as the reverse complement.
CGAAACTGTCTGCCCCAGGATCCCGGCGTTTTGGATCGCGGCGAACAAAAATCGGCGAAATTCCGGCCGGGTCAGCAGAAACTCGGCATCTTTCGCGTCGAATGGCATGGGCAGGCCCCGGCTCTGGCGCCGAAACAGGGCGCGTGTTTGACGAATGTCGTGGGAACGATCAGGCGGGAGGCAGCAGCCGCGCGAGCAAGCTGTCGCCGTTGCCCACATCGGTCGCCGCGAGCAGTCGTGCGGCGTCCGCGCCGGCTTTCATCGCCGGCATCGCCGCCAAAGTCCGGGCCGTGGCCGCCTGTTCGGCGCGTGCCTTGCGCAAGGCGGCGACTTCGCGGGCCGGACGGATCAGCCGGGCGGGGGCCCCGGCGCGATAGCCGTATTCGTCGATTGCCTCGTCGAAATCGATCTTGTCGAGCGCATCGGGATGGACCGCAGCCAAATTCCCGACAAAGCCGACCACGCGTTCGATCTGGCCGAGACCGACCATTCGCTGCATCTGCTGAAGGATCGACACGAATTCGACATTGAGCTGCTTTTCGGACAGCGCGGGTGGAACCGGCGGCAAAAACCCGCCCCGGTGCAAGATGCCAAAGCCGCGCTCGATCGCGACCTGGAGCTTTTCGTTGGCGACCCGCTCGATCACCGGGCCCAACTGAGTCAGCTTTTCCTCGTTGCGCGCGGCGATTTCCTCGACCGTGCGCGGCTGGATTCCGGCCATGTTGGTGATCGCGTTGAACAAGTCGGCAAACGCAAGCGAATCAATCTGTCGCCGGCATTTGTCCATTTCCTCGCCGATCGCTGCGACCGCCTGATAGGGCATCTGATAGGGGATGAAGATCTGATCGCGATCGACCCCTGCCGCGGCCACGACGCGCCCCGGCTCGCCGGTCAGCCGGACATTGGGCGGCGCGATCTTTTCGGGCTTGACCATCTGGTCGATCGCTTCGTTGCGGCGCTTGGCCTGCATCTGCAATTCGCGCAACGCGGGCAACGCTTCCATGCCGGGCGAAACGCCATACGTATCGCCGCCGACAACGTCCCAGCGCGGCGCCCAGAACGGCTGTTCGTGATAGCCCGACAGGCGCAGCACGGTGTCCGACCGATCGGACGGATCCCAATAGACCGATCGCCAGGGCTTGGCGCCGAATTGCATCGGATTGTAATGCGGATCGGGCTCGATCGCGTGATAGATCTCGACCGGCGCTTCATACTGGCTGCGATCGTAAAGCGAGCGGATCACCGGCGAACAGGCCTCGCCAAACGTCTCGACCGCCTGTTTCACGCTCATCGGGCAGACGCGGTAGAGCGTGTCGGGCGTCAGAGCGTCGGACAGGCCGATCCAGTATTCGCCGAAAGTCAGCGCATGGCACACTGCGCCCGCAGTCGGATGTTCGACCATGACGCAGCCTTCGGTGCCAAACAGGCCCATTTCGCCATAGCCCGATTTGGCGGCGGCATAGAAATTGGTCGACGCGAAAAAGGCGTAGAGGCGCCGTTCCACGTCCGACAGCCATGCACGAACGCCGTTGGCCTGCATCGCCGCATCGTCGGTCAGTTTCAGCGTGAACCACGGCCGCGATGCGCTCGACAATCCGCTGGTCATGCCATTGGTCAGCGTGCGAAATGCCTCGATGCCGTGCGGATCGAACAGCGTCTTGTTCCACATGCGACGGCGCCCGCCGTTCTGGTCCTTGCTGTTGCGCAAGAACCGCGATCGCGCCGGCTGGGCAAAGCGCGCGATCTGCTCGGTCTCCGATTCGTAGTCGGTCCGTATCGATTTCATCAGCGCCAGCCGCTGCTCGCAGTGGCTGCGAATATCTGCGTTCCCGGTCATTCGCCTTTGGCTCCTCAACCCAGCGTGGGCTTGCTGACGCTCGGCGCTCCGAGCACGCCTTGCGGCCCGGTGACCATGCCGGCCAGCACGGTACGCTGCCATGCCTCGGGGTCAGCGGTGCCGGCAGGGGCGCCCTGGTCGGGCAATTGCACCGGTTGCCGAACCGGCACGGTCGGGATCGTCGGGGTGCTGCACATGCTGGCCTCCTGTGGTTGACGAGCACGGCTTAACCCAGGCATGATTCGCTTTGGATCGCGCGTCGTCGATTTTTATGGTCATCATTGACCAATAATTCACGGACGCCTACGACACGCCCGGCGCGCCGGTCGGGCGCCCGGGATGTGAAGGCGATGTCAGGCGAAAAACGGCGAAACCGGCGCGGAGCCGTCACCCGCGATACGATTCTCGGCGCGACGATCGAGTGTCTGCACCACCATGGCTACGCCGGGACAACGGTCGCGGTGGTGCTGGCTGAGGCCGGGCTTGGCCGGGGGTCGGTGCTCAACCAGTTTCCCAACCGCATCGCGCTGATCGCCGGTGCCTTTGCGCGGGCGATGCGCGCGATGGTCGATTGCGTCGAGGCCGGTGCGGCAGTCGATCCGGTCGCACGCCTCATGCACCTCGCACTGGCGATCCGGGAATCCTATCGCCTTCCGGCGGCGACGGCCGTGACCGAAATCCTGCTCGCCTCGCGTTGGGACAGGGATCTGGCGGCGGCGATCCGCCCCGATGCGTTGCGCATGGAAAGCGAAATTGACGCCATCATGACCCGGATCGCCGATGCTGCCGGGGTCGCGGCCGTCGAGGATCTGAAAGTCCATGCGCGCACGCTCGTCGCCAATTTCCGGGGCCTTGCGATCGAATTGATGCTCAGCCCCGACCGCGCGATGATCGAGCGCGCGATCGTCGCCCAGCTTGCCGATCATGCCAGAGTCTGCCGCTTGCTTCTTGCCGGGCACGGGCTCGCTCAGTCCAGCTCGGTATAGCGATCATCGTCGCGCATTGCGGCCACGCGTTCGGGATCGAGCCAATTGGGCACGCGTCGCGGCAGGACCGGCTCGGCAAACGTGCAGGCGAGCGCATCGGCCCAGTCAGGCGAGGGCAGGCCCCGGCGCTTCATGTCGACTTTGCGTTCCAGCCTGATGCGCGTGTCGTCGGCGGCGAAACCATACGTCGGCCCGGCCAGATCGTCGCGCAGGCGCGGCACGTCGGGAATGGCGCCGCGCCGCAGCCAGGCGCGCATCCGCGCCCAGATTTCGGCACGCTTGTTGGCGGTATGCACCGCGACACCGGGCTCCAGCTCGGCATCGCGGCCTTCGCCGCCAAACCACACTTCGATCACCGGCACATCGCCGACCAGCTGGCGCAGCCGGTCGACGATCGCCGCGCCGATATTCCCGGCATCGACCATGATCGCATCGGGCTGCCAGCGCTGCGTGGCCAGCGCGATGTCACCGGCGAGCTGCATGGCGTCGGTGGCGCGCCATGATTGCCAGGGCCGCGATCGTGCATCGCTGCCGCAACGGATCGCCAGCACGCTTTCATCGTCGCCATAGCGAGCGCAATCGACGCCAAAGATCACCGGCTCGCCCCCGGCCATATCCGGAACCGCGCGCGCTTGCGCGGCCTCGATGTCGCGCGCGCCAATGAACTGCATGGCATTGGACGACGGAAACTGGCCGCGCACCCGCACGCGGGCGACATCGGAATCTTCGCCGAATGTGCGTATCAGCTCGTCGAGATAGGCCTTGTTGGTGCCTTCGACATCGCGCGCGTCGATTTGCGCGGTGCGCCACAGCGCGCGATGGCGGCCAAAACATTCGCGAAAAGCGCCGCCGGCATTGGTCGGGTTGCCAAAAGCCAGCCAGATGATTTCGGTATCGGCATCGGTCAGCGCGCCAAGCGCCACTTCCCAGACTTTGTCGGCGATCCCCGAGGCTTCGTCGAACACCAGCACGATGCGCTTGCCCTGATTGTGCAGCCCGGCAAACGCTTCGGTATTGCTCTCGCTCCAGGTAACCAGGTCGCAACGCCAGGATTTTTCGCGCCCCGGCATTGTCGAAATCATCGCCGTCGCGCTTTGCCGAAACCATGCCGACGTCAGCGACATCTGCGCCCATTTGCCCAGTTCGGGCGCAGTCTTGGTGCGCAACTGCGCCTCGGTATTGGCAGTGACAATGACGCGCGTATCCGGGCAGGTGTCGAGCGCCCATTTGATCAGCATGCCGATCAGCGCCGACTTGCCGATCCCGTGGCCCGACGCGCGCGCCACTCGCAACGGCTGAAATCGTCGCGCCGGATCGGACAAGTGATCGCGGATCTCCTCCATCACCGCGCGCTGCCAGCCGCGCGGGCCGGTCATTTCGGCAAGATCGCCTTCGCCCCAGGGGAAGGCATAAAGCGCATAGCCGAGCGGATCGGCGGTAAATGTGCCGATGTCATCGGCCAGCGCCAGCACCGGGTCCGTTTCGGCCTTATCCATCCTGTGGACTTGCTTTTTCATCCGATGCTGCCTCCGCGCCTGTTGCCTGGCTCTGCCGATGCACGCGCTGGCGGGCGCGTTGGATCGCGGCAACGGGATCGCCCGCGCTCGAAAACTCGAAATCCTGGCGCGGCTTGCCCCAGGCGCGGTCCAGCACGGCATTGGCGGCGCTGACCCGCGCTGTCGCCGGAGCATCGCCATTGGTCATGATCGCAACGAGCGTTGCCAGGGCATCGCCGGTATGCGCCCGCGCCATGGCGGCATCGCCACGTCTCTGGCCGTTTGGCGGGGCAGGTGTGGCGGCAGCGGCCTTGCGCGTTCTCGTCCTGGGCGTGGTCTGCACGGTGGCCTGCTTGGTGGCTGGAGCGCGTTTGCGCGGGCTTGCGGGTTTCCCGCCCGTTTCAGCGTGCGGCATAAGGCTTGCGATCGCTTGGCAGACCCATCGCAGAGGCGGAGCGCGCTCCGCGTCGAACCAACGGTCGATCCGCCTGCATCGATGGATGGCGCGCGGTCTGCTTGCCGGTGGCCACGATTTCAACGAGGCGAAACCGCTGAAACCGGCTGACCCGAATCAGGCCCCTGCTTTCCAGCTTGCGCACCAGTTTGGGGCCCATCGAGCTCGAATTGAATCCGGCGGCGACTTCGATGTCGATATTGACCGGACAAGGCTGCCCGTTTTCGGCGGCATGGTTGATCAGGCGATAGGCAATGCGTTCCGCTGCGCCCAATGCATCGGCAGGGATGTGCGGCGGCATGGGAAGAGGCGCAAGGCTGCATGCGGCTTCCTCGTCCCAGAACGCGTCAAGACAGTTTCCGGCTTGTTTCATCGGGGTCTGCTTCATCAACGTCTCAATCTCCCAATGGTGTCGACTGCCGCAGGGCGGTGGGCGGAAATGGGGCGGTGGGCGGAAATGAGGCGGTGGGGCGCCGGAATGGCGCACCCACCGCCAGGCTTTGCGAGCGCCGCTGGGGAAACGGTCGCTGGCCATGCGGCCGGGCCGGCTAAGGATCGCCGGAAGGGACAGGACTGTGCCCTGTCGCCACCGAAACCCAGAAGGGGGGAGGGGGGTGACTCGGTGGTTCGGCCTGCATGTGAACGGCCTACTGCATAATCTGATTTTCGGATACAACAGACGATCCGAAAATGGTGATAATTCGCTTTTCGGATTACAGTTAATCTGATATTGCGTTGAAACACACTTTCACAGGGGCCGCTTGATGCGTGCTTTCGATGCCATGCTTGTGCGCCAGACCATGAAGGCGCGCTCGATCAGTCAGGCTCATCTGGCCGAGGCGCTCGGGTTTGCCAGTCAATCGGCGGTCTCTGCGCTCTTGGCCGGAAAGCGCCGCGTTACTGTCGATGAGGCCGCCGCGATCTATGGCTTGCTCGGGCTCGATGCGACCGGTCAGGCCCGGGCGCCGTCGGCGCATGCGTTTGCGCCGCCCGAATCCGCTTCGGCACGGCTTCGTGAATCCGGTCCCGATGAAGCCGTGCCGGATTACGGCATCGTTCCGGTCATTGGTATTGCGGGCGCGGGGCGTTGGCGTGAAGCTGTCGAAGTGCCCCTGGGGCACATGCCCGTTCCCGGGCGTCTGGCCGGACGCGGCGCATTCGGCATCGAAGTGAGCGGTGATTCGATGGATCTGCTGATTGAGGATGGCGGATTGATCCTGGTCGATCCGGGGCAAAAGGAACTGTCTCCCGGCGGGGTCTATCTGATCGCCAACAGCGGCGGTGAGGCGACGGTCAAGCGCTATCGCCGCGAACCGGCCCGCTTCGAGCCCTGCTCCAGCAATCCGGCGCATCGGGCTTTCCTGGTCAGCGATGACGATTTCTCGGTGCTTGGCAAAGTTGTCTGGAAAAGCGCCCCGGTTATCTGATGTCGGCGTGATCGGATAAAGAGTCGCTTGTGGGGTGCGATTGAAAATATCTGAATAACGGATAAATCCTGAAGCCACATCGCTGCAGGAGCGTAATCGATGCCCCCGTCGCCCCTATCGGCCCCATCGTCCCTATCTGTCTGTGCGCCGAGCAGTTTGTGGCATCAATCGCGGCGCGCGCGCGATCTGCTGGCCGGGCTTGGGCCTGCCGATGTCAGGCTGGCGCTGGCGCGCGGCGGCCCCGGTCCGGATCGCCTCGTCTGGTGCCCGGCGGGCGACTTTGGTGCCGCGACGTTCGATGCTCTGGCCGGGCTGCGCGAAGCGGCTGTGGGCCCGGCCTTTGCCCTCGCCCGCGATGATTGCGCGCGCGCTGCCGCGCTGGCCGTAGCACAACGTGCGCCAAGCGTTGCAGCGGCTGTTGCGGCCCGCTTTGGCGATCCCGACCGCTGGCTCGGCCACGGTCCGATCGAAGCGACGCGCCGGTTCCGCGCGAACTGGACCTGAAGCAGACGAAAAGGAGGCCTAGTGGATTGCTTTTGACATTTGCATCCCGCCATCCGGATAGCACGGTCGCAAATGTCAGAATCGGACCA
>NZ_KQ954308.1 GCF_001519055.1 Novosphingobium sp. Fuku2-ISO-50 | reverse complement strand
AGGCGGCCGCGATGCGATTGCGGCCTTCGTCCTTGGCGCGGTACATGGCCATGTCGGCGCGGCGGAGAATGTCTTTCAGGGTTTCGCCGGGGGATTGTTCGATCGCCATGCCAAGGCTGGCCGTCACGCAATAGGCTTCGCCATTGACGGCATAGGCGGGGGACTGCGCGAGATGCGATCGGACGCGCTCGGTCAGGGCGAGCGCGTCGTCGGCGCTGATTTGCGGCAGGTAGATGCCGAATTCCTCGCCGCCCAACCGTCCGATCAGATCATCGGCGCGCACCGCTTCGCGGATCAGGCCCGCGATCCCGAGCAGCGCATCATCGCCGGCTTCATGGCCATGGCGATCGTTGATATGCTTGAAATGATCGACGTCGAGCAGGACCAGCCAGCCGACCTGACCCGCCGCGCGAAGCTCGGCAATGCGCGCCAGAAACGCCCCCCGGTTGAGCACACCGGTCAAGGGGTCGGTCTGCGCCGCGACTTTCATCATCGCATGGCTGTGCTGCAATTCGGCATAGAGCCGGCGGATCTGTTCCGACTGATGAATCAGGCGGGCCGAGGTCATTGTGCCCAGAACGGCGGGGCACAGGAATCCGACCGCCCAGAAGACCGGCGGAATATCGATGCCGGACACCAGCGACACGAGCTTCATTGAGACAAGTGTGGAGCCGATGGCAAAAGCGGCGGAACGGGCGATGCGGCGACGCGGGGTCATGGCGCCTCTATGCGCCTCATAGTCTTATCGTCGGGTGAATGGGCGCAGCGCCGATTTCCCTGCGATCAATCCTGAACGGCCGAATCGATCGGCTCGGCATCGGCAGCGCCATAGCGCGGTGCGCTTTCGATCAGCGCGAGATCCTCGATTTCGCGCTTGCCGATTTCGATATGCTTTTCGCGCAGGCGGCGCCCGGCGGACAGCACATTGCGTTCAAAGCTGCCGACGAACTTGTTGTAATTGCTGACCGCGCTTTCCAGCCCGCTGCCCACGCGCTTGAGATGGTCGGCGGCGACCGCGAGCCGGTCGTAAAGCTCGCCGCCCATGCGGCCGATTTCGCGGGCTTCGCGCGCCAGACCATCCTGGCGCCAGACTTGCGCGACCGTGCGGGCGATGGCGACGAGATTGGTGGGGCTGGCCAGCAGGACGCGGCGTTCAAAGGCGTAATCCCACAAGTTGGGATCGTTTTCGAGCGCGGCGGCGATGAAATGTTCGCCGGGGACAAACATCAGCACATAGTCGGGCGCGTCTTCGAACTGGCTTTGGTAGGCCTTGCTGCCCAGCGTCTGGATATGGTTGCGCATCGACTGGACGTGCAGTTTCAGGGCGGCGGCGCGGGCGTCGTCATTGTCGGCCTCGAACGCATCCTGATAGGCGTTGAGCGAGACTTTGGCGTCGATCACCAGCAGCTTGTTGCCCGGAATGCGCACGATTGCGTCGGGGCGCAGGCGGCCTTCGTCGGTGTCGATCGACTGCTCGGTGACGAAGTCGGTATGTTCGGCGAGCCCGCATTGTTCGAGCACATTGCGCAATTGCAATTCGCCCCAGCGACCGCGCGTCTTGGGTCCGTTGCGCAGCGAATTGCCCAGTTGCGCGGCGGCGGCGCGCACCGCTTCCTGCCCGTCGCGCATCGACTGGATCAGCCCGGTAAGATTGCCGAAAGCATCGACGCGGTCCTTTTCGAGCTTGCCGACTTGTTCTTCATAGGCCTTGAGCCGCTGATCGACCGGGGCGAGCAGGGTTTTCAGCCGCTCGCCTTGCGCCTTTTCGCTTTCCTCGAACCGCGCCTGCGCACGGGTGAGGAAGGTTTCCTGCGCCTTTTCGAGCACTTTGCTGCCGGCGTTTTCGAATTCCTTGCGCAATTCGCCTTGCGCGGCGAGCAGCAGACGCTTTTGCTCGTCGAAATGGACCGCATCGGCCTTCATCCGCGCCAGATCGGTGGCGAGCGCTTCGCGCGCCGTGCGGGTTTCGGCGAGGTCCGCGCGCAGGCGGTCAGCTTCGGCGGCGCGGGCTTCGGCAGTGGCGACACGCGGGGCCAGCGTATCGCGCTCGCGGCGCAGCGCGGCCAGCTCGGCGCCCAGACTGTCGATCTGCCGGACGCGTTCGGACAGCCCCGCCAGATCCACCGTCATCGCCTTGACCGTCGCCTCATGCGCATCGGCGCGCGCGCGCCATTCGGCGACGGGACGCGCGCCGAGAAACCAGCCGAGCGCCAGCCCCGCGATCAGGGCCACCACGGCAATCCCGGCGATAATCAGCGAATCCAAGGCGGCACCCCTTCGGTAACGGAACGAACCGTGAACCTAAAGGGCGTCGCGCCGTATGGCAACCCTGCGTCGATCAGGCGGCGCGGCGAAGTTTTTCCAGTTTCTTGAGCGCCATGCCGCGCTTGAGCCGCGAAAGATGATCGATGAACAGGATGCCTTCGAGGTGATCCATCTCGTGCTGCAGGCAGGTCGCGAGCAGGCCTTCGATCTCTTCTTCGTGGATCGTGCCGTCCAGATCGTGCCAGCGGGCGCGGATGCGCGAGGGGCGAGTGACGTCGGCATAGATTTCGGGGACCGAAAGACAGCCTTCGCTATAGACCGTCTGTTCCTCGGTCAGCGGCACGATTTCCGGGTTGATGAATACCAGCGGCTCGCGCTTCGTCGGCTGATGCGTGTGGCTGTGGCCGCCGTGTGAGGTGCACACTTCGGGCTCGGCATCGGGATCGTCGGGCTGCAGGTCGATCACCAGCACGCGCTGCGGCACGCCGATCTGAATCGCGGCGAGGCCGATGCCGGGGGCATCGTACATCGTCTCGAACATGTCGGCGACAAGCGTACGCAGAGCATCGTCGAATGTTTCGACAGGGGTCGACACCTGCTTGAGGCGGGGATCGGGGACTTCAAGGATTTCGCGAATGGCCATCACCGTCAGATAATCAGCCGCCGTCCGACTCGCAAGTACCCGAATCCTACCCCACCGGGCGGCGCGCGCGCAGCGCCTGGGCGAGCGTGCCTTCGTCGAGATAGTCGAGTTCGCCGCCGACCGGCAGGCCGTGGGCAAGCTGGGTCAGGCGGATTGGCCAGGCTTCGAGCCGTTCGGCGAGGTAATGCGCCGTGGTCTGGCCTTCGAGCGTGGCGTTCATCGCCAGTACCACTTCGTCGATCCCGCCCGCAGACACGCGGTCGATCAGCCGCGCGATGTTGAGATCTTCGGGGCGGACCCCGTCGAGCGCCGAAAGTCTGCCGCCAAGGACATGATAACGCCCGGTAAACAGCCGAGCACGGTCGAGCGCCCAGAGATCGGCGACATCTTCGACCACGCACAACGCACGCGCGTCGCGGCGCGGATCGGCGCAGATGCCGCAGGGGCTGGTGGTATCGACATTGCCGCAGACGGGGCATTCGATCAGCCGGTCGCGCACGGTGCCCAGCGCTTCGACCAGCCCGGTCAGCGCGGTTTCTCGGCGCTTGATCAGCCACAGCACCGCCCGCCGCGCCGAACGCGGCCCCAGCCCCGGCAGCCGCGCCAGCGCATTGGCCAATGCCTCGATCTCTTGCGATGCCATCGGCGCACCGATAGAGCATCGCGCAAAAAAGTGGGAACCGGTTTTTTGCTTTTCGCGATGCGACCGCAAAGAGCTAGGGCCGATCGATCAAAACGAAAGTCAAAAAAGGGATTACCCGAGCCCGTGCGTATCGTCTTTATGGGAACCCCCGATTTCGCGGTGCCGACGCTGGCCGCGCTGATCGGTGCCGGGCATCAGGTTGTCGCGGTCTATAGCCAGCCGCCGCGACCGGCAGGGCGGGGCAAGAAGCTGCAGCCGTCGCCGGTGCACCGTGCCGCCGAAGAGGCGGGGATTCCCGTGATGACCCCGACCAGTCTCAAGGGCGCCGACGAGCAGGCGGCGTTTGCCGCGCTTGGCGCCGATGCCGCGGTGGTCGCTGCCTATGGCCTGATCCTGCCGCCCGCCGTGCTGGCCGCGCCGCGTCATGGCTGTCTCAATGTCCATGGCTCGATCCTGCCGCGCTGGCGCGGGGCGGCGCCGGTGCAGCGCGCGATTCTGGCGGGCGACGTCGAGACCGGCGTGACGATCATGCAGATGGAGCGCGGGCTCGATACCGGGCCGATGCTGGCCGTGGTGCGCACGTCGATCGATGCCAAAACCGCAGGGGATCTGACTGCCGAGCTCGCCGAAATCGGTGCGCGGGCGATGGTTGTGGTGCTTGGCGACTTGCCCGCGCATCCGCCGGTGGTGCAGCCTGCCGAAGGCGTTACGTATGCGGCCAAGATCGACAAGGCGGAAAGCCGGCTCGACTTTGCCATGCCCGCGCCGGACCTTGAGCGTCGCGTGCGCGCCTTTGCGCCGGCGCCGGGGGCATTCTTTGAGCTGGAGGGGGAGCGCTATCGCGTGCTCGGCGCGGACGTGGTCGATGGCGATGGAGAGCCGGGCGTGGTGCTGGATGACATGTTGACGATCGCCTGTGGCGCGGGCGCCTTGCGGCCGACGCTGGTGCAGCGCGCCGGGCGCCCGGCGATGGACACGGCGGCCTTGCTGCGCGGGCGGGCGATTCCTGCCGGTACGTGCCTTGCAGTCGCGGAATTGGGCTGAGCGCGATGCCCCGCTTTGCCTTGACGCTCGAATGGGATGGCGCGCCGTTCATGGGCTATCAGCGCCAGCCGCATGGTCCTACGGTGCAGCAGGCGGTCGAGGAGGCCGTGGAAGCGGTGACCGGCGAGCGTGTCGTGGTCCATGCCGCCGGGCGCACCGACACCGGGGTTCATGCGCGGGCGATGCGCGCGCATTTCGACTTGTCGCGCGGGTTCGATCCGTTTCGTCTGGGCGAGGCGATCAATGCCCTGTTGAAGCCGAAGCCGATTGCGGTGCTTGGCTGTGTGGGCGTGCCTGACGATTGGCATGCGCGCTTTTCCTGCGTGGGCCGCGCCTATGAATACCGTATCATCAACCGCCGCGCGCCTTTGACGCTCGAGCTCGGAAAGGCCTGGCGGATCACGCGTCCGCTCGATGCCGATGTCATGCACCAGACTGCCCAGGCGCTTGTCGGTCTGCATGATTTCACCACGTTTCGTTCGGTGCATTGTCAGTCGGCGAGCCCGGTCAAGACGCTCGACCGGCTCGATGTCCGGCGCGAGGGCAACGCGGTGTTGATCGCTGCGGCCGCGCGCAGTTTCCTGCATCATCAGGTGCGCTCGATGGTCGGGTGCCTGGCGCTCGTCGGGCAGGGGCAATGGAGCCACGACGATCTGGTTGCCGCGCTGGAAGCCAAAAACCGTTGCAAATTGGGACTTAATGCACCACCAGACGGGCTCTATTTCATAAACGCAATTTATCCGGGAGAGAACGAACATGGTTGCGAACAGGCAGATCGTATCGACCCTCGAAGCTGATGGCCGTCTGATCGTCGAATTGCGGGATGCCGATTTGTCCGATCCCACCGGGCATGAGGTGCTGATCCGCGTCGAGGCGGCGCCGATCAACCCTTCGGATCTGGGGCTGCTGTTCGGGCCGGCCGATCTCGAAAATGCCGACTATACGCCCGGGCGGATCGTGGCGCGGATGCCCGATGCGGCGGTGCGCGCGATGCAGGGCCGCATCGGCGAGCCGCAGCCGGTCGGCAACGAAGGCGCAGGGACCGTCATTGCCGCAGGCGAGGCGCCCGAGGCGCAAGCCCTGCTGGGCAAGATCGTCGCGGCGATCCCGCGCACGATGTATGCGCGCTATGTCAAAGTCGATGCGCGTTCGTGTCTGGTGCTGCCCGATGGGGCCACGGCGGAACAGGGCGCGACGGCATTCGTCAATCCCCTGACCGCGCTGTCGTTTGTCGAGGCGATGCGCCGCGAAGGGCACAAGGCGCTGGTCCACACGGCCGCCGCGTCGAATCTGGGGCAGATGCTGGTGCGGATTTGTGCCGCAGACGGGGTGCCGCTGGTCAACATCGTGCGTTCGCCCGCGCAAGTCGCGCTGCTCAAGGGGATCGGCGCGGAGCATGTCGTGGATTCTTCGTCCGCAACGTTTCTGCCCGATCTCGTGGCGGCGATCGAGGCGACCGGCGCGACGATCGGCTTCGATGCGATCGGCGGGGGCAAGCTCGCAGGGCAGATCCTGTCCGCGATGGAGCAAGTGGCCAACAGGGGCGCCAGCTACAGCCGCTATGGATCGGACATTTTCAAAAAGGTCTATATCTATGGCGGGCTCGACATGGGTCCGACCGTGCTCAATCGTTCGTTCGGATTTGGCTGGGCGGTCGGCGGTTTCCTGTTGTTCCCGTTTCTGGGTACGCTCGAGCCCGAAGCGGTCGAGCAGATGCGTCAGCGCGTGCGCGATGAATTGACCACGACTTTTGCGAGCCATTTCAAGGCACGCGTCACGCTCGAACAAGCGCTCACGCGCGAAGCCGCGCTGACCTACAACGCACGCGCGACGGGCGAGAAGTATTTGATCGTGCCGCAGGGCTGATCGACGGCGGCCCTTGAAACGGCAGCCTCGCAATGTCACCTAGATGCAAAGGAACCGCGCATTAGGCGCACGCGGAATACCCTTGCGCCTGCCCGGTGGGCGGACGGATCAATGCCGTCCGGCCTGCACGGGCGAGGAGGGATACGGCCTGGTGCGCAGCCTGCGCGAGATCTTGTTGAAGCAACCGCTGATCATGGGGCACCTGATTACCCATGATGTGGATAAGCATGACCGCGAATGGTTTGCCGCGTGCAAGCTCAACCAGATTCACAGTTTTGCGGGGCTGATTTACGAGATTTTGCGGGCGTTCCTTCTGGTCTGGGCGAGCGGGATTGCCGCCGCCTGGTTCGTGGGGGCGCAGGCGGCAGCGACCGGCGCGCTGCTGGGGGCGCAGTGGGTGTTCTTTCGCGCGCGCCGCGATGGTGTGGCGGCGCAGCGATTGGTGCGTTGGTGGCGCTGGTACATGCTGGCGCGCGGACTGGTGCTGGCCGGGCTGAGCGGGATCGCGGTCTTCATCGTGCCCGAACCGCGCGTCGTGCCGACACTGATCGCGATCCTGCTCCTGCTTGGTGCAGAGGCCTTTGCCCAGTTCACTTTGCCTGTTGCCGCTTTGGCTTCGCAGGCCATGGGGATCGCAGCGGTCGCCGCCGCGCTGCTGATGCGGTCGGGCGGCTATGCCGGCACGTTGATCGGGCTGGCGGTGCTGTATATCTACAGCGCGCATCTGCGTATTTTCAATTTGTACTACATGTTTGCCACGCGGCGGCTGCGCACGCGCAAGCTCAAGAGCGCGAACGAAACCATCCAGCTCTTGCTCAACCAGTACGACGAACACGGTAGCGATTGCCTGGTCGAAACCGATGTCCAGGGGCGCATCCGCAATGCCTCGGAACGGCTGTGCCGCATGGCCGGGCGCCCGGCAGACGCGATCAACGGGCTGAAACTGACCGCGCTTTACGAGCGTGGGCCGGCGCGCGAAGAAATCCGTCGCATTGCCTATCGGTTAAAGCCGTTTCGCGATCTGATCGCGCCGGTCTCGACGCCCGAGGGACAGCGTTGGTGGCTGCAGTCGGGTTGTCCGGTGGTTGATTCCAGCGGGCGGCTGACGGGGTTTCGCGGTTTCATCCGCGATGTTACCGATCGGCATCAGGCCGAAAGCAGAATTCGCTTCCTTGCCAATCACGACCCGCTGACCCGGATCGCCAATCGCGCCGAATTTCAGGCGCGGCTCGATGCGGCGCTGGAACAGGCTCCCAACGGTCAGGCTGGCGCCGCCGCGATTGCCTTTGCGGTGATGTTCATCGATCTCGACCGGTTCAAGGTGATCAACGACACCTTTGGCCATGCCGCCGGGGATCAGGTCTTGATCGAGACGGCGTTGCGGCTGACCGAAGGGGCCCGGGCCGGTGATCTGGTTGCGCGGTTGGGGGGTGATGAATTTGCCGTTCTGGTCATTGCGCCCGCTTCGCTTGACGCTGTCGTCGCGCTCGGCGAACGCCTTATCGCGGCGCTGTCCGCCCCGATCCGGCTGGAGATGCGCTCGGTCGAAGTCGGCGCCAGCGTCGGCATCGCGCTGGCCGGGCAGCACGGCGCGACCGGCGATGAACTGCTGCGCGCGGCGGACCTTGCGCTCTATGATGCGAAATCGAACGGGCGCGGGCGGGCCGCGGTCTATAGCCCCGCTTTGCTGCGCGGGCTGGCCGATCGTCAGGCGATGGAAGTGGAGCTGCGGCTGGCGCTGGCGCGGGGCGAATTTGTACTTTATTATCAGCCCTTGCGCGAACTGGCTTCGGGGCGGATCGTGGGGTTCGAGGCGCTGCTGCGGTGGAACCATCCGCAGCGCGGCCTGATCGATCCCGGCAAATTCATTCCCTTGGCCGAAGAAAGCGGGCTGATCGTGCCGATCGGCGAATGGGTGCTGCGCGAGGCTCTGGCCGAAGCGGCGACCTGGCCTGCGGACCTGACCGTTGCGGTCAATGTCTCGGCAATCCAGCTGCGCAGGGGTGAAATCCTGCGTCAGGTTGTCGCGGCGCTGTCTTTCAGCGGGTTTGACCCGGCGCGGCTGGAGCTGGAAATCACCGAGACGATGCTGATCGAGAATGAAGCGCAATGCCTGCGCGTGCTGCATCGGCTGCGCAGCCTGGGCGTGCGCATCGCGCTCGACGATTTCGGCACCGGCTATTCCTCGCTCAACTATTTGCGCAGCTTTCCTTTCGACAAGATCAAGATCGACCGCTGCTTTGTCGCCGATTTGTCCGACAGGGCGGCCGATCCGGGCGATAGCGCGGCGATTGTCGAGGCGGTGCTCGATCTTGCGGGCAAGCTCAACATGCAGACGATTGCCGAAGGGGTGGAGGACGAAAGCCAGCTTGAATGCTTGCGTGAGCACGGCTGTGACCAGGTGCAGGGGTATCTCACCGGGCGGGCGATGCCTGCGGCGGATTTGCCGATCACGCGGATTGCCCGAAAACATGCCGGCAACCCGACCGGTATGAGCCCGTGCGGCCAGTCGTCGCAGGCCTGTACCGGGCGATTGGTGGTAGGCGGGGCCAGTGTAGTAGATTGTGAAAAGTGCGGTGACGCTGAATAGCTGCGCGAGCGCGCTTTACGGCTGGGGGCCAAAATCCGGGAGCGGTCGATTCTGATAGGCTTTGGCCACTTTGGCGAGATTGCTGCGGTGCGCGTCGTGATAGGCCCACCATAGGCTGACGTACCCTTTTTGCACCGCATCGCTGATATAACTGTCCAGCGATTGATCGAGAAAATCGCGATCGTGGGCATGTTCGACCATGCGGCGCAAGTAAGCGCGCGTTACGTCGATCAGCGTGGTCTCGTATCCGCCGCGCGCAATGACATCGGGGTTGCCATGGTTGGGCAGAATTCGATCGAAACCCCATTGCTTCATGGCCAGCAGATTTCTGTATTGATCGGGAATGTGCTCCGGTTCCGAAATGAACGTCACGGTATCTTCGAGAGTATCGCCTGCCAGAAGGATGCGGTCGCCGGGCAAATAGATCACCAGACCGTCTTCGGAGTGAATGTCGACTGGCCGCAATTCGACCTTTATGGTGCCGACAAAGATGGATGTGTCGGCGGTAAGGACGATATTGGGGAGCAACAGCGGTGCGATTGCCGGCGGGCCCCATTCGGTGCCCGCTTCGATGGCGCTTTTCCTTGCCGCCAAAGTCTGCCGCGTCTTTGCGGTGGCGATGAGATCGCTGTCGGCATAGACCGCGTTGCCGCCGACATGGTCGAGATGCCAATGGCTGATCGCGACCACGAAGTGCCGAATGCCTGCTTTGGCGAGATAGTCCCGCACCCATTGCGCCTGTCGCGTGCCGGGGAACGTGTCGTAGACCAGTGCGCGGTCGCCGCTGTAAATGACATACGTGGCCACGCCGACGTTGTTGGCGCCGAAATCGGCCCAATTGGCGCCGCCCGGTTTGACGTCCGCCTCGGCCGGTCGTCCATCGTAAAAGCACAGCAGATGATCATTTATGCGAAATACGCGCATGTTCATTTCGGCGGCGCTGGCCATCCCGCCCGAAAACAGCCCCGAAAACAGCAGCGCGACGAGGACGATTGCCCTGAGTGCAGGCCAAATCTTCATGAATATCCCCACTGCCCGATGCCGCATCATCAGAATTGATGCGGTCAGGCTAGTGGGAGCAGGTGCGCTGTCAATAAGTCAAAAGCAGCAGGGCGCGCGCCGCCTAGGCTTTATGCGCGATGCTTTCGGGCAAATCCTTGCCAAACACGCGCTGGTAATATTCGGCCACCAGAACGCGCTCGGTTTCGTCGCACTTGTTGAGGAACGACAGGCGGAAGGCAAAGCCGACGTCTTTGAAGATCGCCGCGTTCTGCGCCCAGCTGATCACGGTGCGCGGGCTCATCACGGTCGAAATGTCGCCGCCGATGAAGCCTTTGCGCGTGAGGTCTGCGACGCGGACCATGTCGCCGGCGGTCTTGGGATCGAGGCCGGGGACTTTTTTGGTCACGACTTCGATCTCGGTCGCGGCGGGCAGGTAATTGAGCGCGACGACAAGGTTCCAGCGGTCCATCTGGCCCTGGTTGATCGCCTGCGTACCGTGATAAAGCCCCGAGGTATCGCCAAGCCCGACCGTATTGGCGGTGGCAAACAGGCGGAACCACGGATTGGGGCGGATCACCCGGTTCTGGTCGAGCAGCGTGAGCTTGCCCTCGGTTTCCAGCACGCGCTGGATCACGAACATCACGTCGGGGCGGCCCGCATCATATTCGTCGAAGACCAGCGCGGTCGGCGTCTGCAGCGCCCAGGGCAGCAGACCTTCGCGGAATTCGGTCACTTGCAAGCCGTCGCGCAGCACGATTGCATCGCGCCCGATCAGGTCGATACGGCTGATATGCGCGTCGAGGTTGATGCGCACGCAAGGCCATTTCAGCCGCGCGGCAACTTGTTCGATATGAGTCGATTTGCCCGTGCCGTGATAGCCCTGAACCATCACGCGCCGATTGAAGGCAAAGCCGGCGAGGATGGCGAGCGTGGTGTCCGGGTCGAACACGTAATTCGGATCGAGATCGGGCACGCGCTCGTCGGCCACGCTGAAGGCGGGCACGGACATGTCGATGTCGATCCCGAACGTCGCGCGAACGTCGAGCGTGGTATCCGGGGCGGCAAGCACGGTGTCGGCAGAGGGCGTCGTGTCAGTCATCACCGCTTCGCCTATACGCGCGCGCGCCGCGCTGCAATGCTCTTGATGATCAAAATGCTGCCCTTTCGGTCGCCCATGCGCGGCTGAAGCGCAGGATTGCGGGATTTTAAGCGATTGCTTGAAAAAGCGTCGGGCGGCACGCTGCGCCGAGCGGGCGGCGGATATGCGGCCACGTGATTCGGGCGCAGGAGGCTGTGCGGCAATGGACGACAAGGCGGACGCGAACAGGCCCCCTCCCGACCTGCCCCCGCGCGAGGAAATGCCCGCGCGTCCGGCGCCGTCGCGGGAGCAGCAGGAGCAACAGGAGCAACAGCAGCAATAGTTGACGCTGTCCCGCTTCGCGCGCATCGTGACGGACACGGGAGAGTGACGGACATGGGAGACGAAACCGGCTTTGCCACGGGTGGCTGCGCGTGCGGCGCAATCCGTTATTGCCTGCATGATGCGCCTTATGTGGTGCATTGCTGTCATTGCACCGATTGCCAGCGCGAAGGTGGCAGCGCCTTTGCCGTCAACGCGGTGATCGAAAGCGCGCGCTTTTCCGCCCAAGGGCCCGCGCCGCTCGCCGACCGGCTTGAATCGGCAAGCGGGGCAGGGCAGCAGGTCATGCGTTGCCCGCAATGCCACACCGCATTGTGGAGCCATTACGGCGGGTTGGGCAACAAGGCGACGTTCGTCCGCGCGGGCACGCTCGATGATCCCGCGCTTTGCCCGCCCACGGTGCATTTGTTTACCCGCAGCAAACAGGCCTGGGTTGGGCTCGATCCGGCAACCCCTGCGTTCGCCGCGTTTTATACGGGGCGCGATGTGCCGCAGGTGTTGGGCGAAAATGGCGCGGCGCGGTTGCGCGCCTTGCGGGCGAGCTGAGCCATGGCTGATACCGTGATGTCGCTCGTCGTGCTGGCGATTGCCGCGCTTTTGCTCGGCGCGACTGCGCTGTGGCGGCGGGGTGATCGGCGCAAGGCCTTGTTGATGGCGCTCGCTGCACTGGTCATGGCCGGCAATGTCGCGATCTGGAGCCTTCCCGCCGGGCCGGTGGCGCCGGCGGGAAAGTGATCGTGGTTCTCTTGCTTGCCCGTGTCTTACTTGATCGGGCAATCGGGCGAGAGGCGCATGTCGAGATAGGTGTCGACCGCGCGCATCATGTCGTCCAGTTCGTTTTCATAGAAATGGTTGGCGCGCGGGATCTCGTCGTGATGGATCGTGATGTGCTTTTGCGTGCGCAGCTTGTCGACCAGCTTTTGCACCGCGCTTGGCGTGACGACGGTATCCGCCGCGCCCTGCACGATGATCCCCGACGACGGGCACGGGGCGAGAAAGCTGAAATCGTACATGTTGGCGGGCGGCGAGACCGAGATGAAGCCGCGCACTTCGGGGCGGCGCATCAGGAGCTGCATGCCGATCAGCGCGCCGAACGAATAGCCCGCGATCCATGTGCTCGACGCTTCGGGGTGAATCTGCTGCACCCAGTCGAGCGCGGCGGCGGCGTCGGACAATTCGCCGATGCCGTTGTCAAAGCTGCCCTGGCTGCGACCGACGCCGCGGAAATTGAAGCGCAAGGTGGCAAAGCCGCGCGCGACGAATGTGCGATAGAGCGCCTGGGTAATGCGGTCGTTCATGGTTCCGCCCGCTTGCGGGTGCGGGTGGAGAATCATGGCGATCGGCGCGCGGGGCCGGGCGGACGGCTGAAACCGGCCTTCGAGGCGACCTTCGGGACCGGGAAAGATGACTGCGGGCATCGGTGATCCTGACGAAACGGTGGATGGCGCCACACCGGCGCAAACCGGGGATGCCGTTTTTGAACCAGGGCTTTGGCGGCCCCGGAATGCACAAGCTGGAAATACACAAGGTGGATTTTAAACACCGGCTATATAGAAACCGCGCGCGCGAAAGCAATCTTTCAAGCAGGAACCGTTTTGACCGAACCGATCACCTATCTCGACCACGCTGCCACCACGCCGCTTTTGCCCGAGGCGCGCGCGGCGCTCGAACACGGTTTTGCGATCTGGGCCAATCCGTCGAGCCCGCATCGCGCGGGGCGCGCCGCGCGCGCGGCATTGGAAGATGCGCGCGCGCGGATTAGCGCCGCGCTCGGCTGGCGGGGCGAAGTGATCCTGACGAGCGGGGCGAGCGAAGCGCTGGCGCTGGCCATGGCGCGCGGCCATGCGCCGCTGGTTGCGGTTTCGGCGGTGGAGCACGAGGCGGTGTTGCGCCATGCCGGGGGCGCGGCGCGGCTGGGCGTCGATGGGGCGGGGCAGGTCGTTTTGGCCGATGCCGCGCTGGGCGGGCTCGTCGCGGTGCAGCAGGTCAATAACGAAACCGGGGTGATCCAGCCGATCGATGCGATTGCCGCGTGCGTGCGCGCGGCGGGCGGTGTCCTCCTTGCCGATTGCGCGCAAAGCGCGGGCAAACTGGCCTTGCCCGATGCCGATCTGATCGCGGTATCGGCGCATAAGTTTGGCGGGCCGGTCGGTATCGGCGCCTTGCTGGTGCGCGATTGGGCGCTGTTGCGGCCAACCGGCGGGCAAGAGCGCGGCTATCGCGGCGGGACGGAGAACATGCCCGGTGCGCTGGCCATGGCGGCGGCGCTGGAGGCCGGGGACGACTGGATGGCGCGCGCGGCGGTCCTGCGCACGCGGCTTGAGCGGGCGATTGGCGAGGCCGGGGGCGAAGTGATTGCCGAGGCTGCGCCGCGGATTGCCACGATCGGCGCGTGTCGCATGCCCGGGCTGTCGGCCAATGCCCTGCTGATCCGGCTCGATGCCATGGGCATTGCCGTTTCGGCGGGCAGCGCCTGTTCTTCGGGGTCGCTGCGGACCAGTCATGTCCTGACCGCGATGGGGGTAGCCGGTGCCGGGGAAGTGATCCGCGTATCGATCGGGCGCGAGACCGACGAGGCCGCCATCGATCGCTTTGTCGCGGCTTTTCAGGGGATCGCCGGGCGATGATCTATCTCGATTATCAGGCGACCACGCCGCTCGCGCCCGAAGCGCGCGAAGCGATGCTGCCCTGGCTGGGCGGGCCGGGCAGCGAGGGATTTGCCAATCCGCACAGCCCGCATCGCGCCGGGCGCGCAGCGGCGGCGGCGATCGAAGTGGCGCGCGATGCCGTTGCCGCGTTGCTGCCGCCCGGCGGGCAGGTGATCTTTACCTCGGGCGCGACCGAGGCGCTCAATATGGCATTGCGCGGTATCGGGGCGCGCAAACTTGCGGTTTCGGCGATCGAACATGCCGCCGTGCTCGATACGGCGCGCGCGATCGATCCTCAGGTGGCCCTGTTGGCGGTCGATGGCGAAGGGGTGGTCGATCCCGAGGCGGCGATTCCCGATGGCACCGGGCTGGTCGCGGTCATGCAGGTCAACAACGAGATCGGCACGGTGCAGCCGGTCGCGGCGATCGCGGCGCGCGCGCGGGCGATGGGCGCGCTGTTCCTGTGCGACGCGGTGCAAGGCGCGGGCAAGCTGGCCGCGCCTGTGGGCGCGGACCTTATCGCGATCTCGGCGCACAAGCTCTATGGGCCCAAAGGCATCGGCGCGCTGTGGATACGCGACGGGGTGCGGGTCGATCCGCTGATCACCGGCGGCGGGCAGGAGCGCGGGCTGCGCTCGGGTACGCTCAGCCCAGCGCTGGCCGCAGGTTTCGGCGCGGCGGCGAAGCTGTGCACAAGCTTGCGGGAAAGCGATGCGGCACATGTGGACAAGCTGTGGACAAGGGCGCAGGCTGCGTTTGCCGGATGGATGCTCAACGGCAGCGCCGTCGCGCGCTGGCATGGCAATCTGAACGTTCGGCTTGATGGGCTCGATGCCGCGCGACTGTTGTCGGAATGTCGCACTGTGGCCATTTCTGCAGGGTCCGCTTGTGCCAGTGGTTCGGGGCGGCCCAGCCATGTCTTGCGTGCGCTGGGACTTTCGGACAGGGAAGCAAAAACGGCGCTCCGCATCGGATTTGGGCGCTATACCGGGGAAGAGGAGCTTGACGAGGCGGTTGCGGCAATCCTTGCCGCAGCGGGGGCGCAGGGGCTGTAGAGATCGCAGCCCGGCGAAGAGGGGAGATTTTCGACAGATGGTCAAGGTCTGCTTTGTCACCACCGAGGGCCGCAAGGTCGAGGCCGAAGGAGAGCCGGGCCAGAGCCTGCTTGCGCTGGGCCAGGGAATCGGCATGCCGCTCGAAGGCACTTGCGAAGGGCAGATGGCCTGTTCGACGTGCCATGTGATCATTGCGCAGGAATGGTTCGACCGTTTGACCGACGCGACCGAAGATGAAGAGGACATGCTCGACCTTGCCGCCGGGGTCACGCGTACCAGCCGCCTTGCCTGCCAGATCGTGCTGAGCGATGAACTCGAGGGGCTCGAAGTGCGCATTCCCGATGAAGCACGCGACATGCAGGGGCGTTGATCGGCGCGGGCAAAGGCAACAAGCAGGCAAGGACAACAAGCGGGCAAGGACAACAAGCGGGCAAGGACAACAAGAAAGGGGATTACGCGTTCCCGGCGGTTGTCATCGCGGGGGCGGGTGGTAGGTAACAGCCATCATGGCCAAAGATACCCCGACCCGGGATGAGCCCGATCCTTTCGACGCAATCGTCGATGCGCCGTTCGATGCGGCGCTTTCGGAACGCTATCTCGTCTATGCGCTTTCGACGATTACCGCGCGTTCGTTGCCCGATCTTCGCGACGGGCTGAAGCCGGTGCATCGCCGCCTGCTCTGGGCGATGCGGCAATTGAAGCTCAATCCCACCGATGCGTTCAAGAAATCGGCGCGCGTGGTCGGCGATGTGATCGGCAAGTATCACCCGCATGGCGATGCTTCGGTCTATGACGCGATGGTCCGCCTCGCGCAGGATTTCGCGCTGCGCTATCCGCTGGTCGAGGGGCAGGGCAATTTCGGCAATATCGACGGTGATAACGCCGCCGCCTATCGCTATACCGAGGCGCGGCTGACCGCGACGGCGGTGCGCCTGATGGCCGGGCTCGAAGAGGGCACGGTCGATTTTCATCCGACCTATAATGGCGAGGAAGAAGAGCCGGAGATTTTCCCCGGGCTGTTCCCCAATCTGCTCGCCAATGGCTCGACCGGCATCGCCGTCGGCATGGCGACCTCGATCCCCAGCCACAATGTCGCAGAAATCGTCGATGCCACGCTGATGCTGATCGACAATCCGGCGGTCGAGCACGCGCAATTGATGGAAGTCTTTCACGGCCCCGATTTCCCCACCGGCGGGATCGTGGTCGACAGCCCCGCCTCGATCAGCGCGGCCTATGCCAGCGGCAAGGGCGCGATCCGCACGCGCGGCCGCTTTTCGACCGGGCGCGACGAAGCGGGCCAATGGGAAGAGACCGGGATCGAACGGCTCGGCAGCGGGCAATGGCAGCTGGTCTTGTCCGAAATCCCCTACATGGTGCCCAAGGGCAAGCTGATCGAACAGATCGCCGCGCTGATCGGCGACAAGAAGCTGCCGATTCTCGAAGACATTCGCGATGAATCCGACGAACAGATCCGCATCGTGCTCGTACCGAAAAGCCGCAATGTCGATCCCGATCTGCTGAAGGAATCGCTTTACCGTCTGACCGATCTCGAATCGCGCTTTTCGCTCAATCTCAACGTGCTCGATGCGCGGCGCACGCCCGGCGTGCTGGGGCTGAAGCTCTTGCTGCAGGAATGGGTGGTGTCGCAGATCGACATCATGCTGCGTCGCGCGCGCCATCGGCTGGACAAGATCGCCGCGCGGCTCGAACTGCTCGAAGGCTATATCATTGCCTATCTCAATCTCGACCGGATCATCGAGATCATCCGTGGCGAGGATGAGCCAAAGCCGGTGATGATCGCCGAATTCGCGCTGACCGACCGTCAGGCCGAAGCGATTCTCAACATGCGGCTGCGCTCGTTGCGCAAGCTTGAAGAGATGGAGCTGCGGCGCGAACACGACACGCTGCTGGCCGAACAGGACGATCTCAACAAGCTGCTCGAAAGCCCGGCGCGCCAGCGGACCAAGCTGAAGCGCGAACTGGCCTCTTTGCGCAAGGATTACGGCCCAGACACGCCGCTTGGCCGCCGTCGCACGACCATCGCCGAAGCCGCGCCGACGCGCGAATTCAACATGGATGCGATGATCGAGAAAGAGCCGGTCACGGTGATCGTGTCGCACCGCAGCTGGATCCGCGCGGCCAAGGGCCATGTCCCGCTCGATTCGGATTTCAAGTTCAAGGAAGGCGATGGCCCGGCCTTTGCGTTCCATGCGCAGACCACCGACAAGCTGTTGATTGCGCTTGATAACGGGCGATTCTACACGATCGGCGCGGACAAGCTGCCGGGTGCGCGCGGGTTTGGCGAACCGATCCGCACGATGCTCGACATCGATCCCGATGCGCAGATCGTTGCGATCGTGACGCACCGTCCGGGCGGGCAATTGCTGCTCGCGGCCAACACTGGGCGCGGCTTTGCCGCCGAGATGGATGAACTGCTCGCCGAAACGCGAAAGGGCCGCGCCGTCGTTTCGACCAAGCCCGGCGTCAAGCTGGCGGTGGTGCGCGAAATTGCCCCCGAACACGACCACGTTGCCGTGATCGGCGACAATCGCAAGCTGGTGATCTTTGCACTCAACGAAGTGCCGGTGCTGGCCAAAGGGCAAGGCGTGACTCTGCAACGCTATCGCGATGGCGGCATGGCCGATGTGATCAGCCTGCGCCTCGAAGACGGCCTGTCCTGGCCGATGGGCGGCGACAGCGGGCGGACACGTATCGAAAAGGACTTGCTGCCCTGGAAAGTCGCACGCGGCGCGGGCGGGCGCCTGCCGCCCAACGGCTTTCCCCGCGACAACAAGTTTGCGGGATGAGGGTTTGGCTATTCCGGCCTTGATCCGTTGCGAGCGGTCGGTCCTCATGGAGGGCATCAACGATGCGAAATGGAAAAGTCGCACTCTGCGTGATATGTTTGAGCTGTGGCCTGCTGGCATCATCGACTTGCGCGCAGGCGGGGAGGCAAGATAACGATTATCCGACTGAATCCCTTAAAGCCGGGGAGCAGGGAACGGTCGAGTTCCAGGTTGACGTGGGTGTCGATGGCAGAGCCTCAAATTGCGTTGTTTTGACATCCAGCGGTTTTCCGCGCCTTGATAAAGCCACTTGCGACGTGGTCATTCGAAGGGCGCGCTTCAAACCTGCGACAGACAAGGATGGCGGGCCAGCCAAGCGCGTGTTCAAGAGCAAGATGAATTGGGTGATTCCCAATCGCTAGACGTTGCGGTGGCAAATCCGGCCTTCTGTGTCGCCCCGGGTCAAGCGCTTGCGGCATTCACATGTTCCACATTTGTCGGCCATTCCCGCCTGCGCGGGAATGACGATGGTTTATACCTAATTGATTTAACAGTATAAATTTCGTGGTTAGAGATGCGTGAGTGCCGTCGGGGGCAAGTCCGGGGCGACGGCGAGGGGGGAATGGCTCTTGCGATCTCTGCTCAGGAGTTTAACAGATCGGTTAAACAAGCATGGGATTTGAGGATGCCGATGGAACGCCCGCGTATTTCGCTTGAGGGTCGCGTTGCCCTGATTACCGGGGCGAGTTCGGGGATCGGGGCGCATCTGGCGCGGGTGTTTGCGCGCGCGGGGGCCAAAGTCGTGCTGGGCGCGCGGCGGGTGGATCGGATTGCGGCGCTGGCGGACGAGATCGGCGCGGATGCGCTGCCGGTGGTGCTGGATGTGACCGATGAGGCTTCGATCATCGCCGCGTTCGATGCGGCAGAGGCGCATTTCGGGACGCCCGATACGGTGCTGGCCAATGCGGGGATGGCCGATGCGGGGCGTGCGCTCGATTTGTCGGCGGAGCAAGTACGGCGGGTGATCGATACCAATTTCACCGCCGTCTATCTGACCGCGCGCGAAGGGGCGCGGCGGATGATCGCCGCCGGGTCAAAGGCGTCGGGGCGCGGGCGGATCGTGCTGACCGGGTCGATTACCGCCGAGATGACCGGGCAGGGCGATTCCGCCTATGCCGCGAGCAAGGCGGCGGTGGTGCATCTCGGGCGGCAATTGGCGCGCGAATGGGCGCGGCAGGGGATCAACGTCAACACCGTGCAGCCGGGCTATATCCTGACCGAAATCGATGCCGACTGGTTCGCCACCGAGGGCGGCAAGGCGCAAGTCGGATCATGGCCGCGCCGTCGGCTGACTCCGATCGGGGCGCTCGATGATCCGATGCTGTTTTTCGCCTCGGACGCGTCCGCCTATGTGACGGGCGCGCACATCACTGTGGACGACGGGCAGTCGTTGTAAGCTCCGGGAGCGTTGCGGGGGTCATGACCTGGCCGAGCTTCTGCGGCTCGCCATCGGCGGGATACCACAGATAGAGCGGCACCCCGGCGGCGCCCGCATTGGTGAGGAAGCGGGTGATCGCCGGATCGCGCCGCGTCCAGTCGCCGACCAGCACGACCACCCCGGCCTTGCGGAAGGCGGCGGCCGTGGCGCTCGTTTCGATCGCGAGGTTTTCATTGACCTTGCACGACAGGCACCAGTCGGCGGTGAAATAGGCAAACACCGGATGATGCGCGGCGCGCGCGGCCTGGAGCGCGGCTTCGCTGAACGGTTTGGCGCCAATCACGCCGGCATCGTCGTGGCGGTCGGCGCTGGCGAGGCGCGGCGTGCCGATCGCGGCTGTCGCGGCCAGCACGGCGAGCACGGGCACGGACCAGCCGACCGCCCGGCCACGATGCTGCGCACGCCCGGCGAACGCCAGCAGCACGATCACGCCCGCCGCCAGCGCGACCGAGGCGGCCGCAAACGGGACGCCGCCCAGCCGCCAGGCGAGCCAGCCCAGCGCCAGTACGGTCAGCCCCATCGGCACCGCCATGGCATGGCGAAACCACACCATCCACGCACCGGGACGCGGCAAAAGGCGGCGCAGCGCGGGGATGAAGCCGATGCCCAGAAAGGGCAGCGCAAGGCCGAGGCCCAGCGCGCCGAACACCGCCAGCGCGGCGACCGTCGGCAGGACCAGCGCCGCGCCCATCGCCGCAGCCATGAACGGCCCGGTGCATGGCGTGGCGACAAAGGCGGCAAGCAAGCCGGTGCCGAATGCGCCCGCCACGCCATGCTTGCCCGGCGCGCCGCTCGCATAGGACAGGCCGGGAAGTTCATAGAGCCCGGCGAAATTGGCGGTGATTGCCACCGCCAACAGCAGCAGCACGGCGACAACGCCCGGATCCTGCAACTGGAACGCCCAGCCCACTTCGCTGCCCGCCGCGCGGAGCGCGAGCATGACGCCACCAAGCGCCAGACAGGCGAGGATCACCCCGGCGGAATAGGCGAGCGCCTCGACATGCGCATTGTGGCTGTTGCCGCGTGCCAGTGCGAGCGCCTTGAGGCTGAGGATCGGAAAGACGCAGGGCATGACATTGAGCACCAGCCCGCCCGCCAGCGCGCCGAGCACGGCGAGCCCAAGCAGGCGCCACGAAAAGGCGGGCGTTGGCGCGGCAAGCGGCATGCCCGCCGCCGGGACGGGCCCGGCCTGGGCGATCAGGCTGATCCCGCCCAGATCGCCGCCCGAGGCATCGTGGCCGAGCGACAATACCCCCGACAGGCTGGTCGGGCTTTCCGCCGAGGCAGCTTTGGAGCGCGCGAGTTCGATGATCAGCGTGTCGCCATTGCGGCTGAACGCCTGGGGCGCGGCATAGTCGACCACGCCGTCGGCGGCGATGAACAGGTGCGGATCGGCAATCGCCGCACGCGCGGGAAAGGGAATGGCCAGGCGATAGCCGGTGCGCGTGGCGGTAAAGCGCGCGGGTTGATCGAGCGGGGCGGGCAGCGCGGCGCGCCATGCCGTAAAACGCGGGTCAGCAGCCCCCGGCGCGCCGACCGTCACCGTGGTTGAGACTTCGGAGTCTTCGGGAACGCAGATCGCGGCGGTGCAGGCGAGCCATTGCGCCTTGGCGCGGATCGGCAAAACGGCGCCCGGAGTGGCATCGCGCGGCAGCGTCAGCGGGATCAGGATCGCGAAATCATGCGCATAGACATGGTTCATCAGCCCGGCGACGAGCAAGGTCTGCGGCACGGGGAATTGCAGGGCGGCCGCCGATGCCCCTTTGGGCAAGGTCCAGTCGAGTGTCGGGGCGAGCCCGGCATCGCCCGGATTCGACCAATAGCCGTGCCAATCCTTGTCCGGCTGCATCGCCAGCGCGAGCGTGATCGTCTCCCCCGGTGCTCCGCCGCGCTCGGCAATCAGCGTTGCGTGGATATGCGTTGGCCCGCCCGGCGTCGGGCTGTCGGCGCGCGCAGGGCTGAACGCCAGCAACAGCAACAGCGCGGCGATGAACCGGCAAAAGGGAAGCGTTTTAGACAGGGGGGATGACACGAACGGGATCTCTGGCGGCGGAGCGTGACAAAGGTGCAGGCCCCCTTGCACCGCGCGTTGGCGGAGGCCATCAGCGCAGGAGGATAAGTACCCGATTGCCTCGAGTCCAGTGACCTGAGTCCAGTGATCTGGTCCAGCGACAGACCCGCCAAGGAGCATCAAGACCCATGACCTTTGCCCGCAAGGCCATGCTGATTGTGGCCAGCATCGTACTGCCTCTGGCTCAGCCGGTTTTCGCCCGCAGCCATGATGCGCCCGCGCCGCAGGCTCCCGCGCCCGCGCCTGATGCGCCCAGGCTGGTGATCGCGATTGCCGTCGATCAGTTTTCGGCCGATCTGTTTGCCCAGTATCGGTCGCATTTTACCGGCGGCCTGGCCCGGCTGGCAAACGGCGCGGTGTTTCCCGCCGGGTATCAGTCGCACGCCGCGACCGAGACCTGCCCCGGCCATTCGACGATCCTGACCGGGATGCGCCCGGCGCACACCGGGATCATTGCGAACACCTGGATCGATCAGTCGGTCGCGCGTGCCAACAAATCGGTTTATTGCGCCGAGGACGAAACGAAGGCCGCTGCGCCGGGGGACTATGTCGCGTCGGTCGGGCATTTGCTGGTGCCGACGCTGGGCGAGCGGATCAAGGCGGTCTGGCCGACCAGCCGCAATATCGCGGTGTCGGGCAAGGATCGCGCCGCGCTGATGATGGGCGGGCATCGCATCGACGAAGTCTATTGGTGGAAAGGCAAGGGCTTCGTCACGCTCGAAGGCCAGACTGTGGGCCGGGTGGCGCTCCAACAGAACGCGGCGACGGGCGCCGTGCTCGCGGCGGGCGATGCCGGCTATGCCTTGCCCGACTATTGCGCCCCGCGCGATCACGCGATCAGCGCGGGCGCGGTGACGGTGGGCACGGGCCGTTTCGCGCTTCCGGCGGGCGATGCGAATCGCTTTCGCGCCTCGCCCCGGCTTGACCGCGCGGTGCTGGACCTGGCGACGCGGCTGGTCGATGCCGACCGGCTGGGGCGCGGGGTGTCCCCCGACGTGCTGGCAGTCAGCCTGTCGGCGACCGACTATATCGGCCATGGTTTCGGCACCGAAGGCGCCGAGATGTGCATTCAGCTGCACCAGCTCGATTCTGCGCTGGGCGATTTCTTTGCCGCGCTCGATGCGCGCGGGATCGATTATGGCGTCGTGCTGACGGCGGATCACGGCGGTTTCGACATGCCCGAACGCTTGCGCCAGCAGGCCCTGCCGCAGGCCGAGCGCGCCGACGTGGCGCTGTTGCCCAAGGCCTTGTCCGAGCGGGTGGGGGCAAAGCTCGGGCTCGATCCCGCCGGTCTGTTTCAGGCCGATGGCGCGGCAGGCGATGTCTGGGTGCGGCGCGACCTGACTGCGGCGCAAAAGGCGGCGGCGATGGCCGCTGCGCGCGAGGATTTGCTTGGCCATCCGCAAGTGGCGGCGGTGTTTGCGGCAGATGAGCTTGGGGCTACGCCGATGCCCAAGGGCTCACCCGAAACCTGGAGCTTGATCCAGCGCGCGCGCGCGTCGTTCTATGCGCCGCGTTCGGGCGATTTCGTCGTCTTGCTCAAGCGCGGCGTGATGGCCATGCCGGTGCCGGGGCCGGGCTATGTCGCCACGCATGGCAGCCCGTGGGATTATGACAGGCGTGTGCCGATCCTGTTCTGGCGCAAGGGGATGACCACTTTCGAACAGCCGAGCGCGGTGGAAACGGTGGACATTGCCCCGACGCTGGCGGCATGGGTCGGATTGAAGCTGCCGCCCGATACGTTTGACGGGCGCTGTCTTGATCTCGATGCCGGGCCCGGCACGACCTGCGGAGTGCAACCGTGAGCGAAGTTCTTTCGAGTGACGTGATCATCCTGGGCGGCGGCCTGGTCGGCATGACGCTGGCGATCGGGCTGGCGCGCGAAGGCATTGCCAGTGTGGTGGTTGATGCGTCCGATCCGGCGACCCAGACTGCCGACGGATTTGATGGTCGCGCCTCGGCGATTTCGACGGCGAGCTGGAACCTTTATACCAATCTCGGCATGGCCGAAGCGCTGGAAGCGCGCGGTTGCCCGATTGCGGCGATCGCGGTCAGCGACGCGATGAAGCCGGGGCGGATCGATTTCCGGCCCGAGGCAGGCGATGGTTCGCTCGGGCGGATGTTTGCCAATCGCGACTTGCGGCTGGTGATGTACGAGGTCGCCGCAGGCCTTGATCTGATTACCTTCCTGCCCAATGCGCAAGTCGTCGATCGCGAACGCGGCGCGCACGGGGTTGCGGTCACGCTGGCCGACGGGCGCGAGCTGAAAGGCCGCTTGCTGGTTGCAGCCGAAGGGCGGCGGTCGCCCACGCGCGACGAGGCCGGGTTTACTCCTGCGCGCTGGAGCTATCATCACCGCGCGATCATCGCCGGGCTGATCCACGAACGGCCGCACGACAATGTCGCCTGGGAAATCTTTTATCCGGCAGGCCCCTTTGCGCTTTTGCCGCTGCGCGATGATGACGAAGGGCGCCATCGCAGCGCGCTGGTCTGGACCGTGGCGGAAAAGGATGCCGCAGGCGTGCTCGGCTTGCCCGAAAATGCCTTTGTCGGCGAGATCACGCGCCGCATGGGCGACATTTTCGGGGCAGTCGCGCTGGCCACGCCGCGTTCGTCATACCCGCTCGATTTCCATCATACGGCAAAAGTGGCCGAACAGCGGCTGGTCCTTGTCGGCGATGCCGCGCACGGGATGCATCCGATTGCCGGGCAGGGGTTGAATCTGGGGCTGCGCGATGTGGCCGCGCTGGTCGAAGTCCTCGCCGAAGGGATGCGGCTCGGGCTCGATCCGGGCGATGCGCAATTGCTCAAGCGCTATGAACGCTGGCGCGCGCTTGACGGATTCATGGTTTCTGGCGCGACCGATGTGCTGACCCGGCTGTTCGGAATTCCCGGTCGGCTGCCTTCGGCGCTTCGTCGGCTGGGCATGGCCGGCGTCCAGCGCAGCCCCGCGCTCAAGCGGTTTTTCATGGACGAAGCGCGCGGGATGAGCGGAAAACTGCCCGCGCTGTTGCAGGCCTAGGGCCGGTGTGCCGTGCCGGTTTGAGCCGGTGCAGTTTGAGCCGGTGCAGTTTGAGCCGGTGCAGTCGGGGCTGACGTCGGGGCCGGGGTCGGGATCGGCGCAACGGTCGGCGTCGACAGCGCGGCGCTTTCGATCTGGTCGAGCGCACGTTCGGTGGCCACCCAATCGCGGGCATGGGCCAGCCAGTCGGTCGCCGCGTCTTTGCCCGGCAGGCGTTCGACTTCGGCAATCGCCAGATCGACCCGCTCTCCGGCGAGGGCGGCGCGGGCGCGGGCGAGGCGGCTTTCCGGCGCGGGCGAGGGCATGTCGTCGTGGCGGATGATGAACAGGCCGCCGATCTGGCGCGAGAGCCAGTCGCCAATGCCTTCGTTGGCCGGGCCGCCCGACAGGCGTGGTTGCAGCTTGATGAATTCTTCGGTCAAACCGCTGATCGTGACCGGCTTTTGCGCGGCGGCGACGATTTGATCGACGGCGGTCGGCTGCGTGTCGCCAAAGCGGACGCGCAGCGCGGTTTCAAGATAGCCGAGCGGTTGGCCGCGTTCGACGGCGCGGCGCGCGGCAAAGGCGACCAGCACGGCTTCGGCGCGGCTTGCCTGGCCCGAGGCGGAGATTGCCTGCTGGTTGAGCTCGGCCAGCCGCTGTTGCAGCGCAGTCAGGCGCGCGGTGGCGTCGGCCAGGGCGGCATTGGTGGCGATCAGATTGCCCTGTGCGACGATCGCAGCGGTTGTGCCGCCGGGCGCTGCGCTGGACGAGGTGGCGGGGGCAGAGCCGAGCATTGTGCTGGCCTGGGGCAATGCCGTGCGCAGCCAGCCGGTGTGCCAGCCGTACCACGCGCCGCCTGCCAGTCCCGCCAGGATGAGCGCGGCAAGCGCGACGGCCGGGCCGCGCCGGGGTGATCGCGATGGCGGGCGCGAATCGACCATCGGGCTGAAAGTCATTTCCTGCATCCGTGTTTTTTCGCTTATACGTTGCCCCGAAGTCACACTGTCTGGCACATTTGTCGCGCCAAGGAAAGCAGAGCTTCATCGTCGGGTCTTTGCGCAATACCAACGCGTTCCCAATTTTCCCCGGCTGCGGCGCCGATTCGCGGGGCAAGGCAGGCCAGCGCGATCTGTCTGCGCGGCAGATCATGCGCGGTGCATTGCTCGGCAAACCATCGCGCCGCTTCGCCGGAATGGAGCAAGGCCAGCACCGGTTCGCGCCTGATGCAATCAATCGCGCTCTGCGCCAGCGGCTGCGGTTTGGCCGTATAGACCACGACATCGACGATTTCGACGCCCGCCGGTGGCGCGAGCGGGACATGCGCCGCGCCCGCCAGCCGCAAATAGCGCCCCTGCGCCAAGGCGCCGACCATGGTCTGAAGCCCGCCGCTGCCGGTGTCGGCGACGCCAAAGCCTGCCTTCAGCGCCGCGCGCGCGGTCGTCGGGCCGACGGCATGGACCGGCACGGCGCGCAAAGTGTCGAGCAGTGGCCCGCCATGGGCAAAGACCGCCGCGCTGCCGATCAGCAAGCCGTCCCATGGCACGGCATCGGGCAGGGCCCAGTCAAGCGGCGCATAGACGAACAGCGGGGCGGCATGGACATGAAGCCCGTGGGCATGGGCGGCGCGGCATGTGGCGGTGTTGCCCGGTTCGGGGCGCAGAACGAGCACCGGACGCTGATGAACCGGGTGCATCGCGATCAGCCTGCGCCGTTGAAATGGGCGCGAATCGACGGGGGGGCGCGGTCGAGCAAGTCGGCGGCCAGCCGGGCGGCTGCTTCGGGATCGCTCAACGGCACGGTCGCTTCGCCGGTAACGCGGTGTGCGCCATCGGGGCTGAACAAGGCGGCGGTCAGGTGCAGCGCGTCGCCCGTGTGCCGGGTCAGCACCGCGATCGGGCTGTGGCAGGTGCCGCCAAGGCCGGTCAGCAGCGCGCGTTCGGCGCGAATCGCGGCATGGCTCGGGGCGTGGTCGATGGCGGCGAACAGCCTGCGCAAATCATCGCGCGCGGCCAGGCATTCGATACCGATCGCGCCTTGCGCCGGGGCGGGCAGCCATTCGTTCGCATCGAGCGGAGCGCCGATCGCGCGCTGGTTCAGCCGTTCGAGACCGGCCGCGGCAAGCAGGGTGACATCGGCCTCGCCGCGTTCAAGCTTGGCGAGGCGCGTCGCGACATTGCCGCGAAACGAGACAACCGTCAGATCGGGCCGGGCGTGGAGCATTTGCGCGGCGCGGCGCGGGGCACTGGTGCCGACGCGGGCGCCTGGCGGAATGGCGGCGATGCTGTCTGCGCCGACCAGTACGTCGCGCACATCGGCGCGCGGCAGGACCGCGGTGATCACCAGGGTTGCCGGGCGCAGCGTTTCGACATCCTTCATCGAATGGACCGCCGCATCGATTGTGCCGTCGGCGAGCCAGTGGTCGAGCTCCTTGGTCCACAAGGCTTTGCCGCCGATTTCGGCGAGCGGACGATCCTGGATGCGATCACCGCTGGCGACGACAGGGACGAGCTCGACCGCCGTATCGGGCCAGCCGTGCGCGGCGCAAAGGCGCGCGCGGGTTTCTTCGGCCTGGGCCATGGCGAGCGGCGACTGGCGCGTGCCAAGGCGGACGGGGCGCGACGGGAAAGGTGTGGCGCGAACGCCAGCGTTCGACGAGGGTGTCAGTGTGTCTGTCATGCGCCGCTTGCCGTACCCGCGATTATCTCTAAGGGAAAGCTCCCCATGGCTCTGATCCTCGGCATCGAATCCTCGTGCGACGAAACCGCAGTGGCGGTGATCGATGATCGCGGCGCAACGCTGGAAGCGCGCGTCGTCGCGCAGCGCATTGCCTCGCAGGATGCGGCGCATCGGCCCTATGGCGGGGTGGTGCCGGAAATCGCGGCGCGCGCGCATGTCGAAGTGCTGGCGCCGATGGTCGCCGCGACGCTGAACGATGCCGGGATTACGCTCGATGCGATCGATGCGATTGCAGCGACCGCCGGGCCGGGGCTGATCGGCGGGGTCATGGTCGGGCTGGTGACGGGCAAGGCGCTGGCCATGGCGGCAGGCAAGCCGCTGATCGCGGTCAACCATCTCGAAGGGCATGCGTTGTCGCCGCGTCTGGCCGATCCGACGCTGGCCTATCCCTATCTCCTGTTGCTGGTGTCGGGCGGGCATTGCCAGGTGCTCGAAGTGCGCGGACTGGGCGATTATCGCCGCCTGGCGACGACGATCGACGACGCTTTGGGCGAAGCCTTTGACAAGACGGCCAAGATTCTCGGGCTCGGCTATCCGGGCGGCCCGGCGGTCGAACGGCTGGCGCGCGAGGGCAATCCACACGCCGTGCGCTTGCCGCGTCCGCTGGTGGGCAGCGGCGAGCCGCATTTCTCGTTTGCCGGATTGAAAAGCGCCGTGTTGCGCGCGCACGAATCCGGGCAATATTCGGCTGCCGACCTGGCCGCCTCGTTTCAGCAGGCTGCGATCGATTGCATCGTCGATCGGACGCGGATTGCGCTTGGTGCGAGCGGCCCTGTCACGGCGCTGGTGATTGCAGGCGGGGTCGCGGCCAATCAGGCGTTGCGGGGCGCGCTGGAGGGGCTGGCTGCCGAGGCCGGTTTGCCGCTGGTCGCGCCGCCGCCGGTATTGTGTACCGACAATGCGGCGATGATCGGCTGGGCCGGGGCGGAGCGGTTTGCCCTGGGGCTGATCGATCCGCTCGATGTCGCGGCGCGGCCGCGCTGGCCGCTCGATGTCGATGCGGCGCCTGTGCGCGGCGCGGGGGTAAAGGCATGACGGGCGCGGTCGGCGTCATCGGGGCGGGGGCATGGGGCACCGCGCTGGCGCAGATGCTGGCGAGCGACGGGCGCGATGTCGTGCTGTGGGCGCGCGAGCCGGCGATTGTCGACACGATCAACACGACCCGTGCCAATCCGCTTTATTTGCCCGGCGTGACGTTGCATCCGTCGATTCGCGCGACAGGCGCGGCGGACGAGGTGGCCGGGCTGGGCGTGGTTCTTTTGGTGACACCGGCGCAGGCGATGGGCGCCGTTCTGGATGTGCTGCCCGATCTGGATGGCGATCTCGTGCTGTGTTCCAAGGGGATCGAGGCGGGCACCGGCCGCATGATGGTCGATGTCGCGCGCGCGGCGCGACCGCGTGCCGGGATCGCCGTCCTGTCGGGGCCGACGTTTGCGCACGAAGTCGCCGCCGGACTGCCGACGGCGGTAACGCTGGCCTGTGGCGACGGCGAAGCGCAATGGCGTCGGCTGGCGCCGGTGATCGCGCGGCCCAGCTTTCGCCCTTATTATTCGCACGACCTGATCGGCGCGGAAGTCGGCGGCGCGGTCAAGAATGTGCTGGCGGTGGCCTGTGGCGTGGTCGAAGGGCTGGGGCTCGGTCAAAACGCGCGCGCGGCACTGATCAGCCGCGGTTATGCCGAAATGGTTCGCTTTGGTCTGGCTTTCGGCGCAGAGGCAGAAACGCTGACCGGCTTGTCGGGGCTGGGCGATCTGGTGTTGACGTGCAATTCGATGTCGAGCCGCAATTTTTCATTGGGCAAGGCGCTGGGTGAAGGGGCGGATGCGGCAAGTCTGCTGGCCGACCGGCGCACGGTTGCCGAAGGGGCCTTTACGGCGCCGGTGCTGGCGGAATTGGCGCGGGCGCGCGGAATCGGCATGCCGATTGCCGATGCGGTCGCGGCGCTGGTATCGGGGGCTGTCCCGGCGCGGGCAGTGGCCCATGCCTTGTTGGCAAGGCCGCTGCGGTCGGAACTGGACTGCTTGATGATGACGGGGGAGCCGGGGCTTGGCTAAGGCGATTGCCGGCGGACTGGATGGCACCGTGCCCCACGGGGCAGGGGCAGCTTTGCCTGCCGTTCATGGTGAGGCCTGTCACGTCGAAGTCAGCCCCTTCGATACGGATGGCGAGGGCGATATTGCCGCGCTGGCCAAAGGCGGACGCACCAATTTCTTTGGCTTTCTGATTCGCCTCGTCGCGCGGATTCCCTTTCTGTTCATTGCCAGCCGACTTTACGGCGCGAGTGCGCTCGGGCGCTTTGCCTCGGCGCTGGTGATGGTCGAATTCGCCGGCCAGATGGCGACGCTGGGGCAGAAGCGCGGGCTGGCGCAGCGGCTTGCCGAAACCGCCTGGCCCGAAGCCGGCCATCGCGCCGGTCATGTGCAGGATCCCGACGCGGCGGCCCATGCCGTGGCTGACGCGCTGCTGGTCACCACGCTGCTCGCAGGGGCGATGTCGGTGCTGATCTGGCTGTTTCCCCAATCGATGTATCCCAAAGGCAATTTCAGCCAGGCCGAGCGACTGCTGGTCCTGGCGGTGTGGGCCATGGCGGTCGGTGACATCGCGCTGGCTGCGCTGGCATTCCGCTTTGACGTGGCAACGACGGTGCGCGCGCGTGCCGTCGTGGAGCCGTGGACGCTGTCGATCACGGCGGGGCTGGCCTATTTCGTCTATCCCGAAGGCGGGCTGGCGCTTGCCTATCTCGCGTCGGTCGGGGCGGCGACGGCGGTGGCGCTGGTGGCGTTGGTGCGGGCTTATGGCCTGCCGCGCCGTTGGCGGCCGCGTCCGCTGGCGCTGTTGCGATTGGCCGTGCGCAATATGCCGCTGGCCGGGGCCGACGCGGTGGAATGGGGCACGCGCAAGATCGACGTGTTTATCCTGCGCTTTTTCATCGGCGAGGCGCCGCTCGGGATCTATTACTTCGCGCAGCAGTTCGCCTCGCTGCCGCAGAAGCTGAAGACCAGTTTCGAGCCGGTGCTGGGCCCGGTGATCACGCGCAACGTGCGCGCACACAATATGCCCGCAATCGCCGCGCAAGTGTGCCAGGTCGGCTTCTGGATTACCGCTGCGCAGGCCGGGATCGCGCTGGCTCTGGCCATTCCGGGCGCGGCACTGATGGGGCTGGGCGGGCCCGATTTCGTCGGCGGCACGCTGGCGCTGTTCTTTCTGCTGGCGGCGGAAGTCGTCGCGGCGACGGCTGTGGTGAGCGAGGCGGCGCTGATCTATGTCGCGCGCATGCGCAATTTGTGGATCAGCCTCGGCACCATCGTGATGCAGGGCGCGCTGACCGTGGGGTTCATTCTGGCCGGAAATCGCGCGGGCATGACCTCGGTCGGGGAATCGGCGCTGGCGGCGCTGGCGATGGCTTTGGCGCTGGGGACGAGTTCGCTGCTCAAATCGCGCTTGCTGGCGCGCATTCTGGGCGAACCGATCAACAATTGGCGCTGGGCGCTGATCTGGGCGGCGGTCCCGGCGATCGCGGTCGGCGCGGTCGCGCACCTCTTGCCCGAATGGGCGGAGCTTGTGCTGGGCCTGCCGGCGATCCTCGGGGTCTATTGCCTGGTGATCTGGCGCGTCGGGTTTGGCCCGGAAGACCGGGTGTTGTTCCGCAAGGATCCGGTTTGACGCATGCCCGATTTGACCCATGCCCGATTTGACCCATGCCCGATTTGACCCATGATGGAGTGTTGACATGATCGCGTGGATCGAAGCCAACCCGCTGTTTGCCGCGGGGGCGGTGCTGGTGCTGCTGGGGCTGCTCTGGCTCCTGGCTACCCGGCGCAAGCGCCCGGCGCCCCGGCGCGAATATCGCGATGTCCTGTCCGAAGGCGCGGGGCCGGCGCAGCGCAACACCGCCCTGATCGATGCGCCGCCTGCGGCGGCGATCGTTCCGCCGGTTGTGGCGGAGGCGCCGGTGGTGGCGGGCGGCGATGATCTGACGCGGATCAAGGGCGTCGGGCCAAAGCTCAGCCGCTTGCTGGGTGAACTGGGCGTGACGAGCTATGCGCAGATTGCCGCTTGGACCGATGCGGATCTGGCCGCGATCGATGCCAGACTGGGCGCGTTTGCCGGACGACCGACGCGCGATTCGTGGATCGAACAGGCGACCCTCCTCGCGGGCGGCGATACCGCTGATTACGAAGCTAAATTCGGCAAGCTTTAGCTTTTTTTCGAGGCGTGGCAGCGGTGGACCACATCGCGCGCCGCATCCCCGGTGCTGACCTTGATCAGGCCTCCGCCGGGCAGCGTGCCGGTGAAGGGGCCGGTGAAGACGTCCGTATTGGTGTCGGCGCCGTCCATGCTGCCCTGCCAGATATAGCCGCGCGTGCCCGGCACCTGTGTCGCGTCGACCGGCACGCGCACGATCCGCTTGGGCCCTTCGATGGCGAACAGCGCACCCGCGCCGAGCTCGGCGGGGATCGGACGGGTAATGACCAGCCGACCCTCGGTGCAGGCGAGCGTCAGCAGGGGGCCTGCGCCGGACACGCCAAAGCGGGCGGTTTCTCCATCTTTTGACCAGGTGGCCTTGCCGTCGGCGTTGGCGGGCAAGGGGGGGGCAGGCAAGGGATCGGCGGCGGGCAGCGCCACACGGTGCGCATCAAGTGGCCCGGCGTCGCCCTGCGGTTGCGGCGCGGGGCGCGAACAGGCGGCAAGAGCGATCAGGGCGGCGATGGCAGCGCAGTGGCGAACCCGGTGCAAGTTATTCACAAGGCTTGCTATAGGCAATGATCGCAGGTGTCGGCAAGTCCGGGTCATTTGCCCCATTTGCGCTGCGACTTGCCATAGCGGGTCTTGCGCGTGCCGGGTTTGCCTTCGTTGCTGCGGCCGACGATCGGCGCCTTATGGTCGCCTTCGGGCAGGCCGAGTTCGCTGGCTTCGAGGCGGCGGATTTCGTCGCGCAAGCGGCCCGCTTCCTCGAATTCGAGATCGGCGGCGGCGGCGCGCATGCGCTTTTCGAGATCTTCGATATACGATCGCAGGTTGTGCCCGACGAGATTGTTGTGATCGTCGTCTTCGATGTCGACCAGCACACTGTCGCGGCTCGCGGTGTCGGCCATGATGTCGGCAATGCCGCGCTTGATCGTCGCGGGCGT
The DNA here is from genome assembly GCF_001519055.1 of Novosphingobium sp. Fuku2-ISO-50. GTDB lineage: Bacteria > Pseudomonadota > Alphaproteobacteria > Sphingomonadales > Sphingomonadaceae > Novosphingobium. The sequence goes on along the minus strand of NZ_KQ954308.1, from coordinate 11,400 downwards.
GATATTGTGTTCTTCGTTATAGGCCTGTTGCCGGGCGCGGCGGCGGTCGGTTTCGGCAATGGCGCGTTCCATCGATCCGGTCATGCGGTCGGCATAAAGGATCACGCGTCCGTCGACATTGCGCGCGGCGCGGCCGATCGTCTGGATCAGACTGGTTTCGCTGCGCAAAAACCCTTCCTTGTCCGCATCGAGAATGCACACGAGGCCGCATTCGGGAATGTCGAGCCCTTCGCGCAAGAGGTTGATGCCCACCAGCACGTCATAGACCCCGCGCCGAAGATCGCGGATCAGCTCGATGCGTTCCAGCGTTTCGACGTCGGAATGCATGTAGCGCACGCGAAGCCCCGCCTCGTGCATGAATTCGGTCAGGTCTTCGGACATGCGCTTGGTCAGCGTGGTGACCAGCGTGCGATAGCCTTGCTCGGCGACCTTGCGGCATTCGTTGATGCAGTCCTGCACCTGATCCTCGACCGGGCGGATCAGCACGGGCGGGTCGATCAGCCCGGTCGGGCGGATGACCTGTTCGGCAAACACGCCGCCGGTCTGATCCATTTCCCAGGTGCCGGGCGTGGCTGAAACCGCGACCGTCTGCGGGCGCATCGCGTCCCATTCGTTGAAGCGCAAGGGGCGGTTGTCGATGCAGCTCGGCAGGCGAAAGCCATATTCGGCGAGCGTCAGCTTGCGCCGGTGGTCCCCGCGCGCCATCGCGCCGACTTGCGGCACGGTCTGATGGCTTTCGTCGATGAACAGCAGCGCATTTTCGGGCAAGTATTCGAACAGGGTCGGCGGCGGCTCGCCCGGCAGGCGCCCGGTGAGAAACCGGCTGTAATTCTCGATCCCCGCGCACGATCCCGTGGCGGCGATCATTTCGAGGTCGAAATTGGTACGCTGTTCGAGCCGCTGCGCTTCGAGCAGGTGCCCTTCGCCGGTCAGTTCCTTCAACCGTTCGGACAGTTCAAAACGGATCGCGTCGGCGGCCTGCTTCATCGTCGGGCCGGGGGTGACATAGTGCGAATTGGCATAGACGCGCACTTTGTCGAGCCGGGCGCCGCTCTTGCCGGTCAAGGGATCGAATTCGGCGATCTCCTCGATCTCGTCGCCGAAAAAGCTGATGCGCCAGGCGGTGTCTTCGTAGTGCGAGGGAAAGATTTCGAGGCTGTCGCCGCGCACGCGGAACATGCCGCGCGCAAAGGCATGATCGTTGCGCTTGTATTGCAGCGCGACGAGCTTGCGGATCACTTCGCGGTTGTCGGCGCTGTCGCCCTTTTTCAGGTCGAAAATCATCGCCGAATAGGTCTCGACCGAGCCGATGCCGTAAATGCACGACACCGAGGCGACGATGATCACGTCATCGCGTTCGAGCAAGGACCGCGTCGCCGAATGGCGCATGCGGTCGATCGCCTCGTTCACCGAGCTTTCCTTCTCGATATAGGTATCGGAGCGCGGGACGTAGGCTTCGGGCTGATAATAGTCGTAATACGAGACGAAATATTCGACTGCGTTGTCGGGAAAGAAGCTCTTGAATTCGCCATAGAGCTGCGCGGCGAGGATCTTGTTGGGGGCGAGGATCAGCGCCGGGCGCTGTAATTCCTCGATCACTTTGGCCATCGTGAAGGTCTTGCCCGATCCGGTGACGCCGAGCAGGACTTGCGTGCGATCCCCATCGCGCGCGGCGGAAACCAGCTCGGCAATCGCGGTCGGCTGATCGCCTGCGGGCTGATACTCCGACACCACGCGAAACGGCCGCCCCCCTTCGGACTTTTCCGGCCGCTGCGGCTTGTGCGGGACGAATGTGCCCGAAGTATCGGGCTCGGCAAGGCCCCTGCGGATGACGAGTTCGGCCATGGTGTTTGCGTGGATTTCCGGGTGTGGGACAGACGACTGTGCCGAATATGGGCGTTCCTGTCCCGTTCCGCAATCGGGCGTGGGGGGCGGGGGCATTTTCGCGAGGGCGTCGGTGGCGGGGGGCGTGCGTCAGGGAGTAGCGGGGGCGTAAAAATTTGGCGCTTGCGGAGATTTCTGACATCAATTTGAAACAATCTGAAATGTGTGGCGTTCATCGTGGGTTGATCCCAGTACGGGCAGCTTATGGTGATGACCCAACGACTTTCTCTTTCCCTGCCGCGAGTCGCGGACCGTGATCTCGGCGGTATGCTGCGCGATGCGTCTGCGCGTGTGGCGGACTGGCGACGCGAAATCGCGAAGCGCGGGGCGCTGGCGTTTCAGGCGCGGCCGAGCGAGGCGCGCGGGCCTGCGTTGCCGCGGCTGCTGAGCGAATTGAAGACGCCCTATGAATTGTGGAGCGCGGGGCGGGTGGAGCGGCGCGAGCCTTCGATCGTTCCACCGCCCGGTGTGTCGCGCCCGGTCATGCTGTTGCCCGGGTTCGGCACGCATCCGGTGCGGATGAAGGGGCTGGCGCATGCGCTCGAGAGCGCGGGGCACCGGGTTTCCGATTGGGGGCTGGGCTTCAATTTCGGGCCGAGCGCGGATCGGTTTGACCGGCTGTGCGAACGCGTGGTGACGCTGGCGCGGCGCGAGGGGCAGCCGCTGGTGCTGGTCGGATGGAGCCTTGGCGGTCTGTTCGCGCGCGAGATTGCGCATCGCCATCCCGAGGCGGTGGCGATGGTGATCACCATGGGATCGCCATTTTCGGGCGACCGGCGGGCAAACAATGCCTGGCGCGCCTATCAGGCGATTACCGGGCATGCCGTCGATGCGCCGCCGGTGGGCGAGCGCTGTTTCGGAGCGAAGCCGCCGGTGCCGACGATCGCGCTGTGGAGCCCGCGCGACGGGATCGTTTCGCCGCGCAGTTCGTGCGGGCGACCGGGCGAGCGCGATCGCGCCGTGGCGTTGCGGTGTACGCATCTGGGCTTTGCCGGGCATCCCGAGGTGGCGCGCACGGTGGTTTCGCAGATTACCACGCTCGATCGGGGGGAATAAGCCCGCCCACGCATTGAGATATGGAACTGTTTTTTCAGAAATATCCGCTCGTCCTGAGCCTGTCGAAGGACGCGCGTGGCGGTTGGTCGGGTGATGCGGCAAGTGCGCGGCGCAGGCCTCGGTGCGCGTCCTTCGACAGGCTCAGGACGAGCGGACCTGTTTGATTTGCCTGCATGAAATATGCATAGTTGAGATGCGTGAAGGCCATAGCCCTCAGGGGCGGGGCTAATTGCCGCTTGGCAGGTCGCGTTTTCCCGCGTCATAGTTCTTCGGCATAGGCGGGAACAGGGGATGGCATGGATCAGTCGGTAGCGGTCGATGGCGCGGGCGTTTTGCGTCGCGCCGGCTGGCGGATCATCCCCTTGCTGGGCCTGGCCTATATGGTCGCGTTCATGGATCGGTCGAACATCAGTTTCGCCGCCAGGACGATGAATGCCGATCTTGGCTTTTCGGCGACGGTCTATGGCATTGGCGGGGGTGTGTTTTTCCTGTCCTATGCGCTGTTCGAAGTGCCGTCGAACATCCTGCTCGAACGCGTCGGCGCGCGGCGGTGGATCGCGCGGATCATGATTACCTGGGGGATGCTCGCCGCCGCGATGATGCTGGTGCACACCGCCTGGCAATTTTACGTGCTGCGGTTTTTGCTCGGGCTGGCCGAGGCCGGGTTCTTTCCGGGGGTGATCTTTTACCTGTCGCTGTGGTTTCCCAAGGCGGCGCGGGGGCGGGCGATCAGCCGGTTTTACATCTCCGGGCCGCTGACCCGCGTGGTGATGGGGGTGGTCTCGGTCTGGTTGCTGGCGATGAACGGCGCGGGCGGGCTGAAGGGGTGGCAATGGCTGTTTCTGGTCGAAGGGCTGCCCGCCGTTCTGGTGGGCATATTGGTGCTGTGGCTGCTGCCCGAAGCGCCGCATAAAGTCGCCTGGCTGAGCGCGGCGGAAAAGGACTGGCTGGCGGCGCGACTGGCCGAGGATGCGGGGCCGGTGCGCGAGCATGGGCATCTGTTGCGCGCGCTGCGTCTTCCGGTGGTGCTCCTGCTGGGGATCGTCGGGTTTCTGACGACTTGCGCCTATTACACGTTTACCCTGTCCGAGCCGCAGATCCTGGGCCAGGCAACCGGGTGGCCGGTCGCTTCGGTTGGCTATCTGGTCTCGCTGGGCGGATTGGCGGGGGCGGCGGGGATGCTGTTTACCGGCTGGACTTCGGACCGTCTGGGCACGCGCATGCCGTTCATGGCGGGCAGCACGGCTATGGTCCTTCTGGCCTATCTGCTGTTTGCCGCAGGTGGCGGGCGCGCGACCGGGCTGATCGCCTATGGCTGTTATGTCGCGTGCTGGGGCTCGGTGACGCTGTCGGTGTGGATGGCGTGTACCGATCTGGTGGCCCCGCGCGACATGGCGGTGGCAACGGCGATGGTCAATGCGATGAGCCAGGCGGGCGCCTTTGTCGGGCCGATCGTATGGGGCATGGCGCGCGATGCCACGGGCAGCTTTCGTGCCGGGTTTTGGGGGCTGGTTGCGGTGCAGGCGCTGGCGCTGGTGTTTGTGGGGGCGCTGGCGCGCACTCGACGCAGACTCGTCACACAGTGATCCTGGTCAACCAGTTTGGTGGAAATTCCCCTAAAAGGGCGTTGCCGCGATCCGCTCCGGCTGAAAAGGGTAGGGCCAGATCACGTCATGCACAGATGGAACGAACCGATAATTTTGCAGTTGCAACGGGCCGGCTTGCCGGGTGGGCAAACCTGTGCGAGCAACGGGGTGCATAAGGGACGTGCATACGGGATGAGCCTATGAACCGAACCTCGTCCTCGTCGTATGACGAGATGCTTGAAGCCGATGGCACGGTGCGCCCTGCTTATGCCGGGTATCGCCAGTGGCTCGATGCACAAGCGCCCGGCCTGTTGAAGCGCAAGGGTATCGAGGCAGAGGCTTTTTTTCGGCGAACCGGGATCACGTTCAACGTCTATGGCGCTGCCGATGCCGAAGAGCGGCTGATCCCGTTTGACTCGGTGCCGCGGATCATCACCGCGAGCCAATGGCGCAAACTGTCGCGCGGGATCGAGCAGCGGGTGCGCGCGCTCAACGCCTTTTTGCACGACCTTTACCATCGTCAGGAAATCGTCCGTGCCGGGCGCGTGCCCGAACGGCTGTTGCGCGACAATGCCGCCTATCTTGCGCAGATGGCCGGGTTCACGCCGCCGGGCGGGGTCTATACCCATATCGTCGGGGTCGATCTCGTCCGCACCGGCGAAGACGATTTCATGGTTTTGGAAGACAACGCGCGCACGCCTTCGGGGGTCTCCTACATGCTGGAGAACCGCGAGACGATGATGGCGATGTTTCCCGAGCTGTTTACGCAGGTGCGCGTGCGCGAGGTATCGGACTATCCCCGGCGGCTGGCGCGCAGTCTGGCCGCCTGTGCCCCGGCGGCCTTTGCCGGAGACAAGCCGAGGGTCGCCGTCCTGACGCCGGGCATTCACAATTCGGCCTATTTCGAGCATGCTTTCCTGGCCGATCAGATGGGCGCCGAGCTGGTCGAAGGCAGCGATCTCAAAGTCGAAGGCGGGCGCGTGGCCATGCGCACGACCAAGGGCTGGCAACCGGTCGACGTGATCTATCGCCGGGTCGATGACGATTACCTCGATCCCTTGTCGTTCAATCCGCAAAGCGTGCTCGGCGTTGCCGGGATCATGGACGTCTATCGCGCTGGCGGGATCACCATCGCCAACGCGCCGGGCACGGGCATCGCCGATGACAAGGCGATCTACAGCTTCATGCCCGAGATCGTCGAATTCTATACCGGCGAAAAGCCGATCCTGGCCAATGTGCCGACCTGGCGCTGTTCGGAGCCCGATGCGCTGGCCTATGTGCTCGACAATCTGGCCGAGCTGGTGGTCAAGGAAGTGCACGGGTCGGGCGGCTATGGCATGTTGATCGGGCCGACATCGTCGAAAAAGGAAATTGCCGCATTCGCCGCAAAGCTGCGGGCGCGGCCGGACAACTATATCGCCCAGCCGACGCTGTCGCTGTCGACCGTGCCGATCTTTACCAAGGCGGGGCTGGCGCCGCGCCATGTCGATTTGCGCCCGTTTGTTCTGGTCAGCCCGCACGGCGTAGACATCACCCCGGGGGGGCTGACCCGCGTGGCGCTGAAAAAGGGCTCGCTGGTGGTCAATTCGTCGCAAGGCGGGGGGACCAAGGACAGTTGGGTGCTGGATGATTGATCAGGGGTTCGGAGCGCGGGTGAGCACAACATGCTAGGCAGGTCGGCAAACGGGATTTTCTGGCTGTTCCGTTATCTTGAGCGGGCGGAAAACACCGCCCGGCTGATCGAGGCGGGATTTCGCATGGCGTTGACCCGCGACAGCGGCGCGGCGAGCGAGGAATGGCGCAGTGTATTGATCACACTGGGCATGCAGCGCGCCTATGCGGCCCGCCATGGCGAAGAGATCACCGGGCCGCACGTGTTCAACTTTGTCCTGCGTGATCGCGACAATCCCGCGAGCGTGCTGGCGATGATCGAAATGGCGCGGACCAATGCGCGCATGGTGCGCACCGGGATCACGCGCGAAGTCTGGGAAGCGGTCAACGAAAGCTGGATGAAGCTGAAAGAGGTGCTGGCGAGGCCGGTGACCGAAACGCGGCTGGGCGATGTGCTCGATGCCATCCGCCGCCAGGCGACGCTGGTGCGCGGCGCGATGGAAGGCACGATGTTGCGCAACGACATCTATGATTTCGCCGGGATCGGCACGTTTGTCGAACGCGCCGATAACACTGCGCGCATTCTCGATGTGAAATACTATGTCCTGCTGCCCAGCCTGTCGGCGGTCGGGTCGAGCCTCGACAATGTCCAATGGGAAAACGTGCTGCGTTCGGTGGCGGGTGAGCGGGCCTATCGCTGGCTCAACGCGGGGCAAATGGACCCGCGCGGAATTGCGTCATTCCTGATCCTGGACAAGCGGTTTCCACGCAGTCTGGCGTTTTGTTATGCCGAATTGTCGGGTCATCTGGCCTATCTGGCGCGCGAATACGGGTTTGAGACAGAGGCCCATGCCATTCAGCGAGCCAGCGAGGCGCGCCTTTCGGCGCTGACCATCGAGGCGATTTTCGAGCAGGGGCTGCATCAGTTCATCGGCGAATTTCTCGCCTGCAACAACCGGCTCGCGCAGCAGATTCAGCGCGATTACCGGTTTGTCGAATAAGGGAGGTGAAACCTGTGCGCCTGGCGATCGACCATGTCACCACGTACCACTTCCCCGGCCCTGTGCGGCAGGGCCTGCAACGGCTGCGGCTGACCCCGGTGACATCGCCGGGGCAGACGGTGATCGCCTGGGACATCGAATGCGAAGGTGCGCATGTCGAAGTCGGCTATGACGATGAAAACCTGAACCGGGTCACGCTGGTCGGGATTGTACCCGGCGCGCGCGAACTGACGATCCGGGCGCATGGCCTTATCGAAACACGCGATGAGGCGGGGGTGTTCGGGCGGCATATCGGCTATTTGCCGCTGTGGCACTTTACGCGCGCAACGCCGCTGACGCGCGCGGGCGCAGGGATTGCCGCATTGGTCGACGGGCTGAACGGCGATGCCGCGCATGACCGGCTGGCGACGTTGCATGCGCTGACCGCACGGGTGCGCGAGGCGGTGGTTTATGCGCCGGGGCATACCGATGTCGCGACCACGGCCGAAGGCGCGCTGACGGCGGCGCGCGGTGTGTGCCAGGATCAGGCGCATGTTTTCATTGCGGCGGCGCGCACGCTGGGCATCCCGGCGCGCTATGTCAGCGGCTATCTGGCGATGGACGAGCGCGAGGAACAGGATGCCGGGCACGGCTGGGCCGAAGGCTTTGTCGAAGGGCTCGGCTGGGTCGGGTTTGACGTTGCCAATGCGGTCTGTCCCGACGCGCGCTATGTCCGCGTTGCCTCGGGGCGCGATTATGACGAGGCCGCGCCGATCAAGGGGCTGACTTATACCGTCCCTGTCGGCGATGAGGCCAAAGATGTCGAACGGATGACGATCACGCTCAGCGTGCGGGCTCTGGCGACGGCCTGATCAAGGGCGCGCCTGACTTCCGGGGATTGTCGGTTTTGCGAATCGGTCAACCGGGGCTAAGGGCAGCAGCCATGACCGGGGCTGGAACCATCTGATGACGTATTGCGTGGGCATGATGCTCGATGCCGGCCTCGTGCTGATGAGCGACACCCGGACCAATTCCGGCGTCGACAACATCTCGACGTTTCGCAAGATGTTCAGCTGGCACGTGCCGGACGAGCGCGTGATCACGTTGATGACATCGGGCAATCTGGCGACGACGCAATCGGTGATCAGCCAGCTTGAAGAACGCAACAAGGTTCCGGGCGACAGGCACCCCTCGATCCTTGAGGCGCCGACGATGTTTCAGGTCGCCAGCGAAGTCGGGCGGATGTTGCGCCGGGTGATCGAGGGGCCGGGTGAATTGCCCGATCCCGAGGCCGGGCCGCAGGCGGAAGGCGCGCGCTTTACCGCCTCGATCATTCTGGCCGGCCAGATCAAGGGCATGGCACCGCGCCTGTTCCTGATCTACCCCGAAGGCAATTTCATCGAGGCGAGCTTTGACACGCCGTTTTTCCAGATCGGCGAGACGAAGTACGGGCGACCGATCCTGTTGCGCGGCTATGACCGGACGATGCGGTTCGAAGATGCGGTCAAGCTGTTGATGGTTTCGTTCGATTCGACGCTGGCGGCCAATCTGTCGGTCGGGCTGCCGCTTGATCTCATGGTGATCGAGCGCGACCGGCTGGCCCCGATTCACCAGCGCCGGATCCTTGCCGACGATCCCTATTTTCGCGCGATCTCGCGCGGGTGGGGCGATGCCTTGCGACGCGCGTTTCAGTCATTGCCCGCCTATGATCTTGAGACCGGCGGGCTCGGTGGCGAGGGTGGCGCGCCAATATCCTGATCCGGTGCGATCCGGGTTTGTAAGTATAGGTACTCAGGATAATTGCTTAGCCAAATTGGTTAGCGCATTCAGGCTATCGGAAAACCTTCGACTCATACATCGCTGCGCATAAGCACGTATGGCCGAGCCCGGCCCGCTGCGGAAAAGCTTTGCATTTGCAGACGTCTCCGTATCGGAGGCGAATTCCCTAAGGATTGTGCGGTATAACCTCTGTGATGGTCGAAGGGTTGGGTTCGTAATGAAACTAACCCCATTGGCGTAAAGCCATGAAACACTGGTTTAAGAAAAACCATGATCGACCGCGTCACCCTGCACATCCTCGATGGCGATTCAACCCGCCGCGCGCAGCTCGCCCGCCTTGCCTTCGCGGCAGGGCACCATGCCGAGATTTATGCCAACACGGACGAGCTGCTATCGCACGCTCCGTCCGGTGGGCTGGTTCTGGCGCATGATGATCCGCCTGGCGAAGGGATCGCCTTGCTGATCGCGGCGATGATGCGCGCAGGGCAATGGTTGCCCGTTATCGCGATTGCCGAAACCCCCGATACTGGCGACGTTGTTCGCGCGATCAAGGCCGGCGCGCTCGATTATCTCGCCGTGCCACAGCAGATCGCCCCGCTCAACGAAGCCATTGCCCGCGCCTCGCGCGAGGCAGAGACCCACCGCGTACAACGGGCCCGCGCCGCCGAGGCGCGTCAACGCATCGCCCGGCTCAGCTTGCGCGAGCGTGAAGTGCTCGATCGCCTGGCTGAAGGATGCAGCAACAAGGCGATCGCCCGCGATCTCGAAATCAGCCCGCGCACGGTCGAAATTCACCGCATGAAAATGATGGGCAAGCTCGGCGCCCGCCATGCCGCCGAGGCCGTGCGGTTGCGCATCGAGGCAACGGGGCTGGACGCCGCCTGATACCGCGAAGGGCGCTCGGCCGATCGGAGGGCGCCCTCCGATCGGCCGAGCCCGTTTTTTGGGGATCAGTGGCAGATCGGTCGCTGGGTGCCGACTTCGAGGTGAAAGTGATCGTGGTGCGCGATGTTGTAATCGGGCGTCAGCACGATGGCAAAGCGCTTGCACGCGCTGGTGCGGACCACACGCAGGAAATTGCGTTCTGCCGGGGTCCCGTCTGACCAGTTGCCCTTGACCGAGATGCGGCGTCCGTCGGCGAGGACGAAAGCGGCGATGTCGACTGCGTTGGCAGTGGCATGCGCGCTGCGATGGTCGGTTCCGGCGACGTTGCGGCAGTTATAGCTGCCGAATGTATCGATCCGTGCCAGCGGGCTGCCCAGCGTCAGGCGCGCGGCGCGATCGACGCCAAACCGCGCCCAGCCTTCGAGCGCAGAGGCGAGCGAGCAGGTCACCGGGCCCATATTGGCCAGTTGCAGATGCGCATCGTCGCTGCGCAGCCACGACAGGCGCACCGTGTTGATCGTCGAGCAACCGGCGCCGAAATACTGGTCGGGCAGGGGGGTGAAATTGACCTGGCTCTGGCCCAGGCTGGACAGGCATTGCCGTCCGCTCGGGCTGGGAGCAATCCGGGCCGTGGATCGCTGCGGTGTGGCATGGTGCGCCGGGCTGCCGACGCAGGCGGACAGCGCCATCGCGCCAGACACAGCGAGCCATCGGCGGATCGCCAAACGCGGTGCTGGGCCGCGACGCGGAGTCGGAGCAGTGCTGACCATGGCTTATCCTTTGCGCAACTATGGTCAATAAACCCTTTCCGGTCAGTCAGGATTCTTGCGCATTCGACTCAAATTTCGCGCGTCTGGGCGTATTTTTCCGGTTCGCGCGGTTTGCCTGCCCGATTATCAAGCCTCTTCGCGTTTGGGCTTCGGCCCTCGCTTCTGCGGCGCGAGCGTCAGGCCGGTACGCGCCTCCATGTCCGCCAACCATTCGGGCGAACCGATCGGTCGGCCGATACTCTCCGCTTTGCGCAAGGCGGCATACGTCAGCGCTTCATCGAAATCCTGCCCAAGGAAAGCGGCAAAATCGCCGACCCGCTCCAGCGCGGGCGCAACATCGACGACATGATCACTGTGCCCCGCGATCAGGGCGCGCGTGCTCGACCAGGGCCAGTCCTGTGCCTTGCGCACCAGCCCCGCGCGCACCGGATTGAGCGCAACATAGCGCAGCGCGGTGACAAAGTGCGCCTCATCCATGGCTACCGAACCGAACCGCCCCTGCCACAAATGCCCCGTCGTCCGGCGACGCGCATTGATGAACCCAGTGTACCGGCGGTGCAAATCGCCAAAGGTTCGCCACAAGCCATCCTCGTCCTGGGGGCAAAGGATGATGTGCACGTGATTGGGCATCAGGCAATAGGACCATATTTTCACTTGCGCCCGATCCGCAGCCGCGGCCAGCATATCGAGATAGAGCGCATAATCGCCATCCTCGAAGAACGTCGGCTGCCGCCCATTGCCCCGCTGGGTAATGTGGTGCGGGATGCCGGGAAGGACGACTCGGGGTAAGCGTGCCATGCCTTTCGGATAGTCTGGATTGGGGATTTAGTAAAGTGTCACCGTAACCCC
>NZ_KQ954307.1 GCF_001519055.1 Novosphingobium sp. Fuku2-ISO-50 | reverse complement strand
GGGGAGCAGTCATGGGCCGAGGGGACTTGTCAGATGCGGAATGGGAACTGATCGGACCGCTTTTGCCATCCGAGCGCGGGCGTTGGGCACGACCTGCGGGCGATAACCGCCGTTTTCTCAACGGCATGCTTCACGTGCTGCGGATTGGTTGTCCCTGGCGCGACATGCACGAGCGATACGGCAAGTGGAATTCGGTCTATGTCCGGTTCCGGCGCTGGGCTGAACAAGGGGTGTGGGATGCCCTGCTGCAAACACTGGTCGATCTGGGGCTTACCGACGACTGGCAGCACATGATCGATAGCACCACGGTTCGCGGCCATGTTTCGGCAGTGGGCGGAAAAGGGGGGCTTGTGCGCAGGCTTTTGGTCGATCACGCGGCGGCTTTACGAGCAAAGTCCACGCCCGGTGTGACAATCAGGGACTCCCTATTGGCTTCATCCTGACCGGTGGCGAGGCATCGGATTATACCGCAGCTGACGACCTGATGAACTTGCCGCTACCCACGCCCAAAGGACTGCTGGCGGACAAGGGCTATGATGGCGATAGATTCCGAGAAAACCTGCTGATGCGGGGCATCCTGCCCGTCATTCCGCCCCGCTCGAACCGAAAGGTCCCAGCCCATCCGGACTACCGGCGCTATAAGGACCGCAACCGCGTCGAGCGCATGTTCGGCAAGTTGAAGCAACAGCGCCGCATCGCCACGCGCTATGACAAGACCGTCCTGTCGTTCGAGAGCTTCCTCAATCTCGCCGCAGCAAGACTATGGCTGCAATCTTTTGTCAACACGGCCTAATCGCAAATTGAATTGTGAACGGTGTCGAGCGCGCTGCGCGATTTTCATGTCGCGCAGCTTGCCCGGGTTTATGTTCAGCCCAATGAATCCGGCAAGGTATAATAGCGGCTGGTGCTGCCCAGCGTTGACTTGACCCGGTCGATCTCGTTCTTGGCGATGAGCCGCAGATGCACTTCATCCGGGCCGTCGACAAAGCGCAGTGCTCTGCCCCAACTGAAGAACCCTGCGAGCGGGGTGTCGTTGGTCAGTCCCATGGCGCCAAACACCTGAATCGCGCGGTCGATCACCTGGGTTTGCAAGCGTGCAGCGACGACCTTGATCGCCGAAACGTCGATTTTCGCTTTCTTGTTGCCGTATTTGTCCAGCATGGCCGCTGCCCGCAGCACGAGCAGGCGGGCTTGATCGATTTCGATGCGCGACTGCGCAATCCAGTCGCGAATGTTGGAATAATCCGCCAGCGCACGCCCAAAGGCGCGGCGTTCCAGCGCGCGTTCGCACATCAGGTCGAGTGCCAGTTCGCACTGGCCTATGGTGCGCATGCAATGGTGCACGCGCCCGGGCCCGAGCCGGGCCTGTGCCAGCGCAAACCCGTTCCCCTCGGTACCAAGCACGTGATCCACCGGCACGCGCACGTCGCGGAACAGGATCTCGCAATGGCCTTCGACGGCGAGGTGATGAAGGACGGGTACGTTGCGCACGATTGTCATGCCCGGCGTATCGACCGGGACGATGACCATGGAATGGCGCTTGTGGGCCGGGGCCGTGTCGGCCTCGTCGGTGACGCCCAGCACAATCATGAATTTGCAATTGGGGTGCAGGGCACCGGTAGCGAACCATTTTCGGCCATTGATGACATACCAATCCCCATCGCGGCGGATGCGCGTGGTGATGTTGGTTGCGTCCGACGACGCGACGTCTGGTTCGGTCATGCAGAAACAGGACCGGATATCGCCCTTTAGCAGCGGCACCAGCCAGCGGTCATGCTGGTCTGGCGTGGCAAACAGGTGCAGCAATTCCATGTTGCCGGTGTCTGGCGCGCTGCAGTTGAAGATCTCCGATGCCCAGGGCAGCTTGCCCATGATCTCGGCCAGCGGCGCATATTCCAGGTTGCTTGCGCGCGTTCCGGGTTCATGCGGGTGCAGCGCCGGCAGAAACAGGTTCCACAGCCCTTCGTCGCGCGCCAGTTCCTTCAGGGGCTCGATGATATCCGACGGATGGCGTCCCGCCTCGTTCTCATGAAACCACACCTGATTTTGCGGCAGGAGATACCGATCCGTGAAAGCGCTGACGCGGTTGATCAAGTCCTGCGTGCGTTCCGAGTATTCGAAATCCATCCTGAATCTCTCTTTGATCCGATGATCAATATGTGCGGTTGCTGGAAATTTCGTCGACCGCACGCTGGGCCAGTACGGTACTCAACGCGCCCACTTCGGCCGCGTTGGCGGAACTGGCATTGCCCAGACGTGCGCGGGCGGCGATGCCTTCAAAAATGACGGCGAGGCGAAACAGCGAAAAGGCAAAGTGGAACGGTTGCACGCGAGCCTTGCTCGAAGCGGTGCTGTAGTATCGTTCGAGATAGTCCTGCTCGATCGGGATGCCGAGATTTTGGTAATCCAGATCGCGCATGCCCATATGTTCCGACGTCAGCAAATGCCAACCGAGCGCGCTATAGGCCAGATCGGCAAGCGGGTGGCCGAGCGTCGAAAGTTCCCAGTCGAGAATGCCGACAACCCGGGGTTCGGTCGGGTGAAAGATCAGATTGCCGATGCGGAAATCGCCGTGCGAAACGGCCGTCTGGTCACCTGCCGGAATGTTGTCCGGCAACCACGCGATCAGATGATCGATGGCATCGGACTCGGCCTCCCTGGAGAGCTGCCATTGTTTGGTCCAGCGACCGATCTGGCGAGAGAAGTAATTGCCCGGCTTGCCAAAATCGGCAAGGCCCGCTGCTTGCCAGTCGACATTATGCAGGTCCGCCAGCGTGGTCGCCATATCCATGTACATGGCGCGTCGGTCGGCGGGAGAGACGCCCGGCAACCAGCAATCGTTGAACACCCGGCCTTCGAGGCGGTTCATGAGGTAGAACGGCGTGCCGATGATCGCGCTGTCGTCGCAATAGAGCACGGTTTCGGGCACTTTGAGCCCGACCGGGTGAAGCGCGCTCATGACCCGGAATTCGCGGTCGATGGCGTGGGCCGATGGCAATGCGTTGGGCGGCTTTTTGCGCAGAACCATGCGGCGATCGCCATAGGACACGAAAAAGGTCGGATTGGATTGCCCCCCCGCAATCGGTTCGACTGTGAGGGGGGCGGCGAGGCCGGAAATCCTGTCGCGCAAATAAGTGTCCAGTTGCTCGCCCGGCAAGCCGGCAAGAGAATGACCCACGTTTGGTTCCTTTCCTGCGCAATCGGCATGGTTTGAAAGCCGGGCGTCCGTTTGCCCGACCTGTCACTGTCCCTTGCCGATGGTTGGTTGCATTTCTTTAATCGATCAAATAACAGATGTCCAGCGCGCTGCAACGGTGCGCGTGACCGCGACGTTTCGCCCGCGAACTCGTCGCATGCAAAGCTGTTTGGGGCAAGGTTGCTCGCGGGTTGCCATGCCGGGGCGTGGTCCTTTGGCTGAGGAATGATCATGGACAATGTCGCAAGTACTTTTGGTGAAGCCCTGGCAATCCATGCCGCGCATCAACCCGCCGCCATCGCGCTGCGGTTCGGCGCCGCAGCCACCGACTATGCCACGTTTGACCGCCACGCCACGCAGATTGCCAATGCCTTGCTCGCCACAGCGGCGCCTGCGGGCAGCCGCATTGCTTATATCGGCAAGAACAGCGACCTGGCCATCGAACTTGCACTGGGTGTCGCACGGGCAGGAATGGTGTTCGTGCCGATCATCTGGCGGCTGACTGCTGCGGAAATCGAGGTTATTCTGCGCGACTGCGGCCCGGTGGCGCTGTTTGTCGAACCAGGATTTGTCGATCGCGTGCCCGGGGGAGGGGAGGCGCCGGCCACCATCGTACTGATGGGCGATGACGGCGGTGATCCGGCCTGGCCGCACTTTACCCGGTGGCGCGATGCAGCACCTGCAACGCGCGTGCCGGTTGTTGTGCAGGCCGATGACGTGGTCTTGCAACTCTATACGTCCGGCACGACGGGCCAGCCCAAGGGCGTGATGCTGAGCCACGCCAACGCCACCGGCATCCGGAGTGCCCTGCGGGCCGCGAACTTGCCCTGGCTGTTCCCCGCTGCGCCCGAGACCATTCTGGTGGCCATGCCTTATGGCCACATTGGCGGCGTCGGCGGTGTCCTGCTTGCGACGCTGGACGGTTCCGAAATGGTAATTCAACCGGAATTCAACGCAGGCGCCTTCCTTGAGGCGATCGAAGTCAACCGGATCAGGCGGCTGTTTCTGGTTCCGGCGGCGCTGAAGATACTGTTGGAGCATCCCAGGGCCGCAGTGACGGATTTCTCGTCGCTGGAATATTTCTCTTACGGATCAAGCCCGATACCGCTCGATTTGTTGCACCAGGGCCTGGAAGCGCTGAAATGCAGCTTTATCCAGCTCTATGGACTGACCGAGAGTTGGGGCACTGCGACCGCGCTGCCGCCCGAGGATCACCACCCGGACCGGCTGCGGGTCATGGCTTCGGCGGGCAAGGCCGTGCCGGGCGTGGAACTGCGGATTGTCGACGAGGCCGGAACGCCGCTGCCGTCGGGCACGATCGGCGAAATCCTGATCCGATCGCCTTCGACCATGAAAGGATACTGGAACCGCCCCGAAGATACCGCCCATGCCGTGCTGCCCGGCGGCTGGCTGCGCACCGGCGATGCCGGGTTGCTGGATGCGGAAGGCTATCTGTTCATCCAGGACCGCATGAAGGACATGATCATCACCGGGGCAGAGAACGTCTATCCGGCCGAAGTGGAAAGCGCGATCTATGGCCACGCCGATGTCGCGGATGTCGCCGTGATCGGCGTGCCCGACGATCGCTGGGGTGAAGCGGTCAAGGCAATTGTCGTGCTCAAGCCCGGCAGAATGCCCGATCCGGCATCGGTGATTGCCTTTGCGCGCACCCGGATCGCCGGGTTCAAATGCCCAAAATCCATCGATTTCGTCGAGACTTTGCCGCGTAATCCGGCCGGAAAGATCCTGCGCCGGGCCTTGCGCGAACCCTATTGGGCGGGACGCGAACGAGGCGTCAATTGATCCGGGCGGACAGCCAAAGCCGGATTTTAGCGTTCAGTGGAGATCAAGTGATGCGTCAATTTACCGAAGAGCAGACCATGTTTCGCGAATCCTATCGCCGTTTTCTGGCCGAAGAGATCGCGCCGCACATGCCGGCGTGGCGCGAGGCCGGCATCATCGATCGCGGCGCCTATAAAAAGGCCGGCGATCGGGGATTCCTGATGGTGTGGCCAGAGGAAAAATATGGCGGCCTGGGCGACGAGGATTTCCGCTATGAACAGGTCATCATCGAAGAGACCTGCCGGGCCGGGTGCGGCGAATTTTACGCGACGCTGCACAGCCGTCTGGTCGGGCCTTATTTCAAGCGCTTTGGTACAGCCGAACAACGTGACCGGTTTTTGCCGCGCTGCGTGAGCGGCGACACGATCCTGGCCATTGCCATGACCGAGCCCGATGCGGGGTCCGACCTTGCCGGCATGCGCAGCACTGCCGAGGACAAGGGCGATCATTTCCTGCTCAACGGTTCAAAAACATATATCTCCAACGGTATCAACGGCGATGTCGTGATCGTCGCGGCCAAGTTGGCCGGTGCCGAAAAGAAGCACGCGCTGGTCTTGCTGATCGTTGAGCGCGGCATGGAAGGGTTTGAACGCGGCCGCAATCTCGACAAGATGGGGCAGCACGCCCAGGATACGGCAGAGCTGTTTTTCCGCGACGTCAAAGTGCCCAAGGCGAACGTGCTGGGTGAACCCGGTCAGGGCTTTTACTATCTGATGGAAGGTCTTGCCGAGGAACGCCTGATCTCTGCGGTCGGTGCGGCCATCAATGCGCGGCGTGCGTTTGACATCACGCGGGATTTTGTAACCGCGCGCAAACTTTTTGGCAAAGCGCTTGCCGAGCAGCAGAACACGCAATTCCGGATGGCGGAAATGGATGCGGAAATCGACCTGGTGCAGACTTATGTCGATCATCTGGTTTCCGAACACAACGCCGGGCGCCTGACCAGCATCCAGGGCGCCAAGGCCAAGATGCTGGCGACAGAGATCGAATGGAAAATGGTCGATCTGGGCGTGCAGTTGCATGGCGGCGCCGGGTATATGAACGAATACCCGATCTGCGGGATGTTTACCAATGCCCGCATCAACCGCATTCTGGCGGGAAGCTCGGAAGTCATGCGCCTGATCATCGGGCGCGACGTCTTTTCGCAGAACTATCAAAGCATCCTGTCCTGAGGGTGGGACTAGTGGTCCGATTCTGACATTTGCATCCGTTATCGGCGAGGTGGTACGCAAATGTCAGAATCTTTTCGGACCACTAGAAGTTTTTGATTCTAGTGGATTTTTCGTTTTTGACATTTGCGGTCGTAGATCCGGATGGCGGGATGCAAATGTCAAAAACAATCCACTAGACGCTGGCCACGGTTGTGGGGAGCCGCAGACCAGCGGCTGCCGAGAATATATTTAATCGTGCAAATAAGATGGTGCAGCGGGCCGCGATCCGCCATGGATGCGCCTTGACTCGTTTTATTTAGTCGAATAATGAATTTTTTTTGCGATAAAGAGCTATTCCTTGGGAGGGAAGATTTCGATGGCCAATTTTATCAGTCGTCCTGTGATTTGTGCGTTTCTGACGGGCGTTTCCGGTGCAGCGTTGATTGCAACGCCGGCTCGGGCCGAGGAGGCGCAGGCCGCGTCGCCGACGGCAGGCGGTGTCCAGGAAATCATCGTTACGGCGCAGCGTCGCTCGCAGAACGTGCAGGATGTCCCGATCTCGGTCACAGTCGCAAACAGCGAAATGCTGGCCGTGGAGCATGTGACCAATATTCAGAATATCGAGGCGCTTTCTCCCAGCATCACCTATGTTGATGCCAACAGCCCCGCCAGCACGCCAAATCTTCAGATTCGCGGGATTGGCACAACCGGTCCGGCGCGGACATTCGAAGGCGCCGTTGGTGTGTTTGTCGATGGCGTCTATCGCTCGCGGTCGGGTGAAGCCCTGACTGACTTCCTGGATGTTGACAGCCTGCAGATTCTGAAAGGGCCGCAAGGAACGCTGTTCGGCAAGAATACGACCGGCGGCGCCATTTTGGTGAAAAGCGTCGAGCCGAGCACGACGGATTACAAGGGCAACTTTGAGGCGGGATACGGCAATTACAATGCCTATACGCTGCGCGCGGCGGTCAATGTGCCTGTGTCGGACAAGATTGCGATCCGCGTCTCGGCCGTCAGCGTCGGTCATGATGGCTATATCAGCACCCCGAACGGCGGCAATCTCAACAACAAGGCCAATCTGGGCTTCAAGGTTCAGCTGCTGCTCAAACCAACCGAAGACCTGTCGATCAAGGTGATTGCCGACTATGCGCGAGAGCGGGACAATTGCTGCTATGGCACGGTGAACATCATTCCCGGTCCGCTCGGCCCGCTGGTCAATGCGCTTACGCTCGCCAACGGCCTGACGCCTGCTTCGACCAACATCAACGACCGGCAAGGCAATGCGACGCCGAATGCCAACAACCGCATTGATGACGGCGGGGTATCGCTGCACATCGACTATACCCTTGGCGACGGGACGCTCAGCTCGGTCACTGCGCTGCGCCGGTACAAAGTCCTGCAGTTGAATGAAGACGCCGATTTTTCGGGTATCAGCGTGCTCAATCTGGATGAAGGGTTCACTTCGAAATTCTTCTCTCAGGAATTGACTTATAATGGTCATCTGAGCGGTGCGATCAAGGCGGACTATGTCTTTGGTGCGTTTTACTCGCACGAAACCGATACTGACTTCCGCAATTTGCGGTGGGGTTCTCAGGCTCAGATGTTCTGGGACGCGCTGTTGGGGGCGGCCGGCGTGCCGGCGGGAACCGCGGACGCCGCGCCCGGCCTGTTTGGCAGCGAAAACATGCTCGGAACGTCCAATTCCTATGCCGCATACAGCCACTGGGACTTCAAGTTCTCCGACGCGTTCGACCTGATTGCCGGTGCCCGCTATTCGCGCGAGGAAAAAACCGGGCAATTCGCCGAAACCTATTTTCGCGATCCCCTGCTTGACCCGCTCGCGCTGGTCGGCGTGATGCCCGGCATCGGATATAACCAGTCGGTGGTGAACCAGGCCGTCAGCGGAACTGTCGGCGTGCAGTATCGTCCGGCAACGGGCGTGATGACGTATCTGACCTATAATCGTGGTTTCAAGGCGGGCGGCGTCAATATCGACGTGAACGCGGCGGGCATTCCCGGCAGCGTCGTGTTTGGCAGCCCCGGCGTCAGCCAGAGCCCGGTCTACGCACCGGAAACCGTCGATGCCTTCGAGGCCGGGATCAAGGCGGATTGGCTGGGCAAAAAGGCGCGCACCAACATCGCCGTGTTCTATGACAGCCTGCACAGCCTCCAGGTCGCCGAATTCGTCGGCCTGCAGTACCTGATTGCCAATGCGCCCAGCGCCAAGGTCGCCGGCGCCGAATTCGAACAGACTTTCAAGCTTGGCCACGGCTTCACATTCTCGGCGGCGGGGACTTACCTGCCGGAAGCCAAGTTCGGGACGACCAGCGTGCTGGGCTACCCGTTGTCCGGGCGCAGAATGGTTGAAGCAGCCCACTTTGCCGGCAATGTTGCGCTGTTCGGCTTTACCCCGGTCAGCAATGACTGGGCCGTTACCTCGCGGATCCAGGCGCAGTATTCGGGTTCGGTCTATGTCGGGAATGACAATGACATCACCCAGGGTCCGGTGACATTGGTCAATGTCAGCCTGGGCCTTGCTTCGCTCAAGAACGGTTTGCAGATCGAGGCTTACGCCGAAAACCTGCTCAATCGCGCTTATGTTACCGGTGCCTTCGGCGTGCCGATTGAAACCGGCAGCTACAACGCGTTCCTCGGTGCGCCGAGGACTTACGGGGTGAGGGCGCGCTTCAGCTTCTGAGGCATGGGCAGGTCGGGCGTCGGCATCCGGCGGCGCCCGACCGCACCCGCGTTGCGCGCAATTCTTTGCGTCGGAACCGGCAGAAAAACGGGGACAATGCTGCACAACCCGCGATAGATACTGCGCATTGCCCAAAATTCTGCTCTAAATGCGCGGATGAAATCCCCACTAGCCAAACGAGCCAAACGGCCCAAACCCTCTGACGCTGCGCCCAGGGCTTGTGCCGGGAGCGGTCGTCATGAAATTCTTGTCGCGGCGCTCAACGCCTTTGCACGCGATACGTTCGGTGGCGCCTCGCTGCCTGACATAGCCCGCCAGGCCGGCGTCGGCACACCCTTGATCCACTATCATTTCGGAACCAAGGAAAAGCTGTGGAAGGCGACGGTCGCCTATGCGTTTGATGAACTGGTGCGGCCGCTCCATGCGATTGCGGCCGCTTCCCGCGACCTTCAGCCTGTCGATGGGTTGCGCTTGTTGTGCCGAACGCTGATCCAGTTTGCGTCCGAATATCCCGAACATGTGCTGGTGCTGATCAACGAGGCGCGGACGCCGGGCGAACGCCTGGAATGGGTGATCGAGAATCACCTTCGCATCATTCATGGCCATTTTGACAGGATGATCGAACGCGCCGTCGCGGCCGGTCAGATAAAGGCCATTCCGGCGGTGCATCTGACCAACATCATCATTCAATCGATCGTGTATTTTTACCCGTCTGTGCCGTTGATTTCGAATTTGTACGGCGTTGACCGCCAAGACAGCGAAACGTTTTCGTCACACGGGGATTGGATAATCGAAGTTATTTTTCGTGGTATTCAAACGGCACCTGGATCGTAGTTACGAGTGCCAAAATGGTTTGTGCAGCATCGCGCAACCGGTCGTTTGCGCGATGCTGCAACAGGTTGGGATCAGGGTTCAAGCCCGCAAAGCCCTCGGCCATAGGCTTCGAACACGCTTGAGGGATGTTGTGCGGCATGCAGCGAACCGGTGCGCACGTCGCGCCAGATGCGGTTCAGCGGGTGCGAACTGGACATCATCGATGCACCCGCCGCCTCGGCCAGCAGATCAACGCCTTGCCAGGCCAGCATCGAGGTAAGGCCGGCATCCCGGCGCATGCGCAGAAAGTCCTCCGGCACGAACGGCGACCGGTTGTGCACTTTGTCATGGATATAGGTGAAGGTGGATTTCGCCAGCAGCTTGGCGGCATCGATCTTGGCCGTCGCTTCTCCGAGCGCGAGATGGGTGCAAGGCGCCTTGGCTGAATCGGGATAGCGGCTATGCAGAATGGGCCGCCCGTGAACCTTGCTCATGAAGATGTCGAGGGCCGCTTCACACCCCCCCAGCATGGGCAGTTCCAGGATGATCGTCGCCGCGTGAAACGGCAGATGATACAATTCGTCCTCATAGGGGTGGACGGTCGATCCGCCCGCGCCATGCGACAAGGGCACGATGTGGTCGGTCGGGATGAACACGTTGTGCAATTCAACCGTTGAACTGCCACTGCCGCGCACACCGATCGTGTCCCAGTCGTCAAGAATTTTGACGTCAGAGATCGGCACCAGGGCCAATCCGGTGTCAACGACGTTTCCGCTGTCATCGGTCAGCGGGATGGTAACAATGTCCCAGCCCGCGTGATAAATACCTGAATTGAAACGCCAGATACCGTATTCCACCAGCTTTCCGCCGGGGGCATCGCGAACGATGCATCTTTGCGGGTTGAGCACGCAACTGCCTCTTGAATTTGGCGAGTTGAACACTTTGTCCTGCAGAAATTCAGGAAAAATCCAGCCCACCATCCAGGCGTTGGTGTTGATCAGATTGACCGTCCAGGCCACCGACACATCGGCGCGGCCCAGTTCAACGATCACATCCATATAGTCATACAGCGGCATCTGCAGGCCGCCGTAACGGCGCGGTGTCAGCAATTTGAAAAAGCCGCCGGCCTCCAGATCGGCGACGGTTTCGTCCGGCAGCCGACAGATGCGGTCGGTTTCCGGTATCCGTGATCTGAACGTTTCTCGCAGTGCCCGGGCGCGATCAAGCACCGATGGGGAAGTCGCGCGGGTCAATTCTGCGACGGAATTGTGTGCCATCAGTCCATTCCTCCGATCCTGGTTTGCCATTTAATATTGATGTTAAACGATAAAATCTAAAATGTTGGGGCGGCCATCGAGCTGTGATTTATGACTGACTTATATATCAGGACAATTGATTGAAAAGTCAGTATCGCTATGGTGGTCCATCGTCAATCGCGCAAATGGCAGCGCATGCGGCCGATGCGCCCTGGCGACCCGTAGGGCGCAAAATCATCACGCGAGAAATGCAGTCAGGAAAACTGATTGACTTGTCAGTACGCCTGTCTTACCGATTTGGGCAAGGTTAGGTTTTCGCTGAAATAACCAGGGTGGATGTCATGGCAGTTCGGAGTCTGGGGTACTGGGGAATTGAAGTTTCTGATCCGGCCGCTTGGCGCCATTTTCTCGTCGACCAGATCGGCCTGATCGAGGGCGGCAAGGGCGCCGATGGCGCCGACGTCTATCGCAGCGATGCCTATGCGTCGCGGGTGCGGATTTACCAGGGACCGGCTGACGATGTGACAGTTACCGGCTGGGAAGTTGCCGGGGCCGATGCATTGCGCGAAATCGCCGACGCCTTGAGCGCGGGCGGCTATGACGCGCAGCCCGGCGGCGAAGCGCTGGCCCGGGCGCGTCAGGTTGAAGACCTGATCGTGGTCGACGATCCCGACGGCATTCGTGTGGAGATTTTCTGGGGAGCGGAACGTGCGCGGCGCCCGTTCGCCTCAGCCGTCACGCCCGGTGGATTTGTGACGGGTGAGGATGGCGTCGGTCATTTCGTGATCCTGGCCCGCAACCAGGCGCGCACCCTGCATTTCTATCAGGATCTGTTGGGCCTGAAGCTGAGCGATTACATTCGCCTTGGTCATCCGGACGGTTCGTCTTCGCATCTGACGTTCATGCACGCAAATGCACGCCACCACTCGCTGGCGTTCGGCGAAGTGCCTTTCGCGCCTAAGCGCAAGGTGCAGCATATCTCGTTCCAGACCGAGGAAATGTCCGATGTGGGGTTTGCGCTCGATCGCTTTGGCGCCGAGCAGACCCCGTTGGCCATGACGATCGGCCATCATCCCAATTGCGGAACCTTCTCCTTCTACGTCCGCTCTCCGTCGGGGATCGATGTGGAACTGGGCTGGGGTTCGCGTGAAGTCGATGATGCAACCTGGGTGCCCAAAACCTATTCGCAACTGAGCGATTGGGGCCATCAGGTGCAACTGCCGCTGGTCGAGCCCGCCGACGCCTGATCCGATCGAACTGCCGTAAAATCATTTTCCAGCGATCGGACAGACAATGCCGAACCCGACCCTCTATCATTTCTCCGGTTCCACTTGCTCGCAAAAGGTCCGCATGGTCCTGGCCGAAAAGGGTGTGGAGTTCATTTCCCGGGAAATCGACCTTACCAAAGGTGAACAGCACGCACCGGAATACGTGGTGTTGAATGCGGATCACGTCGTTCCGACCCTGGTGGCCGATGGCGAAGTGCTGGTTGAATCGACGTTGATTTGCGAATTCATCGATGATCGTTATCCCGGATCGCCGCTGCGTTCCGCCGATCCGCATCAACGATACCGTGCGGCCGCGCTGGTGAATTTCCTCGATACGCGCCTGCATGGCAAAGTGACCGGGGTGTTGACGCATGCGCTGCTTACCCGCGCCGCGATGAGCCAGCGCACGGTCGATCAGGTTGCGGCCTATCTTGCGGCAATTCCTGATCCGGCGGAACGCGGGTTGCGGACCAGCCTGCTGACGCATGGCGCCCAGGCACCCGAAATTCCGGGCGCGATTGACGCTCTGGCGCGCTATTTCCATCGACTGGAACAGCATCTTGCCGTGTATCCGTGGCTGTCGGGCGATGCGTTCGGCATCGCCGATGCGACTGTGCTGCCTTATGTCGTGCGGTTTCGCGAATTGCGTTTTGAATCGTTCTGGAACGAGGGCGCCCGCCCGGCGGTCGAGCACTGGCTCGATCGGGCGGTGACGCGTCCGTCCTTCGATCGGGCGTTCACCGATTGGTCTTCGGCGCCTCTGGTTGCCGCTTTTGGCGCAATTGGTGGCGCTGCGGCCCCGGTGGTGGACCCGCTGATCAAGGCTGCCACGCGCGCTGCCGGCTAGGGCCTGATCTGCATAGGGCAAGCGGCCGGGCCGGCCAATTGCCGCGCGGCCTGCCGTTCCGATCAACCAAGACAGGCAGAACACCATGGACCTTTGCTTCCTCAATCCGCTGACCAACAGGCTGTGCCTGTCATGACCGAGGCGGTGCTGCACCATATTGTCGGCGGAACGTTCGTCGGCAGCGCGCAAACGCGGATCAATCAGAACCCTTCGGATCTGTCCGACATCATCGGGCAATCGGCCGAGGCGGACCCGTCCGTCGTGCAAGATGCGATCGGCGCCGCGCGCCACGCTTTTCCCACATGGAGCCGGACCACACCGCAATTCAGATCGGACATTCTCGACCGTGCGGGATCGCTGATCCTCGACCGGCGTATGGAACTGGGACTTTTGCTGGCACGCGAAGAGGGCAAGATCCTGCCTGAAGCGATCGGCGAAGTCGTTCGTGCCGGGCAGATCTTCAAATTCTTTGCCGGGGAAGCCTTGCGCCTTCACGGCGAATTGCTCGCGTCCATACGCGCGGGCGTGGATGTGGAAATCAGCCGGGAGCCGGTAGGCGTCATTGGCCTGATCACACCGTGGAATTTTCCGATCGCCATTCCAGCCTGGAAAATGGCGCCGGCGCTGGCGTTCGGCAATTGCTGCATCCTCAAGCCGGCTGAATTGACGCCGGCCAGCGCCTACGCGCTGGTTGCGATCTTGCGCGAAGCGGGCCTTCCCGACGGAGTCGCCAATCTGGTGATGGGCCGTGGTTCGGATCTTGGTCCGGTGCTGCTTGAATCGCCCGATGTGGATGCCATCAGCTTTACCGGATCGGTCGCCGTCGGTCGCGGTATTGCTGCGCGCTGCGCGCAAGTGGGCAAACGGGTGCAGTGCGAGATGGGCGGCAAAAACCCGCAAGTGATTCTGGACGACGCCGATCTCGATGTGGCGGTTGCGCTTGCGCTCAACAGTGCGTTTTTTTCCACCGGGCAGCGGTGCACCGCTGCGTCGAGGCTGATTGTCAGCGCCGCCATTCACGACACTTTTGTCGACCGGCTTGGCTGCGAGATGCTGGCGCTGCACGTGGGCAATGCGCTGGCCCCCCAGACCCGGATCGGGCCGGTGGTTGACGCGCGGCAGTTGCAACAGGACCTCGATTACATCGCGATCGCCCGATCAGAAGGTGCCGATGTTGTCGGCGGCGCACGGTTGAGTCGGGAAACCGAGGGCTTCTTTCTTCAGCCAGCGCTGTTGTTGAACACCACCAGCGCCATGCGCATTAATCAGGAAGAGATTTTCGGCCCGATCGCTTCGGTGATCAGGGTGGACGACGACGACGAAGCTGTCGCGGTCGCCAACGGCGTTCGGTTCGGTCTTTCCGCGGGTGTGTGCACCACTTCGCTTGCCAGAGCGCGCAGGTTCAAACGGGACCTTGAGGCGGGGATGGTCATGGTCAACCTGCCGACGGCCGGGGTGGATTATCACGTTCCGTTCGGGGGGCGAAAGGCATCCAGCATCGGCCCGCGCGAGCAGGGAACGCATGCCCGCGATTTCTACACCATCACCAAGACGACTTATCTTGGTTGACCAGTCACACTGCACGGACAGGAGCATTCATGACCATTTCTGCGATAACCGAGCAGGCGATCGTCACAGACGAGAGCGCTGGTGCCGCCCCGGCATTCCGCGTTGACGGCGGCGCGGCGGTCGTCCGCGTGCTCAAGGCAGCGGGCATCGATACGATTTTTCTGCTGCACGGCGGTCACATCGACACCATCCTGCTCGCTGCCGAGCGCGAGGGGATCAGGCTGATCGACACGCGCCACGAGGCGGTCACGGGCTATGCCGCCGATGCGTATATGCGCATGACCGGCAAGCTTGCGGTCAGCCTCTGCACGGCGGGGCCGGGCTATACCAATGTCCTGACCGCGATTACCAGCGCCTGGCTTGACCGCATTCCGGTGCTGTTCCTTGCCGGTGCGCCGCCGTTGCGCGATGTCGAAAAGAACGTGCTGCAAGGCGGCATTGACCAGGTTGCCCTGGCCAAGCCGATCACCAAGTGGGCCGGCAGGGCGACGTCTGCCGAAACGGCCGTCCGGCTTACCGCGCATGCCATTCGCACTGCGTTGTCCGGCGTCCCGGGGCCGGTCTTTCTGGAATTGCCGATCGACATTCTCTATGACGATGCCGAAGACATTGCGGTGAGTCCGGCGCTCGTCCAGCGCGCGGCACAACCGGCGCCCGACAAGGCCGCGCTGGATCGGGCGCTCGAATTGCTGCGCAAGGCGGAACGGCCGGTCATCATGGCGGGGACCGGCGCGGTCCTGTCGCAATCGGGTGAAGCGCTGCAGCGGTTCGCCGAACGCGCCGGCATACCCGTGTTCACCAATGTGAAGGCAGCCGGGCTGTTTCCCCAGCACCACCCGCTGGCCTGCGGCATGTTTTCCGACATTGGCCGGTCAGGCCTGAAGCCGGATGTGGTGCTGTTGTTCGGCGCGCGGACGGGCATGTACACTGGCGGCGGATATGGCGTCATTCCGCGCACGGCGACCCTGATCCAGGTCGATGTCGACGAACGCGAAATGGGCCGCGAACGGCCGGCAACCGTGGGCATTGTTGCCGACTGCCGCCAGACTGCAGAAGCTTTGGCCGATGCCGACATTGACTGGCCGGATCGCAGCCGGTTTGCGGTTGAGGCCAAAGCAGCGCGCCGTTGGATCGAAGCGCGCTATGCCAACTTGCGCAACCGTGTCGATGCACCGGTGCACCCGTTTCAGGTCGTCGACAGCTTGCGCGAATTCGTGACCAGCGATGTGCTCGTCATCAGCGATGGCGGTGATACCAGCGGCTGGTGCGAAATCGGGCTGGCCGATCTGGCGGCGGCGCCGGGATCCTATGCCTCGGTCGGCTATCTGGGCAATCTCGGCATGCATCAGGGCTGGGCGATCGCGGCGCAGTTGGCGCACCCGGACAAGCGCGTCGTGTGCCTGACCGGGGATGGCTCGATCGGGTTCCAGATCATGGAATTTGATACCTATGTCCGTCACGGCCTGCCGATCGTCACGATTGTCCTGAACAATGCGTCGTGGGGTATGAGCATATCAGGACAGCACGCGATGTGGAGCGGCAAGGACATTGCCGTGCGGCTGGTCCCCACGCGCTATGACCTGATTGCACAAGCGTGTGGCGGGCATGGCGAACTGGTTACCGATCCCGCCGACCTGAAGGCGGCTTATGCACGCGCGCTGGCGTCGGGCAAGCCGGCCTGCGTCAACGTGATGATGGCCACCGATGCGTCGATCATGTCGCCACGGACCGAGGCGATGATCTCGCCAAGCGCGGCCAACGACGTGATCATGCCCTATTACGACAATCTCAAAAAATAAGTCTTTTGAACGAGACTTTACGGGGAACCCAAACATGGATCTGCAACTGTCTGGAAAGCGCGCCGTGGTATTCGGCGGCACGCGGGGGATTGGCCTGGCTGTCGTCGAGGCGCTGGTCGCAGAAGGCGCGCATGTCGCACTGTGCGCCCGCGATGGCGGTGCCGTGCGCGCCGTCGTCGATCGGCTGTCCGCGCAATCGGCCTCGGTCGAGGGGGACAGTGTCGACGTCACCGATCGCGCCGCCGTCGAAGCCTGGCTGGGCTCACTCGCAGCCGGCGGAGGCGTCGACGTCGCCTTGCTGTGCGTCAGCGCGCAGGCGACCGGGACGACTGATGCAGACTGGGATCAGGCGATCGACATCGACCTTCGCGGCACGATCAAGGTGATCGAGGCTGTGCTCCCCCATCTGGAACAGGCGGCCGGGCGCAACGGCGATGCCGCGCTGGTGCATATTTCCACGACTGCGGTCGCAGAGCCGGTGTTTACTGCGCCCTATGGCCCGCTGAAGGCAGCTATTGCCCACTTCTGCAAGTCCAGGGCGCGTGAAGTCGCCGCCAAGCGCGTGCGGATCAACACGGTTTCACCGGGCATGGTTTATTTCGAGGGCGGCATCTGGCAAAAGGTCGAACACTTCGCGGCGGACCGGTTCAAACAGGCACTCGCTCGCAATCCGACCGGACGTATGGCCACCCCGGCGGAAGTGGCCGACGCGGTGATCTTTCTTGCCAGCCCCAGGTCGTCCTTCACCACTGGCGCCAATCTGACCGTGGATGGCGGTCTGACTCAAAGCGTCCAATTCTAAAGGTGTGTGTCCCGGGGGTTGCCCCGCAAGCGTCAGTTGCGGTTTTTGATGCGCCAACCGTCCTTGCCGGTCTCGACGATATCGCCATGATGGGTGATGCGATCGAATAGCGCGGTGGCCAAACTCGACTATGCGCCGTTGCCCTCGCCATGGCCGAACTTATCCGGTCGGGACCAGATCCGCGACGCAATCATGCTGGCGCCGGGTCACCGCTGCTCCGTTCCCCGGCTTGCCCCGGTCGCTGCAATTCGCCATGCCGTCATACTTGAAGCGCTTCAAGTTTGGTTGCCATCATGTCCGCTGAACCTATCGATGTGATTGTTATCGGCGCTGGCGTCGTTGGCCTTGGCGCGGCACGCCGCTTTGCGCTGGCGGGGCAAAGCGTCATGGTGCTCGAAAAGGCCACCAGCTTTGGCATGGAAACGAGCGCGCGCAACAGCGAGGTCATTCATGCCGGGATCTACTACCAACCTGGCACGTTGAAGGCGCGGCTATGCGTTGAAGGGCGCGCCGCGCTTTACGCATTCTGCCGGAACCGGGGCGTTCCCCACCGTTCTTGCGGCAAGCTGATCGTCGCCGCCGGCCCTGCGCAGATTGCGGAACTGGCCAGGATCAAGGTCAATGCCGAAACTTGCGGGGTCACGAACCTCGTCTGGCTGGACAAGGCAGAGGTCGGCGCGCTCGAGCCTGACATTCGCTGTGACCGGGCGCTGTTCTCGCCTTCCACCGGGATCATTGATTCCCATGCCTATATGCTGGCGCTGCTGGGCGAAGCAGAGGTCCATGGCGCCAGCCTCGTTTGCAACACCGAGGTGACTGGCCTGAAGCGGGAACGGCCTGGTTGGCTGGTCAGTATTGCCGGCGAGCAAGCTCCCGTGGTTTGCGCCCGCACCGTCATCAATTGCGCGGGGCTGCATGCCGGGCAAATAGCGAACATGGTCGACGAACTGCCCTCCACTCATCGCCCTCGCTTGCGCTATGCCAGGGGCTGCTATTTCACTTACGGCGCGAAAACGCGGTTTCGTCACCTGATCTATCCGGTGCCCGAGCCGGGCGGCCTTGGCACGCATCTGACGCTTGATATGGCAGGGCAGGCCCGCTTTGGACCCGATGTCGAATGGGTCGATGTCATCGATTATGTGGTGGCGGCAAACCGGCGCGACAAATTTGGCAAGGCGGTGCAGCAATTCTGGCCAGAGGTGGACCCGACACAGCTTCAGCCGGCCTATGCCGGTATCAGGCCAAAGCTGTCGGGACCGGGCGAGCCTCCTGCCGATTTTCGTATCGATGGCCCAACTGACCATGGCGTGCCGGGGCTGTTCAACCTGTTCGGCATCGAATCGCCTGGCCTTACCAGTTCGCTGGCACTTGCCGACCATGTCTTTGCCAAGTGGGAAATGAGCCAATGACCCGCGATCTGGGCAGTTACGATTATATCATCGTTGGCGCGGGGTCGGCAGGCTGTGTTCTGGCCAATCGCCTCAGCGCCTGTGGCCGACACCGCGTGCCGCTGCTCGAAGCCGGGGGGCAAGATGCTGGGCGGATACAGCTCGATCAGCGGGCTGATCTCCAACGTCGCGTATGAGCCGTTTGGGGCTGGGGGCTCTCGTCCATGATTTGATGATCGATGTTTGGTGAGATGCACGACAACCTGCGGGGAGATGTTAACGCCGATGCTTCGCGCGTGCGTGGCGCTGGTAAAATCGTTGGGGTCAACCTTGCGACTTGCGAAATTCGACCAAGCGCTAGCCATGTGATTGCGATTTATAGCCCTGCCAAGCCAACCTCGGCAGAGGCTTGCTTGAGTGACACCCGCCGAGTCTGCTTAAGGACGAGCGTGTCGTCTTTAAAGGGCTTGGGGCGACCCCGCCGCGGATGTGCCGCTGCCCAGATCGACGCCAGCGTCAATTGCCGTGAATCCAGCTTGGGATAACCAGCCAGAACTTCCTCTTCGCTCACCCCTTCGTCGAGCATTGAGGCGATGAGGCGGACCGGAATGCGCGTACCCTTGAAGACCGGCTCACCGCCCATCACGGCTTTTTGCTGCACGACAATGGCCTCGGCCTGTTCCAGATCCTGAGTGCGAGAAGCGATCTGTTTGCGCGCTTCGGCCACGTCGATGATGAGCAGGTCGTCGGCACGCACCTGAGATGCTTCGGGTTGCAGCCTGATGGCCTCGAACAATCGCTCACGGCGCTCCTGCGAGAGAATGCTCCCGACCTGCGACCAGAGCTTGAGTTGCAGCAGTCCGTCGGCTGACACCGAACGCTGACGGGATTGCAACCCGGATCGCGCGGTGCGGCGCACGGCCATCACGATCTGCTTGTCGATCGCGTTGTTGACCGCCTTGACGGCGATATCGGCGACAGCGGCAGCCTCTGCGGGCGAGTACAGGCGGGCGGCTTGCATAAACATTCTCCTTGAAGAGAATATATATCAAGCGTTCAAAAAAGTAAAGCTACGCGCTTCGGCTTGGTTGAACGTGCCCCACCCCGGTAGCGAGGATCGGTTGCGACCAGCGCAGCCGAAAGAATTCGGCCTCAGTCAGGCTTCGTCGATCAACCGCTGGATTTTGCCGATGGGCGTGTCATCTATGGGCCGGATGGTTTCCCCACAGCTCGGGCATTCGACGGTTCGCTGAAGGCGCATAGACTTGTAACTCACGTTGAGTTCATGCCCGCAGACAGGGCAGTCGGTCTGGGCCAGTATGTCGTCCAGTTCATGCGCCATGCTTGCATAATACCGCACAAAACGCGGCGAGCCAAGTGCTGACCGCGTGCCATGCGACCGCGGCTATCCCACCCTGACACTGGCAAGATCAGCCCATCTGGTGGTGAAACTGGGAGACAGATTGTCCTGCCTCATGCGCCAATCCTGATCCTTGCCAGCCAAACCCAGCTTGATGCTGCCGCGTCCAAATTTTGCGTTGATCTGGTCCATCGCGGTCATCAGCCCATCATCCAGATTGGCGACGACATCAAACAGGGATGACGGGGCGGCCCCTTTGGCGGACAGGTCGAGCAGCAGAATTCCAGCCTTCTTCCACGTAAATCCTTCGCGCCAAATGCGCTCCAAAATACGGGTCGCAGCACCAGTGATAGTTCTTGCGTCCGATGTGGGCTGGGCAAAGCTGACTGACCCCGACAGCGATTTCTGCGCGGCATTTGGATTGAATGGGTCAGTTCTGATGAAAATCTGCATGGCCCCGGCGACCTGATCGGCAGACCGGACCTTTTCTGCCGCCCGTTCGGCAAATTGCATCAACGCATCATGGACCTGAGATTTGTCGGTGACGGTGGCGCCAAAGCTGCGTGAACAGCATGTGGTTTGCTTAGGCTGCGGCTGATCCTCAAGAGCATGGCAGACGTAGCCGCGCAATTCGTGGGCAGTTCTCAGCCCAACAACCCCCATCTTCTGCCGGATCCAGCCATCTTGGGCGTGCGCAAAATCATGGGCGGTCACCATGCCTCGCTCTTCCAGCATCTGTGACCAGCGACGGCCAACACCCCAAACATCGCCAATGGGTGTTTTTCGAAGCGCAGCATCAATCCATTCCGGGTGATGGGCAAGATCGATGACGCCGCCCGCCTTGGTCGATTTTTTGGCCAGTCGGTTGGCCAGTTTCGCCAGTGTCTTTGTCCCCCCAACGCCGATGGACACCGGAATTCCGGTCCATTGATACGTGTCCCGACGCAAGCTGCTGCACCACGCTGTCAGGTCTGGCACACCGAGATTGTCCAGATCGAGGAAGCATTCATCGATGCTGTAGACCTCGTGGCTCGGGGCATTTGATCCCAGCATCGTCATGACGCGTTCGGATATGTCGCCATAGAGGGCGTAGTTGGACGAGCAGACGGCAACGCTATGCTCTTCCACAAGATCACGGATTTTGAAAAGGGGAGCGCCCATGCCGATGCCGATGGTTTTGGCTTCCTGCGAGCGAGCAATCACGCACCCATCGTTGTTGGACAGGACCACCACCGGCAGGTTTTTGAGGTTCGGGCGGAACAGCCGCTCACACGAGGCATAAAAATTGTTGCAATCCACAAGGGCGAAGGTTGCCATCAGCGTCCACAGTGCCGCCGGATGCTATGGGTCACCACACCCCAGATTTCACAGCCGGATTCGTCCAGAGGTATGGCTGGGAAGTTCGTGTTCTCCGGGACCAGCAGCCACGCATCCGCCGATTGCCGAAGCCGTTTGACGGTCAGTTCGCCGTGAATTGAGGCGATCACAATGTCGTCGGACTTCGCGGTGATCCCTCTGTCGATAATAAGCAGGTCTCCATCAAAGATACCCGCATCACGCATGGATTCCCCGGACGCCCTGACGAAGAAAGTTGCCGACGGTCGGCGAATCAAATGCTCATTGAGATCGAGCTTACCTTCGATGTGATCATCTGCCGGCGACGGAAACCCCGCCGGAACGCTGGAGGAGAAGGCGTTGAGCAGCAGCTTTGAGGGAGCGTCGGGCAATCGCAGGATAGGGTCTGTTTGGATTTTCATTATGGAACATACAAAGAACGATCTGTCGTGATTCGTCAACCGTCGCGCGCACCAGCAGCTTGCTTGGGACATGGCATGCATTCGTAAAGGTCGGGCCTCGGACGTCTGGTTCGAGGCCGATCTATATTCTGCCGTCGGCGGAAATCCTGCATCAGGGAGAGAGGAGGAGGAAAAATTGGGGCGAGGCCCCCTGGGAGATAAAAGCGTCCCATGATCCGGGCCTCGGAATTGGTCCGGAGACCCTTCATGCAGACCACCACGATTGCGCATGCCAAGCTGCGCCTGTCCGAAAGCAATGTCCGCAAGGCCAATGGCACCGCCGGCCTTGAGGCACTGGCTGCCAGCATCGCCGAACATGGGCTGTTGCAACCACTGATCGTCAGCCCCTCATCGGGCAAGAAGACCCTCTTTGATGTCCACGCGGGCGGCCGGCGCTGGCGCGCGATCGGCCTGTTGATCGAGCGTGGCGTCTTGCCCAAGGATTACGCCATCGACGTGCGCTTGTGCGAAAATGAGGACGCCGCCTCCCGCGAGATCAGCCTGGCTGAAAACCTCATCCGTGAAGCGATGACCCCGGCAGACGAGGCGCGGGCCTATAAGGATATCATCGCCGGCGGCACTGACGCGGAGGCCGTGGCCCGCCGTTTCGGCGTTACGGTCCGCCATGTCCAAGGCCGGCTGCGCCTCGCTGACCTTGGAGAGCCGATCTTTGCCGCGCTGGCCGAGGGCGAGATCACGCTCGACGTTGCGATGGCCTATGGCTCGACCGGCGACCGCGAACGCCAGCTAGCCGCCTGGGAGCGACTGTCGACGAGTTGGCAGGGCGACAATCCGCAGGCGATCCGCCGCGCCATCGCCGAAGAAGCGCTGTCGGCTGACCATCCGATCGCCCGCTTCGTCGGCGAGGTGGAATATTTGGCCTGCGGCGGTCGTATCGAGCGCGACCTGTTCGCGGACGAAGGGGAAGGCCAGTGGCTTGATGGCGATCTCGCCATGGATCTGGCGACCAAGAAGCTGGCGTTTGAAGCGGAGGTTGCCGAACTCGGCAGCAAGCTGGCCTGGGTCAAGCCGACCCTTGCCACACATGTCACCTACGACGACACCAAGGAGCTTCACGCTTACTGGCCCCGGCGCGCCGAACCCAGCGCTGAAGCTGTGGCCCGGATGGACGAGATTTCGGATCGCATGACCGAAATTGCCGAAATCATCGACGGACCCGAGGATGGCGACGATGTCGAGGCGCTTGAGGCCGAATATAACGCGCTCGATGCCGAGCATGACCGGCTTGCCGATACCGAACTGCTGATCCCCGAGGACGACAAGCCCGCTGTCGGCACCTTCCTGGTGCTGGGCAAGGATGGTCAGCCGCGCCTCCTCGAAACCTACTACACCACAGCCAAGCCGTCCCGTCGCAGCAGCAGCGATGGTGAAATGGTCGGAAGTCCTGATGCGGAAGGCGACGAACCCGCACCGACGGCCAGCCTGCCGCGTTCGCTCGAGGAACAGATGGCCAAGGATCGCCGCGATGTGCTGGCGCTGCATATCGCCCACGATCCGGCGCTGGCGCTCGATCTGGCGATCTTTGCGCTGGCCCGCGATCACGCGGGGCATTTCGGATATGGCGACACCGGCTGTACTATCCGCATCGCTGACCGGAACGAGCCTTCGGGTCTCAGCGGAATTCCCGCCAGCTCGGCGGTAACCGACCTTGAAGGCCTGCGAGCCGCTTTGCCCAATGATTGGGCCAGCGAGGAGGACAGCTTCGCCTCCTTCCTCGCCTTCCGCGCATTGGCTGATGACGTGAAGGCGGGTTGGCTTGCCTACGCGGTGAGCCAGAGTCTCAAGGCGAGCCTCACCAGCGGCACCCATGCCTTGGCCTTCCAGACCCGGCTTGGTGCCGAGATCGGCATCGAGATGGCCCAGCACTGGCGGCCGGGTGCGGAAAACTTCTTCGACCGGATCAAGAAGGCTCAGATCCTCGGCATCCTTGGGCAATTCGATGCCGAAATCGCCCTGCGCTATGCGACGGCGAAGAAGGCCGAACTGGCCACGGCTGCTGCGCGCCTGTGTGCGGGCGACACCATCATCGAGCCGGAGATCAAGGCCAAGGCCCTTGCCTGGGTTCCTGCCGTGATGCGTTTCGATGGTTTCCCGAGCTTGCTCGAAGGCACCGAAGGGGTGGACGCTGCGGCACCCGATGAAGCGGATGATCGCCTGCAGGACGACGAGGAAGCGGCGCACGAAGCCGCCAATCAGAATGACGCCGGCGTCCCGACTGCCGAGGCCGCCTGATATCTTAAGCAACCTGCTTGTGGGGGCTGGTTTTGGCCAGCTCCCGCAACACTTGCCTGCTCCGCTTTCGCTCCTGCGCCAAAGGCAAAGGAGGATTCCCTCGCGTGAGCACAGGCTCGGACAAAGAGGAAACATCCCCATGAAGCCACGTCACGACATTTACGCCACCGTCACCGACCAGATTGTCGCGGCCATCGAGGCCGGGGCTGGAAATTGGCGAATGCCCTGGCACCATTCCGGCGCGCCTGTCATGCGCCCGACCAGCGTCGCCGGGCGCCGCTATTCCGGCATCAATCGCCTGGTCCTGTGGGCCACGGCTGACGCCTGTGGCTATGCCTCGGGCACTTGGGCGACTTATCAGCAGTGGCAAACCAGCGGCGCGCAGGTCCGCAAAGGACAGGTCGGCACCCATGTCATCCTCTGGAAGAAGGTCGAACGCGGCGACGCTGCGGCACATGTTGGTGCCGATGGCGAGGGCAAGGCGCGGTTCTTCGCGCGCAGCTTCGTCGTCTTCAACCGCGATCAGGTCGATGGCGCTGAGGACGCGCCCGAAAAAGATGTGGCGCCGGTCAGCACTTCGATCGGCGATGCCCTGGCCTTCCTCGAAGGCGTCGGTGTGCTGGTCGAGTACGGGCTGCACGATGCCTATTACCGGGCCGATCTCGACAAGGTCTTCATGCCCGAGCGCATGGCTTTCGACCATGATCTCGATCTGGTGTCCACACTCGCACATGAGGTCACGCAAGTGGACATGTAAGCAGGCTAAATCGTGAGACGCTGCGCGAATACCACAAGGAACGCAGCATTCGCGCGAGGGAAGAACTCGTGGCTGAACTCGGCGCATCCTATTTGATGGCTGATCTGGGGCTGGCCTATACGCCTCGGTCCGACCATGCCGCATACCTTGCCAGTTGGCTGGCGCTTCGCCATGATCCCAAGGCCATTTTCACCGCTGCTGCTCACGCACAGGCGGCAGCCGACTGGATCCACAGCGCCCACAAGACTGCGGTGCAGCCGCTGCCACTAGCGGCGTGAGTGGTGCGATGGAGGGTATCCCATCCTCGCCGGAGGGTGCGCAGGTTGCCCTGCGTGACTTGCGCGCTGTCGCACCCGACACCTGGTTTGCGGCCTATACGGGGTTCGTTGCCGAGATCCGGCGTGAGGTGCGACAGGACATGCGGTCATTTGATTCTATCCACCGCTGGCGCGGCTGGGCTGGCCGCGTGCTGCTGCGCAATCCCTATGCCGATATCGGAATCACCACTGACCAGGGCCTGGCGGTGGTCTGGATCGGTGAGCGCATCGACCGCGATTACCGCATCCGCTGCGAATGGACTGACGTTTCCGGCGCAGCGCAGCGATGGCTCACCGACATCGCGCCCACCTTCGATGCCGTCACTGCGCGCCTTGGCTGCACGCCCGATCTGCCAGACCGCGCGTGTGAGCCTCGCTGGCTAGAAGCCGCCTGACCTTAAAAACCTTGGAGAACCTTATGCAAATACCGCCTACCTCCGGCGACTGGCGCGCGAGCGACTTGTGCCGCAGCACCGCCGACTGGCCCTTCGACTGGGTGGCCGAAATTACCACCGTCGATCTGGCTTCCCGCAGCCATTCCTTCGTCGCAACGATCCGCCAAAGTGGCGTCCGCCGCTTTGATGAGGCGCTGGCCAATGTCCGAGCCATGGCCCGTGCTCCGGCGATGCTGGGCCTCCTCGCAAGCGTCGTCCACGTCCTCGACATGAGCGATCCCGAGCATCCGGCCTTCGTCGATAGCGCGGCCGACTGCCTCGACGAATTGCTGCGCCACGAGGAGGCGCTGCGCGCGCTCCTCGCCGACTTCGGGACTAACGTCCCGGTGCTGGCACTTGCCCAATCCTGACGAGGAACCCGGACTATGTCCCAGCTTGCCATTCGCGGCATATCGCTTGCCATAATCGAACGCCTCAACCGCGACCGCGTGATCCCGCTCGATCGCTACCAGGCCGACGGCGCGATCGACCGCTTCGGCTATCTCGAAAACCTCGCCGCCGATCATGGCGTCACCTTCGAAACCATCCTCACCCTTACCGACGTTCTCGGCGCGGACGAAGATTTCGATGGGCTGGTGACCACGCTCGAAGATTTCCCGCTGTAGGGCACGCTGCCCAATGGATTGGAGGAGAGCGGGAAGCGGGGAACGAGCAATTCCGCTCGTGTGAAAGTTTCACCGCCGATGCTAACCGACAGCGAACGCTTTGCCTTCCTGGTGCGCCGCTACCACGGCTTTGCCACCACGGGTAACGCCTATGACGCAACCCAAACCGATGATCACATCGCTGCCGGCGACACACTGCTGATCCTGCCTGAGGGCGTGATCGGCATCGCCCATTGCTGGCCTTTTGCGGTCACCGCTGCCTGCGGCAAGCTTCACGGCATTAGCCCCAAGCCGAGCGACACACTCGCCACTTTCGCGGCATCGTTTTCGATCGCGGACGGCGACATCACGGCAGCCGTCGACCTGGCCCGCGCACTCGGCTTCGCCATCGATCCCGCCATCGCCGACCTGCTGGTGCGGGTCGGCTAACACCCCTGCGAAAGGTCCATCATGCTCTCCACCGCTACGCCTGCGGACGCCTCGACGCGTCTGGAACAGATTGCTCGCCTCAACGACCGTGCTCGCCTCGGTCTCGACCGCACAGCGCGCACCGTCATCACCCGCAATTGCCTCGAACGCCTTGCCGAGGCTGATGGCGCACCCAAGGAGCAGATCTTCCTACAAGCGCAGTTGATGGCAGCTTTCCGCCACTGCGCCTTCTCGGCGGACAGTCCCGAACGTGATTTTGCGGTGGTCGAGTTCCTTGGGCACAAGGTCTGGCTCAAGGTCGATTGTTACGATGCCGCGATGGAGTTCGGTTCGGAGGATCCGGCCGACGCCTCGCAGACCACCCGTGTCATCACCATCCTGCTGCCCGAAGATTACTGATGGGCGCTTTCCTGACGGTTGACCGTCGTGCCGAGATGTTCGGCGCGCAGGTCACCATCGCCGACCTGGCGGTCCATTCCTTTCCCGATCACTGTGGCGATTTTGTGAACATCTATCAGGTGTGGGATGTGCTCGAGCAGGACTGGCCCTTTGAGCTCGACCGAGCCGCCAGCGAACTGGAATACACCGTCGGCGTGTCTGCGCGCTTTCGCGACGGCTCGACGCTGCATATCAGCGCCTGGGCGGACTGCTGCAATGGCTCTGGCTGTCGCCATTGCCGCGGTTGAAGACCCCGTTCTTAGCGGATCAGCACCAGCTTCGCGTCGGCAGCCTCGGCTATCGTGCGCCACTGCTTGTCGGCGGTCATGGCCGGCAAGCCGTCGCGCTTTGCGAGCGCCAGGCAGAAACGGTCGCCAAGCGACAGGCCGGCTGACGCTGTGACCGCCCGCAGGCGCCCGGCGATATGGGCAAGGCCTTCGTCCGCCGCGACGATTTCGACCGGAAGCGGGCGAAGCATCGCATCGACGTCCGCTGCCGGCATGCCCGCATGGATGAAATGGCTCACGACTTCCGCGAGATTGACCGATGACATGCGTGCCTCGGCCAGAACCTCTGCCACCTTAGCGGCGCCCGGTTCGTCGTTGAGCAGTGCCAGCAAAGCTGACGCATCGAGTACGACTTCGCTCATTCGCCGCTATCCGCCTTGCGGTTGGCGAGGAAGGCATCGACGGACACATCCGGATTTCCGCCAGTGTATTTGCGGGCGATTGCCTGGGCATGGGCAATCGACTGCGCGACCGTGCGCAGGATTATCCCGTCTGGCGTCTCTTCGACCAGCAGCGCGCCGCCGCCCGCCACGCCAAGGCGTTTGCGGATGTCTGCGGGCAAACTCATCCGGCCGTTGGGCGTGATGCTAACCTGGATTGTCATGGCAAGGCTCCCGACATGCGCCATCGGGCGCAATAGGCATCCTATGACATACTTCAGAAATTTTGTCACGAATCCGATTTTCTGACAAAATCTAGTCTGACTGGCATAAGTCAGCATTCCTGCGAAAGATCACGATGCGCTATCAACCCACCACCGATACGCTTTCCGTCATCCAGCGCCTTGGCGGCATCTGGTCAGGCCGGCACGCCATGGTGCGCTGTCCGGCGCACGAGGACCGGACGCCGAGCCTCTCGATCCGGCAAGGTCGAAACTCGATCCTTGTCCATTGCTTTGCCGGATGTGATGGCGCGGCAGTGATGCGCGGAATTCGGCAAGTCCTCGGACATACGATCCCGGATCAGCGTGCAATGCCGGAGCCCGCCAACGATCGCGAGCCCCCATTCCGGTGCCTCTGGGCTGAGGCGCGGCCGGTTGAAGGCACACTTGGCGAGCGGTATCTCCGAGATGTGCGCGGGATCAGGTTTGTCCCTGCGGATGTCCGCTTCCACCCTCGCTGCCCTATGGGCCGTGGAAGCGCAGCGCGCTTTCTCCCAGCCTTGCTGGTAGGCGTATTCGTGCGTGAGCGTCTAATCGCCGTCCAACGCCTGTTCCTCGATTCCGAAACCGCCGTCCGCACGCATCGCATGATGCTGGGGAATTCTCGCGGGGGCACTTGGCCTGCTCGCTTTGAGGGCGGGGTCATGAGGATCGCCGAAGGCTTTGAAAGCGCCTGCGCCTATCGGCAGTTGACCGGCCAGGAGGCTGGCACCTGCTTTGGCGTGCGCAATTTCGCACGCTTCGAGCCTGTTCTGGGTACGGGCGCGCTCATTCTCCTGCCCGACAACGATGATGAAGGGCAGTTTTTCGCGCACCAGGCCGTTCAGCAGCGAGGCCGCGATGGCTTGCCCATCGCAATCACCGCGTGCCCAACGGGCTACGGCGATTGGGCAGATCTCACACGTCCACATGTTCACATGTCCACAGCCTCATAAGTCCACATCGCGCCCAACTGGCGGCGCCATTCGACATCGGACCAGAGGCAAGAGGGTGGGAATTGGGTGAACCTGAGAGGAGGTCACCAGTCATGTATTCCGTTCCTGCACTGCCAATGCCCGGCGCCCTTGCCGATCCGTCCGCCTTTTTCGCGAGCCCTGAAGGAGAAGCTTGGATCGGCACGCTCGCCGACAATTTCCCGCATACCCGCTACTGGCGGGAGCGATCAGATTGCTGGTCGCTGAAAAGCCTCAATGCGCTGGGCGCGCGGATCATTGATGCCCGCTATGAAGGCCGCGATGTCGAAGATGCGATGGAGGCCGAATTCAAGCCCGGCGACTCCTGGTCGACCTGGTATCACGAGGTTGCATCGCCGGTACGAGGACTTTTGCGGGACGCAGGGCTTCTCGAGGACGCCGATGCCTTCGACGCCATCCGCGATGGCTGGGAGGATCACGCCGCCGACCGCGATGACAGTTCGGTTTCCGACCTCTTTGCCAGCTACGACCGCTGCGAACTGCTGTTCCGCTTCAGCGCCGAGCAGTGGCTCGATGACAGCTTGGTCTTCTCGCACCGACCGTGGCCGGATGCGGCAGAGCTTGCCATTACCGCGAATTTGCAATTTGCGCTCCATAACCTCGGCTACACCGTCAGCCAGTTCCGTAAGGCCAGTGGCAACCGCCACCCTGCGGATCGGCCGCTATCGCATCATGCCCGGCGTCGGCGCGCGCCGATCATTGCGCACGAGCAGCTTGCCGAAATCATCGACAACGCCTGCTCGACCTCCTTTCTCTTCTGTCTCTACGCCATCGTGCCGATCCCCGAGTTGATCGCGCTCGACCTTGCCCGGCCTGTCACTTTCGAGAAATGCTGGGTCGCGACGCTCGACCCAATCAACGGCACCTTCTTCGATGTGCCCGCTAACGGTCCCGTGACAGTCAATCCGGGCGACGGGCGCTTTCTTTCCGGCGGCCATCTGCACTGGTCACCTGAGAATATTTGCAGCCTTCATACGCCCCATTACCATGCCTCGGTGTGTAACTGAGGCCTCTGGTGGTTGTACCGCCTGCGGCGGGAAAGCCGAGGGGGTGAGAGACAAGGTGTCGAGGGTGAGATGACCCAAAGACGCACCCCACCATTTGGCCCCTGGAATGCAAGACGGGGCCTTTGCCAAAGGAGATTTCCCCATGAACATCGGCACCATTCGCGCCAGCGAGCGCGGCCACTTGACCGGCAGCATTGCCACACTGACCGTCGCCATGAGTTTCGCGCTGCGCAGCGTCGAGTCGAGCAACGCTAAGGCTCCGCGCTACGAGATTTGCACGCGCAATCCCGCCGGAGCTCATGTCCAGATCGGTGCGCTGTGGGAACAAACCTCGAAGGCCACCGGTGAATGCTTCCTGCAAGGCCGGATCGACGATCCCTCGATGCGACACCCGCTGGCGATCAGCGCCTTCCGCCAGAACGATGGCAGCTACAATGTTGCCTGGCTGCGTCCGCAGCGCCGTTCGAGTGCTGCCTTCTCACCTTCCGCGAACGACAATCCACCTTTCCTCGACGCGGCCTGAACCTGCGCTCAATCCAATTTCCAGATCCCCTGTGCCCCGGGTCGCTTCGTTGCGGCTCGGGGTATTTTTATGCCTGCGGCGCTGGAGGTCGGGTTGGCCGCGAGGAATGTCTGGCCCCGCGCACGTCGAACCTGGCGGCCAGCAGCGAGGACGGAGAGATGAGGGGAATGTGGGAAAAGTGTCTTGGCCAAGGGGGCTAAGACGCAAACCAACTTTCGGCACCCAAGATGCAAGAGGGTGTCGGGCCAGAGGAGATTACGGCCATGAATATCGGTGAATTGAAGCTCAACGGCGCTGGCGTTTACATGGGCAAGATCCAGACTGCCGCGCTGGACCTTGTCGTCGGCCTGCGCCCCGTCAATTCCAGCAATGCCGCTGCCCCGAAATATGACGTGATGGTGCGGGCCAAGAATGGCCAGTTCATCCCCGTCGGCGGTCTTTGGGAAAAGACTGCAACCAACGGCAGCGGCAGTTTCCTTCAGGGCCAGATCGATGATCCGAGCTTTGAGGCACCGCTTTCGGTGGCCTTGTTCTCGCAGGAAGATGGCGCTCTCAACGTCGCTTGGTCGCGCCCGCGCCGCCGCATGGAAGCCGCGTTCGGCGAGGTGGCGATCACGGGATCAGGCAATGAAGGTTTCACCGATCACGGCGCAGTGGATCACGAAGCATCGCCGTTTGGTGACCTTGACCCGGGTCTGGCCAGGGCAGCCTGATTCCTTTCGTCAGAATGCTCGGCCTTTTGGGCGGCCCGTTTTGCAACGGGTCGCCCATTTTTATTCATCGCTTGCGGAATGCCAGAGCGCGCAGCCTGTCAGATCTCATTGTCAGGCAGGACCAGATCGACATGGCTGACGTCGAGCGCCAGCGCCAATTCATAGAGTGTGACGATGGTCGGGTTCCGCCGCCCACGCTCAAGGCTGCTGAGATATTGC
Source organism: Novosphingobium sp. Fuku2-ISO-50 (assembly GCF_001519055.1). GTDB lineage: Bacteria > Pseudomonadota > Alphaproteobacteria > Sphingomonadales > Sphingomonadaceae > Novosphingobium. The sequence goes on along the minus strand of NZ_KQ954307.1, from coordinate 13,564 downwards.
TGGCTGAAACCCGAGCGCACCTCGACTTGCTCCTGGGTCAGACCTCGGTCTCGACGCAGGCGCGCGAAATTCCGGCCAACCAGTTTACGCATGTCCATGCGCAGCAGGATCGCGATTTACACACTTTGAGTTTATCAACTATAGTATGTAAATGAGCATTCTCGATGATTTGGACCTTCGGACAACTCAGCAGCGTCGCAGACGGGCGACAGACCCTTCCATGTTGCCTGCCCCGTAACTGGACCCATCATCACTTCCAATTGTTTGTAACGCTTGCCTGTTAGGCTGCGTATTCTCCTCAATCCCGCCAAAGGTGCAATTGCATGGCAGAGCATCACAATCCGCTTACACACTCGGAAAATCAGGCCATCACCGGAACGCTGGCCCAGTTGAAGACCCGGCTTGCAGAAGCCGGGGAATTGCTGGCAGCCATGCATATCGATCATGCGCTGGAATGCCTTGATCCCGAAAACCCGATCAACCAGCAGGCCTCCGCACGGGGCAGCGATCAGGCCTGACAGTGACGCCGCAGGTTTACAGAAGCGGCCTTATCAGTCGGGGTCTTGCTTCCCGTTGACAAGCATGTCGCCCTTTCAGGGTTGGCGAGTGATCGTTCGGCCCCAGGCTTGGCGTTAGGGGAACTGGTGCACGCTGGGCCATCCTCTGCTTTGGACTTGGCCCTGACGGCTACCGAGCTTGGAAAAGGGCGGCAATCAACTGACCCCTGGGTCGATGGGCGACCACAACGGGGGATATCGGCGCGGCCAGATCAGGGCATAAGACCCTTGCACGCGCATCTCCTGACAATCTCACCAGCAGGCCAACCCGCCTTGGAAGGGATGAACACTACGCCCGCGCGGGACCGCTGCAACCCCCATTGACCGGCCGAGTTACCTCGCTGCGCTCGGCGCCCGCACCACCCGGAAAATGGAGGTTCCCCTCGCCAAGGCTCGGTGCAGCAGCCCCTCAATCGCGGGCTGCGCTCTGGTTCATCCCGGCGGGATCGGCCCGCTGGTAAGATCTGGAGACATCCCATGAACAAGGTTTTCCTGTCCGGCCGCATCACCTCCGACATCACCCGTTTCGGCACCGACTCCAAAGGCGGCGTCAGCTTCACCCTCGTCACCTCGCGCCCCGTCATCAAGGACGGCCAGGTCCAAAAGGGCGAGGATGGCTACACCGAAACCTACGACCAGTTCCACACCGTCAAAGCCTTCAATGGCCTCGGCAAGTCGATAGCCAACCACAAGAAAAAGGGCGACAAGCTGATCGTCACCGGAGAGATCCGCTACACCCGCAACGAGAAGGACGGCCGCACCTTCTACAACACCGACATCGTCGCCGACGAGATCGAGTTCATCTGACCCCTGACGGGCGGCCCCTCAGCGATTTCTCGAGAAATCGCGAAACACTGGCGGGCCGCCCTTTCTCTTTCGGGAGCAAGTTCATGTTGCACTTCTCGGCCTTCGATGACGTCGCCTGCATCACCAACGGCATCACCGTCACCAATCCCGCCATGGTAGCCCGCATCCGGGGCCAAGCCGCACACCTCAGCGATTACGACATCGCCGCTCATCTGAGCAACGCCATCGCTTCATCGACCGACGCCGCCCACGCCCTCGCCTGGGAGCAAAGCCAGCTTGGCGAAGCCAGCGCCGAAACGCTGGTTGATGCCGAATATTTCGAGGAACTGGTTTCCGCCTGGAGCCTGATCGCCGACGAGCGCGGCATCGATAGCCTCGATGGGCTGCTCATCGACGTAGTGGCGGTGCATTGACCGCTCGAGGGCGAGCGCTTGTCAGCGCTCGCCCTCGAGTAGTGACGGCAAAGCACCCCCTTTTCGCCGATCGCGCGACAATTCAGCGACCGCAAAAACCGACTGGCAGCTTTTCCGGATGGCCCAAACGGTATTATGCAAAAAAGTGCTGGATGGAGAAAGGAAAAGTCACAGCGCGCATATTTAAAAACCGGGTAAATTCATCCTCAAATATTTTCGATTATACATTCTAACCTTACCTAGCTGTCTCGCTTAGCCTTCAACCTTGTAAGCGCCTCAACTGCGCGTTTAACGCTTTCACCACGGTCGTTCAAAAAAATCGCAGAACCATTATAAGGGATGACCGATACGTGGGCTAACCTGTCTTATTCGCCAGGGCCGGCGTGAAAGGTTGGCGGGAGTAGCGTAAGCGCTTGTCTTGCTGTAGGAAATTGGGTGTCTAAACCAACCTGCAACGAGGCAATAAATGCCACAGGCCACACCCGCCGGAAGCGAGGATAGCGCGCTCGGATTTTCGTTTCCAGCCATTGGCCGCAAAAAGCTCACAGCTGCGTTCGACGGTGGTCGGCTCACTTCTGACGGCGGCGTTCTCCTGCTTGCGCAGGCCGAGCGCGCGATGGGGATTTGCCGTCGGCTTGCGGCTTGCATTGCCGATCCGCGTGACCCGATGCGGGTGATCCATCGCCTTGATGACATCCTGCGTGCCCGGGTGTTCGCGATTACATGCGGCTACGAGGATGCCGATGATCTCGACACCCTGCGCGATGATCCTGGGTTCCGCCTGGCGCTGGGCAAGTTGCCGGGATCGGGCGCGGGGCTTGCCAGCCAACCGACGATGAGCCGCTGGGAGAATGCTCCGACCACACGCGAACTGGCCAGGATGATGGTCGCGATGATCGGCATCTACTGCGCCAGCTATCCCGCCGCGCCGGCGGCGGTGACGCTGGATATCGATGACACCTGTGATGTCGTTCACGGCTACCAGCAGCTCTCGTTCTGGAATGGTCATCACGGTGAGCGCTGCTTCCTGCCGATCCACGTCTACGACACCGCGACCGGCCGGCCAGTGGCGATGCTGCTGCGTACCGGCAAGACACCGTCGGGCGCTGAAGCCGCCGGCCACATCCGGCGCCTCGTGCGCCATATCCGCCGGCACTGGCCCGATACCCACATCACCATCCGCGGAGACGGGCACTATGGCCGGCCCGAGGTCATGGCCTTCTGCGAAGCGGCCGGCATCGATTACGTGTTCGGCCTGCCAACCAACGCTGCGCTGCGGGCCGATCCGGTCATCGTCGCTGCCGCCGATGCCTGCGCGGTCAAGCGGGCCGAGGAAGGCCGTGCGGTCCTGCGCCATTATGCCCAGACCCGCTACGGCGCGAAAAGCTGGAAGGGCCAGCGCCGCGTTGTCGCCCGGATCGAGGCGAGCACGCTGGGTATGGACATCCGCTATGTCGTCACCTCGCTGGCCGAAGGTTCGGCCGAGCACATCTACGACACGCTCTACTGCGCACGCGGCCAGGCAGATATCGACCAGGCATGGCGACTCTCAAGACTTAAAGTTGAAGGAAATTCTTTCGTTGGAAGGAAGCGTTTTTCTCAAATGTGGCGGAATCGATCGTATCGCCCTAATGCTTTCAATAGTTTCTGCATCGGCCGTAAGCAGTTTGATAATCTTACCGGCGACGGTGATCGAGCGGCAGCTTAGGCGGCCGTTTTGAACCCAAGTATAGAGCGTCGATTCCGGCATGCCGATGTGCTTGGCAAGTTCCCCGACAGTCCATTCGTGAGGTCCACGATCTGCAAGGCATAAGGGTTTCTTGAATTTGACTGCAGTGATCCCGGCTGAGAGCAGGCGTTGGTGGACCATGCCGGCGTTATATGTGTCGCGCCGCTTGGGTGGGCGCCAACCTTCCTCATTCAGAATATCTGCGATGCGGGTGGCGTGGTTTCCGGCCTGATGAAGTTCCCGCAGGCGTGCGATCAGAGCCGAATAGCCCTCCATGTCTGTCGCTCGTTTGACCGGCCGGACGATCCTGTGCACGGTCTGGTTTCCACCCTGCCAATGACATTCGAGGATCGCGTGCTCCGTGTCATCGATCGTTTTGACCAACACCCTTTCGAGGAGCAGGCGAGTGATCTCCTGACGTTCCTTTTGGGTGGTCGTTGTGGCGTGCCAAAGATTTGGCAAATCATCTGTCAGCTTGCGGACGGCGATTAATTCAGCGCCACTTGGTGCCTGCATTCGTTCGCGTTTGAAGCGGTCATAATCGACGGCCAGGCGCGCCTGTGCTGCAAGGGCTGTCTCCCAATCTTTCTCCAGCGTACGAGCCACCAGGCGGTTTTCCGGATCGACGCAGGTATATTGATGCCGTGCCCTATCAACATCGTGCTGCGCCCTCTCGAGGCGCTGATGCCATTGTTTGTCCAGAGCGTTGCGTTCAGCTTCAAGGTCGTTTGCAACCGCCAGGCTGATGTCCATCGCCGCCGGTTCCAGTGCCTGCAGCACCAGGCGCGTCACCTCAGCATCGACCGGCGCGGCCGGTAGAGACTGGCAAAGTGGATCGGCATAGTTGATGGTCCTGCCAGCGCACATGTAGCGCGCTGTCTTGCCATTATTGTTGTAGGATGAAGTCATCCGCAATCCGCACACACCACACGTTACCATGCCGGACAACAAGGCGCTTCCGGCGCGCGCATGGCCTTTGTCGTTCGTCCGGTTCGAGCGGATTTGTGCCTGTATTTGTTCGAACTTGTCCCGACTGATGTAGGCTGGCAAGCGGTCAGGGAGAAACACCTCAACATTTTCTGGTCCACGCGAACGCCGCCCGGTCCCAGGGCGCCCCGGCCTCTGACGGCGCCGGTCGACCTGCCGTCTGCCCCAAGTATAGATGCCCGCGTAGATGGGATTGCTGAACATGTCATAGAGCCCTGGCCGACTGGGTCGGTGCCATTCGAGATCACCCCGAGTTGGACCATGCCTCCGTCGCACCGGCATTTTCACGTCATGTTCGATCAAATACACAAGCACCGCTCCAACCGTTCGGAGACGATCAAACAGGTCGAACACAAGCCGGATCACACTTTGTGCCTGCTCGTCGGGATCAAAAATCACTTCGCCCGACGGGCGCTGCACGTAGCCCATCGGCACGGCCTTCGCGAGCTCACCACGCCGCGCCTTGGCTAGACGACCCTCCATCATACGGGCCTTGATGACATGCAGCTCCGCTTCCGACATCGTACCTTTCAAGCCCAGCAACAACCGATCGTTAAAGTTGCCCGCATCGTAAACGCCATCGGCATCTGCGATCAACGTATCAAACAAAGAACAAATCTCCAGGAGTTGATGCCAATACCGGCACGAGCGTGCCAGGCGGGACATCTCTATGCCCAACACCAAGCCGACATGACCAAGACCAACTTCCGCGACAAGACGTTGAAACCCGAGCCGTCCCTCAATCGTCGCGCCCGAACGCCCAAGATCATCGTCAACCACAATAATCGCCTCGCGCGGCCAACCCAGCATGAAGGCACGGTCGACCAGCGCATATTGCAGCCGCGTTGATTCCTGATTTCGTTCTACCTGCTGCAGCGTCGATTGCCGAATATAGACAATCGCCAGCCGGTCACGGTGACGCCCATGAACTTTCTCGGGCAAACTCGACCGGACCATGACAGTTCCTGACGTCATCGCCTTTCTCCCCGATCGTCTGGGCGCTGCGGATCTGGCGAAGCGCCATCCGTCCGATCAGCGCAATTACCTGCTGCTGTTGCCCCATCGACAACAGCTGAAATGTCGGGACTGACTGCTCTTCGCCCATCACGCGATCCAAGCCAGCGGGTCAGCGCACATAGCGCTTCAAACCCGATTCTGGGCAATCCGCTTGAATCTGTCAAGTTATGAGAGGTTTCTTCTATGGGATATCGAGAACCTCATCAAGCGCCACAAATCGCAGCTCGCCAGCGATCGCACGTCGTGCCGTTCGGCCAACGCCAACCAGATGCGCCTCATCCTGCACACCGCAGCCTACTGGCTGCTGTGGCGCATCCAGCAGGCCATCCCCAAGGCAGCCTCTCTGGCAACGGCCGAGTTCGCGACCCTGCGACTGCGACTGCTCAAGGTCGCCGCTCGCGTCATCGAAAGCGCCTCGCGTATCCGCATCGCCTTCGCCTCAGCCTGCCCGGATGCCAGCGTGTTCAAAGCAATCGCCACCAGTCTCCGGCCTGCGCCCACCTAGCCAGCGCGGCAGTGCCGCCCAAAGCCCGCACCTTCGTCCATCAACCTCGAAAAGCCCATCGGTCCTGCCACGGTGAAAAACACCGGCGCAGCCGATCGCCCAGATCACGCGGCCACCAACACGCCGAGCCCAGAACTCTCCAAAGCGGCGGACTCATGAATAAACCGGGCTAAGCGCATGGCCTGCAATTTGTGCCCCACAGCTTGAACATCTTCATAGGATGCGCCGATTTTGTCGGCTATTCTAGGATAGCGCCAAGACTTGCCTTTTGAGCAAAGGATTATGACGTCGCGCTCAAATCGTGACATCGATAAAGCAAAGTCAGCAGCCTCTTCATCGGTTAGCTCACGAGGTGGGCTCACTGTTTTCTCCAGCTTCAGCTTGATCTCACAATGCTGACAGTGATGATCAATGAGCGCAAGAGTGCGTGGTAAGAACTGCTGAGTGGAGGGAGTAATCGGCGTGCCCACAACGCGCTCAGGCCGGTCAGACATTAAAGCGCAGGCCAAGCCTGTTAGCTGCCTTTGGGGCCAATTAGGCATACTATCCCGCGATCTCGGCGCTGACTCTGTGGTGGAGGCCGTGCTACGATCCAATTCAAGGGGGGGTGAAACTTCAGAACATGCGCCGCAACGAGACACGCAATCAGCACTTTGTGCCGCAGGTAGAGCAGAAGCTCAACGCGAGCAACCCGAACAGCACCGGCGGAAAGTTCCGGATCTACTCGTTTCGCATCGCAGATCGAGAAGCTTACAGGCTTGAGCTGGAGGCTCCCCGCGGGGGTGCAATCGCATCGACCTTATCGATGCTGGACCTCTTTAGCTTCGACGTACCGGGAGGTGGACCACTGAGATTGAATCTCGAAGCGCTATTCCACAAATACGAGACGAACGTCGAGATTCGTACCAAGGGCTTGCTTGAGAAGCTGGCGGCCGGCAGCACCGACATAAAGACCGAGCTCATCGACCTGTTCGCGGCGAAGCTTCTGAACTTTGTCCGCAATCCCTTCTGCATCCAGAAAGTGTTGAACAGCTTTCCCAGCGTTGGGCACTACGAGCCGACCGATCCGGAACTGCTCGCCACCTATCGACGGATCGTCGAGGGGCAGAAGCCGCACCAGGCCTACCTGTGTCAGCAACTCGACGTATCGCAGGAGACTTATGTCACGTGGCTCCGACTGATCTTCGTCCTATTGATGCAGACCGAGGACGATCAGCCAAACCTGTTCGAAGGTGTGATTAAGAGCCTGTTTGAGGCGCGCGACACGCAGGCAGCGGCTTTTGTTTGGACCTACGACCAAGGGGCCTGTTTGCTCTCGGATCGAAGCTACTGCCAACCGATTCCAGATGGGCCGCACATGGCGATGTCCTTCAATCTGTGTTCCACTGCCTTTGTCGACTACATTTTTGCCGACGCTGCGACTTTGGTCGAAGGACGCGCCGCACCTGCTTTTGTTGCTTTTGCCTTAAACAACTGGCGCCAGCGGCCACAGGCGACGATCAATGTGACAGTGACGAAGAACAATCGCCCAATGCTGGCGCGCTACAATCGCCGAGTCATCGAGCAGGCACGCGAACGGGTCTACTGTGCGGAGAAGGCTGGTATCGTGTTGGCGTAGTTGCCTAGGGCCCCCACCATAGAGGAAATGAACACTGTGTATGCGCTTGACTATGCTGAGCCTTGGATTGCGGCCATTGAACAGCAGGTTTTCCCAGTGCTGCGCGCCGACCCGCGCTTAAAGGATGCTGATAAATTGATTGCGCGGTTTTCGGGGAATGTCACGCGTTGGCGCGCTGGCGGTGAGTTTCGCCCGATCGTAGAAGATGCCAATGAACTGGCTGCGGCAGTCGAACTTTTGCGCCTCGATGCCAGCGATGTCGTAATCCGGTACGAGCCGAAATTAATGAACACAGCCAAGTCAATCGATTTTAGCCTGGAATGGCCCGACGGTACGCGCTCATGGGTAGACGTGAAAACCGTTGCCCCACAATGGATTGACGACGGAGCCTCATGGCAGCGCTTTGAAAATTTGGAAGCGGCGTTTCCCAATAACGCGCGGCTGATAGTAAGCCGTGATTGGGCGGGCGCAGCGATTTCCGGCCAAGAGATCAAGGCGCGCTGGTCCTTCATTAAGCGGACGGTCGAAGTCGAGCAGAAGGTCGGGCTGCTAGATGCCAGCGAACGCGGTCCGGTTCGTCTGTTGTTTTGCTCCAACGGTACATTTCACAAGGACGGGTTGGAGGACTTTGCAGATTTCTACAAGAGTCGGCGCTTCCGCGAGGATGATTGGTCGGGCAACGCGGTGACACGGTACATGGCGGACGAGGGAATTGTCTTCACCCGCTCCCTCGCCGGCTTCTGCTTCCTTGAACGGCCTTGGGATGCGGTGTTTGCAAGCGAACTGGCGGTAGATGTTAGGGGCCCGGCGTTCGGTCGGTAACCACCGGCGCTCGATAGACCTGCTGGGTTGGTGTTCCGTCATCCTGAAACCTGCCAGTCTGCCTTCGGCCAGTTGCCGTTATTTGGCTACTCGGGCGCCTGCCCGCCAAGGCGTTCACCGCGCTCTATTCCGCCCGTGCCGGGCTCCACCGAGCCCCATGCGGGTCTCGGCCCATCCGGGTGACGATCGACTGGCGCGGTCGTTGACGGCAGGGGGCGATATTTCAAAAACAACAACTCTCTCATAGTCCCAGTATGGCAAGCTGGTCTGGCGCAGGATCAAGGATGCGCGGTTCCCCCAATTTTGCGCCGGCTGTGCCGACACAAAATCGGCTCCCCCACGCCCCGCGCTGCGGCGTCAACCGGGGTCCCTTCGGGCTTCCCGGTCAACGTCCCTGACATGCTGGACGCAGCTTGCCGTGTGACCTGACGTCATCACGAAGGATGACGGATTGAACCTTTTGGAGGTCACCATGACGCATGCAATCACCAACCTCGAAGATCTCGGCGCATTCTACCGTGAGCAGATCGAAGCTCCGGGCTTTGACGGAGCCTTTGCCGAACAAGGCAGCATGGCTCAGCTTTCCGTGCACGACGAACCCATGGCAACCGACATGCCCGATCCGCACGCCGCGCGCGGCGCGATGGAAGTGGTGATCGGCACGGTGTTCGATCTCTTCCGCGAAACCCGCATGGAGGAATTCGGACGGGACATCGTCTGGGGCATCGTAAACAGCTTCCACGTCACCGCGCAGCGCATCGAAAAGCGCGAGGACGAAGCCAGCAAGAAGGTTGGCGAGATGGCAAGGGCATTTGACCCTTCCGAGATCTATGCCGTCGAACTGGAAGAGGCCCAGCGTATCTGCCAGACCCTGATGGACTGCCGCGAGGCGATGGAAGCCATGCGCGACTATGCCGGCGAGATTTTCCGGGTCGAAACCGGTCGGCCATTCTCGACGGTGAAAGGCAGCCGCGTCTCATCGGGCCTGACCGCCAGCCAGATCGACGCCCGCGACTTCCTCGCCGCCCGAGCCTCCAAGCGCCGGGAGGATTATGCGCCCACCGGCCCGGTGGTGATCTTCTCCGGCGGCACAGACTGGCAAGACCACGAACTGCTATGGCAAGCGCTCGATGAAACCCATGCCCGCGTACCCCACATGATCCTGGCAACGACCGCCCAGCACAAGGGCTGCGATCAGATTGCCCACGCTTGGGCCGCCGCGCGCGGGGTCAAGACCGTCCGCTTCACGCTCAACCGGGCGCTTGGCAAGCGGGCAGGCTTCGTTCGGAACGAGCAACTGCTGAACCTGAAGCCGGTGCATGCCGTGGTCTGCGAAGGTTCGGGGCTCCAGTCCAATCTGCTCAGCCGCGTGCGCGAGGCCAACGTGCCCCACCACGCTTTCGCCCAGCGTCACCAGCGCGTCGCTGCCTGACGTATCGGAGGGCGCCGCTCGCGCGGCGTCCTCCTTTCTTTTTCCGATGGCTGAAGGCACGCGGACGTAGGGGTGGGACAAGTCCACCCCATGTCGCGCGCCTGCTGACGCAGTTTCAGGGAATGATCACTGGTATCGTCGCCAACGCTTTGGCCCGCTTGGCGAACTTCTGATCGAAGGTCACAAAGGCGCTGCAATGGCTGGAGCGTGCCAGATGCAGGGCGTCGGCGAAATCCATGCCGCCCTCCAGCCAGTCGAGCGCGGTCGCCAGTTGCAAAGGCTCTTCTACGGTCATGCCAGGCAGTCCCGCCAAACCTCGCAGCGCCGTGACAATCTGTGCAGGCTGAAACCCATATCCCGCGCGAAGCACCCATTCCGCTTCGAGAAGCACCGTCACCCCGAGGAATATGTCGCCAGCCTCAACGATGCCCCGCGCAGCCTTGGCTTGTTCGGCATCGTCAGCAGTCAACAACCGCACGACGATATTGGTATCAATCGCGCGCACGACGTTTGGCTTCCTCGGCAATCACCACGTTCATGTCATCAATCGACAGGGCTGGCCCCGTTGGCCGGAGCGAACCGAACACGGCCGCCATATCGGTGCTTGCAAAAACCGGCATGGATTTCAGGAGCACGCCCTCGGGCGTCTCTTCGACGATCAGCTTGGTGCCGGCAGGCCAATGCCTTTGGTCGCGGATCGCCTTGGGCAGGATAACCTGCCCTTTGGTCGACACGGTGGTCGTGACCCTTTCCTGTATGCCCATGGCCCGCTCCGTAAGTAAGACGAAGGTAAGATACACCTGCCTGTAGCTTTTGGCAACCGATTTGCGGTGTCTGACCTCACGCCTCAAACCACGTCTGTAAGTCGGTTCTTGATCGCTCGCGTCCCCTTTGCGGGGGCGGCTTCCACCGGTAAACCCGATATCGAGTTCTGCACGGCAAGATTCCCATTCAATCTGCTTCATGAGTACCTGAGGGAGGAAAAATGGGCACACCGAACGCGGATAGCCGCAGAACCTCATAAATGGCTTATGGAAAAATAATCAATATTATCCGATATTTATATAAAGTTGCAACCTGCCATGTCCTTGCAACGCCGATTGCAGCAGGGTGCAAATCTGCGCTAGCCGAGCCAAATTGATGCAGTACACTGCAAATTAGCCCTAAGTCATTCTAAAATATTCCTATTTGTGATGCAGGCTCCTGCAACGTCGCCGCGTCGTTGTAATGACGATCACAGCGGGCCAGGCTTGAATTTCCGCCACTTAGGCGGTAGCCTATCCGGGCGATAACCGAACCGGCCTCTGCATAGAAAGAAGCAGAATGGCCGACTACATCCCTATTGGCGTTAGTATGACGGCGCGTCAGGCTGAACGTCTTCAGGCCCTTGCGGAGAAGCAGGGCACGTCGATTTCCGAAACCACCCGCAATCTCATCAACATTGCCCTGCCTTTCGCGGAGCACGGTCATGGCATCGATTTTGTTCGCCTGATTACCATGATCGAGCTCAACACGCTTGTGCTCGACACGCTGCTTCAAAAGGCCTCACCCGAGGACGCTGACCGGCTGCTCGATCTCGCCATCGAATACACGAAAAAATACCATGGCGCGTGACGGCGACATCCGCTTCGACCGGCGCCCCGTAGCGGTCGAACATGAATCGGCGCGCGGCGAGATCGTCCGCAACGTCGGGGCATTCACCCGTGGTTCGCAGCTTATCCGCCTGCGCTACATGATGATGATGGAAGGGCTGCGCTGGCCGATCCTGGCAGCGGTCCTCAGCTTCAGCCTGCTGCTTGTCCTGCTGCTGGCCCTGCTCATGCGCGAGCATGAGGTTCAGCTCGTCGAAATGCGGCTCTTCGCCGACTTTTGGAATCTGGTCGATCTCGATCCCGGCCACAGCGTCAACCTGACTTTGCCGGACGACAGCGTGGTGCCGATGACCATCGGCGACGTGCCCGACTATCCTGATGTCGCGCAGGCCTGGACCAAATTCATGCGTTGCATGATCGTGGCTTTGGCCGGTTCGCTGTTTTTCAGCGGCCCGCTGGCGACATGGTTCGTGCGTCTGTCGCAGAAGATTGGCGTCGACATCTTGAAGGAGCGCCACGAGCGCGGTGCCATGCTGGTCAGCGCTGCAGTGCTGGCGGGCGAGATCGATGCGCACAATGCCGCCGAATTCGCCGCCGAATTGGCCGAGCGCCACCCCACCATGGAGGCCGATCGCGTGGCTCACGCCACCATCGCCGAGCGCGTCGCGTTGGGGCTGCATGTGCCCTATGCCATGGCAGGGATCGCCTATCCTTGGCGGCTTGAGCAGACCCACGCCATGCTCATCGGCACCACAGGCGCGGGCAAAACGACGCAGCTTCGCAAGCTGGTGACCGAGGCGCGCGAGCGCGGCCAACGCTGCGTGGTCTTCGACCTCACGGGTGCCTTTGTCGAAGCCTTTTACGAAGAAGGCCGCGACCATATTCTCAATCCCATGGACCAGCGCTGCCCGCCTTGGACCATCTTCAACGATTGCCAGAACTACGCAGATTACATCTCGGCCGCCGCCGCGCTGATCCCCAGCGATGGTGGCAATGCCGAGCCTTTCTGGGCCATGGCGGCGCGCACGCTTTTTGTCGAAATGTGCGTAAAACTCGCGGCCTCTGGCGAGACCACCAATGGCGCGATTGCCCATCACCTCATGTCGGCTGACCTCAAGGCCGTTCACGCCAAGCTCGCCAACACCATCGCGAGCCCGCTGACTGCCACTGAGGCCGCGCGCATGGCGGAATCCATCCGCGCCGTGTTCAACACCAACGCGCAAGCGATCCGATTTCTGCCTGATCCTGTGCCGGGAGAGCGGCCACCGTTCTCGATCCGGCGCTGGGTGCAAGAGGAGCCGGTTCCAGGCTCGATCCTGTTCATCACCTCGACCCATACCGATCTGACGCTCAACCGCGCGCTGCTCACCCTCTGGATGGATCTGGCGGTCAATGCGCTGATGGGCATGCCGCGCACCCGTGATCTGCGGATGTGGTATCTCTTCGACGAGGTTCACGCGCTCCACCGGATGCCAGCGATCGAGCATGGCTTGCAGACCGCCCGCGGCTTTGGCGGGGCCTTCGTGCTGGGGATGCACAGCTTTGACAAGCTCGCCGAAACCTATGGCGAGGAAGGCGCGATCAACCTTGCCTCTTTGGCGCGCACCAAGCTGATCCTCGCCACCGCTGACAAAAACACCGCCGAGGTTTGCTCGAACTTCATCGGTTTTCGCGAGGTACGGGAGACCGATGAGGCCTATTCGATCGGCGCGAGCCGATCGCGCGATGCGGCGACGATTACGCCCCGCACCGAGGTCAAGCCGCTCGTCATCCCCGATGACATCATGAACCTGCCGTCGCTCCACGGCTATGTGAAGTTTCCCGAAGGCTTTCCGGCAGCGCGCATCCGCCTTGTCTGGCGCGACTATCCCAAAATCGCCGAACCCTTCCTGCGCAAAACCGATATGCAATTGGCTGCCTACGCTCCTCCGGGCGAAGGCGATGAAGAAGCCACGGGCGGTGATGGCGGGCCAGCGCCTGTCGTTGGGGCAGCCGAGCAGGCCATGACCGAGCCGGAGACCGAGATCAACGAGCCAGATGCACAAGCCCAGCAACAGTCCCCAGAGGTAACCGACCCGCGCGAGA
>NZ_KQ954306.1 GCF_001519055.1 Novosphingobium sp. Fuku2-ISO-50 | reverse complement strand
TGGATTGTTTTTGACATTTGCATCCCGCCATCCGGATAGCACGGTCGCAAATGTCAGAATCGGACCACTAGTTGAGCGCTGCCAAAACCTCATAGGCCAACACCGCCGCCGCGACCGCTGCGTTCAGGCTGTCGGCGCGGCCCTTCATCGGCATTGTCACGCGCAAGTCGCACGCCATTTCATAGTCTTCGGGCAGCCCGCGCGATTCGTTGCCGACCATGACGAAGCACGGCGACGCATAAGCCGCACCGCGATAGGGCACCGCCTCGCGCAAGGAGGCCGCAACCAATTGCCCCGGCCCGCCGCGCAGCCACACCAGAAAATCGCTCCAGCGCGCCTGCGCCAGGTGTTGGGTAAAGATCGCCCCCATGCTTGCGCGCACGGCTTCGACCGAAAACGGATCGACGCAATCGTCGATCAGGATCAGGCCGCCCGCGCCCACCGCGTCGGCGGTGCGCAACATGGTGCCCAGATTGCCCGGATCGCGCATCGCCTGCGCCACCAGCCAGATCGGCGCGGCGGCGCGGTCGAGTGTGGAAAGCCCGGTATCCCATTCGACAAAGACGCCGCACACGGCCTGCGGATTGTCCTTGCCGGTCACTTTGGCCAGAATGTCGAGCGGCACTTCGATCACGTCCCCGCCCGCCGCCGCAACCGCCTGTTCGAGATCGTCGAGCAGGGGATGGGCCTCGCGCCCCGTCGCCATCAGCAGCAATTCGGGCAAACGCCCGCTTTCGCGCGCATCGGTCAGCAGCCGCAAGCCCTCGGCCAGAAAGCGCCGTTCGCGCCGCCGATGTTTCTTGTCGCGCAGACTGCGCACGAACTTGATCGTGGGATTGGAATAGCCGGTGATGATCTTGCGCGTCATAGCGGCCCCTTGCGCAGAGCGCAGCGCGGCGTCAATCCTCGCCGAAGCCGTCCTTGATCAGACCGGCCAGCTTCATCAGGATCGCATCGGCCTCGCCCGGTTCGCCCGCAACCGCCAGATCGACGCTGTCGCCCTTGGCTGCACCCAGCATCATCAGGCCGAGAATCGATCCCCCATTGGCCTCGGTCCCGTCTTTGGCGACAATCACGTCGAACCCGGCGGGCAGCTTGGCCACTGCATTGACGAACTTGGCACTGGCCCTGGCGTGCAACCCGCGCTGGTTGACGATAGTCACCCGTTCACGCGCAACGTACACTTGCTCTCCCATCGATCACGCATCCTGCCCAAGAAATTCGGAAGCGATCGTTATATAATTTCGCCCCGCATCGCGTGCGGCGGCGGTCGCTTCGCGTACACCCATGCAGCAACGCGCCTTGGCAAGGCGGATCAGCATGGGCAAATTGATACCGGCGATCACTTCGACCTTGCCCGCCTGCATCAGCGAAATGGCAAGATTTGACGGTGTTCCGCCGAACAGATCGGTCAACACGATGACGCCATCGCCGCTATCGACGCGCTTGATGGCATCGGCGATTTCGCGCCGGCGCTTTTCCATGTCGTCATTGGGGCCGATACAGACACCGATGATGTCTGACTGGCGCCCGACGACGTGCTCCATCGCATGGATGAATTCATCGGCAAGGGCACCATGGGTGACGAGAATGAGACCGATCATGAAATGACATGGCTCCGAAGGGCAACGCACGCGACCAAATGTCGAAGTTTCCGGGCCGATCCGGCAAGGCTCTCATGATCCCTGCCCTTCTCCATAGGCCCGGCAACACGCGCGACACCGCCCGTTTGCGAATCTGTAAGTTTCAGGATCGATCCTTCCCCGACCGTCATATCTGTTATCGTTACCGACTAAAAACCTGAAAACTCGAAAAATAGTTCATCACCGTGGATCCCGCGCGCCGCTTCGTTCAACGAGTTCGGCGGTGCGCGACCCAAGGTTGCGATGCAGCAATGTGGGAGAAAATCCCGCGTCGCGCAAGGCGGAAGCGATCTGTTCGGCCATGAATACCGATCGGTGTTTCCCTCCGGTACAGCCAAAGGCAATGTTGACATAGGCCTTGCCCTGTTCGGCATAGCGCGGAAGCAGCAGAAGCAGCAGATCGCGAATGCGGTCAAACGCCTCGGCAAAGGCCGGATCGCTGCGGATGTAATCGCCCACCGCCGGATCGCGCCCCGTCTGCGGCCGCAACGCTTCGACCCAATAGGGGTTCCTCAAGAAACGCATGTCGAACACCAGGTCGGACAACGGCGGCGTCCCCCGCGAAAAGCCGAAGCTGCTGATCGTGATGATCGAGCGCGACGGCGAGGTCTGGCGGAAATGCTCGCGGATCGCCTGTTGCAGGTCGTTGGTGGTGAAATCTGTGGTGGACAGCACCACGTCGGCCCAGCGGCGCAGCGGCTCGAGCAGTTCGCGCTCGGCGGCAATGCCCGCTTCTGCCGGACGGTCCTCGCTCATCGGATGAGGTCGGCGCGTTTCGTTATAGCGCCGCCGCAATTCGGCCCCGCCACAATCGAGAAACAGCGTGGTGATCGACAGACCGGGCCGTTCCGACAGCTTTTTCACCCGATCGATGATCGAGCGCGGATCAAACCCGCGCGTGCGCGTGTCAAACCCGATCGCGATCGGCGCCCCGGCGTCGAGCCGTGCCGTGCCGGGCGCGGTTTCGAGCAGACGTTCGAGCAGGCGAATGGGGAAATTGTCGACCGCTTCCCAGCCCAGATCTTCGAGCGCGCGCATCGCCGTGGTCTTGCCTGCGCCGAGCATGCCGGTGACGAGCAGAATCCGTTGCGGCGGTGCCGAATCGACCGGCGCGCCAGTCTGTGGGACCGATTCCTGTGGGACCGATTCCTGTGGGGACGATTCGTCGATCATCGCAAACCTGTGCGCCACCGCCGCCGCCTTGGGAAGCCCCCCTTATTTCTGCGCATGCAAGCCATAGCGTTCCAACGCGATTTCGGCACGCAGCGCGAGCACGGGGCTGTCCGGCCAGAGCCGCAACAGGGGCAGCGCAACCCCCGCGCGTTCGACGATGTCGGCGGCTTCGACATGACGCGGCGCCTGCGGATCGAGCCGCAAGACCAGCGCCACCGGCACCTTGCCCACCGTCGGCATCGCGATCAGTCCGACATTGCGCACTTCGATCAGCCCGGCCACGCGCGGATGCGGGCTCGCCAGCAGCACGCCTTCGGCATGGTCGAGCATGACCGCGTCATCCCCGATCAGCGCCGCACCCCGGTCGATCAGCGCCAATGCCAGGCTCGACTTGCCTGTCCCCGGCGCCCCCTCGATCAGCAAGGCACGCCCGCCGATGGCGACCGCAGTCGCCTGATGCGCCGTCATTCCTCATCCTCTTCGCTCATCGGCGGCAGCGACAGGACAAGGCACGCGCCCGGCGTCCCGTCGGGTTTGTCGACAATCGTCAACGTGCCTTCGTGGGCCTCGGCAATGGTGCGCGCGATGGCCAGACCCAGCCCGCTATGCGCGCCAAACGCCTCTTCATCCGGGCGCACCGAATGGAACCGGTCGAACACCTTTTCGCGTTCGTCCGGCGCGATCCCCGGCCCCTGATCGCTGATCGACAATTCCACGCGCCCGCCTTCGGCGCTGACGCGCACTTCGACTTCGCCGCCCGGCGGCGAAAACGACACCGCATTGTCGAGCAGGTTGTCGAGCACGCGTTCAAGCTGCAGCCCGTCGCCGGCAACCCGCGTATCCCCCTCGCCCCGGCGAAACCGGATCGGACATCCCGCCAGCCCCGGACGCACCCCGCGCGCACCGACCACATGCGCGGCCAGCAGGGCAAGATCGATCGGTGCAAACGTCGTCCGGCTGAGCGCCGCGTCGATCCTGCTGGCTTCGGCAATTTCGCTGATCAGCCGGTCGAGCCGCTGCACATCGTGCGTGGCAATCGCCGACAACTGACGGCGCAACGCCGGATCTTCGACTTTGTCCATCGCCTCGACCGCGCTGGCGAGCGAGGCCAGCGGGTTTTTCAACTCATGCGCAACATCGGCGGCAAAGCTTTCGACCGCGTCGATCTGTTGGCGCAAGGCATATGTCATGTCGGAAAAAGCGCGTGCAAGCAGCCCGATTTCATCGCCCCGATCGGGCAGGCGCGGCACCACTACCGCGCGTTCGCGCCCCAGCCGCACGCGCACCGCCGCTCGCACCAGCGCGCGCAACGGCTGAACGATCGTGCGCGCCAGAAACAGCGACAATTGCACAGACAGCAGCAGCGCGAGCCCGATAATGATCCCCAGCGTCTGGCGCGCATCGCGTACCGCCTGGGTCACATCGAGCGCATTGCGCATCGACAGCAGCATTTCGCCCTTGTCCCCCACCGGGGTCGCCGCCGTGATGACCGGGGTACGGTCGGGGGCATAGCGCAAATAGACTTCGGTACGCCCGGACTGGCGCGCGCGCGCAATTTCGGGCCAGTTCGCCACACCCGATTGCGGCGGCTCGCGATAGCGTTCGATCGCGGGCGCCCCGACGATCGCGTCGACGCCGCGATCGAGCGCGCGCGCCGCCGTCTGATACCACGGCTCGTTTGCCGGATCGATCAACACAAAGGCCGGACGAGCCAGACGAAAGCTGTCCTCCTCAAGCGCGCCCTGCGTGGAATAAAGCCGCAATTGCAAGACCTGGCTCGTCCCGATCTGGACCATCAGCCGGCGCCGTTCGGCGGGCCGGGCGTGGGCGAGCGCCGTCGCGGCGATTTCCACTTCGGCGCGGGCCAGACGAAACCGCTCGTTGATCAACTGTGTGCGATACGAATCGAGATAGAAGAACCCGCCCGCCAACAGCGCGAGCGCAATGACGTTGACCGCCAGAATGCGCGTGGTCAGCGAAACCCCGCGCGTGCGCCACAGCCGGCGACGGGTCGGGCGCATCCGCGCCGCGCTGCGCCCGCTTGCGCGCGGCGGCGGCTGGTTTTCAGGGTTCCGCAAAGCTGTAGCCGGCACCATAGAGCGTCTCGATCGCGGAAAACTGCGGATCGACCAGCCGAAACTTGCGCCTCAGCCGCTTGATATGACTGTCGATGGTGCGATCGTCGACAAACACGTCATCGTGATAGGCCGCGTCCATCAGCGAACTGCGCGAACGCACCACCCCGGGGCGCATCGCCAGCGCTTCGAGGATCAGGAACTCGGTCACGGTCAAGGAAACCGGCTGCCCCGTCCATTCGACCTGATGGCGCGCCGGGTCCATGCTCAATCGCCCGCGCCAGATCACGTCGGGCAGCGGCTCTGCCGGCTCGTCCTGCGGGCGCAATGCCGCGCGCCGTGCCACTTCGCCCCGACGCAAAATGGCGCGGATGCGCGCGATCAGAAGACGCTGGCTGAACGGTTTGGCGATGTAATCGTCGGCGCCCATGGCAAGCCCGGTCGCCTCGTCCGCCTCATCGTCCTTGCTGGTCAGAAAGATCACCGGCAAATCGCTTTTTTCGCGCAGCCGGTTGAGCAGATCGAACCCGTCCATGCGCGGCATCTTGATGTCGCAGACGACGAGATCGGGCGGATTGTCTATCAGCGCGGGCAAAGCGGCGGCTCCGTCGTAATAGACCCGCGTGGCAAACCCTTCGGCCTGCAGCGCGATCGACACCGTGGTCAGGATGTTGCGATCGTCATCGACCAGCGCGATCACTTGCGCGCCGGAAGCCTGCACACCGAGCGCCCTGCCCTGAACCTTGTCGCCCTGAACCTTGTCGCCCTGAACCTTGTCGCCCTGAACCTTGTCGCCCTGAACCTTTTCCATGTCCGGAACTTGGTCTGCGCGCGCATCGGGATGGGGCGAGACATCGGGGCCCTGGCCACCGGCTTCGCGCTTGTTCGTCATGATCGCGTCACAGGTCTGCGGGCTGCCATCACGGTCCGTGATTAAACGGGAATTCCTTCAGTGGCAACCTTGGCGGGAACGCTTGCCGCGTCGCAAGGCCCGATCGCGCCCAGCAGTTGCATAAAACGCAATCAACTGCGCAAAAATCTTGTTTGCCGCAGCGTATTTGACGCAGCAATTTTCCTTGCGTATGCGCCGCTCGCGAGTCAGTGCATTCGTATTCGAACTCTTGAACCAGACATGCGCGGCGGCGCGCCCAGTTGGGCGGCGCGGCTGCCCATCGGGAGGATTGCCGTGTCCGCTACCAGTCTCAACGTGTCGCTTGCTGCGCAGGGCTTCCCCGAACCGGCGACGCTTTTCGCAAATCTCGGCACGGCACCGCTGGTCGAACATGCCGTGCGCAACGGCGAAGGCCTGCTAGCCAAGGACGGCCCGCTCGTCGTGGCCACCGGCAAGCATACCGGACGTTCGGCCAAGGACAAGTTCATCGTCCGCGACGCCGAAACCGAAGAGACCGTGTGGTGGGGCAAGACCAACGTCGCGATGACGCCCGAACACTTCGCCGTGCTCAAGGCCGATTTCATCAAGGCGCTGGGTGAAAAGGACGAGCTCTATGTGGCCGACCTGTTCGGCGGCAGCCAGAGCGAAAACCGCGTCAATGTGCGCGTGATCAACGAACTCGCGTGGCACAACCTGTTCGTCCGCACCCTGCTGGTGCGCCCGAGCGCCGACGAACTGGCCGGCTTCGCTCCCGAATACACGATCATCGACCTGCCCAGCTTCCGCGCCGATCCGGCGCGCCACGGTTGCCGCAGCGAGACGGTGGTCGCGGTCAACCTCACCGAAAAGCTGATCCTGATCGGCGGGACGGCCTATGCCGGCGAAATGAAGAAGTCGGTGTTCGGCATTCTCAACTACCTGCTCCCGGTCAAGGGCGTGATGCCGATGCACTGCTCGGCCAATATCGGCCCCAAGGGCGATACCGCCGTGTTCTTCGGCCTGTCGGGCACCGGCAAGACCACGCTGTCGGCCGATGCCAGCCGCACGCTGATCGGCGACGATGAACATGGCTGGTCGGACACCGCCGTGTTCAATTTCGAAGGCGGTTGCTATGCCAAGATGATCCGCCTGTCGGCCGAGGCGGAGCCGGAAATCTTTGCCACGACCAAGCGTTTCGGCACGGTGCTCGAAAACGTGGTGATCGATCCCGTCACGCGCGAAATCGATCTCGATGACCACAGCCTCGCCGAAAACAGCCGCGGTTCGTACCCGATCGATTTCATCCCGAACGCGAGCAAGGACAATCTCGGCCCGGTGCCGCAGAACATTATCTTCCTGACCGCCGATGCCTATGGCGTGCTGCCGCCGATCGCCCGGCTGACCCCGGAACAGGCGATGTATCACTTCCTGTCGGGCTATACCGCGCGCGTTGCCGGCACCGAAATCGGTGTGACCGAGCCCGAAGCGACGTTCTCGACCTGCTTTGGCGCGCCGTTCATGCCGCGCCATCCGTCGATCTATGGCAACCTGCTCAAGGAACGGATCAACAAGGGCGGGGTCAAGTGCTGGCTGGTCAACACCGGCTGGTCGGGCGGCAAGGCGACCGAACCGGGGATCAAGCGCATGCCGATCAAGGCGACTCGCGCGCTGCTCAATGCCGCGCTCGACGGCAGCCTCAACAGCGCCGAATTCCGCGAAGACCCGTGGTTCGGCTTTGAAGTGCCGGTCGAAGTGGCCGGCGTCGATTCCAAGCTGCTCGATCCGCGCAGCGCCTGGGTCAACCCCGACGAATACGACAAGACCGCGCAGGATCTGGTGCGCAAGTTCATCGAAAATTTCGAACAGTTTGCCGACCATGTCGATGAAAGCGTTCGTCAGGCAGCGCCGGTCAGCGCCTGAACCGCAAGCCCATACCGATTTCGCGACGCCGCCCCCACCGGGGCGGCGTTTTGCGTTTCAAGCCACCCGACACTTTCAGGGCCCCGACACAAGGTCCACTGCGGATCATCCGCGCCCCGCGCGACCGGGCCCGTTCCGCCTGCAATCCGGCCATCCCGACGCCCCCGCGCGCACCGCGAACCCACCTCTTGATCCGAAGTGAAAGCAACCCGCGTTGTCCGTAACGTGACATTGGCGCCAACCGTGCAAGGGACAAAACGGACCGGGTTGATTCATGATGAAGACAGTGAAGTTGGGCAGCCTTGACGCCCTTGTGGGCCTGACATTTGGCGCAAACGCCTTCGCCAATGAGTCCGCAACCGCCGTCAACGGCTCCATCACCAACAGCGCGACTTCGCCCAACCAGGTGCTGACTTACAACGGCATGACCGGGACCGTCGGATCGGCGTTCCTCACGATGAATACCGTCTCGTTTCAGGTCGCCGGCATATCCGATACCGACAACACGCTGACCCTCGATGCCTTCGTCGGCAAGACGCTGGTCGGCACGATGGATTTCACGGTTTGCGGGTTCAGCGCGGCGGGCATCTCGCTGGTGGCGATGCCGCTCGCCGCGCTGGTGTCACAGAACGGCGATTTGCCGGGGCTCGATGGCTCCCTGTTCGTACTCGGGCTCAACGCGTCCGGCGCAAAGTCACAGACGGTGGCATTCGGGATCAGCAATTCCTATCACTTCATCCCCGGCGCTCAGGTCCATTACGCGACCACGGCCAGCCCGATCCTGAAAGGGGGCACCGGCCCCCAGATGCTCATTGGCCTGTCGGGCAACGACACGATTACCGCAGGCAACGGCACGACGATCATTCACGGGGGGCCGGGCAATGACGTGCTGATCGCCGGGTCGGGCGCGGACACGATCTTTGGCGGCTCGGGCAAAGACACGATCTATGGCGGCTCGGGCAAAGACACGCTCCACGCCGGATCGGGCACTGACACGCTATACGCGGGAACGGGGCACGCGGTGATGATCGCGGGCGGCGGTACGGACAGTTTTGTCTTTTCCCCCGGCCACACCGGCGGACTGACGGCGGCAACGGCGGACGTCATTCAGCAATTCCATCCCGCCCTGGGCGACAAGATCGACTTGTCCGCCTTTGACGCGGGATTGCCCACGGGCGGGACCGGGCACCTGACATTTATCGGCACGGCCGCTTTTGGCGATCACCCCGGCGAAGTGCGCTATGACGTGACCAGTACCGGCATCACGGTCTGGGGCGACGTCAACGGCGACGGAACCGCCGATTTCTGCATCACGCTGACCAAACTCGCCAGCCTGACGGCAAGCGCATTCATCCTTTGAAACGTCCGCCCCGTCACACGGTAAGGACAAATTTGTAACAGAGTGTCACCCTCGCGCTTCTTTGCGCAAAATCAGCCCCTGTTCACATCGAATGCGCTAGACCATCCCTTACCGGGCAAGCGTGGGGGGATGGCTCATCGCCAATCCAACCGCAAAGAGCCCGACCGCAAGAGGGAATGAAAGATCATGTTCCAACCGGCTCGCTCTCCCCGTCGCAGGGGTCTCGCTGCAATCACGGCGGCCACCATGGTGCTGGGTTCGGTCGCCGCGAATGCGCAGACCCCGCCGCCGGCGCCCGATTCGCCGCCGCCGGGCTATGCGCCGCAACAGGGTTATGGCGCCCCGCAACAGGGTTATGATGCCCCACAGCAAGGCTATAACCCGGACCAGGCCCCACCGCCCGAACCGGGCCCGCCCCCGGGCTATGACGCGGGTCAGACACCCCCGCCCCCTCCGGGCTATGCGCCGCCGCCCGATTATGCCCGGCAACAAGCCATTGATGCACGCTATGCTTACGATGCCCAGCGCTGGGCGCAGGAAAACTGCGTGAAATCGCATGGCGATGTCGCAGCGGGCGCGGTGATCGGCGGCGTTCTTGGCGCGATTGTCGGCGGTGCAGCCGGCGGTCGTCATTCCGGCGGATCGGCAGCGTTCGGCGCCGTCGTCGGGGCGGGCACAGGCGCGGCGATTGCCTCGTCGGAAAACAATGCGACCAGCCCCGGCTGCCCGCCGGGCTATGTCGTGCGCGCCGGTGCTCCGGCTTATCCCTATAGCTATCAGGGATATTATTACGCGGCACCCGGTTGGTATCAGCCGTGGGTGTTTGTGGGCGGAGTCTGGAGCTATCGCCCCTATCCCTATCACACCTGGTATTACCGCACCTATCGCGGCCATGAGGGCTATCGCGGCCACGAGGGTTACCGCGGCCACGATGGCTATCGCGGCGGTCGGGAAGAACACCGTCCCTGACTCAAAAGGCCCTGCGGCATCGATGCCGCAGGGCCTTTTTTCAACAAGCGCCTGCTTTTTAACAAGCGCCTGGCCGATTCCGGGGCCAAATCAGTGGCTCAACTCAGTCGCAGGGATCGGCAAGTTCGATATTGATGCTCGGTTGGGTCTGGCGCACGCGGCTCATCGGCGGGACCGACCGGGTCAGCCAGACATTGCCGCCGATGACCGATCCCTTGCCGATGGTGATCCGGCCAAGGATCGTTGCACCGGCATAGATCGTCACGCCGTCTTCGATGATCGGGTGGCGCGGTTCGTTGACCAACCGCCCGTCTTCATCGGTTGAAAAGCTGCGCGCGCCCAGCGTGACCGCCTGATACAGCCGCACCCCGTTCCCGATGATCGCGGTCTGCCCGATCACCACGCCGGTACCGTGATCGATGAAAAAGCTCTCGCCGATCTGCGCGCCCGGATGAATGTCGATCCCGGTACGCGAATGGGCGATTTCGGCAATGATCCGCGCCACCAGCGGCGCACCGAGCAAATAGAGCTCGTGCGCGATGCGATGATGGGTCAGCGCGACAATGCAGGGGTAGCACAACAGGACTTCATCGACGCTGCGCGCCGCCGGATCGCCGTCAAACGCCGCCTGAAGGTCGCTGTCGAGCAGACGGCGGATCGCCGGCAAACGCCGCGCCAGTTCCTCGGCAATCGCGGTCACCGCGCGCTCGATCGCTTCCGCCCCGCGTTCGGGGCGGACATAATGCAATTCCATGCGCACTTGCGCGGCCAGCAGCGGCATGGCGGATTCAAGACTGGCCCGCACGAAGCAATCTTCGTTGCCGGCACGCAAATCGGGCGGGCCCAGTCGCTGCGGAAACAACGCCGCCGACAGCACATCGATCACCCGGCCAAGCGCATGACGCGAAGGAAACCCCCGCTCGCCGAAAGCGCTGTCGCGCCCATGCGCCTCACGCCAGGCATCGCGCACATCGCGCAATTGCGCGACGATCGGAACGATATCGAACGGCGGATCACCCGCCACCGCTTGGCAATCACCCATGCGAAACAAATCCTTTGCCGCGCGAACATGCCCGTTGCGGTCCGGCCCGCAGACCGGAAGGGCTGATCACCGCGTTGCGCGAACGACGATCGCCTGACCGTTGCCAGCGAATGCCACTGCGTCAAGACCTTGTGTGACCGCACAGTCGCCCGGGTGCAGCACATCATCGCCGATCCGCACTTCGCCCTCGCGCGGCAGGATCAGCACTGGCCCTGCATAGAGCGCGCAAAGCGCCGCATCGGGAACGCCGTCGAGGCGGTGGGCCTGAAAATAGCGGCCATTGGCCAGCTCGATGGTGCCATGATCGGGAATATGGCGACGCAGCGCGGGATCGTGCGGCTCGCCCCTCGCCACCGTGATCCCGGCATCGAGATGCAGCGGGCGCGGGCGACCATAGTCATAAAGCCGATAGGTAATATCGGAATTCTGCTGAATCTCGATCAGGCTGACCCCGGTGCCGATGGCATGGACGGTCCCCGCCGGGATATAGAAGAAATCGCCCGGCCTGACCGGAAACCACACCAGCATGTCCTCGATACTGCCATCGAGAGCGGCGGCACGCATCGCGGCATGATCGACAGCCCCATGAAACCCGACCCCCAGTGTCGCGCCCGGCTCGGCAGCGATCACAAACCAGCATTCATCCTTGCCCGAATCGCGCTCTCCGGCAGCAGCGGCCTGGGCGTCGTTGGGATGAACCTGCACCGACAGCCGGTCGCTGGTAAAGATGTACTTGACCAGAATCGAGGGCAGTTCGGCTGGCGGTTCGAACCAGATTTCGCCGATCCGCTTTCCTTCAAGGGCGATGAACGGAGCCGGCAGCACATCCATGCCCCAAGGCTTTTCCACCTCACGGATCGTCAGTTTGGTCACTGTTGCCTGCTCACTGGTTTACCGCACCGTGCAGCTTGCCCACCAATTGTGCGCCGCCGGGGGTGGTAATCATGATGTCGTTGCCATCGACGACGATGATCAGGTCTTCGACACCCACCACCGAAACGCGCGGTCCGTCGCTGTCGACAAGCACGTTGCGGCAGTTCTTCAATTCCGCCGTGCCGCGAACCGCGTTGCCGTCAGCATCACGGGGCAGCGCCTCGTGCAGCGCCTGCCAGTTGCCGATGTCGGACCAGTTCATCGCTACCGGCACCATGGCCGCACGCGCAGTCTTTTCCATGACGGCATAATCGACGGATTCGCCGGCAACCGTGGCAAAGATCGCCGCATCGGGATAAAACCGGTGACCTTCCTGATACCCGGCAGCCACCGCCGCGCGCACAGCGTCGGCAATGTCCGGTCGGTGCAGGCTCAGTTCGTCCAGGAATGCGCCGGCGCGAAATGCGAAAATCCCGCCATTCCAGGAATAGCCGCCATCGGCCAGAAACGCCCGCGCGCGCTCAAGATCGGGCTTTTCGACAAAGCGTTCAACGCGAAAACCGCCGGTTTCGCCAATCGGCGCGCCGCGTTTCAAATAGCCGAATCCGGTTTCCGGCGATGTCGGGCTGATCCCGAACGAGACCAGCCAATCGTCCGCCGCCAGCACCGCCGCCGCATGGGCCGCAGCGCGAAACGACGCGACATCGCCGATATGATGATCGCTGGGACAAACCAGCATGATCGCATCGGCGGGCAGACGCACGGCGGCCAGCGCGATCGCGGCGGCGGTGTTCTTGCCCTCGGGCTCGACGATGATCGTGCCCGCACCGGCTTGCGGCAATTGGCTTTCGACCAGCGGGACATGGGCGGCACCGGCCACAACCACGGGATCGGCAAACCCGGCATCCTTGCTGCAACGCAAAACGGTCGCTGCAAACAATGTCGTCTCTCCGACCAGCGGCAGAAACGGCTTGGGCCTTGTCTTGCGCGAACGCGGCCAAAGTCTGGTGCCGCTTCCTCCACAAAGGATGACAGGTACGATTGTGGTCACGCCGCAGAATCTCTCTTCGCAACAGCAAAATCACCACGCCTGCGATGGTGACCGTCCTGTCGCTTATCGTACCGGACAGTGAGTGTCATGTCGAAAATGCGTCAGGTTTTGGGCCATGTCGGTTCCATTTGACCGCCGCCCGACACCCCCGCAAGGCACCTCATCGGCAATGCGTGACCACCCCCTGAACAATCGCCCCAAAACGTGCCTGATTGACGATTGACATCGATGTCATACGGACATATCCAGCCATCGAAGGCTACGCCATGGGGACTGCGCTTGCGTTGCAAGACGCCTGCCCCATGCTCAATCGGCGAAGCCCGGAACCGGAGGGGAATCCCATGAATCGCCATCACCTGGCGAGCGCACTTGTGCGCTCTGCGTCTGCATCCGCGATGATCGTCGCCGCGCTGTCCGCACCTGCGGCCCTGGCCCAATCTGCAACGACACCTGCCGCGGCACCGGCAGAGCCGACCACCACCGTCGACAGCACCAAGCCCGCTGCCGACGAAATCATCGTCAGCGGCTATCGCGCCTCGCTCAGAAACGCGCTCAACACCAAGCGCAATTCCGACCTCATGATCGATTCGATCGCGCCCGAAGACATCGGCAAATTCCCCGACCAGAACGTGGCGGAATCGCTGCAACGCCTGCCTGGCGTGCAGATTGACCGCGCCAACGGCCAGGGCACTTCGGTCCTGATCGACGGGCTGCGCCAGAATGTCACCTTGCTCAACGGCGAAGCCTTTCTGACCGGCCGCGAATTCTACGTTGCAGGCGAATCGTCAGGCGGCGGCGCCGGTGCGGCGGCGCAATACGCCTCGCTCGAAGGCGTGCCGAGCGAGGAAATCGGCGGGATCGACGTCTACAAGAACCCGCAGGCCGGGATGGTCGAAGGCGGCATCGGCGGCACGATCAATCTCAAGGCCATCGACCCGCTGAGCCAGAAAATGGGCCTGACGGTTGCCGGCAACGTGCGCGGCACGCTCTCGTCGGGCGCCAAGTCGGTCACGCCCGATGGCACGCTGTTCGTTTCGTATAAAGTCAGCGACAATTTCGCCGTCTTTGCATCGCTGTCCTATGATCATGAAAAGACGCTGACCAACAGCTTTCAGGATCAAAACCGCAATCAGTGGCTGATCACCGACTATGTCACCAACCCGGTCTACGGCGCCGACGGCGGCGGGCTGACTGCGGCGAGCTTTGCCCACGGCGGCACCAACTACATCATCCCGCAGCTTGCCTATTTCACCAATGACAACGACGACCGCCGCATTTTCGGCGCATCGGCGGGGTTTGCGGCCAAGCTCAGCGATGATCTGGCCCTGAGCGTCATCTGGTTCCACAGCCACGAAAACGATACCGACATCCAGTATTCGGACAAAGTCTGGTTCAACGGCCAGGGCTCGCCCGCCGGCACTGCCGCTTCGCCCGGAACCGCGCTGCCCGGGCTCATGGCCGGCACCGCATCGTCGATCGACAGCAACGGCGTGGTGCAAAGCGGCCAGTTCTATGCCAACGGCGCCGAAACCTCGACGCTGTATCAAGGCTCGACCTCGCATGCCGACAATTTCCAGGCCAAGCTGAAATTCGACAACAAGGACGGGCTGCGCCTCAACTGGGGCGGCGCCTATTCCTTCGCCGGTTCCGATCTTGAGGCCGCACAGGCCGACGTCGAACATGGCCGCTACAATTCGTTCTCGGGCAATCCCACGACGTCGGCTCCGGGTTGTAACAACGGCGCCTCGACCTGCGGCACGGGCGGCACGCCGGGCTATACGTTCGACTGGGCCAATGGCGGCACTTCGGGCCTGCCGAGCGTGGGCTACAATTCCGACATTCTGTCGAACCCCAACAATGTCCTGTTCAAATCGAACTGGGCCTGGGCCAACAGGACGAAGCAGACCGCCTGGGATGTTCACACCGACGCCGCCTGGGACGTCAAGCCCGACATCACGATCGAAGCGGGCGTGCGCGGCGCAGGCCACGACGTCACGCAGATTTTCGGGCGCTATCTGATCTCCGCGCCCGACGGCACCCCGATTGCCAATTGCTGCCAGTCGTCTGTCGGCGGCAACAACGTCTATTACCTTGATCCCGGCTATGCCGCGCTGCCCTATTCGACAGCGGTGTCCAATCCCAATCTGGCCATGGCCGTCAACGGCTTTGGCGTCGGCTCGATGATTGTCAAGAACCCGTGGACCGGCGGCATGACCAATCCGTCGACGTATCTTCAGACCGTGTGGCAGCAAGGCGGCGGCGGCAGCAACAATACCGAGCGCTTCTTCGAAGACACGCTGAGCTCGTTCATGGTCAGCGACAAGACGCTCGCCACTTACCTGATGGCCGATCTGGGCGGCAAAGGCGCGCGGTATCACCTCAACCTTGGCGTGCGCTTCGTTTCCACCTGGCTGACCATCAACAACGCGCAGACCGCCGCCGTGCCGACATTCTATGGCACCGCGTCGTGGAACGGGGTCAATTCGAACAATGTCCCGGTGACGACCGACCGGCACTATAACGACGTGCTGCCGTCGCTGAATTTCGAATACAAGCTGACCGATCGGCAGATTTTCCGCTTTGGCGCGGCAAAAGTCGTCGCCGCGCAAGACCTGTTTTCGCTTGGCCTGGGCAACAGCTACAACTTCACGCGCCAGACCGGCGGGCGGACCAATGTCACCACCGGCCTCGCCGATGGTTACGCCTTTGCGGGCGGCACGGCGGGCAATGCCCAGCTCGATCCCTATCGGGCATGGCAGGGCGTCGCCGATTACGAAAACTATTTCGCGCCGGGCTCGATGGTCAGCGTCGCCGCATTCTACAAGAAAGTGCAGAACTTCGTCGAAACGCTGAGCGTCCCGACTTTGGTGGGCGACGATTTCGGCGGCACGACCTCCGATGTGACCAAACCCGAAAACGCCGGGTCGGGCTGGATCTGGGGCCTCGAACTGGGCGCCCAGTGGCAGGCGCACGACGGCTTGCTCAAGGGCTTTGGCGTCGCGGCGAACTACACGCTGTCGCAATCGAGCGCAAACCTGCCGACTTCGTTCACGACCACCGCGCCGATCCCGGGCGTTTCAAAGCATGCGTTTACCGCCAACGCGTTCTATGAATCGCACGGCTTTTCGGCCCGGCTGTCCTATTCGTGGCGCAGCAAGGCGATCAACGATTCGGGCGCCGGGGCAACGTTCTCGTTCCCCGACCAGTACGGCAATCAGAAGACCTATGAAATCTTCTCGGCGCCCTATGGTCAGCTCGACGGTCAGCTCGGCTATGACGTAAACGCAAACTTCGGCCTGGTGTTCTCGGCGCAGAACATCACCAAAGCCGCGCAGCACACCTACATGCAGTGGACCAACGAACCGTTCACCTATTTCAACTCCGGTCGGCGCGTGTTCTTCGGCGCCAAGTTCAAGTACTGATCCCTCCCTGCGGCCGCCATTCCCTCACGGCGGCCGCATCCTTTTTCGCGAAAGCTGCCCCTCCCCGATGACCCGTGCTCGCACCCACCGGCGCCTGCGCCCGCTTGTCCTCGCAGCGCTCGCCATGGCGCAATCGGCCCAGGCGGAAACGCCCGGCACCGCGCATCCGGCGATCTGGCCGGCATACCGCTACCCCGTCACCCGCGATGCGGGCACAGAAGCGCGCATAGCAGAGCTTCTGGCGCGCATGACGCTGGAGGAAAAGATCGGCCAATTGGTGCAGGGCGACATCTGCTGCACCACGCCCGACGATGTGCGCCGCTATCACCTCGGCGCGGTGCTCAATGGCGGCAACAGCGGCCCGGGCGGCAATGACAAGGCCCCCGCGCAAGACTGGCTTCGCCTCGCCGATGCCTATTGGACCGCCTCGACCGATCGGTCGGCGGGCGGCGTCGGCATTCCGGTCCTGTGGGGCACCGATGCCATTCACGGCCATTCCAACATCATCGGCGCGACGCTGTTTCCGCACAATATCGCGCTCGGCGCGACGCATGATCCCGATCTGGTCGAACGCATCGGCACCGTGACCGCAAGCGAGATCCGCGTCACCGGGATCGACTGGACATTCGCCCCGACAGTCACCGTGCCGCAGGATTATCGCTGGGGCCGCGCCTACGAGGGTTATTCGTCCGATCCCGCGCTCGTCAGCCGCTATGTCGGCGCCATGCTGCGCGGGCTGCAGGGCCCGCCCAATGGCCGCGACCTGATCGCGCATGGCAAAGTCATTGCCTCGACCAAGCATTTCATCGGCGACGGCGCCACGACCAACGGCATCGATCAGGGCGATGCCACGATCAGCGAGACCGCGCTGCGCGATATTCACGGGGCGCCCTATGGCCCGGCCATCGAAGGCGGCGTCGCCACCGTCATGGCCAGCTTTTCCAGTTGGCAGGGCCGCAAGATGACCGGCAACGCCGGGCTTTTGACCGGCGTGTTGAAAGACCGCATGGATTTCGGCGGCTTCGTCGTATCCGACTGGAACGCGCATGGTCAGGTCGAAGGCTGCACCAATGCCGCCTGCCCGCAGGCCGTGCTCGCCGGCGTCGACATGATCATGGCGCCCGACAGCTGGAAAGACATGGTCACCAGCCTGATCGCCGAAACGCGCGCCGGGGTGATCCCGATGGCGCGGATCGACGATGCGGTGGCGCGCATCCTGCGCGTCAAGGCGCGGCTCGGCCTGTTCGAAGCGGGCGCACCGTCAACGCGCCCGCTGGCCGGACAATGGGGCTTGCTCGGCAATGCCGCGCACCGCGCCGTTGCGCGCGAAGCGGTGCGCAAATCGCTGGTCCTGCTGAAAAACGATGGCGTCCTGCCGCTCAAGGCCCGCGCGCGGCTGTTGGTGGCGGGCGACGGCGCCGACGATCTCGCCCGCGCCTCGGGCGGGTGGACGATCAGTTGGCAGGGCACCGGGCTGACCCGCGCCGATTTCCCCGGCGCCACCTCGCTGTGGCAGGGGCTGAAATCGGCGGTCGAATCCGGCGGCGGCAGTGCCGAACTGTCGCCCGATGGCCATTATACGCAAAAGCCCGATGCCGCCGTGGTCGTCTTCGGCGAGCGCCCTTATGCCGAATTTCAGGGCGATCTCAAATCCTTGCAACTGACGCCGGAGCTGACTGCGCCGTGGGAAACCATGCGCCACCTGCGCGCGCAGCATATCCCGGTCGTCGCCGTCATGCTGACCGGGCGACCCTTGTTCATCAATCCCGCGCTCAATGCCGCCGATGCCTTTGTCGTCGCCTGGCTGCCGGGCAGCGAGGGCGAAGGCCTGGCCGATGTGCTGGTCGGCGATGCGCAGGGCCATCCGCGCTTTCCCATCACCGGGCGCCTGCCGACGGCATGGCCGCGTACCGCGCGGGCGAGCGACGGCGCGCTGTTTCCCTTTGGCTATGGCCTGACCTGGCATGACCGGACGCGCGGCTGGGCGCCCTTGTCCGAAGACCCCGGCGTGCCCCCCGCGATCGACGCGCGCCGCTGGTTTGCCAATGGTCAGCCCGGCAGCGGCTGGTCGCTGCGCGTCGAGGCGCCCGATGGCAGCGGATCGACCCGCCTGACCGCCGTGCCCGCCGAAGCGCTGGGCGGACGTGTCCACATTTCTGCGGTCGATTTCGCGGTGCAGGAAGGCGCGCGGCGCTTTGCCGTGAGCTCGGGTTCGGCAACCATCGCCCTGTCCGCCCCCGCCCCGCTCGATCTGGCGCGTGAAACCAATGGCGATGTCATGCTGCTGCTCACCGCGCGCGTGGCGCAGGCCCCGGCGCATGCGTCGCTCGGCGCGGCCTGCGACGAACCGGCGTGCCACGCAGAGGTTGCGATGGCCCTGCCCGCGAGCGATCATTGGGTGCGCTATGGCCTGCCGCTCAAATGCCTTGCCGCGCATGGCGCCGATATGGCGCACCTTGGCGAAGCCTTTCGCCTGACACTCGACGGGCCGGGCGATGTCACCATCGGCGAAGTGCGCCTGGGCAACGACGCCGAACAGATCCTGCCCTGCCCATAAAGCCTGTTCTGCCCATAAAGGAAGCGCCCATGGTCCCGATCAACCGACGCACCGCCCTTGCCGCGCTCGGCGCCGCGCCTTTCGCGGCAACCGGCGCCTGGGCCGCGCCCGATCGCTTTGTCCGCCGCATCGGCACCGGCTTTGTCCGCGATGGCCGCCCGCTGCGCTATGCCGGGGCCAATGTCTGGTATCTCGCCTGGCTCGGCGCCGATCCCGTCGCGGGCCGCGCGCGATTGGGGCGCGAGCTGGACCGGCTGCGCGCGATGGGCGTGACCAATGTGCGCCTCCTGGCCGGGGCCGAAGAGGGCCCCTTGCGCGCCAGCGTCACCCCCGGCTTCATCAACCGCGCCGGGGAACACAACGAGGCGCTGCTGATCGGGCTCGACCATGCCATGGCGGAACTCGCCCGCCGCGACATGACCGGCGTGTTGTACCTGACCAACAATTGGGAATGGTCGGGCGGCATGATGACGCTGCTGTGGTATGAAACCGGGCAGTATCTCGATAACAACGACCCCGCGCATCCCTGGCCCGCCTTCCCCGACGCGGGCAGTGCGTTTTACGCCAACAAGGCGGCCGTCGCGCGCTTCTTCGGCTGGGTCCGCGCACTGGTCGGGCGGGTCAATACGGTCACGGGCCGCGCCTATCGCGACGATCACGCGCTGATGGCCTGGCAATTGTGCAACGAACCGCGCCCCGGCGTCAGCCCGGACATCATGGAGCGCGTGCTGCCCGGCTATTACGCATGGATCGACGACAGCGCCGCGCTGATCCGCAGCCTCGATCCCAATCACATGGTCTCGCTCGGCATGGAAGGCACGATCGCCAGCGCGGGCCGCGAAGACATCGTGCTGCGCGCCCACCGCTCGATCGATTACCTGACCGCGCATGTCTGGCCGCTCAATTGGGGCTGGGTCGACGGCAAGAATCTGGCCGGAACATGGGGCGCCGGAAGGACACGCGTCGAAGCCTACCTCGCCACCCACGTCCGCCTCGCCACCACGCTCGGCAAACCGCTGGTCATCGAAGAATTCGGCTTCCCCCGCGACGGCGAGCTTTATGACCCGCAAGTCCCCACGACATTCCGCCAACGCTATTACCGCCTGATCCACGGCGCCGCCGAAACCAGCCTCGCCACCGGCGGCCCGATCGCAGGCACCAATTTCTGGGCCTGGAACGGCGAAGCCCGCACCCCCCGCCCCGACCACCGCTGGCACCCCGGCGACCCGCTGATGGGCGACCCACCCCACGAACCCCAAGGCTGGTACGGCAATTTCGACACCGACACCGCCATCATCGCGCAGATCAGGGAACATGCGACGCGGTTCGCGACCGCGTAGGCGTGACGCGCAGATGTGCGCCGCGCGCCTTGGGGCCGCTATTGCGGACTAACCGAAACGGCAGGTTACGAAAACCAAAAGGCCACAAGCTGCCGCTCCCACGGTTATGCACTGGCGTCAGCTTGCGACCAAGTTACGCCGTTCCGCTGCTGCCTCTGGAGCGTCGGCTCTCGCCGGAACCGGTCTTTCAGAAATTGGACTTCCGCCGGTCGGCTACGCGCCCCAAAACCCGTCGTTCAGCGGAGCCCAATGCATCCCTAAAAGCGGCCGTTCAATACGTCGCGGGCCAACTGCAGTAATCGGGCGGCAGTACGCATTACCGCGACCACGGCATCCTTCCAATCCAGTCCAGGAACGGCGTTCGGGCAAGGGCCAAGGCTCGACAACACGAAGCGGGGATGCTACCCACTTTGTATCAGCAAAGCGGGTGAAATCCCCGTTTGTGCAATGTAAAGCGGGTCCGTAACCCGCTTGATATGGAGGAACATGGTACCGGCGCGCGACGTTTTGCGCTTGACTGGCCTTTCGGCCGACCAGCTGCGCGAGTGGACGCACCGGCGCGGGCTGGTGCGACCCGATGTCGCACCTGGCGGACCTGGCCGCCCGGCGCTCTACGGCTGGCAGTCGGTCCTGATCCTCCGTCTTGCGGTCGTGCTGCGCGAACGGTTCCGGATCGAGCTTCACGCGCATGTCGACCTGCTCATCGCGCTCCGCGAGCTCCTCGTCGGCATATCGTTCCCGGCGTTGCGTGGATGTGTGCTGGCGCTACGCGGCATGGAGGACGGAGAGCTATTGGCGGAAAACGCGGTGTTTACGGATCGCGAAGGGCGCGACAGCCTAATCTTGCGCCTCGACCCTCATCTGGAGGTGTTGGCGACCGAATTTACGACGCACGACCAGGGCAGCCAGCTACCCCTGTTCCGCGCGGTGCGCGTGAGATGACGGCGCTTGCCTCGATAGAGCGCGGACTACTCGACCTCGGCTACACAAGCGAAAGCCTGTTCCGCGATTACCGCTTTGCCGATGTGTTGGGCGACGGTGACGGCATCCGCTCGGTTTGCCTGGCTGCATTCACGCAGCTCCCGGAATCGTTTCGTTCGGCGGCGTTCGGTGTGGTCGACGGCGATGTCGATCCGGCGGGCGCGATCAGGGCACGCAGCGCACTCGGTGCGCCAGTATTCTTTTCGATCGATGGCGAGAGCGTCGGGGTGTGGTCCGTAGGCGCGCGCGCCGCGCCGACATTGCGCGAGCGCGTAACCGTCGCCGAGCTGCCTGCGCTGTTCGACCGGTACCGCGCGCAGTGGGATCCGCAAGCGCTGCACCGCGCCAAAGCTTTAGGCCAGGACGCCGGGCCGGTCCAATATGACTTTGTCGATCTCGGGTTGCTCCCGGCAATCGAGTCCGAGGTCGAAGCTAAGCTGCATCAGGCCATGGCCGATGTCGTCGCAATTCTCTCACCGTCGAATCCGGACGATCTCGGTGCGCAACGGTCGGCGTTCAGGCTGACCTTCCGGCTGCTCGCGGCGAAGATCCTGGCTGATCGTGGCCATGCGATTGCCGAAGAATGGGGAGGCCAGGGCGTCGGGGCGGTCCTGGCTGGTATCCAGAGCTATTATGGTCTGGCTGTCGTCGATGATGGTGAGCCACTGCCGCTCGATCGCGCGGCTGTGGCTTGGGCTCGGCTTGGCCAGGCCATCAATCTACGCAACATATCGGCCGATAGTCTCGCTTTCGTCTACGAGAACACGTTGGTCACCGCCGACACGCGCCGGCTGTTCGGAACGCACAGTACGCCGCGCGCTGTCGCCGAATATGTGGTTGGAGCACTAAGGCTCGAGCGTTTCGACATCGAGCAACTGAGGCTGGTAGAACCATTCACAGGCGCTGGCATTTTCTTGGTCGCGGCACTCAAGCGGCTGCGCGACCTCTTGCCGGCGAACTGGTCTGCATCGCAGCGTCACGCTTACCTCGTCCAGCGACTGTCAGGTGCTGAACTCGACATGTTCGCATGTGAAGTGGCAACTTTGTCCCTCATCCTGGCCGACTACCCCAATGCCAACGGCTGGAAGATCAAGTCGCGTGATCTTTTCGACGATGGAGCGCTAACACAGACTTTGGCTGGCGCCACGGTCATATTGTGCAATCCGCCCTTTGAAGATTTCACGCCCGATGAACGTCGCGACTATCCAGAAGCTGGCAGTGCAGCGGCATCAAAGGCGGCGTTCGCGCTTCAAAAAGCTGTCGAGGCCGCGCCCGGTGCGTTGGGATTTGTGCTGCCCCGGGGCTTCCTCCTCCACCACGGTTATCGCGAGCTGCGGACAAAGATCGCGACAGTCTATGACGAAGTCGAGCTGGTCTCGCTTCCGGACCGGATTTTCCAGAAGGCGAGTTATCCGTGTGCCCTCCTGATCGCGTCCGGGCGGCGTGCAGAAGAGGTTGCCAAGATCACGCGCGTCGTGTCGCGCACCGTGCCCGAACAGGATTGTCTGAATTTCTTGCGTTCAGGCGAGCCAGGACCGGAGCGGATCGCCACGCGTTCGCTTCCCACATCCGACCTTTGGATCAGCGAACTCGACGAAGTCTGGGCATATCTCGCACGCGCGCCGAGATTGGGTGACCATGCCCAGATTCACCGGGGGCTGCGCTGGAAGGTGCAAGGCAAGGGTGTTTCCGATGAACCGGGGCCGCTGCGCGAACGCGGTTATTTCCGGCCACGCGACAGCCTGCTTGCCTATGAGCTGAGGCGTCCGCGCTGGCTGGATGTCGCGCCCGAGAATCAGGTCTGGCCAGCGCCGCTGACGCGGCCGTGGCGCGAGCCAAAGATCCTGATCAACGCTCAGCGCGTTTCCAGGGGAGCGTGGCGACTTACAGCCGCCGCCGATCGTGATGGCATGCTCGCTTCCCAACAGTTCACCGGGATTTGGCCATCGGGCGACTATTCGGTCAACGTGCTTGAAGCTATCCTAAACGGGCCGGTAGCCAACGCCTTTGTCACCGAACATTCGGCCAATCAGCATTTTACCAATGAAATGGTCAAACGGTTGCCTTTGCCGAGTCGGATTGACGACATTGCTCTGAGCGAATTGACGCAGCGATACCGCGCCCAGCTTCGGGCCTATCTGGCTCGACCAGACAGCGCCTTAGTCATTGAGCTCAATAAAACGCTTGTCGAGATCGATGCCGTGATTCTCCAGGGATATGATCTTCCGCCCCGGCTGGAGCGCCGCGTGCTGGACTTTTTTTCCGGCGCCAAACGCCCGACCGCGCATCCGTTCGCGGGGTGGATGCCGCCAGAGGTCCGCACCTTTACACCGCTTCACGAATTGCTCGGGCGTTCGCAGAGCCTTGGCCGCGGTTCATGGGTGTTGGACGTGTTCAAGCCCATTCCTTCGACCGAAGCTGACGCCATCGCGCACTTCATCGACTGATGGACGAGCTGCTTCTCGACACCAATTTCGTATCGGTGCTCTATGACGTGCGACGTCCCAAGCATGCCGCGGCAATCGCGCACGCTCAGGGCTTCCATTCAGATGACACAGTTCTCCTGTCTTCGGTGGTGTTGGCTGAGCTGCGCTACGGACTAGAAGCTGCCCTTCGAGCTGGCCAAGCCGTGGACCACTTTCGCGAGACAGTCGAGCTGGCCGGGACATATCCGCTGGCGGATATCACCAAGCACACGGCTGAGGCATATGGCGATGTCAAAGCCAGATTGGCCGCGCACTACATCGATTTGAGCCGGCGCACCCCACGCTGGCTTGAGGACTGGCAATTGCGAGGTTCGACCAAGACCCTTCAGGTTGACGAAAACGATCTCTGGCTTGTTGCGCAAGCGGTGGAGCGCAATCGGCTATTGGTCACGACCGATGTTAAGCTTGCGGAGCGTTTCAGCCCAGTGATCGGTGAGCTTCGTCTTGACGTGATTTAGGATGGCGTGACGTATTCTGGCATACCGACCCGTAACCCGCCATTCAGCAATCGGCACGAAACTTGCCGTTTCCCGCCGCTGCTTACCGCCTTTCAGTATGTCTGGTGCTAGGCTGAAAGCCGCCCTTCGCCCCCGGCCTGGGAATGACGGCTACGTCCCAAACCACGTCGATGCCAGCCCGCCTTGGCAATGTGAATGAGAGGCAACTTTCGGTTCACTGATCAGGGGGCTGGAATGTCAGGAATGAGGGCGGTGTCCGCCCCCCGCCCCCTAACCCGCAGGTGCCGCCGTCGACTGGCGCACCAGCAGTTCGTGCGCGTGGAGCACGGGCGGCGGCGCGGGTTCGCCCGACAGGAGTTTGAGCAGGCCGTCGGTGGCGGTCATCGCCATGTCGAACACCGGCTGGCGCACGGTGGTCAGTTTGGGCATGATCAGGCGGGCGATGTCGGAATCGTCGAAGCCGGTGACCGACAGGTCGCCGGGGATCGACAGGCCCGCTTCGCGCGCGACGGTCATCGCGCCGACCGCCATGTCGTCGTTTTGCGCCAGAATGGCGGTCGGGCGCGGGCCGGGGCGTGACAGGATGCGGCGCATCGCCGCCTCGCCGCTGGCGAAGGTAAAATCGCCGGGCTCGAAGCACAGTGCGTCTTCGCCGATGTCATGGGCGGCAAAGGCGCGGGCGTAGCCTTCGCTGCGCGCGGCGCTGGCGCGGTGAGTCGGATCGCCGAGGATCACCGCCAGCCGCCGATGGCCGAGCGCGAGCAGATGTTCGGCCACTTCGCGTGCCGCCGCCGTGTCATCGAGCAACGAGCAGGCGCCTCGCCCCGGTTCAAGCTGCGGCGCGATCCGGCCATAGTGGATGCCTGCCGCATCGAGGCGGTCGAGCACGGCCAGTTCGTCGCTGCCGGGCGGGGCCAGCACCACGCCGTCGAGCGCCGCCGAGCGCAGGAATTCGAAGAAATCATCGGGCCGCGCGCAGACATCGCGAAACGGCAGGATGATCATGCGATAGCGTTCGTCGGCCAGCCGTTCGAGCACGCCGCGCTGCAATTCGACGACATAGCTCGGGCTGGGGCGTTCATAGGTCAGCCCGATCATGAAACTGCGCCGGGTGATCAGCCCCTTGGCGGTGATGTTCGGCTGATAATTGAGCGCTTTGGCAACCGCCTTGACCTTTTCGCGCAAGGCATCCTTGACGAAGGGTTCGTCGTTCAACACCCGCGAAACGGTCTTGGGCGAAACGCCGGCGGCTGTCGCGATTTCATAGATCGTGGCGCGGCGCGAAATGGCGGTTCTCCGTGGTCTGCGCAGCGGTCTTGCGCGAAACCCGGCGGATTGACAAGCGCCTTGGCTACAGCGCTTTGCCGCAGGCCGTATCGGGCAGCCGGGTGGCCGGATTGGCAGCAAACGCCGGATCATCGAGCGCCTTGAGAAACGCGATCAGGTCCACCGTTTCGCCGGGCCGCAACGCGAGCCCATGGCGCGCGATCGCTTCGTCCAGGCTTTTCGCGCTGCCGTCGTGCCACCATGGCCCGGTCATCGCGACATTGCGCAAGGACGGCGTGCGAAACCGCCCCCGATCATCCGCGCGCCCGGTCTTTTCATAGAGCCCCTGATCGGGCGCACTCACATCGACCGGGCCCAGCAGATGAAAGCGCAGATCGGTAAACCGCACCCCCGCATGGCACCCGGCACAGGCGCGGCGAAATGTCCGCTCGCCGCGCTGCGCCCCGGCATCGAGCGCGCCATGGTCCCACGCGCTGCCGTACGAAACAAGCGTGCGTTCGAAACCGGCAATCGCCTTGGCCACCGTGTCCAGATCGATCCGCCCGTCATTTTCGGGAAAGGCCTCGGCAAACATCCGGCGATAACAGCCATCGCGGCCCAGTCTCTGCGCGATCTGATCCGCGCGCCCGGCCATGCCCATTTCGACGGGATGCGTGCCCATGACCGGCACGGCGACTTGCCGTTCCAGCGTGGTCTGCCCCGGATCGGCATGAGTCAGCGGCGAAAACCACGCGACATTGGCCAGCCCCGGCACATTGCGCCGCCCCGCTTCGCCGGTCACGCCGGGATGCGTGGTATTGCCGTCGCCAAAGCCATGCCGCGCCTCATGACAGGTCGCACAGGCCATCGTGCCGTCGAGCGACAAGTCCGCATCATAAAACAACCGCCGCCCAAGCTCGACTTTGGCCGCGCGCATCGGATTGTCGGCGGGGACCGGCGGCGGCGCCACGCCCGGCGGTAAATGCCATTCCCAGCCCGGCGCCGCCCCCACCAGCGCGAGAGGCAGCAACGACAAGATCGCCCGCAATTTCACGGCTGGCGGATCACCATGACCTGGCTGTCGGGGCCGCCGTTCGCCGAAATCTGCAAGGTATAGACGCCCGGTTCGAGCGCGAAATCGACCATCTTGCGAATCCCGGTACATGCCGGACCATGGCCGTGCGCCAGCGATTCCACCGCCTTGCCATCTGCGGAAACCAGATCGATCCACGCCGGAGAGCCCAGCGCGACGCGATACGTGCCGCGCGTCGCCACGCTGACCTGCAACAGCCCGCCATAGCTGACCGAGCCGCCCGGCTTTTCCGGCCGCAGCGGATAAGTCACCGCCGGGGTCTGCAACAAGCTGACAAGCGCCGCCTGCCCCATGACCAGCGCCGTCCCCGGCACACCGGCGGCGGCCTTGCGCGCCACCGGCTGGCCCCAGGCGGCAAGCTCCGGCGGCAGGACGCCCGGCGCGGTGCAGGTCGGCGCCTCTTCCGCCGCGAAGGCGACATGCGGCGCAGCAATCGCGACCGCTGCGGCAACAATCATCCATGTCCTTGAAATCACGACACCCGGTTTCCTTGCCAATCTATGTTTCCAAAAATATAGCAGCGCATCGCACAACATAACAGCGCTACATGAGGGGGCCCCCATGCGTTCGCCATTCCTACCCTGTCTTCTGCTTTCCGTCAGCCTGCCCGCCGCAGCGCTCGCGCAATCCGCTCCGGCACCCGAAAAGGCCGAAACGGCCAATGCCGACGGGGCGTTTTCGCTCGGCCAGATCGTGGTCACCGCGCCGCAAGGAGCGCCGCTCACCATCGGCAGCGCGACACTGACCGCCAGGACCATTGCCGCGTTCGACCGCGTGACGCTTGACGATGCGGTCGCCATGATCCCTGGCGTCTATGCGGGCGCCACCGGCGGCACGCGCAACGAACGACTGATCTATGTGCGCGGGTTCAACCGCTTTGAAGTGCCGCTGCTGATCGACGGTATCCGGGTCTATCTGCCCGCCGATAACCGGCTCGATTTCGGGCGGTTCATGACCAGCGACATTGCCGAAGTGCAAGTCGCCAAAGGCTATGTCTCGGTGCTCGACGGCCCCGACGGCATGGGCGGCGCGATCAATCTGGTCACGCGCAAGCCGACCCGCGCGCTCGAAGCCGAACTCGCCGGCACGCTGAACCTCGGCCATGAAGCCGAATATGCGGGCTACAATCTGTCGGGCCGGATCGGCACCGCGCATGACCGCTGGTACCTCGCGGTCAGCGGCGCACGCAACTTTGTCGATCACACCGATCTTGCCGGCGGCTTTGTCCCGACCGCAACGCAAGGCGCGGGGCATCGCGCGCTGAGCCGGAACGAAGATTGGCGCATCAACGTCAAGGCCGGGTTTACCCCCAATGCGACCGACGAATATTCGATCAACTATACCCGGCAGGAAGGGTCAAAGCTGGCCCCGCTGTCGACACTCGATCCGCTGTCGGCGCAGAAATACTGGACCTGGCCCGCATGGAACATGGACAGCATCTATGCGCTGACCCAGACCGCGCTCGGCGATTCCGCCACGCTGAAAACGCGGGTCTATCGCAACACGTTCTACAACCTGCTGCGCAGTTTCGATGACCAGACCGAAACGACGCAAAGCAAGGGCTATGCCTTCAACAGCCCCTATTGGGACAAGGCCTGGGGCGGATCGGCAGAATTGACGCTGAAACCCATGGCGGGCGACCGGCTCAGCCTGGCCGCGCATTACCGGCTCGACCTGCACCACGAACAACAGACCAGCTTTCCCGGCGCA
Organism: Novosphingobium sp. Fuku2-ISO-50; assembly: GCF_001519055.1. GTDB lineage: Bacteria > Pseudomonadota > Alphaproteobacteria > Sphingomonadales > Sphingomonadaceae > Novosphingobium. The sequence goes on along the minus strand of NZ_KQ954306.1, from coordinate 18,042 downwards.
TCGACCGCGCCGATGCTGACCGACAAGGAAAACACCTTCAGCCTGGCCGCCGAAAACGAACTGACGCTGGCGCCGGGCTGGACCCTGCTGACGGGCGCGGGCTACGACTGGCGCAATATGCTCGACGCCATGGCCTATGGCGCGCCGCTCGGCAGCAATCCCAAGACGACGCCGAGCGTGCTCTACAACTGGCCGCTGCACGACACGTCGGCCTGGAGCGCGCAGGCGCAAGTAAGCTGGGCGGTCGATGCGCAGACATCGCTTCACGCCAATGTCTCGTCGCGGGTGCGCTTCCCCACGCTGTTCGAGCTTTACAGCCAGAAATTCGGCACCTCGATCCCCAACCCCGATCTGCGCCCCGAACGCGCAACCAATTTCGAAGTGGGCGGCAGCCACCGGTTCCGCACCATCAGCCTCGACGCGGCGGCGTTCTATTCGCACCTCAATAATGTGATCGTCTCGCAGCCGACGCTGGCCTATTCATGCACCGCCAGCACCACCCCCGGCCCCTGCTCGGCCACCAGCATGACGCAATCGATCAACGCGGGTAACGGCGATACTTACGGCGCCGAGCTGTCGATCGAAGCGCAAGTCACGCGCACGCTGAGCCTCGGCGGCAATTATACCTGGGTCCATCAGATCGTGCATTACCCGGCCAGCGTGATTGGCAATGTCTATAGCGCGCCCGCGCCCGATCCGACCAACGTCCCCAACAGCAAGGCGTTTGTCTATGCCGACTGGGCCCCGCTCGCCCGGCTGCATCTGCGCCCCGCCGCCGACATCGAATCCAACCGCTGGACCGTCACCGATGTCGCCCCGATCACTTATTATCGCACCGGCCATCACGTAAACGCGCAAGTCAGCGCGGAATACGAAGTGAGCAAAGCGGTGCGCGCCACCGTCGGCGTGCGCAATCTGCTCGACCAGAATTACCAGCTTGCCTCCGGCTACCCCGAACAGGGCCGCAGCTATTACGCCAGCCTGCGCCTGACCTATTGAGGCGTGCAGCTTCCCCCTTTTTCAAAATGTTAAATTGCATCGCCTAACGTCTACGCCACGCCTGTACCAAGACCCGGTTCAGGCGTGGCAAAAAGGGGATCGGCAATGCGTGTGATGGTGACCGGAGGCGCGGGCTTCATCGGCTCGGCACTCGTGCGCCATCTCGTGCTGGATTGCGGGCATGATGTCCTGACGATCGATGCGCTGACTTATGCCGGACACCTGTCGTCGCTGCGGGAGGTCGATGGCCATGCCCGCCACCGCTTCGTGCGCGCCGACATCCGCGATGGGGCCGCGATGCGCGCCGCGATCGACAGCTTTCGCCCTCAGCGGATCATGCATCTGGCGGCGGAAAGCCATGTCGACCGCTCGATCACCGGCGCGCAGGATTTCATCACCACCAATGTGGTCGGCACGTTCACTCTGCTCGAAGCCGCGCGCGCCTATTGGCAAACTCTCGCCCCCGACGAGGCGGCGGCCTTTCGCCTGCTCCATGTCTCGACCGACGAAGTCTACGGTTCGCTTACCGGCGCCCCCGACAGCGGCGGCGGATTTCGGGAGAGCACGGCTTACGATCCCTCCTCGCCCTATGCCGCGTCAAAGGCAGCCAGCGATCACCTCGCCCGCGCCTGGCACAGGACCTATGGCCTGCCGGTGATCGTGACCAATTGTTCGAACAATTACGGGCCTTATCACTTCCCCGAAAAGCTCATTCCGCTGACCATTCTCAACGCGCTCGAAGGGCTGCCCCTGCCCGTCTATGGCCAGGGCGAAAACGTGCGCGACTGGCTCCATGTCGATGACCATGCCCGCGCGCTCGATCTTGTCGCAACACGCGGACGACCGGGCGCGACCTATAATATCGGCGGGCGCAACGAACGGCGCAACATCGACGTCGTGCGGCGCATCTGCGCGGTGCTCGACGACCTGCGCCCCGGGGCAAGCCCTCACGAAGCGCTGATCCGCTTTGTCACCGACCGCCCCGGACACGACGCCCGCTATGCCATCGATGCCACCCTGATCGAGACAGAGCTCGGCTGGCGCGCGCAGGAGAGCTTTGACAGCGGGATTGCCAGGACCGTCCGCTGGTATTGCGACAACGCCGACTGGTGGACCCCGCTGCGCCGCGCCTATCGCGGAGAACGCCTCGGGCTTGATCGGGAAACACAGTCATGAAGGGCATTATCCTCGCCGGCGGCACCGGAACCCGGCTCTATCCGATCACGCTGGCGACTTCGAAACAGCTGATCCCGGTCTATGACAAGCCGATGATCTATTACCCGCTGACCACGCTGATGCTGGCGGGAATCCACGAAATCCTGATCATCACCACCCCCCACGACGCGCCTGCCTTCCGCGAACTGCTCGGCGATGGCAGCCAGTGGGGCCTAAACCTCGAATACGCGGTCCAGCCGCAACCCAACGGTCTTGCCGAAGCGTTCCTGATCGGTCGGGACTTCATCGCCGGGGGCCCATGCTGCCTCGTCCTGGGCGACAACATCTTCTTTGGCCATGCCCTGCCGCAGACTTTGCGCGAAGTCGCCGCGATGCCCGGCGGGGCCACGGTGTTTGCCTATCACGTCGCCGATCCCGCCCGCTATGGCGTGGTCGAATTCGACGCGCAGGGCCACGCGCTGACCATCGAGGAAAAACCCGCGCATCCGAAATCGAACTGGGCGGTCACAGGCCTCTATTTCTTCGACGAAAATGTCGCCGACATCGCCGCCACCCTGACCCCTTCGGCGCGCGGCGAGCTGGAAGTGACCGATGTCATCACCGCCTATCTGAAACGCGGCTGCCTCTCGGTGCGCCAATTGGGCCGCGGCTATGTCTGGCTCGATACCGGCACTCCCGACAGCCTGCTCGACGCCGCCGATTTCGTCGGCACGCTCGAACGCCGCCAGGGCATGAAAATCGCCTGCCCCGAAGAAATCGCCTGGCGCCAGCACCTGATCGACGACACCACCCTCGCCCAGGCCATCACCCGCCTCGGCCGCAACAGCTACACCGCCTATCTCCAGAGCCTGCTGGACCGGCGCTAACGCTGCGAACCGGCAGGGCTGCCGCCATCAACTGCGTTTTATTCGCCATCTTCGCGGCGGGAAAAGAAATAGGCGCCGACATCGGCGGCGATCGGGCTGGCAGGGTTTGCCCATCGTAACGGGCGTCCCGGCTCGGCGATCATATCGCGCGCCGGATCGAAATCGTTGTCGGTCAGTATCCGATACCGGCCCGTGTAATTCCGGTTGATCATCGCCCCGTGCCAGAGGTGATAGGCCGTTTGCGGCAGATCATCGAGATGGGCGAACAACCCCTTGTGCCGCGCGCGCGCCGCCCACTGATGGACATGAGCCCAGTGCGGCTCGGTGTGGGGCCGCTTGCTCCACGTTTGATCAAGCCGCCCCAGTTGCGCAAAAACGGTCATCGCATCGGCGCCGCCGACGACATTGCCTTCGTAAAGGCCGCTCGCCACAAAGGTCTCTCGCAGCGCGGCCCACGCAAAGCCATAGACGTTGTACAACTTCGGAAGAGCGTCCGCACCCTTCGCGAGTGGATCGCTTCTTTTGCCCCACACGCCTTCAATGGCGTCGAACTGCCCCTCGCGCAGGGATCGCGCGATGGAAATGCCGGATAGCAAGGGCGTCAGACCGGCGCATTGCGCGATGTCCACGGTTTGCGGATCGATGTCTTCCGCCAGATGGTGCGCCGTTTCAAACAATTGCACCATGCCGCCATGCTCGTCCAGCGCGGCGCGCGCCTTGATCGGCCAGTCCGGGTCCGAGAAAAGAAGGTCAGCGTCCACCCAGGCGACATAGCGCACATGGGGCGGCAACATCGCCGCGCCGATATTCAGCAGCCGCTCCTTTTGCCAGATGCGATCGTCTCCGCTCAGACGCACGACCATGTCGGCGTCGGCGTCCTGCAATTGGCCCCGGCCATCCGGCGTCAGTTCGACAACCAGCAGCGGTGCGGTCAAATGCCGCCTGAACGCGTGAAAGTTCTGCAAACGCCGCCGATAGCCCGCCGGATTATAATAGGATGTAATGACCCAAAGCGGATCGGACGGCGACCGGTCTTGCAGCGTCACCCGACGACCTCGCACTTGAATGCGCGCAATTTCCCGGCGGCGGTGCGGTCAAGATCCGGCACGAACTCGATCACCGTTTCGAACAGCCCGCCCGATGCTTTCGCCACCACATTCTCGACTATGGAAAGTTCGTCTCCCGTCAAGGCGCGAGAGGCCACGATCTGGAGCACGATCTGCGTAAAGCTGCGCTGAACCAGCCGAAACTCGCGTATCGCGGGAATGCCGGACAGGCGATAATGACTGATGTCGGCGCGTCGCCTTTCGCCATTTGCGAGCAGGAAATAATCATCCGCGCGCCCGACGACGCGTTTCAGCGCCAGAAGGCCACGGCCGCACGAGCACGGTTGTGCAACTTCCGCCTCATCACCGATTTCATAGCGAAGCAGCGGCATCGCAAAATTGTGCAGCGGCGTCAGCACGACCCTGCCGATTTCCCCTGGCCGACAGGCCCCGCCATCGGCGTTGAGAATTTCCACCAGCGCGATTTCGGACTGGACATGCAGATTGGTGGTTTCCGGGCATTGCAGCGCAATATAGCCGGTTTCACCGCTCGTGTAGTTTTCGACGATCTTGCAGCCGAAAACCTTCAGGCAATCCTCGCGCAGTTCATCGCTGACTTGCTCGGATGCGGTAAAAACCGCGCGCATCGCGCCGACTTTCTCCCGCTTGTCGCGGATATGGGAAATGATCAGCCGCAGATAGGACGGAAATGTATAGAGATAGGCCGGCTGCATCTTGCGAATGAAAGCCACCTGCTGCGCCAACGGCAATTTTGGACTAAGCAGGCCAAGTCGCCCGGTTTTCCAGAACAGGTTTGCCGGATGCCCCCAATCGGGCAGAATCAGCCCGTCTTTAGACCGCGCGGCAGCCATCTGTTCGGGCGTCAAATCGTCGGGGATGCCACGCAGACGCACCAGATCGCCTTCGGGCCGATCACGGTGCCACAGTTCCTCGCGGATATTGATCGATTCCCACAGGACATTGTCCAGAGCCGTCTTGCGAACACGCACGGGGACGCCCGACGAACCACCGGACGCGGCCACGGCTGTCGGACCAAAACCCGCGGGAATGCTGCTTGCATAAAGCTTTTCGCCCAATTGGCCCACATCGGCACGTGTCAGGATCGGCAAGCGGCGCCACGCAGCTTCGGTGAGACGCTTGCCCGGCGCCAGTCCCGCGCGCCGGAGGCGATCGGCGTAAAACGGAACGGTTCTGGCGCAATGTTCGATCAGCAGGGAGAGTTGCGCAAATTGGGCCGACCGCATCTTGTCCGGCGGCCAAAACTGGCTCTCGTCATACTGGCGCTGCAAGGCCAGCAATTCAGCCGCACGCCCGGAGAAGATCGCAGGAAACCCAATGGCAGGAATGGCAGAACGCAAAGCCATTGAAAAATCGCCATAAAAGACCGCCACGCGCAGAGCTGGCGGATTACAACCCTGGAAAGATCCCTCCGGCCATGACCTGGCCGGAGGAATCGCGTTCAACGCTGGCGGTCAAAAATGGTAGTTCACACCAAATTTCACGGTGCTCTCATACTCGTGAATATCGGCGGCCACGTTTGAGTAATACGTGCCGTTCAACGTCACGGTCCGGGTCGGATAGCTGACGTGATCGTATTCGGCCTTGAAGCTCCACTTGGGCGTGAGAGCATATTCAAGACCGCCGCCAACCAGCAGGCCCGAGCGCGTCAACGAGCCATCCGCCGTATCGCCATAGGAATCGGTGAGATGATATTTGTAGTTGGCACGCGCATAGCCAACTTTGCCAAACGCCAGAAGGCGATTGAAGGTAGCGCCAAGACGCGCAGACACATTGCCGCCGAATTTGTTGTGAGCGGTAAGCCCTTCCCCGCCAAGATAGCTGGTGCCCGACTTGGTGGACCCATAAATCTCGGCCTCTACACCGACAAGAATGTGGCTCGCCAACTGATAGTTATAGCCGATTTCGCCAGCATAGACGAAGCCTTGCTTGTTGGCAGCGGTCTGCCCGTTATTGACATAAGAAAGATCCGCAACATCCCACGATGAATTGCCGGCGGCATAACCGATCTCGGCACCGGCATAGGCACCGGTCCAGCTGAACGCCTGCGAACCAGTTGCAGGCGCGGCTGCAGGATCGGCAAAAGCCGCGGTCGACTGCATGGCGCAGGCCAGCACCGAAGCGCCCACGAAAAGCGCCGATGGACACGATTTGATTGATTTTACAGACATTATCTGCACCTCCCTAGTGCTTTCAGCCGGCTCTTGCCGTCTTACCTGACAAGCGCCATTTCTGCGCAAATGGCGATAGTGTCAAGATTGCGGTATTGACTGACACCTTTTTACCTTACCGTTCGCTTCATTTTGGACACAGTTTCGTTTAAAAACCATAAGTAAAAACCTTTATAACTTGATTATTACCATGCGGAAATTTAATTCAGATTATTTTCGACCATGTATTCATACCTGATCCTGCTCGGAATCATTGAACTTGGGCGGCCCGCCGCACGCGCAGGGCGCCTACTGCGAAGGGGCCACGGGGCCGGCGGGCCGATTTATTGCAGCGCCCCTGATTGACCCGGGTCGCGCTTGGCGGGATAGGCTGCCTGTCATGGACTTCAACGATCAACTTCGCCGTTTCTTCGGGACTGACGATCTCGATACACTCACCCCGGCGGCGCTTGCCGGCGGGGCCGAACACATGCGCGTCGAGTTCGGGCTTGAGACGGACAAGGGTCGGCGGTTCGCGATGTGGACGATCCTTTACATGCTGGACGCCGCGCCGGATCTCGATGTCGCGTTCAAGGACGCAGCCGACCGCGACGCGGCGCGCAATTTCATGGATATGATGGACAAATCCGTCGACGGATAGTCGCGCAACCAAGTCCGGCGTTTCTGGACGCGAGCGGCACGCTCCAAGCGACGAAGTGCCGACGCGCCCCGCACCGGCCAAACTGCGCCGATTCGAGCCATATTTTCAACATATATTATTGAAAAATATGGTGAGCCCAGCTGGATTCGAACCAGCGACCTACTGATTAAAAGCTGGCCATTACTGCTTTGCAGATCGATGCATATTACTTCAATTCGCATCTCAGATCAAGAATTTCTGCAATCTCCATTAAATCATGCCGTTTCATATCTTTTCATTCCGTGGCAAGCAATTGCCTGCCTCTGATACCCCGCTGTGACCCACACTTTCGCCTCTAACCAATTCTCGGACCATTTTTAACCAAATCGCCCAGGTCACCATGGCTGCGACCCGCTAACAAGAGAGTGTAATCTCCCCAGCGCATAAAGCACCCTCCCGAGCAAAACAAGAATTTATGCAATGTCTCCATTGCGTTAACCAGACGAGCACCTGTTATGCATAGAACACCCTAACGAGGAGAGGTGCGCCGAACGTGACAAATGCCACACCCAAACGAATCGCCCTTCCTCACGCGGTGAGGAAAATTTACGAAGCCGTCGAAGAGCTATCGGCTCGTTATCCGGGGCGGCCATTCACGCCGGACGGGCATCTTGTCGGCTCAATTGGGGAGGTCATTGCCGCCGAGGCACTTGGACTGAAACTCTATCCGCCAAGCCGACCAGGGCACGATGCTTATGATGACAATGGCGACGTGCAGATCAAACTCACGGGTGGCAATGCCATCTCGATGTACGCGACATGCGACCGCCTCGTTTTCCTGAAGATCGTTTCGCCTGAGGAAGCCGAAATCGCATATGATGGACCCGGCAACATTGCTTGGGAAAGCGCGGGCGCAATGGCCAAGAACGGCCAGCGTCGCATCAGACTGTCACGACTGAAAGGGCTTTCAAGCCCGATTGAACTCTGAGGGGGAATAATTGGCCCAAGGTTACATTTACACCGTCGATGCGAACGGTGACCTTCGCAGGATGACACCATCAGCCCCGGAGAATGAAGATCGGATGCAGACGTTGGTCGCAAAATATCCAGAGCTAATCACAGACGGCGACGGCGACCTGCTTCTGGTGCGCCGGGAACAAACAATTGCTGACAGCGAAAACGGCGGTGGCCGTTGGTCCGTCGATCACCTGTTCGTCACTCGCGACGCTGTACCTGTGTTGGTTGAACTCAAGCGTGCGGTTGACACGCGCCTCCGGCGTGAAGTGGTCGGCCAAATGCTCGACTATGCCGCGAACGCCACCGCGTATTGGCAGGCCGGAAGGATCGCCCAAAGTTTTGCGCAGTCAATCCAGGACCCCGCGATAAACGCCGATGAGGTTTTGGCCGAGTTCATTGGCGATCAGGAGCCCGAAAGCTTTTGGGCACAGGTCGATTCGAACTTTGCATCGGGCCGCATCAAACTGGTATTTGTGGCCGATGAAATTCCCCGCGAACTCGCACGGATAGTCGAATTCCTGAACGACCAGATGCGCGCGGATGTTCGAGCCGTGGAGTTGCGTTGGTTTGCAGACGAGCATGGGTCCATAAGCCTCAGCCCGCGCGTGATCGGCGAAACTGAGCGGACAGCCGCCGTCAAAGGCGCCCGCATAGCGAAGCCGTCGCTGTCCATTGAGGAATGGCTTCAAAAGCAAATTTCGCCATCCGGCGCAGACGCGATGAAAGGCGCAAGAGCCTATATTGCCATGATCGAAGCGCTCGGCGGCAAGGCTGATTTAGCAAACGCTCAGGGCTCGATTATTGCGGTGTTCGCGGGTGCGAATGGAAAATTCGTTTATCCGCTGCATCTTTGGGGCCACGATACCAATATCTCGTTGTCACTTCGTTGGCTCAAGAATGCGCCCGCACTACAGGACGAAGCGGTCAGGCGAGTTTGGTTCGAGAGGCTCAAGGAAATTGTAGGCGACCTGAGCACATCAAATCTTGCTGGATTTCCCGCCTTCAGCGTTTCAGTCTTGGCAAACTGCGAAAAATCGGAACAACTGCAACGTTTCCTAGCCGATCTCGTCGCGGTGCTGCAAAGTCGCCCCGTTTAAAAACGTTTCACGGAGGCATTTCCCTTGAAAAAGTGGAGCGTCGTTGAGGCTTTTGCCCACTTAGGGGCGGTCACGAACAACCGCTATGCGTGGTCTGCGCAAAGCCCGGACGGTTCGATCACCGTGGTTACGCTTTGGACTGACGAAGTGGAAGACGATGGCGCTCGCGTTACTGTCGATTTTTTCAATCATCCCAAGCTCGCGGTTTGGTCAACGCAGCGCGGACATAACGGTCAGCAACGGCACTTGCAGCATGTATGGGACACCGACCGTGTGTTCCGGGTCGTCATGGTCAAGGCAAAAGATGCCACCGCCAGCCCAAGGACGGCGATCGAAAGATGGCCAGAAGATTCGCTGACGATGCACTTGACTGCCTTTGATCCAACCACAGGGGCATTTCGTGCAGAGGGAACAAGAACCTCGACAAAGGGCACAGATTGGACCGATGACGAACTCGAGGCGTGCGTCAAAGCGTATCACCGGCTTTGGCTAGCACAGCAGGCCGGCGAACAAATCAACAAATCGAACCTACGCCGAACAGTGGTGGCGAATGACCTTCGTAGCCGCAGTGAAGGCGCCTACGAGCGGCGAATGCAAAATATTTCCGCCGTGATCGACGAATTAGGTCTTGACTTCGTCTCGGGCTATGTGCCGTTGCATAACATTGGTCGCGCTAAGGGGCGGATCATAAGCCTGATCAACAAGCATTGGGTGCGGGCTGAAATACTGGAAGCGACCACAGCCGACCCCGAGCAGTTGGCAACGCGCGTAGAATCTGCTGCAGAAAAGCTAAAGGTCGGAGACTTCCCGCTCCCCGAAGGCTCACAAACGGTCGAACGAGTTACGGGTTTTACTCGGCAGTTTGCTCGTGATCCCAATGTGATCGCATGGATTTTGCAAGCCGCGCAGGGCGTATGCGAGGCCTGTGGCGAAGCAGCCCCCTTCTTCCGCGATGATGGTACACCGTTCCTTGAAGTGCATCATTTGAGGCGATTAGCCGATGGTGGTCCAGACACTATCGACAATGCCATTGCCGGATGCCCCAATTGCCATCGGCGGTTGCACCACGGAAATGACCGGGATGCGTATCGTCGTCAGATTATCAAGCGTGTCGATCGGCTTGTTGACCATCCAAAACGCAAACTTGCATAGCAAACACATGGGTTTTCAATTGGTGCGAGCCATACGATGAAAATGGACCGAGTTTAGTTCGGTGCTCTATAAAGCATTTTTTCCACCTCCACGTCCCAGATGTAGTCGAGTGATCCGTCCTCCCGATAGGCCGCGTAAATCGAAGTCCCCGGCACCGTGACGATGCAAGAGGGAATAGATTCGACATCGATCAACGTCATCACGCCAGCAAGCGCGGGATACCTATCTCGAACGTCGGCAGGCAGGCGAAAATCTGTGCGGGGAAAGATGTCCCTCATGGCCGATGCGCGTCCATTCCTTTTGAGCTCTGTTCGGGCAAGCCGTCAGCGCATCAAGGCGATGCTAAGCCCGGCTTCCCAGCTCAGTGCATGACTGTCAGAACCGATCGGCCCGACACATGATCATTTGGGTTGCCATTCGGGCGGTACGTTCACCGATATGTCCCTTTGCTGCCCATTCCGATCGATACGAAGCGCGATCGGTTGCGGCCCCGTTAAGGCTGTCTTCAAAGCATCAGGATCAGCAGGTTGGCCGTTGATCTTGGTTATAATATCGCCAGGGAATATGTCGGCGGTATAGGCTGGCGAGCCATCCCGCACGAATCTAATTGCGATTGCATGTCGAGTTTCGAGCCTCTGCATCTCAGGCGCGCTCAATTCCCGCATCAAAATCCCAATACCAGATTTGGGTAGCTCCTGAAAGTAAATCGCAGTCTTGCTGAAACGATTTATCCGTATTGGAATATAGGTAGTCTGTGTTCCATAGGTAGTTGTTGTTCCTGAATAAGTGCCGCTAGCAGAACCTCCACTACCGTATACGTTCGCAGTTCCGTTTGTGTAGGATGTTGTCGTATTCGGCAACGTTAGCGGAATTGACGTCATGGTCGAAGACTTTAGGTTAGCGCTCACAACAAGATATCTTGCATGCAATTTTTTGGCGAGGCGCACAGCATCGTCAGTTTTGTTATTTCCGGTCTCGAATGAGGTGAAACCGATCGGCGCATAGCCCCTGCGCCACATCTGCTCGATATCGGCATCCGAATTGCCACTGGTACTCATCATTTCCGGCTCACCATTGAAGGCGATTGCGGTAGGCCATTTCCCGATTGGCCGGAAAAACTTCTCCCAATCGTTTGCATGGGCCGTTTGAGCCGCACCCAGTGCAATCCCAGCGATAAGAGTTGCTATCAAGCGCATCTCAACCCCCATTGAGCAAGTTTATCTTAGTCATATTGGCAAGCTGGGAATGCCGCAATGGCTAAGGATTAAACGCCAATCTCGCATCCCGCAAAATTTTAAATATGGCCAAAATGGCGATACCATGACCTCACCCGCAATATGACAGCCGCATCGATTGCGCGAACAGCTGTTTCAGGCCAAGCATTAGCTGCAGAGACAACATTCTTGGGGCGAACACTATGGCACGAAACGGAAAGATCTGTTTGCTTATGGCGGTGGCGCTCACAGCGCCGATCGTCGCCCCCGCACGAGCATTAGCGCGCCACTACGTTCACCACTATACCGCCCATCACGGTTACGGCCCGCGATATGGGCGTCACTACACGAACGTAGACGGCAATAGCATCCACAGCCCGATGCAAGCCAACCATCGCCCGGCAGGCGCGACCGCGCATTGCGTAGATGGCTCATGGAGCTTCAGCCAACACGCGCGTGGGACATGCTCACACCATGGCGGCGTCGGGGGCTGGTAAGCGTGATCGATCGATTCACAGGTCAGTGCGGCGCATAATCGGCTTCGATCACGCAATCACCTGATGGCGAAAACCACCAGCCCGAGTCGCGGCGCTTGGTGCGGGCGGGTGCGCTGGAATTCGGTTCCAACTACCCCCGGTCCTTTTGCAAATCGACGCAGGCTGAACTTTTCCGTATCGCCTCGTTCTAAGTACAGGATTTTCTTTGAGATTATCAGATTTCCATGATTATTGCGGTGCCGTTGAAAGGAACGGCATATGCGCAAGGCACTCAATGCGAAGGCAATCGATGCGTTCAAGCCTATGGACAAGCGGTATGAGGTCCACGACCTTCTGTGCCCCGGTTTTAGCGTTCGCGTTTACCCGACGGGCAAGAAGGTTTTCACGGTCAAATATCGGTATGGCGTCAACCAACGGCGCCTGCCTCTAGGCATATACCCCCGACTAACTCTTGCCGAAGCCCGCACTCGGGCGACCGATGCGCTGCGCCTTGTCGATGACGGTGTCGATCCCGCAGCAAAACGCCGTCAGTTGGACATGCGTGTTGAGGCCGTCTGCAACGAGTTCATTCGGATTTACGCGCGCCCGCGCAATCGCAGTTGGCGTGAGGCCGAGCGTATCCTTCAGCGCGAACTTGTGCCCGTGTTTGGCCAGCGTGATATTCGACACCTCACCCGCCCAGACATCATGTCCTTGATCGACGGCGCGGTAGATCGTGGATCATCGTATCAGGCGAACCGCATCCACTCACACGTGCGCAAGCTGTTCAATTGGTGCGTCGAACGCGGCATCGTGGATGCGTCGCCTGTGTTGGGCCTACGCGCACCTACACGCGAACAGGCGCGCGACCGGGTTTTGTCTGATGGCGAAATCACAGCCCTGCTGGAAGCCTGCGAAGCCGAGCCATACCCCTATCGGCAATTTGTGCCCCTGCTGCTGGCGACCGCGCAACGACGGGGCGAATTGAATGAAATGCGTTGGAGCGAAATCAATGTCGATCAGAAAGAATGGGTCATTCCCGGCCACTTGTCGAAAAATGGCAAGCCCCATGCCGTCCCGCTCAGTGCGTTTGCTCTGCAACTGCTGGGCGAAGTCCCGCGCTACGCCGGGTGCGACATTGTGTTCACAACCAATGGCCGGGTGCCGATCAACGGGTTCACCAAGGCCATCCGCCACATGCACGAGATTTCGGGCACGACCAACTGGCGGTTCCACGATCTGCGTCGTACCGCCGCCTCTGGAATGGCGCGGGCAAGGGTTGCGCCCCACGTCATCGAGAAGGTCTTGAACCACATCTCAGGCACGATTTCAGGTGTGGCGGCAGTGTATAATCGCTACGGCTACGACACCGAGAAGCGCGACGCCTTGGAGCAATGGGGCGAACGCCTTGCGGAACTCAAAGCCGCCAAATAGTAACGTATTGCAATTTACAATACGTTGCGGTATATGTCGCCCGATTGGAGATTTTATCATGGCGCAGGCCGCTTCCCGCAAAGACCACCCGTTATCAATGCGCCTGCCCGACGCCGATCTGGCGATCATCGACCGTGCAGCCCAGTTGCGCGGACGTTCGCGTACTGAATTCATGCGTGATGCCGCCGTGCGTGCCGCCGAAGAGGCCATCATGGAAAACACGCTGATCCGGGTTAGCCCCGAAGGGTTTGAAGCTTTCGTCGCCGCCCTTGATGTGCCTGGCAAGCCTGTGCCCGCCATGGTTGATGTGCTGAAGCGCGCGGCGCCTTGGGAAAAGGCCGCTGACCAGTAAAGCGCACAACCATGCCGATTTCAGCGCCAGAGCCGTTGAACGACCTGCACGATCTGTCGCAATTCACCAGCGGCAAGCCGTCACTGGATAACTGGCTCAAACAGCGTGCGCTTTCCAACCACCGCAAGGGCTTCACAGCGGTCACGGTCGTACATGATGCCGGGCGAGTCGTTGGCTATTATGGTCTTGCGCCGACCGCGATCATACCAACCGCCATGCCGCGCGCGATTCGCACCGGGCAACCACCCGATCCGGTCCCGTGTTTGCTCTTGGGCCAGCTCGCGACCGACACCGCATGGGCCGGGCAAGGAATCGGAACAGGGCTGGTCAAACACGCCTTGGAACGCTGCGTTGCGGCTGCGACATTGGTTGGCGGCAGGACCTTGGTCGTCAATGCAGTGGACGGCGATGCGGCAGACTTCTGGGCGCGGCGCGGGTTTGTTCCGTCAAAAGACGACCCTATGATCCTGTTCCGTTCGATTACCGATATCGCAGTGTCCATCACGTCAGCTTCCAGTTGAGCGGCGCAAAACGCCGATCCAGCACAACACGGGCAATCGGAATGCGTGCGGTTACGACGCATTGACAGGTATGGGCTACAATCGTTCAAGGCCCCATGTTGAGATCCGATCGTGACCGAACCAACCGCAATCGATGAAGCCCCCTTCCCGCGCTCGGTCATCGAGTCGATTGCCAAGGAGGCGAAAATCACCGACCCTGTTCAGCGAGCTGCCCTTACCGAACGTCTCGACTATCTGGCCACCCACTATCGCGACGTTTTGTCCACGATGCCCAATGACTTCGACCAGTACGCACCGTTTGACGCCACACTGACTGAACGAGTCGAATGGCTCGAAACCAAGCTCCTAAATCCGCTTGATCGCGTGATCGAAGCGGTGAGCCCCAAAAATCAGGCATGGTTTTCTCTCTGGCCAAATGACGTGATCGACGAGCTCAAGCCTGATTATGACACCGTTCGCACACAACTCGAAAACCTGAAACTCATGGCGCAGAACGTCATCATCAACTTGGTCTACCACCGACACTATAGCTTGCCTTTCAATGAGTTCCTGCGGTTTCATATCGTGACAGACATAGCCAAGGTCCTGGACAGCGTTGCGCCGAACCTGAAACCCAGCCGTGGCACCTATACCAAAGAGCTGGGAGAATTCGCTGGGCGTTATCCCACCATCATCCGGCAGGCGTACCAAGCCATCACTGGCAAGGCGGAACCTCTCGATCGCCTGATCAAAGAGGTGGTCGATCAGCGTCGGCAAAAATGAATATGCCACGGGGATTCCCGGCAGTACTTTCATTTGCCACTATCGATTTTGTCGAAAATATGTGAATAATACGATGTCATCACCAACGGAGTATTTGTGATGACATTCCCCAATACAAAAATCGTTATTACACGAGAAGATTTGAATAGACTTGGTATTACCATGTCGAATTCCACGCTTATTCGCCTTGAAGCGAAGGGACAATTTCCCAAGCGTATCCGGTTTGGCGCGCATAGCGTGGCATGGATTGCTGGCGAAGTTCACGCTCACATCGCCTCGCTAGCGGCAGCGCGGGAGGCAGCGTAATGGTCCCCGCAAAGCTGAAACCGCTTACGTCACCCGACAGGTCGGCCAGCACATTGGCGTCCGCTGTCGATTTTCTGACCATGGTTTGGGACAGCCACGATCCGGCTGCATATACCTTTCTTGGCACCCGTCAGGGCGCAAGCTGGAACGATCATGCTATTCGCGGCAATCGTGGCGCGCGTATTGCCCGACTGCTTGAAAGTTACGCACCAGAGCGGTTCGACATCTATTTCTGTCCGAA
This sequence comes from Novosphingobium sp. Fuku2-ISO-50, assembly GCF_001519055.1. Lineage (GTDB taxonomy): Bacteria > Pseudomonadota > Alphaproteobacteria > Sphingomonadales > Sphingomonadaceae > Novosphingobium. The sequence continues at coordinate 2,554 of NZ_KQ954306.1, read as the reverse complement.
CGCCTTCACCGAACCTCGTCGGCAAATGGGACTGGCGTTGCCAAGCCCGTATGCATGGTGCGACATCGACGATGCAGATCCGCGTGGATATGATCCTGCCCCGAACATCCTATGGCGCACATCTCCTGGTCGCCTTCAAGGCATCTGGATTTGGGATCAAGCGCAACCAGGTGCAGTCGCTGAGATTCACTCCCGCAACATCGTATACAAGGACGGAGGGGATAAGGGCGGCTGGTCGATCACCAAGATGCTGCGCTTGCCCGGTACCATCAATCACAAGCCGGAATATGGAAGGCCGCTCGTAACCCTGCGTCGCTTCGACGTTACGCCGCAAAGGCTACCTGCCTCGATCCGAAACGAACGACCCCAAATCGCCAAGGCCCGACCAACCAAAATCATAACTGCCGGGCTCGACGCAAAGGAGATCATGCGGCGTTACCGGCTCAAAATTGGCCTGCAAGCAGGCACATTGATGATGGCCAAGCGCGTCATGCGAAAGGACCGATCTGGCGCTGTCTTTATAATCGTGGCTGCACTGATCGCTGCTGGCGCTTCGGATTCCGAGATCGCGACAGTGCTGCTCGTGAACCCCTACTTCGTCGACAAATGGGGGGCCGATCCGGACGAGGCCGAGAAACAGATTATTCAAATTCATGCAAGGCTGGAGGCGGGACAATGAGCAAGAACATTCAATCTGAAAGTGACGCCGGCCACCTTTTCCGGAAGGCACACGGTAAAATCATCCGCTATGTCCCTGAAAAAGCGCAATGGCTTATCAAGGATGGAGATCTCTGGAAAATTGACGAATCGAAGGGTGTTGAGGCCTTGATCCGGAAATTTCTTGATCAGCAGAACGAACCCGAAGCTCGCTGGAAGGGTTCCCTGTCAACCGTCCGTAACGTCAAAGGTTTTACCGAAAGTGATAAAAGCCTGCATGTCTCTATCAGTGAAATGGATGCGCAGGAATTTCTGCTCGGAACGCCCGGCGGTCTATTCAATATAAAGAAGCGGACATTTGTCAAAACGAGACTCGGCATATACGTCACCAAACAAACATCAGTCGATCCTGATGAAGAATCATCATGCCCTCAATGGAATAAATTCATTAAGCAGATTTTTAAAAGCGATCTAGAAAAAATCGCCTATTTCAAGAGGTTTTGCGGTTATCTTTTGACGGGAAGCACAAAAGAGCAGAAGATTCTAGTTATTTACGGACCGGGTGGAAATGGTAAGTCTGTTCTCGTTAACACAATTGCCGCGATCATGGGAGATTACCACAATGAGGCACTTCCAGAGACTTTTATAGATGGCAAAAGTAAAACACATGAGACGGCAATGGCATATGTCGCTGGCGCCAGGTTTGTGACCTCCGGAGAAACCGAGCAAGGCGGTATGCTGAATGAGGTCACGGTCAAACGAGCAACTGGCGCCGATTTGGTTACCGCTCGATTTCTTTACAAAAACCCGTTTACGTACCGGCCGTGCTACAAGATCTGGATGACGACCAACCATCTGCCTCGACTTAAGTCTGTCGGACCTGACATGCGCCGCCGCATACACTTGCTCGAGTTGGACTATGTCCCGAAGAAACCCGATCACGATCTCGAGCGAAAGCTTACTGACGAGCATTCAGCAATCCTATCGTGGATGATCGATGGCGCGCGTGAATGGTTTCGTCAGGGCCTCAACCCGCCCGAGTCGATCACTGCCTCCACAGATCAATATTTCGCAGAGCAGGACACACTCGGTACATGGTTGGAGCAGCGCACGAGGGAAAGCGAGGGTTCAGTGACACCCTCAGCGGTACTTCGCGAGAGTTATAACAGGTTTTTGCGTGAGCGCGGGCTTCCGGACATAGATAGCAGCGTGTTCGGCAGGCTACTCAGTGCGCGAGGGTTTGAAAGCACGACCGCGAAGGCGGAACGGGACGGAAACCGCGCGCGGTGCTTTGAAGGAATTCGCCTTCGCATGAACACTTGAACAGTTATTTCATATATTGCGGCTTGGTGCCATTTAGCGGACCAATAGCAATTATAAATAACAACTGTGCAAGTGTTCACGAGAATAAGTCATACGGCTGGACTTAGCGCTTTGCGCGCCTCCTCCAGTCCCTTGGACCCAGGCAGCCATTGCCAAGGTTGGCGGGGTTCATGTTCCTTGCCGAGGTTCGGATATTGCTTCGTCTGTTTCGCTGCAAGGCGCAGCATCATCCGAGCCTCGCGCGGGGGAATTCCAGCCTCACGGGCAACATGGTCAAGCGTGATAAATTCCATAGCACCTGTGGCTTCGGGATTCGGGGCGGTCGATTTGGAATTGGTCGTCGTCATATTGTCGGCTCCTTGGTTGATTGCCGACATCTCGATTAAGACGGGTTTGGAAGGTTTGTCAGGCCAAATCCTAGAAACCTTGATCGAAATCCATCAGCGGAATCGTGAAGGTCGCTTCCCCGTCGGTGAAGACATACTCGTCATCGTCGCTGCCTACCTCAAATGAGTAGCGATGCCCGTTTACGTCGATGTGGATAAATTCATCGGACGTGTGGATCACGTCGATT
>NZ_KQ954305.1 GCF_001519055.1 Novosphingobium sp. Fuku2-ISO-50 | reverse complement strand
GGATGCGCGCCGGGGCTGCCGGGCGCACGTGTCCCATCGCCTGCCACAGATGGCGCGCGCGTCCTTCGACAGGCTCAGGACGAGCGGATTCAGATTATGCCGATCCATGAAAACAGACGCACTTGCGATGGGAAATCGAGTGGCCCCGCGCGGGGAGGGGCTTTTGGATGGCGCGTCATGCGCGGTCCTGGCGCCGTTTTTCCCACCATTCGAGGCGGCGGATGACTTCGCGTTCGAATCCGCGCTCGACCGGGCGGTAAAAGGTCTGGCGCGCCATGCCTTCGGGCCAATAGTCGGCACCGGAAAAGCCGTCGGGCGCGTCGTGATCGTAGGCGTAGTTCGCGCCATAGCCGATGTCCTTCATCAGCTTGGTCGGCGCGTTGAGGATGTTGGCCGGGGGGCTGAGTGATCCGGTTTCGCGCGCGCTGGCAAAGGCGGCCTTTTGCGCGAGATAGGCGGCATTCGATTTGGGCGCGGTCGCGCAATAGAGGCAGGCCTGCACGATCGCCAGTTCGCCTTCGGGGCTGCCGAGGAAATCATAGGCATCCTTGGCGGCAAGGCACTGGATCAGCGCTTGCGGATCGGCAAGGCCGATGTCTTCGCTGGCAAAGCGGACCAGGCGGCGCAGCACGAACATCGGGTCTTCGCCCGCCACCAGCATCCGCGCGAGATAATAGAGCGCGGCCTGGGCGTCCGATCCGCGCAAGGATTTGTGCAGCGCCGAGATCAGGTTGTAATGCCCGTCGCGGTCCTTGTCGTAGACCGCCATGCGCCGCATCAGGAATTTCGACAGGCCCGCCGGATCGAGCGGCGCGGGCAGCGACACGTCGAGCAGCGTTTCGGCCTGATTGATCAAAAAGCGCCCGTCGCCATCGGCTGATGCGACCAATGCCTCGCGCGCCGCCGGGGTCAGCGGCAGGGGGACGCCGGTTTCGTCCTCGACGCGGGCGAGCAGCCGGGGCAGCGCGGCGGCATCGAGCCGATGGAGGATCAGCACTTGCGCGCGGCTGAGCAGCGCGGCGTTGAGCGCGAAGCTGGGATTTTCGGTCGTCGCGCCGATCAGTGTCACCGTGCCGCGCTCCACATAGGGCAGGAATCCGTCCTGCTGCGCGCGGTTGAAACGATGAATTTCGTCGACGAACAACAGCGTGCGGCGGCCGAGCGAGGCCATGCTTTCGGCCTCGGCAAAGGCCTTGCGCAGATCGGCGACGCCCGAAAATACCGCGCTGATCGAGACATAGCGCATGCCCACGGCATCGGCGAGCAGGCGCGCGATACTGGTCTTGCCCGTGCCCGGCGGCCCCCACAGGATCATCGATGACAGCTTGCCCGCCGCAACCATGCGCCCGATCGCGCCATCGGGGCCGGTCAGATGATCCTGTCCGATGATATCGGCCAGCCGTTTTGGGCGCAGACGTTCGGCCAGCGGCTCCTGCTCGGGGCTGAGGGCGGCGCGGGCGCTGGGCTCGTCGGACGGGGATGGGGCAAACAGGTCGGACATGGTCTGAGGCCCGATATAGACTGCGAACGCAAATTTACCATCGGGGGCTTGTGGTATCGCCATAAAGATATATCTTAGACCCATCGAATCGAAAGGAGATTTATGCGTTTCGAAAAATGGCGGTCGCACGACGATCGCAAGACTTGCGCCGATGCGGCGCGGATGATGGTCCGGTCCGGACGGATGTTCGGCATGGGATTCATGCGTGGCGAAGGCCGTGGCGGTCCGTTTGGGCGGCACGGCGGCCCCGGCGATGACTTTGGCGGCGAAGGCCGGCATCGCGGGCATGGCGGCTTTGGCGGCGGTCGCGGCAGGAGGATGTTTGCCCAGGGCGAATTGCGCCTGCTGCTGCTCAGCCTGCTGACCCGCGAAAGCCGCCATGGCTATGACCTGATCAAGGCGGTCGAAGAGCTGACCGGCGGGGCCTATGCGCCCAGTCCGGGGGTGGTCTATCCGACGCTGTCGTTGCTCGTTGATGAAGGGCTGATTGCCGAGGCCCCGGGCGAGGGCGCGCGCAAGGCGTTTGTCGCGACCGACGCCGGTCGCGCCGAGGTCGAAGCGCGCGCCGGAGACATCGCCGCGATCATCGCCCGGTTGCAGGCGCTGGCCGATGCCACCAGCCGCGAGGCAAGCCCGCCGGTCATGCGCGCCATGGCCAATCTGAAACTGGCGCTCAGGGGCCGGGTCTTTGCCGCCGGGTTTGACGACAGCGTGGCGCACGCCATCGCCGACATCCTCGACGAAGCCGCGCGCCGCATCGAGCGCCTGTAGTCATGCTCCTCCCCCCGCAAATGGGGGAGGAGTCAGCGCGGCGCCTGTTTTTGGCGGATAAGCCGCAAATAGGTTTCGGCAACGGCCTGGTTGATGCGGTCCCAGCTGAAATCGAGGCTGCGCGCTTCGCCGGCGGCGCCGTGGCGCGCGCGCAAAGCGGGGTCGACGACATAGGCGCGCAGCGCTTCGGCAAAGGAATGGATCGCGCCGGGGCGGATCAGCCGTCCGTTGACGTGATTTTCAACCAGGCTTTCGCTGCCGGTGGCTTCGGCGGCGACAACGGGCAGGGCGCAAGCCATCGCCTCGAGCGTCACATTGCCAAAGGTTTCCGTGATCGACGGGTTGAACAGCACGTCCATCGAGGCGACCGCGCGGCCCAGATCGGCCCCGCCCTGAAACCCGACGAATACCGCGCCCGGCAGGCGCGCCTCAAACCAGGCGCGCGCCGGGCCTTCGCCGATGACCATGACTTTGTGCGCAAAGCCGCGCCGTGTCAGGTCATCGATCGCGTCGGCAAAGACATCGAGGCCTTTTTCCATCACCAGCCGGCCGAGAAAGCCGACCACGACGTCATCATCGCCGATGCCGAGGCTCCGGCGCCAGGCCATGTCGCGGCGGCCGGGGTGAAAGATGTCGCGATCGACCCCGCGCGACCATAGCGAGATGTCATAGTTCATCCGCTGATCGCGCAGGACTTGCGCCATCGATTCCGACGGCGCGACGAGCGCGTCGCAGCGGCGGTAAAACCGGCGCAGGATCGCGGTCAGTATCGGCTCGATCCAGGCGAGGTTGTAATAGCGCGGATACGTGTCGAAACGGGTGTGGACGCTCGCCAGCACCGACAGATGCCGCCGCCGCGCCCACGATACTGCGCGGTGGCCGGCGACATCGGGCGACGAGACATGCACGACATTGGGCGCAAAGGCGGCCAGATCGCGCCGCGCGCGCCGCCCCAGCGCAAAGGGGATGCGGTATTCGCTGCGGCCGGGCAAGGGCAGCGCGGGAATATCGATCAGATCGCCGGTCGGCTCGAACGCGGGGTTTTCCACCACCGGCGCATAGACACGCACCGCCGCGCCCTGACGCAGGAGATAGCCGACCAGCCGGTTGAGCGCCTGGTTCGCGCCATCGCGCACATAGTTGTAATTGCCGCTGAACAGCGCGACGCGCAGTGAAGACAGGTCAGGCCCTGTGGGCAACGGGGTTGTGCCGCTTGCCTGCGGCTGATCCGGAGTGGATGGTGTCAATTGCATGGCGCGCCCATAACCGGGTTGGTGCGGCTTGTCGCGCCCTGTCGACATTTTGGCCGCGCGGTCCGTCGTCTGCGGGGCTCGATACGCCGAAACCGGGCCGCTGTGGGGCGACCCGGTTCCGTTATACTGCGCGTATCGCGATCAGGTTTTGATCAGAAGCGCGCCTTGAAGGACGCCTGGAACGACCGTCGGGTCTGGAAGATATACAGCGGCAGCGCCGTTGATCCCCCGATCGAAGTCACTGGTTGATTGTTGAACACGTTGGTTACCGAAAGGCCGAGCGTGTAGTTTTTCCACTTCGCGCTGGCCGACAGGATGCCGTAATCATAGGCGGCAACCGGCACCTGGTTGGCCGAATCCGCATATTGCCGACCGGTGAATTTTTCGATGAAGCTGAAGTTGAAGATGCCGTTGTTATAGAGCAGGCCCAGCGTTTCCGTGTTGGTCGGCGAACTTGGCAGCCACAGATGGGTCGTTTCGTCCTTGGATGACATGATCGTGGCGTTGGCCAGCGCAGTCAGGTGCGGCAGAATGACATAGCTGATCTGGCCTTCGAGGCCTTCGTACCGCGCCGGGTTGGCGTTGAGCACCTGCACGTTCGGGTTTGTCGGGTCGACGGCGGTCGAGTTGCTGGCAAGGATGTAGTAGCCGTCGACGTCAACATTAATCCGGTTGCCGGCATAGACCATCCCCGTCTGCCAGTTCGTCGTCTTGGTCGGCACCGGAACGACGGGAACCAATGCGTTGTTCGCGCCCGAGGATTCCAGGCTGTTTGAAAGCGACGGGATGACGAAGCCCTTGGCGAACTGGCCATAGATCGACAGGTTTGGCTGGATCAGATAGTTGATCGTCGCATAGGGCAGTGTCGGCTTGTAGTTCTGATGGTCGTAGAGGCTGTGACGCGACGATTGTGCGGCAATCGGGGTGTCGATGAAGCGGGTAAACACCATGCTCTTTACGCCCGGCGTCAGCGTCAGCTTGTCATCAAGCAGCTTGAATGCCATTTCGCCAAAGAACTGGATCTGGTTCCAACCGCTATGCTCGTCGAAGTTGAGATAGGCGGGCAGCGGCGTGCCATTCGCTTCGACGAAGCCGGTGCTGGTCTTTTGGTCCCACGACCAGTTCGAACCGTTGTTCATGATCGAGGCGTTGAAATATTCGTCACCAAGCCCACCGGCAGCCGAGGCGCTGGTGAAGTCGTAGAAATAGCGGTAGCGCTTGGTTTCGGCGTGTTCGTACCACGCCCCCACCTTCAGGATGCCAAGCGAATTGGTCCAGGTGGTTTGCAGGATGTCGCCAAGCACGCGGTACTGGTTGAGCTTGCTGTAACCCGGGATGTCCCCCTTCAGCGTCGCGCCGCCTGATCCTTCAAGGCCGGTGCCTTGGGCCTTGGCGTTCTTGTACGCGCTGCCGCTGCACTGCGTGGCGGTTGACAGGATGTTGCACGGGTCAGTCGAATCCGTGGTCGAAATCGTGAAGTTCTTGTAGAAATACGTGTAGGCTTTGTTGTCGATCGCGATGTTGCTGGCCACATTCCATTGCAACCGGGCGATTTCAAAGTCGGTGGTCTTGATTTCCCAGTTCCAGTCGGTGCGGGCATTGGTATAGCCCGATCCTGCCGCCTGGCTCGGATCGACCCCGCCGAAATTCTGCCCGAACATGTTGATTTGCGCTTGTGTCGCACCGCCACCTGCGTCGGACTGATGGAACGGGCTGTGGTTGTACGCGGCGACGAAGGTGAATTTGGCGTTGTTCCCGATCGGCAGTTCGGCTTTGCCGAACAAGTTGGTCCAGTCGGCGCTTTCATGGGTAAGGGCGCCATTGGTGGTCTTGTATTCACCAACGCCCATCAGTTTCAGCCCGCCGAGCGCCTTGATTTCGCCGCTGTTGACGGTCAGGCGTTCCATCCAGGTGTCAAAGCTGCCGTAAACCGACTGGTTTTCGACGAAGAACTTGTTTTCCACTTCGCGGCTGATGAGGTGGACCTGGCCGCCATAGCTTGCCTGGCCCAGATCGGTCGCGCCGCCGGGGCCGCGATCGACGATGATGCGGTCATACGTGCCGTTGGGGAAATACGAGGTCGAATGGTGCGTCGGGTCGTTGGTGTCGCCAAACGGGACACCGTCGATGGTCATGTTGTACTGGCCGTCCTTGAACCCGCGCAGCACAATCTTGGCATCGCCAAGGCCGACGCCGTTGCCGCTGCTCGGCAGGAGCGAGGCGCTGGGCGTCAGCAAAATGACCTGGCTGTAGTCGGCGGTCGGGGCGATCGAGTTTTCGATGATCGAGCGCGACACGATCGCTTGCGGTTCAAAGGTATGGACCGACGCGGTGATCGGCGTGGCCTGGTTTACCTTGGTGCCGGTGACGATGATGTCGTCGGTGTTGCGGATGGTGTTGTCGGCGGCGTCGGCGGCCGGAGCGGGTGCATCTGCGGCAAAGGCGGGCGCTGCACCGAGGCACAGCGCGATCGCGGTTCCGTAAAGCGCCGCGCGGCGGATCATGTGGCTAGGCATGTCATTCCCCTGTTGTCTCGAAACTCTTCGAGAGGGGCCCTGACAAATGCCTGTGACAGTTATGTTGCCAAATGATTCAACTTGGCAATCTTGGTGCCTGGGCATGTCGAAAATACACGGAAAACGGGCTGATTTCGGACATCGGGAGGAATGTTGCGGCGCACCTTTGGCATCGCGTGTGGCGCGTTTGTGCAACAGGTCCATGCGCGCGGGTTAAACGCGGCGGACCGATACCGTTCTGATCCTTGCGGACCTGCCGGCGCAAAGGGACCGGGCACGGGCAGCCCGAAACCCAATGGAGCACGCCATGACTATCCAGAGCAGCACATCATCGGCATTCGGCACGACCAACTGGTCGACCATGCTGAGCACTGCGGTCCAAAAGGTCGAAACGGCCAATGCCGACAGCACCACGACCGCATCGAATGCGACGGCGGCCACCACCGCCACGTCCCCCGCCGCCGCCGCGAGCGGCACGAGCGCTACGCCATCGACGCATCACCATCACCACCACGGCGGATCGTCATCCAGCACCAATACGGCGCCGAGCGACAGCAGCCAGACCAGCGGCACCAGTGCCTCCGCCACGACGGGCGGCACGACGGGCGGCACGACGTTTGCGAGCCTGGCGAGCAGTTTTCTGTCTTCGCTCGGCCTGTCGAACGCGACGCAGGATGCGAGCAGCCTGGCAACCGATACCACCAGCCAGACGCAACAGGCGCCCGCCGGTTCGACAACCACGTTTTACGCATAGCCTGAAAGAGAAAGCCCGCCGTCCCGTAGGGGGCGGCGGGCTTGGAAAAGGTTCAGGCCACTTCCTTCTTGCGGCTGGCCTTTTTGCGTTCGTTGGGATCGAGGATCGCCTTGCGCAGACGGATCGACTGCGGCGTGACTTCGACCATTTCGTCGTCGTCGATATAGGCGATCGCCTGTTCGAGCGTCATGACCTTGGGCGGGGTCAGGCGGATCGCGTCGTCCTTGCCGGTCGAGCGGAAGTTGGTCAGTTGCTTCGACTTGAGCGGATTGACTTCCAGATCGTCGGGCTTGGCATTTTCGCCGATGATCATGCCTTCATAGACCTTTTCCTGCGGGCTGACGAACAGGATGCCGCGTTCTTCAAGGCTGTTGAGCGCATAGCCGACCGCTTCGCCGGTCGAATTGGAGATCAGCACGCCGTTCTGGCGCCCTTCGATCGCGCCCTTGTGGGGGCCGTACTTTTCGAACAGGCGGTTCATGATCCCGGTGCCGCGCGTGTCGGACAGGAATTCGCCGTGATAGCCGATCAGCCCGCGCGAGGGCGCCGAAAAGGTGATGCGCGTCTTGCCGGCGCCCGACGGACGCATGTCGGTCAGCTCGGCCTTGCGGCGCTGCATCTTTTCAACGACCGTGCCCGAATATTCGTCGTCGACATCGATCAGCACGGTTTCATACGGCTCGGTGCGGTTGCCCGCTTCGTCGGTGCCGAACAGCACGCGCGGGCGGCTGATGCCCAGTTCAAAGCCTTCGCGGCGCATCGTTTCGATCACCACGCCCAGCTGCAGTTCGCCACGACCGGCGACTTCGAAGCTGTCCTTGTCGGCGCTTTCGGTGACGCGGATGGCGACATTGGTTTCCGCTTCGCGCAGCAGGCGGTCGCGGATCATGCGGCTGGTGACCTTGTCGCCTTCGCGGCCCGCAAAGGGGCTGTCGTTGACGGCAAAACGCATCGCCAGAGTCGGCGGATCGATCGGCTGCGAGGCGATCGGCACCGACACGCTCGTATCGGCGATGGTGTTCGACACAGTCGCCTTTTCGAGGCCGGCAAGCGCGATGATGTCGCCCGCGCGCGCTTCGTCGACGGGCACGCGTTCGAGGCCCTGGAACGACATGAGCTTTGAAGCGCGGCCCACTTCGATCACTTTGCCGTCGCGGTCGAGCGCGTGGATCGGCTGGTTGACGCGGATCGTGCCCGACTGGACGCGACCGGTCAGCACGCGGCCCATGAAGTTGTCACGGTCGAGCAGCGTGGCAAGGAAGCTGAACGGCGCTTCGGCGTCGAGATTCGGCGCGGAGACGTGGCTGACGATCTTTTCGAACAGCGGGATCAGATCGCCTTCACGCGCTTCCTGGTCTTCGCTGGCATAGCCGTTGCGGCCCGAAGCATAGAGCACCGGGAATTCGAGCTGTTCGTCGTTGGCATCGAGCGCGACGAACAAGTCGAACACTTCGTCGAGCACTTCCTGCGGGCGACCATCGGCGCGGTCGATCTTGTTGACCACGACGATCGGCTTGAGCCCGAGCGCGAGCGCCTTGCCGGTGACGAACTTGGTCTGCGGCATCGCGCCTTCCGAGCTGTCGACCAGCAGGATGACGCCATCGACCATGCTCAGGATGCGTTCGACTTCGGCGCCGAAGTCGGCGTGGCCGGGGGTGTCGACGATGTTGATTCGCGTCAGGTCGCCGGTCGTCGGGTGTTCCCATTCGACCGAGGTGCACTTGGCGAGAATCGTGATCCCGCGCTCCTTTTCGAGATCGTTCGAATCCATCGCGCGTTCTTCGATCCGCTGGTTTTCGCGGAACGTACCCGACTGGCGGAACAACTGGTCGACGAGCGTGGTCTTGCCGTGGTCGACGTGGGCGATGATCGCGATATTGCGCAGGGCGCTGGACATCAAAAAGGCTTTCGCTGTTAGGGCGGCTGTTGGGGGCCGATAATTGAAAGGGCGTGGTCTGGCGCAAGCCCTGCTGGCAATGCTGTAGCCCGGCCTTCCATCACGGCGGGGCCATCGCGCATCACCGGCACGTACGCCCGGTTGGGCGGGCCCATACCGTTTTGTGTGCGCTGCGGCAAGTGGGCGTTTTGGGGCGCGCGATTCGATGGCGCGGCGGAAACGCTTGCGGCGGTTATGCGATCGTGGCCTAATTGCGTGCGGGTTTGCGATCACGACAGCCCAATCGGGGGAACAGTCATGGAATGGATGTTTTTGCCCTATCGCCGGTATGCCGAGTTTCAAGGGCGTTCCGGGCGGCAGGAATACTGGATGTTTTTCCTGTTCAACGTGATTGTCTATACCATTCTTGGCGGGTTCAGCTTCGCCAGTTTCGTGCAAAGCCGTGTTGCGGGCGGTTTGGGGACACCCGGCAACCCGTTGCCTGTCGGCGGTTCCATTGGTCTGGGTCTGCTCGGCCTGTTTGCGCTGGCTACATTCATTCCCTCGATCGCGGTTCAGGTTCGCCGGTTTCACGATCAGGACAAGTCCGGCTGGTTTATTCTTCTGGGCTTGATTCCCTATGTCGGGGGAATCGTCCTGCTGATCTTCATGTGCCTCGAAGGCACGCGCGGGCCCAACCGGTTTGGCCCAGATCCGCGCGATCCCTATAGTGCCAACGTATTTCGCTGATTGGAGGCGACGCTCATGCTGACCTGGATGCTTTTGCCCTATCGTCGCTATGCCGAATTTTCGGGGCGGTCGCGGCGGCGGGAATATTGGTCGTTCATGCTGTTCATCTGGCTGGTCTACGTGGCGCTGAATGTCCTGTTTGGCCGCCACGAAATGGTCAGCGGGCCGGGCGGCATGTTTGTGTCGAGCGGGCTGTTCGGCGGGGTCGGGATCGTCGGCGGGCTGTTCAGCCTGTTCAGTCTGATCCCGCATCTGGCCGTGACTGTGCGCCGTCTGCACGATCAGGACCGCAGCGGCTGGTTGCTGTTGCTGGGCCTGATCCCGTTTCTGGGCTGGTTTGCGTTGCTCGTGCTGATGTGTCTGGAAGGCACGCACGGGGCCAACAGCTATGGCCCCGACCCCAAGCAGATCCACGATGCGGACGTATTTTCGTGATTGCCCGCTATTCTTCCGGCAAAAGGAGCTTTCCGTAATCACGAGCGCCGTGGGCGATCAGCAGGATCAGCACGCGGTCGGGCTCAACGCGGTAAAAGATCAAATAAGCGTCATGAACGCGGCGGCGAATTCCGCTTCGCTCATAGCGGGGAACCAACGGGTAAGCATTGGGCAAGTCGCCAAGCCCCAGTGCTGCTTCGCGCAATTCGGCGATGAATGAAACTGCGCGCGCGGGGTTGTCCTGAGCGATATGGTCGCCGATCCGTTCAAGGCTTTGCACGGCTGCTTCGGTCAAAACGACCTTCACGGTTGCGCGCGCATCGCGGCATATTTCGTGGAGAGTCGATCAAAAACCGTCTCCGCCTCGGTAACTCGCCCCGCCTCTCCATCGGCCAGGCCACGCGCGATGGTCGCGTCCAGCGCTGCCAGCCACTGGCCCGGGTCGGTCGTTGTCTGGTCCTTGCGGATCAGATCGCGGACGTAGTCGCTGACGCTGGCATAACGCCCGCTGTCGATACGCGACTGAACCCAGGCGCGCATGGTGTCGGGCACGGAAACATTCATGGTAGCCATCGCGAACTCCTCCGTACCTTTATGGCATAAATTGCCATTCGAATCGACTTAAAGCTCGCGCAGGACTTTGGCCGGGCGGGTGCGCAGGATCGACAGCGATCCGCCAAGGGCCAGCGCCATGACGAGCGTCAGGCCGAGCGCGAGTACGCCGAGGATGCGGGTCCAGTCGGGCAGCCAGGCAAAGCCGAACAGCCAGACCACCACGCCCCACGCCGTCGCACTGCCGAGCGCCAGCGCGACAGCGCCGAGGATAGCGCAGAGCAGGCCATATTCGGCGAGCACCAGCGTCAGCAATTGTCGGCTGCTGGCGCCCAGTACGCGCAGGATGACCGTGTCGTATTGACGGCTGGCACGTTGCGCGGCGATCGCGCCCGCCAAAACGGCCAGCCCGGCGAGCACCGCGACCGAGCCCGCCGCGAGAACCGCCGTGCCGACTTCGGTCAGGATCGCGCGCGCTTGCCCAAGCACCGGGCCGACTTCGATGACAGAGCTTGACGGCAGCGCGCGGACCAGCCCCGACAGGATCGCGCGGCGGACCGGCGCGGTCTTGCTTGCCCCCGGCAGCTCGATCGTGCCGGCAAGGCTGTGCGGCGCATCGGCAATCGCGTTGGGGCTGAACACCAGCACATAGTTGAAGCCAAAGCTGTCCCAGTCGATGCGCCGGAACGAGGCGATCGTCGCGCTGCGTTCGACGCCGAGCAGGGAAATCGTCAGGCGGTCGCCCAGATGCAGCCCAAGGGTCTTTGCGAGGCCTTCATCGACCGAAACCAGCGGCGGGCCGGTATAACCGCGCGGCCACCACAGCCCGCCGGTCAGCACATTGCCCTGCGGCAGCGCATCGGCATAAGTCAGCCCGCGATCGCCGCGCAGCGCCCAGGCATCGTCGGGGATCGCCTTCAGATCGGCGACGCGGGTCATGCGCGCGGCCGGGCCATAGGCGAGGATCGCCCCGCGCATGGCGGGCACCGTGCGCACCGTGGCGCCGGGCGCAATCCCGCCGACGATCGTGCGGAACTGCGCCTCGGCGTCGCGCGGGATGTCGAGCACGAAATAATCGGGCGCGCGCGCGGGCACGCGGCGGGCGATATTGCCGTCGAGACTGGTTTCGACACCCGCCAGCACGACAAATGCGGCGAGCGCGAACCCCAGCGCGACGACCAGCGCCGGGGTCTGTGCGCCGGGGCGATGAAGATTGGCCAGCGCCATGCGCGCGATCGTCCCGCGCGGACGCGGCAGGCGCGCGGCGAGGCGGGTCAGGCCCCAGCCCAAGGCGCCGAGCAGCGCAAACAGCGCCGCCGCCCCGCCCAGAAAGCCCAGCGCCAGCACAGGCTGCGGCGCGGGGATCACCGCCAGCGCGACAATCCCGGCGAGGCCGCCGCCCACCGGCAGCAAGGCGCGCCGCCACGGCAGCGTCAGCGGCGACACCCGCGCCCGCAGCAGCGCCATCGCCGGGAAGGCCCGCGCGCGCAGCAAAGGCGGGGCAGCGAAGGTCAGCGCGATCAACAGGCCCTGCGCCGCCGCAGTGCCGAGCGCCCTGGCATCGAACACCAGCCCCGTCGCCACCGGCAGCACTCCGCGCAAGGCGAGCCCGATCAGCGGCGTCGCCACCAGTCCGAGCGCCAGCCCAATGGCAATTGCCAAGACGCTGGCGGCGGCAATCTGAAGCGCGAAAATGCGCGTGATGTCGCCGCTTGTGGCGCCAAGGATCTTGAGCGTGGCGATCGTGCCGCGTCGCGCTTCGAGAAACCCGGCGACGCCGTTGCCGATCCCGATTCCGGCAATCGCCAGCGCGGCCAGTGCGACGAGCAACAGGAATTGCCCCAGCCGCGAAACAAAGCGGTCGAGCCCCGGCGAGGCGCGGTCGCGCGTGCGGAATTCAAAGCCGGACGAGGGGAATGCCGCCTTGAACGCATCGATCGCCGCCTGAGGCGCAGCGCCGGTCTGCACGCGGTATTTCCATCGCGCCATCGCCCCTGTCGAAATCAGCCCGGTCTGTGTCAGCGCGGCGGTGCCGATGATCACGGTCGGGCCGAGCGCAAAACCTTCGCCCAGCCGGTCGGGCTCATCGCCGATCACCCCCCCGATCACGAGGTCCGCCGCGCCGATCAGCAGATGATCGCCGGGCCCGACGCCCAGCCGGTCGGCGACGCCGGGGGCGATCCACACGACAGCGCCCTGCGGCGCGCCCGCGCCGCGATCGGGTGCGGCCAGTGTGAACGTGCCATAGAGCGGCCAATGCGCATCGACGGCTTTCAATTCGATCGGCACGGCGGCGTCGCTGCCCGGCTTGCGCGCCATGGCCTGCATGCGCACCCCGGCGGACACCCGCCCGAAGCGCGCTATCGCGGCCTGTTCGCGCGCGCTCGCGGGGCGCGCGGCAACGGTGAATTCGACATCGCCGCCCAGCATGGTGCGCCCGCGTGTGGTCAGTTCATGATCGATCGCCCCGGTCAGCGTGCCGATCGCCGAAAGCGCCGCCGCGCCCAGCACGAGACACGCGACCAGCAGGCGCAGCCCGCGAAAGCGCCAGTCGAGCCCGCGCCGCGCCAGGCGCCAGGCCATCCGCCACGACATCGTCATGCCGTGACTTCGTCGCTGATCACGCGCCCGTCTTCCAGTCGCACGATGCGGCGGCAGCGATGCGCCAGCGCTTCGTCGTGCGTGACCATGATCAGCGTCGCGCCTGCCGCCGCCGCGCGCGCAAACAGCAAGTCGGCGACTGCCGTGCCGGTGGTGTGATCGAGATTGCCGGTCGGCTCGTCCGCAAACAGCAGCGCGGGCGCCGGGGCGAGCGCGCGGGCGATGGCGACGCGCTGTTGCTCGCCGCCCGACAATTGCGCCGGGTAATGGTTCACCCGATGGCCGAGCCCGACGGCGACGAGTTCCTCGTGCGCCCGCGCCATCGCGTTTTCGCGCCCGGCGAGTTCGAGCGGCGTCGCGACGTTTTCGAGCGCGGTCATCGTCGGCAGCAAGTGAAACGCCTGGAGGATGATGCCGATCCGCCCGCGCCGTGCCGTGGCAAGACCGTCTTCGTCGAGCGCCGAAAAATCCTGCCCGGCGACGTGCAGGCTGCCGCTGTCGGCGCGTTCAAGCCCCGAGAGGACCGACAGCAGCGACGATTTGCCCGAACCGGAGGGGCCCAGCAGCGCGACCATCTCGCCCGCTGCGACAGTCAGGTCGATCCCGTCGAGCACGATGACGCGGCCATCGCCTTCGCCCAGTGTCAGAGTGAGGGAATGGGCGCAAATGATGGGGGGGGTGCTTGTCACGCGCCCTGCGTGACATAGATAGGCGTTACCCTCAAGCTTCCCGAAAAGGGCGCCCATGCGATTTCCGGTTTCGTGCATCGCTGTCCTCGCTCTGGCCGGATGCGGCCCCGCGCCTGGCGCACAGGGGAATGATGCGCCCGATCCCGCGCTGATCGCCCCGACGGATATGGCGCCGATGCATGCGGCAGTGCCCGCCGGTGCGCCGGTGATCCTTGCCTTTGGCGACAGCCTCTATGCCGGATACCGGCTCGATCCCAACGACAGCTATCCCGTGCAGCTCGAAGCCGCGCTCAATGCGGCGGGCGTGCCCGCGCGGGTGATCAATGGCGCGGTTTCGGGCGATACCACGGCGGCGGCGCTGCAAAGGCTGGCCTTCACGCTCGACAATCAGCCGAAAAAGCCGGCGCTGGTGATGGTCGGGCTGGGCGGCAACGACATGCTGCGCGGCCTGCCGCCCGCCCAGACGCGCGCCAATATGGAAGCGATCGTCACCGGGATCGAGGCGCGGCATATTCCGGTCCTGCTGACCGGCATGCTGGCGGGGCACAATCTCGGCCCCGACTATGCCCAGGCGTTCAATCCGATCTGGCCGCAATTGGCGCGCGGCCATCATACCGCGCTGGTGCCGTTCTTCCTCCAGCCGGTGATCGGCAACAATGCCTTGCTGCTCGACGATCATATCCATCCCAATCGCGAGGGCGTTGCCGCGATCGTCAAGGCGACCGAGCCGGCGGTGGCAGCCGCATTGAAGCGCTAACGCCGCTCCACCCGTCCGTCGGCAACGTGCCAGAACGCTGCGGGCGCAGGCAGGTCGGCAAAAGGAGCGGGCTCGGTGCCTGTCATCCACACTTGCGCGCCCGATGCGGCGAGCCGGGCATAAAGCGCGGCGCGGCGCAGCGGATCGAGATGGGCGGCGATTTCGTCGAGCAGCAGGAGGCGCGGGCGCGATCCGTCCTCGGCGCCAAGCTCGGCATGGGCAAGCACGATGCTGATCAGCATGGCCTTTTGTTCGCCGGTCGAACACACCGCAGCGGGCGCATTCTTGGCGGCCATCGTCACCGCCAGATCGTCGCGGTGCGGGCCGGTCAGAGTCCGCCCGGCGGCGCGGTCGCGGCGGCGCGCGTCGCGCAAAAGCGCGGCAAGTGCGCTGGCGTCGTCCGGCGTTTCACCGGCATAGCCGAGCACGGGCCGGGCAAACGGGCCTGCGGGCTCGGCCGCAATGGCGGCATCGAGCTTTTGCACCAATGCGCGGCGCGCCGCCGCGATCGCCGCGCCGGTCTCGGCCAGTTGCGCCTCCAGCGCGTCGAGCCAGATCGGATCGGGCTCGGTCGGTTCGGACAGCAGTCGGTTGCGTTCGCGCAGCGCGGTTTCATAGCGTGTGGCAAGCCGGGCATGGCCGGGATCGACTGTCAGCACCAGCCGATCGAGAAACCGCCGTCGCGCGCCCGCGCCTTCGGCAAACAGGCGGTCCATCGCCGGGGTCAGCCAGGTGATCGCCAGCCATTCGGCCAGCCGCGTCGCAGGGCCCTCGGCGCCGTTGATCCGCACGCTGCGCCGGTTGGGCGTGGACGGGGCGGTCGCCGTGCCCAGCGCGAGCGCGCCATCTTCCAATTCCGCCGCAACGGCAAACCCGCCCGCGCCCTGACCTGAGCCTTGCGCCGCCGCCATGTCCGAGGGTTGCGCGCGGCGCAAACCCCGCCCGGGGGCAAACAGGCTGATCGCTTCGAGCACGTTGGTCTTGCCCGCGCCGTTTTCCCCGGTCAGCACGTTGAACGTGGCCATACCGTCCAGCCGGGTCGCGGCATGGTTGCGAAAATCGCGCAAAGTCAGCCGGGTGAGCGCCAAAGTTCAGGCCCGGTCGATCAGGCCATGGCGCCGCAGCGCATGGCGCAACTGATCATAGCTGAGGCCGAGCGCCTTGGCGGTCTGGCGCTGGTTGAAGCGGTTTTTGGTCAGATGATGGTCGATGATCGCGCGTTCGTGGGTATCGACCGCCGCGCGCAAGTCGGTCACGCCGTCGAGATCGCCGCGAACGGGCGGTGCCGGCTGCGCGATGGACGCGGGCTCGGGCGCCATGCCTTGCGGTTTCCACGGCGAATCGAACGGGTCGAACTGCACGTCGGCGATGGCGCGCGCCGGGCTGTCCCAGCGATAGACCGCGCGTTCGACGACATTGCGCAATTCGCGGACATTGCCCGGCCAGCGATGCGTTTCGAGCGCGGTGGAGACTTCGGGCGCAAATCCCGGCCAGGTATCCCAGGCCAGCTCGGCGGCCATGCGCCGTCCGAAATGCTCGGCGAGCACGGCAATGTCACCCTCGCGGACGCGCAAGGGGGGCAGGGTGATCACTTCAAAGCTCAGCCGGTCGAGCAAGTCGGGGCGAAACCGCCCGGTTGCAGCCATGCGCGGCAGATCTTCGTTGGTCGCCGCGACAATGCGCACGTCGACATGATTCGCCCGCGAGGCGCCGATCCGCGTGACTTCGCCATATTCGATGACGCGCAGCAGCCGCTCCTGCGCGGCCATCGACAATGTGCCCAGTTCGTCGAGGAACAGCGTGCCCCGGTCGGCCTCTTCGAAGCGGCCCGCGCGGGCGCGCGATGCGCCGGTAAAGGCGCCCGCTTCATGCCCGAACAATTCCGCCTCGATCAGCGTTTCGGGCAGCGCGGCGCAATTCATCGTCACCAGCGGCTCCTGCCAGCGCGAAGACAAGTGGTGCAGCCGTTCGGCAATCAGCTCCTTGCCGGTGCCGCGCTCGCCGACGACCAGCACCGGGCGGCGCAGCGGCGCGGCGCGGCTGGCCCGCTCGACCGCGTCGAGAAAGGGGCCCGCCTGGCCGATCAGGTGCGTCGCGCGTTCCATTCCCAACCAATAGCAAATTCCACCATGATTGGGCAAGAAATCCCATGTTCGGGAACGGCGCCTCTTGGGGAAAGTGGCGCGATTTCGACCGTTTTCGCGTTTGGCACGGCTCATGCAGATAGGGGGATGTGGCCCATCCGGGGCATTGAAGCCTTCAAGGAGACTGGTCGTGATCGATACTGCCCGCTTCATCACGTCGCCGTTCGGTCGTGCTGCCCTGGCCAGCGTTCTTGCGCTGGTGGCGCTGACGAGCCTGACGCTTTCGCATCATGGCCCGTTCGCTTTTCCCGGTGCGGCTCCGTTGATTGTTGCCAGCCCGGCGGCAATTACCGGCGAACTTGCATGAACCCGCTTCCCGCCCCGCTTTCGCGGCTTGATCGCGCCATCGCTGCAAGGCAGCGTGGCACGGACGATCAGGACACGCGCGCCGGGGACGGGGCTCAATCCCGCCCGACCCGCAACGGAGGTATGCCGATGGGTATCTTTTCCCGAACCCGCGATATTATTGCTGCCAATTTCAGCGACCTGCTCGAACGGGCCGAAGACCCTTCGAAGATGATCCGCATGATCATTCTCGAAATGGAGGAAACGCTGGTCGAAACGCGTGCATCGGCGGCGCGGAGCATTGCCGATCAGAAGGAGATGCAGCGCCATGTCGACCGGCTTTACCGGCTTCAGGCCGACTGGGCGGACAAGGCGCAGCTTGCGCTGTCGAAATCGCGCGAGGATCTCGCCCGGGCGGCGTTGATCGAAAAGAAAAAGGCCGCCGACATGGCCGATCAGCTGCGCAAGGAAATCGGCATTCTGGCCGAATCGCTCCATGCCTATGAAGTCGACATCGACAAGCTGCAGACTCGCCTGCGCGAAGCGCGCAGCCGCCAGAGCGCGATCGCCGCGCGGCTGGAAAGCGCGGAAAACCGCGTGCGGCTCAAACAACTGATGACCAGCGAACGCGTCGACGAGGCGCTTGCCCGGTTCGATCAGCTCGAACGCCGGGTCGACGATGCCGAAGGTCGCGCCGATGCGCTCGATCTTGCCGGGCCCAAGCCGACGCTGGCCGACGAGATCGCCGCGCTCGCCGCCGAAGATCGCATCGATGAAGAGCTGGCGGCGATGAAGCGCGCGCTGGGCCAAGTCGATACAGGGCCCGATGCCGGAAAGGAGGGCTGAGCCATGGAAACCGGAGACGTGATCGGGCTGGTTGCCGTCGTATCGCTGTTTATCTTTCTGCCCTGGATCATCATGCACTATGTCACGCGGTGGAAAACCGCCTCGACGCTGACATCGGGGGACGAGGCCTTGCTCGACGAGCTCTATCGTCTGGCGCGACGTCTCGAAGACCGCATGACCACGGTCGAACGGTTGGTCGCCGCCGATCATCCCGAATTTCGCCCGTTGGGACGCAGCGCCGCCGACGATGAACCGATGGGCGAGCTGGAACGCATGCTCGCCGAAAAGAAAGGGCCTCGCGCATGAGAACCGCCCACACAAAATTCTATCGCGACAAGATCAACGGCAAATGGATGGGGGTCTGCGCAGGGATCGCCGACTATACCGGGCTCGATGTCCTGTGGATCCGGCTCGCTTTCGTGGTGCTGACGGTGTGCGGCGTCGGGTTCATGCCGGTGATCTATTTCGCGCTCGGCTTTCTGTCGCAGCCCAAGCCCGGCGGCCTCTATGTCGATGCCGACGAGCAGAAATTCTGGCAGGGCGTGCGTCAGTCACCGGCGCGCACGGCACGCGAAGTGCGCGCGCAGTTTCGCGACATCGATCGCCGCCTCGCCGAAGTCGAAGCGTTCTATGTCTCGTCAAATCCGCGTCTTGCGGCGGAAATCGAACAATTGCGCTGAATTCGGCGCCTGCACAGTCGGGGGAATTTGATGACCATGGATTTCTGGATCGCCATTGTGGCCATCGTTGCGATCACGTCGTTCGCAAAAGTCATGCGCAGCCGCCACATCGCCATGGCGCGGATCGAGGCTGCGCGCGGCGACAACGCGGACCATGCCGCGCTAGCCCGCGAGGGGGCCGCGCTAGCCCGCGAGGTGGCCGCGCTCAATGCCCGCGTTGCGGTGCTCGAACGGATCATCACCGATAATCGCAGCAGTCTCACGCTCGCGCACGAGATCGACGCGCTGCGGGATCATTGAGGGGGTCAGCATTGAGAGGGGAGGCCTGCTCTGCTAGGGGCGGCCCCATGCGCACACTCGACGACATCTACGACGAATATGAATTCCTCGATGGCGACGATCGCTATCGTCTGCTGATCGAACTGGGGCGAGAGCTGGAGCCGATGCCCGACGCGCTCAAGACCGATGCGACGCTGGTGCGCGGCTGCTCGGCCAGCGTCTGGGTCTATCCGCTGGAAGGCGAAGGCGATCGCCTGCATTTTCTCGCCGACAGCAATGCCGCGATCACCAAGGGGATCGTCGCGCTGGTGCTCGCCGCCGTGCAGGATCGCCCCGCTGCCGAAGTCGCCGCGACCGATATTGCCGCGACGCTTGCGCGGTTTGATCTGAAGAACCAGCTTTCGTCAAACCGTACCCAGGGCGTGCCCAACATGATTGCCCTGGTGCGCGATCATGCCGCGCGGATCGCTGCAAGTTAGATCGAATCGCGCACTTTGGCGATGCCGGCTTCGCGTTGCGCTTTCAGTTCGCGTTTCAACACTTGGGGATCGCGGGCAAAAACGAAGCCGAAGCTGACCCCGCCTTCCTTGCCGGCCGTCGCATGGTGCAGCTTGTGCGCCTGAACCAGCCGCTTCGCATAGCCATCGCGCGGGACATAGTGAAACCAGCGCTGATGGATAAGCCCGTCGTGGATCAACGAATAGACGATCCCGTAGATCAGCACGCCGATCCCGATCCACGTCCCCGGCCACCATGCCGCCGCGCCCATGATCAGCGGGCTGCCCAGCGCAAAGAAGCTGATCGAGATCGCCGCGCCGACCAGCGCGTAGAGGTCGTTCTTTTCCAGCAGCCTGTCATGCCGTTCGTGATGATCGCGGTGCCAGCCCCAGCCGAAACCGTGCATCACATATTTGTGGCTGGACCAGGCGACGCATTCCATCGCGATGAAAGTCGCAAGAATGATGAGAGCAGGTATCATGATGCGCCCGGCTATACCCCCCGATCGACGCCTTGACCATGCGCTGGCGCAAATGCTTTTCTTGAAATATCGGCTGGGCGGGCTTAACCGGCTTGGCATGGCCACGACGAACCCACGCACGCTCTACCAGAAAATCTGGGACGCCCACGTTGTTGAACGCCGCGACGACGGCACTTGTCTGATCTATATCGACCGCCATCTGGTCCATGAAGTGACCAGCCCGCAGGCGTTCGAGGCGCTGCGGCTTGCCGGGCGCAAGGTCCGTCGGCCCGACCTGACGCTCGCGGTGCCCGATCACAACCTGCCGACGACGGCGCGCCGCGATGCACAGGGCGCGCGCATTCCCATCGCCGACCGCGAAAGCGCGCAGCAGCTCGCCGCGCTGGAACACAATGCGCCCGAATTCGGCATCCGCTACATCGGCGACGCCGACCGCGAACAGGGCATTGTCCATGTTGTCGGGCCGGAGCAGGGATTCTCGCTGCCCGGCGCGACGATTGTCTGCGGCGACAGCCATACCGCCTGTCACGGCGGGCTGGGCGCGCTGGCCTTTGGCATCGGCACGAGCGAAGTCGAACACGTGCTGGCGACCCAGACGCTGCTGCTCAAGCAGTCGAAGACGATGGAAGTGCGCGTCGAGGGTGAATTGACTCCGGGCGTTACCGCCAAGGACGTCGTCCTGCATATCACCGGCGTGCTCGGCGCGTCGGGCGGCACGGGCTATGTCATCGAATATACCGGCTCGGTGATCCGTGGGCTTTCGGTCGAAGGGCGCCTGACCGTGTCCAACATGGCGATCGAACATGGCGCGCGCGCCGGGCTGATCGCGCCCGATGACAAGACCATCGCCTATGTCAAGGGTCGCCCCTATGCGCCCAAAGGCGATGACTGGGACAAGGCTGTCGCCTGGTGGAAGAGCCTCGCCACCGATCCGGGCGCGACGTATGACAAAGTCGTGGTGATCGATGCGGCGGACATCGCGCCGAGCGTGACCTGGGGCACCAGCCCCGAAGATGTCGTGCCGATCACCGGCACGGTGCCCGCGCCCGACAGCTTTGCCGATGCGTCAAAGCGCGATGCGGCGGCCAAGTCGCTGGCCTATATGGGCCTCGAACCGGGCCAGCCGATGGCTTCGGTCGAAATCCAGAACGTCTTCATCGGCAGCTGCACCAACAGCCGCATCGAGGATTTGCGCGCCGCTGCCGCCGTGCTGAAAGGGCGGCGCAAGGCGGATACCGTCAAATGGGCGATCGTCGTGCCCGGCTCGGGGCTGGTCAAGGCCATGGCCGAGGCCGAAGGGCTTGATCGTGTCTTTGTCGACGCCGGTTTTGAATGGCGCGAACCGGGATGTTCGGCGTGCCTTGGCATGAACCCCGACAAAGTCCCGGCGGGCGAACGCTGCGCTTCGACCAGCAACCGCAATTTCGTCGGGCGGCAGGGGCCGGGCGCGCGCACGCACCTTGTCAGCCCGGCCATGGCCGCCGCCGCCGCCGTGGCGGGGCATCTGACCGATGTGCGCGACCTGATCTGAACCTGTTCAAGTGCGGGCAAGCTGCCGGCGCTAGGATGGGGCCATTGGCAAGACAGCAAGGAGTACCGTTCGTGAGCAAAAAGGACGAGACACCCGAATCGACCGCTTCGGGAACCGGTTCGTGGACCAGCAAGGCGGCGCTGGCCGGGGCGGCGATCGGCTCGGCGGCGGTGGCGGCCGGACTGCTCTATGCCTCGCGGCGCAAGGAGCGCGCGGAAAAGGCCAAGACGGCGGCGCTTCCGGCGACGCCCCCAGAGACCGATTGAGCGACAGGATTTGCGCTGATGGAACCCGTGAAAGAGATTACTGGCCGCGCCTATCCGTTTGGGCAGAAAAACGTCGATACCGACGTGATCATCCCCTCGCATTGGCTCAAGACGATTACGCGCGACGGGTTGGGGCGGGGTGCCTTTGAAACGCTGCGCGCCGATCCCGACAATCTGTTCGACAGCGCGGAATTCAAGGGCTCGCCGATTCTCGTCGCGGGGGACAATTTCGGCTGTGGGTCGAGCCGCGAACATGCCGCCTGGGCGCTGTTCGACCTTGGCGTGCGTGCGGTGATCGCGCCGTCGTTTTCAGACATCTTTTCGGGCAATGCGTTCAAGAACGGCATCCTGACCGTGGTTCTGCCGCAAGAGGCGGTCGATCGGCTGGTCGAAGTGGCAAAGACCGATCCGATCCACATCGATCTCGAAAGCCAGACGGTGACCACACCGTTTCAGGACCGCTTTACGTTCGAGATCGATCCGTTCCGCAAGCATTGCTTGCTTCACGGACTCGATGAAGTGGGCCTGACTTTGGCGCGCGGCGATGCGATCGGTGCGTTCGAAGGCACGGTCCGCACCGACCGTCCGTTTCTGGCCAAGGGTACGGATGTCGGTGTGGCGGCTTAAACGATCGCTTAAAAGGCTTTTCAAGTCTGAAAATTCTTGGCACGTGAAGGGCGCCTGCATGCGGGCGCCCTTTTTCGTGGCGCCCGCATGCCACACAAGCTCTTGAGCGGGAGAATGCCATGAAAGCCTTGCGCAGCCACGCCACCGGCGGTCCGGAAACGCTGGTCCTGGACGAATTGCCCGATCCGGTGCCCGGCCCGGGCCAGGTGGTCGTTGCGGTCAAGGCCTGCTCGATCAACTTTCCCGACACGCTGATCATCCGCGATCTCTATCAGTTCAAGCCCGCGCGGCCGTTTGCGCCGGGCGGCGAAATCGCCGGGGTGATTGCCGTGATCGGCGAAGGCGTGGCTGGTTGGCAGGTCGGCGACCGGGTGATCGGCATGGTCGGCAATGGCGGGCTGGCAACGCATGCGGTGGTCGATCAGGGGCGGCTGTTCGCCTTGCCCGATGGCGTCGATTACGCCACCGGGGCCTCGCTGCTGATGACTTATGGCACCAATTACCACGGTCTGGTCGATCGCGGGCATATCAAGCCGGGTGATGTCGTGCTGGTCCTGGGTGCGGCGGGCGGCGTCGGGCTGTCGGCGATCGAATTGGCCAAGGCCTTTGGCGCGCGCGTCGTTGCCGGGGTCTCGTCGGAGGAAAAGGCCGCGCTCGCCCGCGAAGCCGGGGCCGATGACGTGGTGATCTATGGCCGGGCGCCGTTCGACAAGGCGCAATCGAAGGAACTGGCCGAAGCGTTCAAGGCGGCTTGCGGCCCGGACGGGGCCAATATCGTCTATGACATCGTCGGCGGCGATTATTCCGAGCCGGCGTTGCGCGCGATCGCCTGGGAAGGGCGCTTTCTGGTGGTCGGCTTCCCCGCCGGGATTGCCCGCCTGCCGCTCAATCTCACCTTGCTCAAATCCTGCGATGTCTGCGGCGTGTTCTGGGGCGCATTTACCGCGCGCGACCCTGCGCGGTTCAAGGCCGAAGTCGCGGACTTGTTCGTCATGTTGAACGACGGGCGGATCGCGCCGCGCATCTCGGCGCGCTATCCGCTCGAACGCGGCGGTGACGCCATCGCCAGCCTCGAAAACCGGCAGGCCGTGGGCAAAGTCGTGGTCGAGATCGGCTGACCGACGAAGGGCCACCCGGTTGCCCCGGGTGGCCCGATCCCTGCCGTGGATGGGGGGAGGGAAAATCGATCAACGTCGTCCGATGATGCCCCGGCTCGGCGCGTCACCGGTTTTCGTGTCCCATTATAGGACGTGTTATGCGATTGTCACGTAACCCAAAACCGGACACTCGTCGCGGCAAAAATCGCGAAAATCAGTCAAAACGAACTGAAATGATGCAAGAATGGGGGCGAAACTTGCGTTTCGCCCCCATTCATTTGAAAGTATCAATCTGCTGAAAGCGTTTGCAATCAGATGTGGATCGGCTTTCCGGTCACTGCCATCGCCGCTTCCTTGATCGCCTCGGAATGAGTCGGGTGCGCGTGGCAGGTATAGGCGATGTCTTCGCTGGTTGCGCCAAATTCCATCGCGAGTGCGGCTTCGGCGATCATCGTGCCGGCAACGCTGGCAATCGCCCAGACGCCCAGCACGCGGTCGGTCTTGGCATCGGCGATGACTTTGACGAAGCCTTCGGGCTCGCGATTGGTCTTGGCGCGGCTGTTGGCGAGCATCGGGAACTTGCCGACCTTGATGTCACCAAGCGCTTTGGCGGCTTCTTCGGTCAGGCCGACACCGGCGATTTCGGGGTTGGTGTAGACCACGCCGGGGATCACCGCATGGTTGACGATGCCGGTCAGCCCGGCAATGTTTTCAGCAACCGCAATGCCTTCGTCTTCGGCCTTGTGCGCCAGCATCGGGCCGGGGATCACGTCGCCGATTGCCCAGACGCCGTCGACCGCGGTGCGGAAATCATGATCGGTTTCGATCTGGCCGCGTGCGTTGACCGCCAGGCCGATTGTGTCGAGTCCGAGCCCGTCGGTATGCGGGCGGCGACCGATCGCGACAAGCACGACATCGGCTTCGAGCGTTTCGGCGGCACCACCGGCAGCCGGTTCGAGCGTCAGCGTTGCCTTGCCGTCCTTGACGCTCGCGCCGGTGACCTTGGTCGACAGCTTGAGGTCAAAGCCCTGCTTCTTGAAGATCCGCGCGGCTTCCTTGCGGACATCGCCGTCCATGCCGGGCAGCAATTGGTCGAGATATTCGATCACGGTGACTTTGGCGCCGAGGCGGCCCCAGACCGAGCCGAGCTCCAGCCCGATCACCCCGCCGCCGATCACGGCGAGATGTCCGGGAACCTTGCCCAGGGCAAGCGCGCCGGTCGAATCGACGATCACGCCGGCATCGTTGTCGACCGCAACACCGGGCAGCGGCGTGACCGACGAGCCGGTGGCGATGACGATGTGCTTGGCCGAGACTTTGGCGCCGGCGACTTCGACAGTGTGGGCATCGGCAAATGTGGCGAGGCCCTTGAGCCAGGTGACCTTGTTCTTCTTGAACAGGAATTCGATCCCGCCGGTCAGTTCCTTGACCGTCGTCGCCTTTTCAGCCTGAAGCACGTCGAGGTCGAGCTCGACCCCGCTGGTCTTGACGCCGAACTTGGCCATCGTGCCGCCGGCGGCTTCGTGAAAGAGTTCCGAGCCATGGAGGAGAGCCTTTGACGGGATGCAGCCGACATTGAGACAGGTGCCGCCGAGTGTGGCGCGCCCTTCGGCGCAAGCGGTCTTCAAGCCAAGCTGCGCAGCGCGGATTGCCGCCACATAGCCGCCGGGGCCGGCGCCGATCACCAGCACGTCGTAGTCGTATTCTGCCATTGCCTTGGTCCTTTGCGATGCCGCCCGTTCGGGGGGACGGGGGAGGGCCCGAAGCGCTGCTCGGGCCCTTCGCCAGATTTTACAGGTCGATCAACAGACGCGTGGGTTCTTCGATCGCTTCCTTGATGGTCTTGAGTGCGGTTACCGCCTCGCGTCCGTCAATCAGGCGATGGTCGTAGCTGAGCGCGATATACATCATCGGGCGGATGACGATCTGGCCATTGCGCACGACCGGACGGTCCTCGATGCGGTGCAGCCCGAGCACGGCGGACTGCGGCGGGTTGATGATCGGGGTCGACATCAGGCCGCCGAAGACACCGCCGTTCGAGATGGTGAACGTGCCGCCCTTCATGTCGTCCATGGTCAGCGTGCCTTCGCGCGCCTTTTTCCCGAAACCGGCAATCGCCTTTTCGATCCCGGCAAACGACAGCTTGTCGCAATCGCGGACCACCGGCACGACCAGCCCGTTGGGCGCCGAAACCGCGACCGAGATGTCGACATAGTCATGATAGACGATTTCATCGCCTTCGATGCGGGCGTTGACCGACGGGATGTCCTTGAGCGCGAGGCACGAAGCCTTGGCAAAGAACGACATGAAGCCAAGCTTGATGCCGTGCTTCTTTTCAAAGCTGTCCTTGAACTTGTCGCGCGCGGCCATCACCGCCGACATGTCGACGTCGTTGAACGTGGTCAGCAGCGCGGCATTTTCCTGCGCGCTTTTCAGCCGCTTGGCGATGGTCTGGCGAAGCCGCGTCATCTTGACGCGTTCTTCGTTGCGACCCGGCGCGGCAACCGTGGCGGGCACGGCCGCAACCGCTGCCGGGGCGGGGGAAGCGGCCTTGGCTTGCGCTGCGGCCAGCACGTCTTCCTTGGTCAGACGACCGCCGGCGCCGGTGCCTTTCACCGTCGCGGGATCGATGCCGTATTCGAGCACGGCGCGACGCACCGCCGGAGACAGCGCAGCGGCATCCGCATCGGATTCCGCCTTCGCCAGGGCGGGGGCGGCAACTGCGATCGGAGCCGCCGGAGCCGGTGCAGCAGCCGGGGCGGGGGCCGCCGCAGCGCTGCCGGCGGCTTCGATCAGCGCGATCAGCGCGCCGACCGAGACGGTGTCGCCTTCCTTGACGAGCAGTTCGCCAAGAATGCCGGCCGCAGGCGCGGGCACATCGACCGCGACTTTGTCGGTTTCAAGGCTGACGATCGGTTCGTCGAGCGCGACGGCTTCACCCGGCTTCTTCAGCCACTGGCCGACGGTCGCCTCGCTGACGCTTTCGCCGAGCGTCGGCACTTTGACTTCGATGGACATAACCTGGGTTCCTTGGGCCGGAAATCACATGAAGATAAGGACGTTAAAACGGAAATGGCAGAAAATCGGAAATTCGGGCGATCGGAAATTCGGCCTGATCAGAGCTTTTTCTTGCGGCGGATCTCGTCACGCACCGACAGCGCCAGGGCATTGGCCACAAGAGCCGCCTGTTCGCTGGCATGGCGCTTGGCGATCCCCGTTGCCGGCGAGGCCCCGCCGGCACGGCCGGCATAGCGGGCGCGCGTGACTTTGGCTCCGGCAGACTTGAGCGAGTCTTCGATCAGCGGCTCGACAAAGAACCACGAACCGTTGTTCTTGGGTTCTTCCTGGCACCAGACCACTTCTTCGAGGTTGGGCATGTTCGAAAGACGCAGAGCCAGCGGTTCGCCCGGGAAGGGGTAGAGCTGTTCGAGGCGGATGATCTGCGTATCGGTGATGCCCTGCTGTTCGCGTGCCTCGAACAAGTCGTAGGCGACTTTGCCGCTGCACAGGATGACCTTGCGGGTATCCTTGTCCGCAGGCGCCGCGATGTCGGACAGGATGCGCTGGAAATGCCCTTCGCCGATGAAGTCCGAAGCTTCCGACTTGGCCATCGGATGGCGCAGCAGGCTCTTGGGCGTCATGATGATCAGCGGCTTGCGGAACGGACGGTGCATCTGGCGACGCAGGACGTGGAAGTAATTCGCCGGCGTGGTGATGTTGCACACCTGCAGGTTGTCTTCCGCGCAAAGCTGCAGATAGCGTTCGAGGCGCGCCGAGGAATGTTCCGGGCCCTGACCTTCATAGCCGTGGGGCAGCAGCATGACGAGACCATTGGCACGCAGCCACTTCGCTTCCGAGGCGGCGATATACTGGTCGATCACGATCTGCGCGCCGTTGGCAAAGTCGCCAAACTGCGCTTCCCACAGCACCAGCGTCTTCGGATCGGCGCTGGCATAGCCATATTCGAAGCCGAGCACGCCATATTCCGACAGCGGGCTGTCATGCACTTCAAAGCGGCCGTGGGGCAGCGTCGCGAGGGGCACATATTTGTGCTCGTCGTTCTGATCGACCCACACCGCATGACGCTGGCTGAACGTACCGCGGCCCGAATCCTGCCCCGACAGGCGGATGTTGAAGCCTTCGGTGGCCAGGCTGCCATAAGCCAGCGCTTCGCCGGTTGCCCAGTCGAAGCCCTTGCCGGTCTTGAACATCTCGCGCTTGGCATCGATCACGCGGCTCAGCGTCTTGTGGACGGTCAGCCCTTCGGGAACGGTGGTCAACACGCGGCCAAGGCTGTCGAACAGTTTGGCATCGATGCCGGTCGGCACGTTGCGGCGCGCGGTGACGGGGTCGGCCGGCTTGTTGAGCCCGCTCCAGCGCCCGCCGAACCAGTCGGCTTCGTTGGCCTTGTAGCTCTTGGCCGCTTCGAATTCGTTTTCGAGCGTGGCGACAAAGCTTTCCTCGGTCTGGGCCTTCCAGCCCGCGTCGATCACGCCCTGTGCCACCAGACGATCGGCATAGACTGCGCTGATCGCCGGGTGCTGGCGGATTTTCGCATACATCAGCGGCTGGGTGAAGCTGGGTTCGTCGCCTTCGTTGTGGCCGAAGCGACGATAGCACCACATGTCGACGACGACATCGCGACCGAACTTCTGGCGATAGTCGATCGCGAGCTTGCACGCGAACGTCACCGCTTCGGGATCATCGCCGTTGACATGGATGATCGGCGCCTGGACACCCTTGGCAACGTCCGAGGGATACGGCGATCCGCGCGAAAACTGCGGGCTGGTGGTAAAGCCGATCTGGTTGTTGATCACGAAATGGATGCAACCGCCGGTGTTGTAGCCGCGCACCCCGGAAAAGCCGAAGCATTCCCAGACAATGCCCTGGCCGGCAAAGGCGGCGTCACCGTGAATCAGGATCGGCAGCACCTGCTTGTGCTTGCCCGGGCCGATGTCATCGCGGAACACTTGCTGCGCGCGGGCCTTGCCCAATACCACCGGATCGACCGTTTCGAGGTGCGACGGGTTGGGCTGCAGGCTCATGTGAACCTTGATGCCGTCGAATTCGCGGTCGGTCGACGTGCCGAGGTGATACTTCACGTCGCCCGAGCCGCCGACGTCTTCGGGATTGGCGGTGCCGCCCGAAAATTCGTGGAAGATCACGCGATAGGGCTTGGCCATGACATTGGCGAGCACGTTCAAACGGCCGCGATGCGCCATGCCGGTGATGATTTCGCGCACGCCGAGCTGGCCGCCGTACTTGATCACCGCTTCGAGCGCTGGGATCATCGATTCGCCGCCGTCGAGGCCAAAGCGCTTGGTGCCGACGTATTTGCGTCCGAGGAACTTTTCGTACTGTTCGCCGCGAATGACCGCCGCCAGGATCGCCTTCTTCCCGTTGGGGGTGAAGTCGATCGCCTTGTCGCCGCCTTCGATCCGGTCCTGGATGAACCGGCGTTCTTCCACATCGGCGATGTGCATGTATTCAAAGCCGATCTTGCCGCAATAATTGCGACGCAAGATCGCCACGATCTCGCGCGGCGTGGCCCAATCGATTCCGAGAATGCCGCCAAGATAGGTCTTGCGGTCAAGCGCGGCGCCGACGATGCCGTGATATTCGGGCGAAAGATCGGCGGGCAGGTTCTGTCGCGCGAGACCCAGCGGATCGAGATCGGCGGTCAGATGGCCGCGCACGCGATAGGTGCGGATCAAAAGCATGGCGCGGATCGAATCCGCCGCAGCCTGTTCCAGCGCCGCATCGTCGAGCTTGGGCGCGTCCTTTTTCTGCGCCTTGGCGATTTCGAGCTTCAGCGCCATCGGATCGAGCGCGCGGGTCAGCTCATCGCCTGCCGCAGCATCGGTGACGGGCCAGCGCTTCGAGGCCCAGCTTGGCCCCGGTTGCGGCCCTTCCTGGGCGGGATCCAGATCGAACTCGTGCAACTCCTGACCCATCGTCAAACTCCTTTGCCCCGGGGAGGCGGGGGCTTCGGAAACCCTCTGCGCATCGCGCCGGGGGTCACTTTCCTTCCCGTGAGGATCACGGGCCAAATTCCGGTCCCGCGCAGATCGCGGGAATACTGGGCGGCATCAGGTGTCACAAAATCAGGAACGATTGCCTTTGCCGTGGGCTCAGGGCGAATACCCGCTCTGTGATCAAGGTTTTGCCGCCTCGCAGTCTTGTCATCGCGCATGCCTGTCGGCGGGCCCCGATGCGAGGCCCGCCGGGTTTGCATGTCAGGCCAGTTCGGGCGCGATGCCCTTGCAGGCAACCAGCAGTTCGTTGACAGCGTCGATCGAGACCTGAAGGTTGGCCTTGGCGCTGTCGTCGAGTGCGATCTCGATGACCTTTTCCACGCCGCCCGCGCCGATCACCACCGGCACGCCGACATAGAAACCGTCGACGCCATATTCACCCGCGACATAAGCCGCACAGGGCAGAACGCGCTTCTGGTCCTTGAGATAGGCTTCGGCCATGGCGATGCCCGAGGCGGCCGGGGCATAGAATGCCGAGCCGGTCTTGAGCAGGCCGACGATTTCGCCGCCGCCGCCGCGCGTGCGCTTGACGATGTCGTCGATGCGTTCCTGCGTCGACAGACCCATCTTGATCAGGTCGGTCACCGGGATACCGGCAACGGTCGAATATTCGACCACCGGAACCATGGTGTCGCCATGACCGCCGAGCACGAACGAATTCACGTCGCGCACCGACACGCCGAATTCCCAGGCGAGGAACGTCGTGAAGCGCGCCGAGTCGAGCACGCCCGCCATGCCGACCACCTTGTTGTGCGGCAGGCCGGAGAATTCGCGCAGCGCCCAGACCATTGCGTCGAGCGGGTTGGTGATGCAGATCACGAACGCATCGGGGGCGTTGTCCCGGATGCCTTCGCCGACGGCCTTCATCACCTTGAGGTTGATGCCGAGCAGGTCGTCGCGGCTCATGCCGGGCTTGCGCGGCACGCCTGCGGTGACGATGATCACGTCTGCGCCGGCGATGTCCTTGTAATCGTTGGTGCCGGTGATCGAGGCGTCAAAACCTTCGACCGGACCGCACTGCGACAGGTCGAGCGCCTTGCCCTGGGGCACGCCTTCTGCGACGTCGAACAGGACGATGTCGCCCAATTCCTTTTGTGCAGCGAGATGGGCGAGGGTGCCGCCGATGTTGCCGGCGCCGATCAGCGCAATTTTCTTGCGAGCCATGCTTTTACGGTCCTTTCCCGTAGCTGCGGGACTGAACAAAGATCAGATTTGCCACCGTCTAGGAGCCGGCCCATGTCCCGCGTGACAGGAAGGCGCCTGGTGGGGT
Source organism: Novosphingobium sp. Fuku2-ISO-50 (assembly GCF_001519055.1). Classification (GTDB taxonomy): domain Bacteria; phylum Pseudomonadota; class Alphaproteobacteria; order Sphingomonadales; family Sphingomonadaceae; genus Novosphingobium. The sequence continues at coordinate 23,204 of NZ_KQ954305.1, read as the reverse complement.
GGAGAGGTCCGTAGGCCCGTGGAAAACGGATTGCAAGGCAGTAAAACGTCGAATTTCCGGGTTTTTATGATAACGGTTCGCAATATCAAGCGGCCTCGGTCGAAGTCGCCGACGTTACGTCGGAGCCGCAGTCACGCAGGCCCGGCGCCGGGTGTGGATACCCGATCTTCTTCGAGAACCGTTCATGCCATCGGGACATGAACGCACCATGACCGTCGCCCTGAGACGACGGATCGGGGTTGTTCCTTATCGGATCATGTCAAAACGGAAAGCCGGGGCATAACCGGGGTGCGCGCGATCCTGGCGCCACCGGTCGGAGCGTTGCGAATTCAGCGGCGCTGACCGAGCATGCGGCTGATTTCATTCCACCACTGCGCATCGCTTTCATCGCCGCGCGCGTTGGCGTTGGCTGCGGCGAGGCGCGCACGCTCCGCCGCCGACAGGCCATGCGCGGCAAACAGGCGCAGCGCGGCCTGAACCCTGGCATCGACAATCGCGGCGGGTTTGCGGGGCGGCGTGGTCCCGGCGGCAATCGCATTGTCATTGACTGCAAAGCGCTGACGAAGGCGCGAAGGACGGATCAGCGCCGGCGATACGATACCATATCGAGGGACAAATCGCAGCATCCGGGTCTCTCCTCGCACAAACCGCACAATGCGTGCCGTTCGCCAGCGATTTAGCCCCGGACGCGTGAACAGCTCATGAGGCGACACAGTAAAGGAGACGCAAACCTTTTTCCCGGATCGCGCGCACAGTGAGATTTGAAACCGGGAGATTTGAAACCGGGAGATTTGAAACCGGGAGATTTGAAACCGGGAGATTTGAAACCGGGAGATTTGAAACCGGGAGATTTGAATCCGCGCGCCTTGAATCCGGGTGGTTCAGATCCGGCAAAGTGCGTCTGGCAGGGGCTGTTCCGGCCGGGCGCGAATTCTGGAGCCGCCTCAGGCTCCCGGTTGATGGATCCAGTGCGCGGCGCTGTCGTATTGCTGTTCCGCTTCGGGGCGAACGGCGCCCGATCCCGGCAGGAGGCGGCTGCGCGTATCGCCGACCGGGGCGCCGACCGGCGCGCTGGCGGCGGGCTGGGGCGGCTGATCAAAGGCGACCGGCGTCTGGCCGCGGCCGGATCCGGGCTCTGCCATCGGCGCGACTGCGCTGCGCAAGGCCGCAAGCCGGCCTGCCTCGAACGCTTTTTCGAGCACGAGCGGATCGGCCAGGTCGGCGCCGGTCGAGGCCCATGTATGCGGGTGCGGCGCGGCGACCGGCTCGCCGCCGGCATAGACGGCGTCAAACGCGCGCGGCTGACCCGCGCTGCTGCTCCAGCGATAGAAGCGGTGTGCGCCGATCGTGCCGAGAAAGGCCATGCTGTCGGCCCAGGCGGGATGGACCGCGCTGGTATGGTAATGCGTGGCAAGCCCGACAGGCGCAAAGACAGCGCCCGCCAGGGCGGCCTCGGCCACGCGCCGCGCCCGTTCCCAATAGATGGCCATCGGCCGCCGCGCCAGAGACCCGTCGCAGGCAAAGCTGAACTGGCAGCCCGGGCGTTCCGACCCCTGGTAAACGACGCCGCAGACGGTCTTGGGAAAAGCGGGATGCGCCACGCGGTTGAGCACGACCTGGGCCACCGCGCGTTGCCCCGCGTCGGGTTCGCGCGCGGCTTCGTAATAGATCGCCGCGGTCAGGCATTGTTGCGCCCGCCAATGATCGAGCCCGGTGCCGACCGAGAGCAAAGGGCGCGCCGTTGCGCCGTCGGCGTCTGAGTGGTCGCCGGCCAATGTCCGGTCCCATGCGGCAGAGGCGACCGCCGGGGTCAGCAGGCCGTCGCTTGCAGAGACCGCGTTCCTGCCGTGCCAGGGGGAAAGCCGTTCCTGCGCAAGGGCGCCGCCGATTCCATGCGGATTGCCCCAGCCCACTGCGGCAAGCAGCGCCGGCACCAATCCGACCAACGCCACGCCCGCGATCCGTTGGCGCAGCCGCGCGGGCCGGTGCAGCGCACGCCGCAGCGAAACCATGTCGCAGCGACGGATGCGCGCCGCAAAATCGCGCGGGCGCAGTTCCGGCGAACAGCGAACCGCCGCGGATGGCGCGGCGCACGCTTCACCCACGACCGGCCCACCCGTCTTGCGCAGGGCCGCAGCGGGGGGCAGGACAACCGGTCGGTAGGCGATTTCCAGCGGCATTGGCCCTGCGGCACCTCATGCGGAGTGAATGGCGGGAACGTCCGGCTTTCGCGCGGGAGTGAGCGGCACGCGGGCGTAACCGGATTTTCCGCTATCCGATTCCCGCTATCCGATTTCCGGGCGCTTCGCACCTGTTCATCGGGCGATGTACCGTTATGCGACGATCCCTTGCCGTGTCCTTAACTGCGCTATGCCCTTAACCGCGCCATGCGGCCGGTTCGCAGCCGGGATGGTCTCGGCCAGGGTTGTTCTCTTCGCCGGGCCCGGCTATGCGCCGGTCGCCGTTGTCTTTCGTGCGACCGCGCGGGCAGTTACGGTCCGTAAGGAGTGATGGATGACCGGGTTGATCCGCAGCGCCGCCGGCCAAGCGGCGGTGACCGAGATCGTGATGGCGACGGTTCTGGTGGCGTCGGGTCTGGTTTCCGGTCCGGCGCTGGCGCAAGACGTTCCGCCCGCGAATTCTCCGACGGGCAGTGCCGCGTCGGCTGCCGACGATTATCCCCCGCCCGAAGAAGCGCAGGCCGCGCCCGATATTGCGCCGATTCCGATCACCACGATCGCCACCGGCGGAAAACTGCCGCTCGACAACGTGGCGCAGTCGGTCACTGTGCTGACCTCGGACGATCTCGAACGCATCGGCGGGGCCGACTTCACCCGCGCACTGGCGTTGATTCCGGGGGTGACCTGGACGCGCGACGGGGCACAGGGGACCGATACCCAGGTCCATATGCGCGGCTCCGAGGCCAGCGACGTGCTCGTCACGATCGATGGCGTGCGGATGAACGATGTCGCAGGGATGAGCGGCGGATATGATTTCGGCACGCTGACGATGGCGGGAATCGAGCGCATCGATGTCTTGCGCGGCTCCAATTCGCTGATCTGGGGCGGCGGAGCGATCGGCGGGGTCATCGCGCTGACGACCCCGGAAACAAAAGGCGTGCTCGCCTCGATCGAAACCGGCAGCCGCGACAACGTTGCCGAAAACCTCGCCGTCGGCCTGAAAAAAGACCGCTATGCGCTTGCATTCAATATCGGATATGTCGCCAATGACGATATTCCCGCGCCGCGGATCGAAGGCTCCGGCGGGTTTCATCAATGGCATCTGGCAGGACGCGGTCGCTATACCCTGACCGATACGCTGTCGTTCGTTGCGACCGCGCGCTATGCCGATGGCAAGCAAAGCGGCAATGGCTTTCCCCTGCCGCTCGAACTCTCGGGCGATGCGGCCGCAGCGTTGGAAACCGAGCAGTTTTCCGGTCGCGCGGGTGCGCATTTCGAAAAGGGCGGCGTCGCGCTCGATGCCGGCTATGCGCTGGCGACGACCAGGCGCGTCTATGTCGCGCAAAACGAACCGGGCGACGTCACGGCGATCTGGCTGGGCCGATCGGAACGCGTCGACCTGACCGGATCGGTCAAGTTGCCCGCCGGGTTTCTGGCCAATTTCGGCGCCGACGACGAATGGACCGGCTATTCGGGCAGCTATGACAGCGAACACCGCGCGCGGATCGACAGCGGCCATCTGTTGCTCGGCTGGTACGGCCCGGTGGCGACACTGGCGGCGGGCTTGCGCGTCGACGATCACAGCCAGTTTGGCAGCCATGACAGTTTCAGCGCCAACGGCAGCCTGAAATTGCTCGAAGGCGTGCGCTTGCGCGGCAGCTATGCCGATGGCTTCAAGGCGCCGACGCTGTACCAGTTGTGGTCGGCATACGGCAATGCGGGCCTGGCTCCCGAAACCGCCGAGAGCTATGACGCGGGGGTGGAATATTCGGGCGATGACGGGCGGGTGCGGCTGACGGCATCGGTCTATCGCCGTGACAGCCGCAATCTGATCGCTTTCGTGGGGTGCGCCGGGGTGACGACGTCGGTCTGCAGCGATCGACCGAACGGTACGTTCGCCAATGTCGGGGTCGCCCGTGCCGATGGGGTCGAGCTCGAAGCCACGCTGGTTCCGACGTCAAAGCTGCGCATTGCCGCGCTTTACAGCTATGATCATGCCACCGACCGCACGCCCGGCGCGGTCAATCGGGGCAAGCTGCTCGCGCGGCGACCGCAGGACGCGGTGACCGCCTCGATCGACTGGACTTCGCCGTTCAAGGGGGTGGTCCTGGGCCTTGATACGCGCGTGCAGACGGCCAGCTGGGACGATGCGGCCAATACGGTGCGGCTGGGGCCGAGCGAACTGACCACCTTGCGCGCCAGCCTGCCGTTTGGCCGCTTCATCGACTTCTATGGCCGGATCGAAAATCTGTTCAACGACCATACGCCGACGGTCGCTGGCTACGGCGCGGTCGGGCGCGGGGTCTTTGCCGGTATCCGGGTTCGCTATTGATCGGCCCGGTTTGGCGTTGCGGGGCGGGCCTTGTGGCCATGCTTGCCGCCCTGTCGCCGACCGTTGCGGCGGCGCGGGTCATGCCGCGCGCGGCATCGCTTCCGCGTATCGTCTCGCTTAATCCGTGCAGCGATGCGATCCTTGCCGAAGTTGCCGATCCGGCGCAGATTCTCGCCTATTCCGCTTATAGCCGCGATCCGGCGAGCAGCTCGCTGCCGATCGCCAAAGTCCGGCGTCACGCCACGACGCATGGCACGATCGAAGAAGTGGTCGCCTTGCAGCCCGACGTGGTGATCGATGGCGAGTTTGTCGCCCCGGCGACGCGCGCGGCCTATCGTCGGCTCGGGCTGCGGCTGGAAACGCTCCGCACGCAACACAACGTCGCCGATTCGCTCGGCGATGTACGCCGGCTGGCGGCGATCGTCGGGCATCCCGAACGCGGCGAGGCGCTCGTTCGCCGGATCGAGGCCGCGCTGGCGGCGGCCGCGCCACCGCCGGGCGCCGTGCCGGTCGATGCGGTGCTGTGGGAATGGGGCGGCATGGTCGCGGGGCAGGGCACGCTGATCGACGATCTGCTCGGACGCACCGGTTTTGCCAATCTGCCCGCGCGCGAGGGCTATGGCCAGGCCGATATCTATCCGCTCGAACGCATGCTGGCGCATCCGCCGCGCGTGATCCTGACGGTCGGGCATGACCGCATGCTGCGTCACCCGGCGCTGGGCGTGCTGACCGGCACCATGCGGGCCGAATTTCCCGCCGGGCTGCTCTATTGCGGCGGGCCGACGATCATCCGTGCGGCGGCGCGCCTTGCCGCCTTGCGTCGTTCGCTGAACGGAGGACGCGGCTGATGGCCTTGCGCTGGTGGATCGTGCTCGCCGGGTTGTTGGCGCTGGCTTTGCCGTTGTCGTTGCTGGCCGGGCAAGTGTGGATCAATCCGCTGGGGTCGCCGGTGCGCAATGCGGTGCCGATCCTGGTCGAACTGCGCGCGCCGCGCGCGGTGTTGGCGCTGATCATCGGCGGTGGGCTGGGCGCGGCGGGTGCGGCGATGCAGGGCTATTTGCGCAATCCGCTGGCCGATCCGGGGTTGTTCGGCATTGCGCCGCTGGCTGCGCTGGGCGCGGTCCTGGCGATTTCGACCGGGATCGCGGCGCAAGGCTGGGCTCTGCCGCTGTTTGCGCTGGCGGGCGCCGCGCTGGCGATGGCGCTGCTGGTCCTGATTGCGGGCGCTGGTGCGACCGGCGGGATCGGGCGCGCGGTGACGCTGTTTACGCTCGCGGGGATGATGATCGCCAGCCTTGCCGGTGCGCTGACCAGTCTGGTCATCAGCCTGTCGCCCAATCCCTTTGCGCTGAGCGAAATCGTCACCTGGCTGATGGGGGCGCTCGAAAACCGCAGCTGGCACGATGTCGCGCTTGCCGGGCCGCCGACGCTGCTCGGCGTGGTTCTGCTGGCGCGGACCGGGCGCTCGCTCGATGCCCTGACGCTGGGCGATGCGGCGGCGCGCTCGCTCGGGGTCGATCCGGCGCGGCTTCAGGCGCGGATGGTGCTGGGGATCGGGCTGGTGGTCGGCGCCGGGGTGGCGGTGGCGGGAATCGTCGGCTTTGTCGGGCTGATGGTGCCGCATCTGTTGCGCCCGTTGACCGATCAAAGGCCGGGTTCGCTGATCGTGCCGAGCGCGCTTGCCGGGGCCTTGCTGGTGCTCGTGGCCGACAGCGCGTGTCGGTTGTTTCCGCTGGCCGGGGGCGAATTGCGGCTGGGCATTGCGCTCAGCCTGATCGGCGCGCCGTTTTTCCTGATGCTGCTGGTGCGGCTGCGGCGGGAATGGGCGTGATGCTGCGCGCACAATCGCTTGTCGTTCCGGGGCGGCTCGAGGGGGTTTCGGTGGATCTGTCACCGGGCCGGGTCACTGCGATCGTCGGGCCCAACGGCGCGGGCAAATCGACGCTGCTTTCCGCGCTGGCCGGGCTGATCGCGGGCGAAGTTTCCCTGGATGGCGGCCCTCTTGGCGCGATGACCCCGCGCGAACGCGCGCTGGCGATCGGCTATCTGCCGCAAGGCGGCGAAGTCGCATGGAACCCGTCGGTCGAAACGCTCGTGCGGCTGGGCCGCTTGCCGCATCGCACGGCGCGCGACGAGGACGATCGCGCCGTCGCCGAAGCCCTGGCCGGAGTCGATCTGTCCGCTTATGCCGGGCGTCCGGTCGGCACGCTGTCGGGCGGCGAGCGCGCGCGGGCGCTGCTGGCGCGGGTCCTGGCGGGTGATCCCGGCTGGGTACTGGCCGACGAACCGCTGGCCAGCCTCGATCTGGCGCAGGCGCGCGCGCTGCTGCTGCATTTCCGGCGGCTGGCGCAGGCGGGCAAGGGGGTGGCACTGGTGCTCCATGATCTGGCGCAGGCGGCCAACCATGCCGACCATGTCGTCGTGCTCGATCGGGGGCGTGTGGCTGCAGCGGGTGCACCCGAAGCGGCGCTCGATCCGGCGGTAATCGCCCGCGTCTGGGGCGTAGAGGCGCGTTGGCTGGGTGAACCGGGGGCACGCGCGCTGGTCTGGTAGGTGCTCGAAATTAGGGTGTTTGTTTGAGCTTGTCGTATTTTCGAGAGCCTAGGCCACCCTAGTTATTTCCAAAAAGGCGTATCTGCTGAATGGAGCCATATTTTATTTTAATGTACCCTATGTCAGTTGGCTTCCCTCCATCTATATTGAAAGAAACAACCTTCCATGAAGAAGATGGTACACCATTACTTATACTTGTAGAAAAATCGTGCTCATCTGCAGTGTTTATTGTTCCGTTTTTGTCTAAAGCTCCCCAAGCGCCGGACAATTTCAAATCAGTTATATTGGCTGAAGTAGGGTTTCCGATTACAAGCCTTACGAGCGTTCCACTGCCATTCGCCTCCAAATTCTTCAGTTGAACTGTCAGCGTACCCACGTCCGTTTGCAACGGAGTGAATCCGGCATCTGAAAGTTTGAGGACGACTTCCTTTGAGTTTTGCCATTCAAGCGCCGCAACCCGGCTCTGTAGATCACTTATTTGCGAAGCGGAGTCGTCAGTAGCTGCAGTTGAGGTGCTGTCGGGCGGGGTGCTAGTGGTCCGATTCTGACATTTGTTACCGCTCTCGGCTAGGTAGTGCGCAAATGTCAGAATCTTTTCGGACCACTAGAAACTTTTGATTCTAGTGGATTTTCCGTTTTTGACATTTGCGACCGTGCTATCCGGATGGCGGGATGCAAATGTCAAAAACAATCCACTAGCCTGATTTGTGCAGGCAGATAAAGCGATGAGAGTTGCGCTCGCCATGCATGAACCGCTAAATTGGCTAAGACGCATGGGCCACTCTCTTTTCCGTTGGGGGCAACCGATTCAGAATGCTTGATGGAAAGCACGATGTTGTGCAAGTTGTTTCAGAATTTCCGAACGGGTTGCGAAAACCCCGAAATAGCGCCAGATGCGAGACCTTCGCGATGCGCATCTGGAGACGGTACGCAGCGATGATCCGGCGCTGGCGTCAGCGCAGTAGTTCGCTCACCAGTGAGGGCTTCTTGGCAATCATGGCAAGCAGCACCTGGGCGGGGCCGGTGGGGTGCCTGCGGCCATGCTCCCAGTTCAGAAGCGTGCCCTTGGCAACGCCGATGCTGCGCGCGAAGGCACCCTGCGACAGGCCGGTGCTGGCGCGGATCGCAGCGACATCGACGGTGGGCACCTCGATCTGGTGGACGATGACATTGGTCTTCTCGCCCCGCGCGAAAGCCACTGCTTCGTTCAGCCCTTCCATCAGGCTATCGTAAACTTCGCTCATGCACGATCTCCATAAGTTGTGAGCAACTGCTTGCTCAACGCGACTGCCGCAGCCTGTTCGGGTGGGGACAGATTACCCTTCTCATTCTTGGCGAACACCGTCAGCAGGAACAGCGGCATCGAATTGCCTCCGAACACATAAATGGTCCGGTAGCCACCGCTCTTGCCGCTACCCTCGCGGGCGATGCGGACCTTGCGCAGGCCACCGCCCAGCGAAACACCCGACTCCGGATTGGCCGCCAGAAACGACACGATGGCAAGTCGCTCGTCATCGGACATGATCGCCCGCGCGCGCTTGAGGAAGGACTCCATCTCGACGACGGTCTGCAAGGTGGTCATGGGGCTATTTTATATGCCAATGACACATAGGTCAACGGCGTATGGACGGTATGCTTGAGAGTTTCGGGGCCAGAAAAACAGGGGCGCTCCGGTCGTTGAAATCGGCCCATCCCGAATGGATCAATCGCGCGGTGGTGTGTCACCACCATTTTCCACCTTGCCCCTTCGGTCATGCGTGCAAAATGCCGGTCGACACGTCTTGCGTGAATCGAACAAATATGGAACACGCAGCGGCCATGGCTCTCAGCTTCATTTCCGTGCGCGGCGCGCGCGAGCACAATCTCAAGGGGTTCGACATCGATCTCCCGCGCGACTCGCTGATCGTGATCACCGGGTTGTCGGGGTCGGGCAAATCGAGCCTCGCGTTCGACACGATCTATGCCGAAGGGCAGCGGCGCTATGTCGAAAGCCTGTCGGCCTATGCGCGGCAGTTTCTGGAAATGATGCAGAAGCCCGATGTCGAACATATCGACGGGCTGTCGCCGGCCATCTCGATCGAGCAAAAGACGACCAGCCGCAACCCGCGCTCGACGGTCGCCACGGTGACCGAGATCTATGACTATATGCGCCTGCTCTGGGCGCGAGTCGGAATCCCCTATTCGCCCGCCACCGGCCTGCCGATCACCGCGCAGACGGTCAGCCAGATGGTCGACCGCGTGATGCTGTTGCCCGAAGGCACGCGCGCCTATCTGCTGGCGCCGGTGGTGCGCGGTCGCAAGGGCGAATACCGCAAGGAATTGGCCGAGTGGCAAAAGGCGGGCTATACCCGCGTGCGCATCGACGGCGAATTCCACGCCATCGAAGACGCTCCCGCGCTCGACAAGAAGCTCAAGCACGATCTCGAAGTCGTGGTCGACCGCATCGCCGTGCGCGAAGGCATCGAAAGCCGACTGGCCGACAGCTTCGAACAGGCGCTCAAGCTGGCCGACGGCCTTGCCTTTATCGACCTTGCCGACGGCGTCGTGCCGGGGCGCGAGGAAGAGGCAAAGATCAAGGGCCGGGCCAAGACGCTCAAAGGCACCGGACTGCCGCCCAACCGCATCGTCTTTTCGGAAAAGTTCGCCTGCCCGGTCAGCGGTTTCACGATCGAGAGCATCGAGCCGAGGCTGTTTTCGTTCAACGCACCGCAAGGGGCGTGCCCGGCTTGCGACGGTCTGGGCGAAAAGCTGCTGTTCGATCCGCAACTGGTCGTACCCAATGAAAACCTGTCGCTCAAACAGGGCGCGATCATGCCCTGGGCCAAGTCAAACCCGCCGAGCCCTTATTACATGCAGGTGCTGGCCAGCCTTGCCGACCATTTCGGATTCAGCCTCGATACGGCGTGGGACAAGCTGCCGGGCGAAATCAAGCTGGTCATCCTTTATGGCACGGGGGGCAAGCCGGTCCCGCTGACATTTGTCGACGGGCGCAAGTCCTATACCGTGTCCAAGGCATTCGAAGGGGTGATCGGCAATCTCAACCGCCGCATGCTTCAGACCGAAAGCGCCTGGACGCGCGAGGAACTGGGCAAGTTTCAGACCGCGCAACCCTGCGAGACATGCGGTGGCGCGCGGCTGAAGCCCGAAGCGCTGGCAGTCAAAGTCGCGGGCGAAGACATTTCGAGCATTACCCATTTGTCGGTCGCGGCCGCGGCGGACTGGTTCGGGCGGCTGGACGAACACCTGACCCCGCAAAAGCGGCAGATCGCGCGCTCGATTCTCAAGGAAATCAACGAGCGGGTCGGCTTTCTCAACAATGTCGGGCTCGATTATCTCAATCTCGACCGGACCTCGGGCACGCTGTCGGGCGGCGAGAGCCAGCGCATCCGTCTGGCCAGCCAGATCGGGTCAGGGCTGTCGGGCGTGCTCTATGTGCTCGACGAACCGTCGATCGGGCTGCATCAGCGCGACAACGACCGCCTGCTCGAAACGCTGAAGCGGCTGCGCGATCTCGGCAACACGGTGATCGTCGTCGAACACGACGAAGACGCGATCCGCACGGCCGACCATATCGTTGACCTGGGCCCCGGTGCTGGCGTCCATGGCGGCGAAATCGTTGCGCAGGGCACGCTGGCCGACATTCTGGCGAGCGAGGCCAGCCTGACCGGGCAATACCTCAACGGCACGCGGCGGATCGAAGTGCCGCGCGTCCGGCGCAAGGGCAATGGGCTGGACATCACGGTCAAGGGCGCGCGCGCCAACAACTTGCGCGATGTGACGGTGCGCATTCCGCTGGGCACGTTCACTTGCGTCACCGGGGTTTCCGGATCGGGCAAGTCATCGCTGATCATCGACACTCTGCAGGCGGGCGCGGCGCGCGTGCTCAACGGCGCACGGGTGATTGCCGGGGCGCATGACGCCATTCTCGGCCTCGAACATTGCGACAAGGTGATCGAGATCGACCAGTCGCCGATCGGGCGCACCCCGCGTTCGAATCCGGCGACCTACACCGGCTCGTTCACGTTGATCCGGGACTGGTTCGCCGGTCTGCCCGAATCCGAGGCGCGCGGCTACAAGGCCGGGCGGTTCAGCTTCAACGTCAAGGGCGGGCGCTGCGAGGCGTGCCATGGCGACGGGCTGATCAAGATCGAGATGCACTTCCTGCCCGATGTCTATGTCACGTGCGAGGAATGCGGCGGCAAGCGCTACAACCGCGAAACGCTCGACGTGAAATTCAAGGGGCTTTCGATCGCCGACGTGCTCGACATGACGATCGAGGATGCGGTCGAATTCTTCAAGGCGGTTCCGCCGATCCGCGACCGCATGCAGATGCTCGCCGAAGTCGGGCTCGGCTATGTCAAAGTCGGGCAACAGGCGACCACGTTGTCAGGCGGCGAGGCGCAACGGGTCAAGCTGGCCAAGGAACTGGCGCGCCGCTCGACCGGGCAGACGCTCTATATCCTCGACGAGCCGACCACCGGCCTTCATTTCGAAGACGTGCGCAAGCTGCTCGAAGTGCTGCACAGGCTGGTCGAACAGGGTAATTCGGTGGTGGTGATCGAACACAACCTCGATGTGATCAAGACCGCCGACTGGATCATCGACATGGGCCCCGAAGGCGGTGTGCGCGGCGGTGAAGTGGTGGCCGAGGGCACCCCCGAGGACATCGCGGGCAATCCCGCCAGCCATACGGGATTTTACCTCAAGCCTTTGCTGGAGCAGCAGAAACAGTGAAATTCTGCGCCGGTTGCGGGTGACGCTACAACGCGAAACTGGCGATCGTCACTTTGTCGAGAACGCCGGTCGGCTTCAGCCCGACACCCGCCTGAAACCCTCTGATTGCCTCGGCGGCTCTCGCAGGGTCTTGCGCTTCGGCAGGACTGGCCAGCAAGTGCAATTGTACCAGTCGCGCCACGATCAGCTGCGCGATCACCGGGTCGAGCGGCGCGTCGCGCCCGGGCTGCACGAAAGCGGGCGGCGGGATGCTTGCGTCGAAGCCGGGAGTGGCCTGGCCCAGATCGTCATCGATCGCCCCCGAAGGCGCAAGTCCGGAAGGCGCGGGATCGGGTGGCGCGGCCAGCGCGGGCTGCGCGATCAGAAGCGCGGCGAGTGCTGCCTCGCACAGGAGCGCGTCAATGCGTCGCGCCACCGGGCACACCTTGCGCGTCATGGCCCCCGCTCGGGGCCTGATCGGGATGATCGTCGACTTGTCCCAGGAGGCGTATCGCGTTTTGCATGTCCTCTTCGCCGATCGCGCCCGAAACCATGATCGTGTGGCCGAAACGATTGTCGCGCACCGCGATCGCCGGTGTACCTTCGATCCCCGCAATGTCGCCGGCCTTCATCTCGGCGGCAAGCCGTTGGCCGGTCCGGCTCGACGTGGTGCAGCCGGCCAGGGCATTGCGGTCGCGCGCGCCAGAGGCCGCAGCGAGGTCGGCCACCGGATCGCCCTGGCCCAAAGGCTCGCCGATGCCCCGGCCATTGCTGCCCGTCCGCGCCATCCATCCGTCGAGAAAGCGGTAATAGCCTGCAACGCCTGCCTGATCCGCCACACACAGCGCGGTGGTCGAGGCGATCACGGCATTGGGACCATGGAACGGCAAGGGATAGAGGCGCACGGCAAGATTGACGCGCCCGCCCGAGCCATCGACGACATGCTGCGGCTGTTGGCCAAGCACTTTGCAATAAGGGCATTCCGGGTCGAGCCAGATGATCAGGCTGAAACGCGCATCGGCTTTGCCATAGACGCGGTCCTGTTTGGCGATCGGCGCCACGCCGGGTGCTTCCTGCCAGCCGCCCTGATCCCCGCCGCCCTGATCATCATCGTTTTGGGCCAGCGCGGGCGCCGCGATCAGCATCGCGACGGCAGCCAGGCCCGAAATTACCATGCTGGGCATCATCGCGTGTGTCCTCTTGCGGGGGGAAAGTCGCTTGGGCATTCCATGTTTGCCGCCAAAGCGCAATGATGGTGCCGATACAACGGCGCGTACAACGGCGGGGCTTTGCGCAAGCGGTGACGCCCTCTATACGGCGGGATATGGGACGCTATTTTCTCCTTTTGCGACGGGTCTCGGGGGTGCTCGCCCTGCTGCTTGCGCTTGGTGCCTGCATTCCACCGGTTTTCGCCGCGCCGAAAGCGCCGCTGGTGCTTGCCGCCGCCAGCCTGCAGGAATCGATGACGGCCGCTGCCGAGGCGTGGAGGCGGCACGGACATCCCCGACCGGTGCTGTCATTCGCCGCGTCGTCTGCGCTGGCGCGGCAGATTTCGGGCGGGGGGCAGGCGGATCTGTTCGTTTCGGCCGATGAAGACTGGATGGACGCTCTGGCAAAGGCGGGGCTGATCGTGCCCGAAACGCGCAAGTCGTTCCTCGTCGGCGCGCTGGTCATCGTCGCTCCGGCAGACAGCCGTTTGCGCCTGCGTCCTGCGCCCGGCTTTGCGCTGCTTCGCGCGCTGGGCGGGGGCAAACTCGCCATGGCCGATCCCGACAGCGTGCCGGCGGGGCGCTATGGGCGCGAGGCCTTGCAGCATTTTGGCGTATGGGATCAGGTTTCGGGGCAGGTCGTGCGCGCCGAAAATGTCCGCGCCGCGCTCGGTCTGGTCGCGCATGGCGCCGCGCCGCTCGGCATCGTCTATGCGACCGATGCCCTGGCCGAACCGCACGTGCGCATGGTCGGCGTGTTTCCGCCGGGCAGTCATGCGCCGATCACTTATCCGCTGGCGCGGCTCAGGACATCGACCAATCCCGAGGGGGAGGCGTTTCGCCGTTTCCTGCTGTCGGGCGAGGGCAAGGCGATCTTTCGCCGCTATGGCTTTGTGGCGCCCTGATGCTGTTGTCGGGCGATGAATGGGCGATCGTGGGCCTGTCGTTGCAGGTCAGCCTGGTGGCGATCATCGGCGTGCTGCCGGCTGCCTTTGCATTGGCCTACCTTTTGGCGCGCGGACGCTTTCCGGGCAAAGTCGTGGTCGATGCGCTGGTGCATTTGCCGCTGGTGCTGCCGCCGGTGGTGATCGGCTGGATGCTGCTGATCGCGTTTGCGCCGCATGGCGTTATCGGGGCGCCGCTGGCGCGCTGGCTGGGGATCACGCTGATGTTTCGCTGGACCGGCGCGGCGCTCGCGGCGGGAATCATGGCGATGCCGCTGATGGTGCGTTCGATCCGCCTCTCGCTCGAAGCGATCGATCCCCGGCTTGAAGCGGCGGCGCGGACATTGGGAGCGGGGCGCCTCGACAGCTTTGTCACGATTACCTTGCCGTTGGCTCGCCCCGGCGTGCTGGCTGCGCTGGTGCTGGGATTTGCCCGCTCGCTCGGCGAATTTGGCGCGACGATCACGTTCGTTTCGAACGTGCCCGGCGAAACCGCGACTTTGCCGCTGGCGATCTATGCCGCCCTGCAAGTGCCGGGACAGGAAATGGCGGTATGGCGGCTGGCGCTGGTTTCGGTGCTGCTTTCGCTTTGCGCGCTGATCGCGTCGGAAATGCTGTTGCGGCGCGGCAGGGGCCGGGATCGCGAAACGACGGGGCCTTCGCCGCATGTCCTTTGACATTGCGCTTTCCTTCGCCCGGGGGCGCCGCCGGATCGAAACGACTTTCGTGGCCGGAGGCGGCATAACCGCGCTGTGCGGTCCTTCGGGGGTAGGCAAATCGAGCGTCCTGGCGGCGATCGCGGGGCTGCTCGATCCCGATGTCGGGCATGTCGTGGTTGGCGGCGAAACCCTGTTCGACAGCACGCGCGGCATTGCCGTGGCGCCCGAACGACGTGCCTGCGGCATGGTGTTTCAGGATCTGCGGCTGTTTCCGCACCTCTCGATCGAGGCCAATTTGCGCTATGGCGAACGCCGCGCACCGCCCGAACGGCGGATTGTCGATTTTGCCGAAACCGTGCGCTTTCTCGGCATTGCGCCTTTGCTGGCCCGTCGCCCCGATACGGTGTCGGGCGGCGAGGCGCAGCGCGTGGCGATCGGTCGCGCCTTGCTGTCGGGCCCGCGTTTCCTCCTGCTCGATGAACCGCTTGCCGCGCTCGATGCGGGTCTGCGCGACGGGATCATGGCGGTGATCGAACGCATCCGTGCCGAGTTTGCGCTTCCGATGATCCTGGTCAGCCATTCGCCCGACGATGTTGCGCGGCTGGCCGATCAGGTCGTCCGGATGGCGCCGGAACCGACCAGCGCCTGATCGGCGCCGAGATCGGGCACCGCCAGCGAGGGGCGCGCCGGTTCGTGCTGAAACCGGATCGGCGGACCAAGGTGACGCCGCCCTCGTTCATCGGCAAGGATGAAGCCGCGCGCGATGATCTGTTCGTCATCCAGCGCTTGCGGATAAGTGTTGACCCGGCCCCAGCAGACATCGAGCCGATCGAGCAAGGCGCCTGCTTGCACCAGCGTTTGCCCGGCGAAAAACCCGCGCAACGTGTCGATCACCGGCTGTTGCTGCGGCCCCGGTTCGCGGCACAGCGCGACCAGATCGTCGCGGCCCAGGTGCCCCAGCAGCGCGGCGATGAATTTGGGTTCCTGTCCCGCCAGTGCCAGCCGCCCGTCGGCGCAGTCATACCAGCGATAAAAGGCGCTGCCGCCGGTGGTGCGTTCGTGCGCGACAATCGGCTGGCGCGCTTCGGCCATGGTCGGCCCCATGACATTGGCCGTGGCCGACAGCAGCGCTTCCTGCATCGAAATGTCGATCCGGTCGCCGCGCCCGCTGCGTTCGCGCGCGTAAAGCGCCATCAGCACGCCCGACAGACCCTGCAGCGCGGACAGATAGTCGGACAAGGGGAGCGCGGGCATCGCCGGGGCTCCGTCGGCGCCGCAATTGGCGCCGAGCACGCCGGTCAGCGCTTCGAGCGCGAGATCGTGTGCGGCGCGACCGGCGCGGGGGCCGTCCTGACCAAACGCGCTGATCGAACACATGATCAGGCGCGGATTGCGCTGCGACAGCGTGTCGTAATCGATGCCCAGCCGCCGGGCGACGCCGGGACGATTGGATTCGACCACGACATCGGCGCTGTCGGCCAGACGCAGAAACGCCGCGCGATCGGCCTCCTGCTTGAGATCGAGCACGAGGCTTTTCTTGCCGCGATTGAAATTGCGGAAATAGACGGTATCCGGCCCGTCTTTCAGCCCGATGTGGCGGGTATGATCGCCGCCCGGCGCCTCGATCTTGATGACCTCGGCGCCATGGTCGGCCATGGCCATGGTCAGATAGGGGCCGGGGATATAGCTCGTCAGGTCGAGCACCCGGATACCGGCCAGTTTCATGCGTGTCTCCCTTCCGCCGAGGCACCATGGCGCCCGGACGGACGGGATTCAAGCGCTCGATTAAATTTCCAGCTGACTGCCGAGTTCGATGACGCGGTTGGTCGGCAGGCGGAAGAACTGCATCGCGCTTTCGGCGTTGCGGATCATCCAGGCGAACAGCTTTTCGCGCCACAACGCCATGCCCGGCCGCTTCGACGCGATCAGCGTCTGACGGGCAAGGAAATAGCTGGTCTCCATCGGCTTGAACGCACCGCCGGCGCGGTTTTCAAGCGCGAGTTCGGCGGGAATGTCGGCTTCGTCCATGAACCCGATGCGGATGATCATGCGGTAAAAGCCATGGCCGATGTCTTCGACCACACGCCGCGCTTCCGACGGGACATGCGGCACGCCTTCGGTCACCACGGTCAGGATCACCACGCGTTCGTGCAGGATGTGGTTGTGCTTGAGATTGTGGAGCAGCGCGGGCGGAATGCCCTCTGCGGTCGAGGACAGGAATACCGAGGTGCCGGGCACGCGGCGCACTTTGTCGCAGACCGAGTTGAGGAACAGGTCGAACGGCATCGAATCTTCGGCCAGCCGTTCGCGCAGGATGCGCCGCCCGGTCGACCAGGTGGTCAGCACGACGAACACGATCGCCGCGATCATCAGCGGGAACCAGCCGCCATCGGGGATCTTGGTCACGTTCGAGGCGAAATAGGCACCATCGACGATCAGGAACACGCTGGTCATCGCAGCGGCCAGTACCGGCGGCCATTTCCACACGGCAAAGGTCAGGATGCCAAGCATGCAGGCGGTGATGAACATCGTGCCGGTGACGGCAATGCCATAAGCCGAAGCCAGATTGTTCGAAGATTTGAAACCGACCACGAGCAGCAGAACCAGCGCCAGCAAGAGCCAGTTGACCAGCGGCACATAGATCTGTCCGGCGGCTTTGGCGCTGGTGTGCAAAATGCGGATGCGCGGCAGAAAGCCGAGCTGAATCGCCTGTTGCGAGATCGAATAGGCGCCGGAAATGACGGCCTGGCTGGCGATGATCGTGGCCAATGTCGCCAGAATGACCAGCGGCAGCCGGGCCCAGTCGGGCGCCATCAGGAAGAACGGGTTTTCCACCAGCTTCGGATTGCGCAACAGCAGCGCCGATTGGCCCATGTAATTGATCAGCAGGCAGGGGAATGCGACCCACAGCCAGGCCAGCATGATCGCCTTGCGCCCGAAATGGCCCATGTCGGCATAAAGCGCCTCGGCCCCCGTAACGGCCAGGATCACCGAGCCGAGCGCGAGGAAAGACAGCATCGGGTCGATCGCAAAGAAGCGCACCGCATAGAGAGGATTGATCGACCACAGGATTTCCGGCGCCTGCATGATGCCCATGATGCCGAGCACCGCGATCACCGCGAAATAGACCAGCATGACCGGGCCAAACAGCTTGCCCACCGCCGCCGTGCCGCGCGACTGGATCGCAAACAGGCCGATCAGGATGGCGATGGAGATCGGCAGAACCAGCTTGGCAAAGGCGGGCTGAACCACTTCGAGCCCTTCGACCGCCGACAGCACCGACATTGCGGGCGTGATGATCGCATCGCCATAGAACAGCGCCGTGGCGATAATGCCCAGCAACACGGTCAGCGATGTCCATCGGTTCTGCCCCAGTCGCCGCCCGATCAGCGCGAGCAGGGCAAGGCTTCCGCCTTCGCCCTTGTTGTCGGCATGGAGGATGACAAAGACGTATTTGACCGTGACGATCAGCGTCATCGTCCAGAAAATCAGTGACAACACGCCGAAGATATGGGCCGGATCGACCGCCAGCGGATGCGCGCCGATAAAGCTTTCGCGCAGCGAATAGAGCGGGCTGGTGCCGATGTCGCCAAACACCACGCCGATCGCGCCGACGGCGAGCGTGCTCAGGCTTTCCTTGTGGTGGTCATTGCTGGCGAGGTCGGCCAGCGTTGATTCGGACAACGCGGAATCGGTCAGATTGGGTTCGGTCATGGTCGGGCCGCTACGCCTGCTTCACGCGCGGCACGAGAATATTTATACGTTCTTTATGCACTCGACTTCGCCGGTCGGCGCGCGCAATCGATAGAACGTGTCATCGCCCCCGAATCCTGCGCCAAAATCCGCCCAAAAGGCAGCCCTGTCCAGACGGGGCAATGACCCGCTGATGGCCGCGTTCGAGCCGGTCGATACGCGCACTCCGGCGCTTGGCTGGGTCTTGTCGCTGGTGTTGATCGCATGCGTGACGCTGGCCGGGGAAACGCTGGCGGCGCATGGCAACGATGCCGACATCAGCATGCTCTATCTGATCCCGGTAATCTATGCCGGGACGCGCCATGGACTCGGTACGGGGCTGACGACCGGGCTGTTTGCCGCGCTCGCCTATGATTTCCTGTTTGTCGCCCCGCTTTACAGCTTTGCCATCGCCGATCCGTCGCATGTCGTGTCGATGGTCATCCTGATCGGCACGGCGGTGGTGTGCAGCCATCTGGGCGGACAAGTCCGGCGGCAGGCGCGGCTGGCGCAGGCCAATGCCGATCGCAACGGGGCGCTGGCCGGGTTTGCGCGCATGCTGATGGGGATCAACCGGCGCGCCGATTTGTGGCCCTTGCTCGCGCGCGAGATTGCCCGCCTGCTCGATGTGCGCACGGTCGTGCTCGCGCCCGATCCGCCGGATGAGGGCGGGCGGCGTCTGGTGGTCAAGGCGGCGGTGCCAATGCGCGCCGGGCTTGACCTGATCGACGGGGTCGCCGCGCGCTGGGCCTTTGATACCGCGCGTCCGACGGGGCCCGGCAGCGACAGCATGGCGGTATCGGAATGGTATTTTCAGCCGGTCTGCGGCGGCAATGTTGCGCATGCGGTGCTGGGTGTTGCGCGCGAGGATGCGGGCATGCCGCTCGGCGGCGAACAGATGCCGCTGCTGGCCAGCCTGCTCGATCAGGCGGGCCTCGCGCTGGCGCGGATCGCGGCAGAAGAAGACATGGTCGCGCTGGGCAAAGTGCAGGAACGCGATCGGCTGCGCGCGGCGCTGCTGTCATCGATCGGGCATGATTTGCGCACGCCGCTGACCACGGTGCTGGGCATGTTGCGCGCGATCCGCCCCGAAACCGATGCGCAGCGCGCTCAGCTCGACATCGCTCGGGGCGAAGCGGAGCGGCTCGACCGCTTTGTCGCCAATCTGATCGACATGGTGCGCATCGAAACCGGCGGGCTCGAACGCGCGCTCGAACCGGTCGACCTCAACGAAGCGGTGACGGCGGCGCTCGACGATCTGCGCCGCGTGCTCGGCGGGCATCGGCTGGTCGTCGAAGTGGCGCGCGATCTGCCGCTGGTGCTGGCCGATCCGGTGCTGTTGCATCATTGCCTGATCAATCTGGTCGACAATGCGGCCAAATATGGCGGCGCGGAGGGCACGGTGACCGTGCGCGCGCGACCGGCGGGCGAGGGGCTGGCGCTGGCGGTGATCGACGAAGGCCCCGGCATCCGTCCCGGCGAGGAATTGCGCGTGTTCGGCATGTTTACCCGGCTCGAAGGCTCGGACCGGAGCGGCGGGACGGGGCTGGGGCTGGCCATCGTCAAGGGCTTTGCCCAGGCGATGGGCATGGAAGTCGCCGCCGCCAATCGATCATCGTCCAATCAGGCACAAGGAAGCCGGGGCGCGGTGTTTACGCTGTTGATCCCGCCGGAAAACCTGCGCCGGGTCGACAGCGCGACATGAAGGGATGGCAGAGAGCATGATGCGTGAAGTGGTGCGCGTTCTGGTGATCGATGACGAAGCGCCGATCCGCGCGATCTTGCGCGATGCGCTGGAACCGGCGGGTTATCGCGTGATCGAGGCGGGCGACGCGGCTGCCGCGCTGGCCGCCGCGCATGAGGAAACGCCGCAAGTCGTGCTGCTCGATCTCGGGCTGCCCGATCGCGACGGGCTCGACCTGATCGCGCCCTTGCGCAAGGCCGGGGCGACAGTGCTGGTCGTGTCGGCGCGCGATGCCACCGCGCAAAAGGTCGCCGCGCTCGATCGCGGCGCCGACGATTACGTGACCAAGCCGTTCGACACCGACGAAGTGCTGGCACGCGTGCGCACCGCCTTGCGCCACCGCGCCAGCCCGGACATGCTCGCCGCCGCGCTGCGCTTTGACGATGTCGAAATCGACCTTGCCGCCCGTGTGGTGCGCAAGGGCGGCGCCGAAGTTCACCTCGCCCCCAAGGAATTCGCGCTGCTCGCCGAACTGGCCGCCAACGCCGGAAAAGTCGTCACCCACGCCCATTTGTTGCGCACGATCTGGGGCCCGGGCCACGAAACCGACGTCGAATACTTGCGCGTCGCCGCGCGCGGCATCCGCCGCAAACTCGAAGGCGAAACCGACACCCCTTCACGCATCCGCAACGAACCCGGCGTCGGCTATCGGCTGGCAGTGGCGATCGGCGGGTGAGGGGACTTGCGTGACAAGCGAGACTTGACGCGATGGGGCGTGTCATGTGTGGCTCGACGCATGAAGGTCGAGAGCGTCCGCCACAAGGCGCTTGAAATGCATCCCTCGCTTGCCGTGCATGTCGGTGAATGGCTCAAGACCGAAGTGGTCGAGCCTCATGGCGTAGCCATGAAGGCACTGGCACAGCATTTTGGCGTGTCTCGTCAGGCGCTAAGCACATTGCTTAACGGTCGGGCAAACCTGTCCGCCGACATGACGATCCGCTTCGAAAAAGCCTTCGGCATTCGCGCCGAAACGCTGCTGCGCATGCAGACCGCCTACGATCTCGCCCAAGCGCGCAGGCACGCGGATGATATCAAGGTCGAACCGTTCCCCCGCGCGGCCTGATGACCGCGGATTGGTACGGACCGAAAATGCCGGTTTCGAACAAGGCGGGCATGGGGCGGCTGTCCATAAGTCACCGCCGCGCATATGAGGGGGAAAGCCGGGGTGCTTGCGCGACCATGCGAGCCTCTTGCCTACCCGCGAAAACCGCGCCACACCTTCTATCATGGCCGGCGCACCCCGCATCATCCCATTTGAGCCGCTTGGGCTTTCTTCGCCAAAAACCGCGTCAGACGTTAAAATCCGGGCGCGTAGGTTCGCGCCTGAGAAAACTGCCCGTAACCAGCTGTATGGCCTAAGGAAAACCTGTCTATGCAGGTATGACCGTGTGGGGCAACATATACTTGGCAATACCATCGGTAATGCCGTCGCGGGCGGGATCGAGGGTGGGCAGGATACGAGCGCACAAGGTCAAGGCGGTGGCGGTGGCAGTTCGTTTAGTGGCCCGATCTCCAACATGGGGAATTTCAGTCTGCCCGGGGGGATTACATCATTCGATTTGGTCCCGCCTGAAACCCAAATTCAGGGGGCGGTCGATGGTGGTGTAATTTCGTCGGACGTAGGCGCATCGGCGCTTGCAGCCGTTGAGCAGATCAAGACCAATCTGCGTGATAGCTATGCGGCAAGCCAGTCGCCGGGTGCCTCTGGCTATCAAACCTTGACTGATGGTGGTTACGTCATCGATCATGCTACTCTCGACGCACGACAAGCTGCTGTTAACGGCTTTTTGGCAAGCAATCCCAATGCTAATGACCACTCTCTTTCGAACGCCGGCTTTGCCAACAACAGTGCGCTGATCGATCAATGGGATGGCATCGCCGGTCAGCAGGTCAACATGTTGTTTGGCGGTTTCCTTGGCATAACAGCCGGGGGGGCACTTTTGGCCGCGTCAGCACCTGCTTTGCTTTCTGGTATTGGTTATGTAGGCTCAGGGTCTACGGTGGGCGGGTCTTTGGCAGTCAAGGCTGCTATCGGCCTTGGCTCTGAGTGGGGGGCGAATGCCCTTACCGGCCAAGAAATGACGTTTGCAAAGGGGGCGGGCGCTGTAGCGGGCAGCGTGATCTTCGCGCCAGGGGTTGGAAAGCTAGCCGAAGCAGCGCCATTATTTGTTAACCTCACGGCCTCGGGGGCAGCCGCTGGCTTCGGTGGCAACGTTATAGAGCAAGGTATTGACCGTTATACGTCAGGTACTCAATTCAATACTGGTTCGTTGATTTGGTCTACGGGTTTTGGTGCGTTGGGTGGTGTCTTGGGCTGGGCCAACATGCAGATACTTCCTGCACCGACGTATCTAGCCCTAAACCCCATTGCGAACAGCTTGCACGATGATGTTGTGAAGCTGCCCGCCGCTGCCGGAGCGGTGCCAGCACTTGTTGCTCAGAAGGTCATTCCCATACCCGGTTGGGTGCCCCGGTGGTGACTGATCACTATCTCCAGCGCCGCCCGACATGGTATCGCTACGCGGTTATAATGGGTGTGATAGTATTCTTGTACGTGGCTAATTACTACCATGATTACCAACTGGGACGGCGGGAAGGTGGAATGCCATTTTGGGTTATCCCGGTTGGCGCAGTTCTTTTCTCATTCGCGGCTTTGACCGAAATGTGCGCTACCGTCAGGTGGAATGAAAAATCGGTCCAGATGTTCGCGCGCTGGGGGTTTAACTATCTCGGGGGGAAGACTTTCACAGTCCAGATCGGTGACATCACGTCTATCAGCGATGGCTACATGTCGGTTGAGAACACAAAGGGTCTGCCTTTCACAACAATCGAGATCACCGATGGTTACGACGCGGTACGTATCAGGACGGACAACTTCTACCGCGAGGGCATGCAGGCACTGGTCGCGGACATTGCGAGGCTGCGCCCCGATCTTGAATTGACGGACAATCTCAAAGCCTACGTCCGGGGGGACTTTGACGGCGATTGGCTCAAATGACCCCTGCCTTCTGCCTGGGGATTACGGTGACACGTCCGAAAACCCCCAAACTTTGTCGTCAAGACACGTCATCCGGTGCCGGGGCACCTGAACGCCCCAACGTGAGTTCCGGGGACGCTGAGTTCCGGGGACGCAATATCG
>NZ_KQ954304.1 GCF_001519055.1 Novosphingobium sp. Fuku2-ISO-50 | reverse complement strand
TGACACTTGAAACCATGGCGCCCGTGAGCGACAATCCCATCGTCATGCTGTCGGCTGTGCCCGGCACATGATCGGCTCAAACCGATGCCGAAATCGGCGGTGGCTCCTATAAGCTACACCACGCCGTGGGACACGATCGCTAGCAGCGGCGAGTCGACAATCCCATAGGCTTGCAGCTTTTCCCCTCGTCTGGTTACAGCGTCGCAAACAACCTGAACCAGCGACCGCTTTCGAAACCCCAGCTGAGGGTCCGGAAAGTCAGCGATCGCGGCGAAAATCCCTGAACTCAGTTTGCGACCCAGCCTTTCGCTTGCAGCCATGCCTGCACCGGTGCGTCTTCACCGTCCCGCGTGCCCGGAACCTCTAATATTTCCGTCCCATCAGGTTTGATAATCCACGTCGAATCGTATGAGCCCATTTCGGGCCCCGGGTTGTACTTATGCTTCTGCACCAGCAAGTAGCCGCGATACGGCCCGTTGCGGATCACCGCTAGCGAATTGCCCGGAGTGACCTCCTTACGCTTTCCGTCTAAAAGCCGGACTTGAATGATATCGCTCGAGGTCGCCCAATGGCAAACTTGCTGGTAAACATATCCGCCATCGAGTGACGCCGTTTGTTTTTCCAGTACCGGGCGATCACAATCTTGTGCATCGGCAGGTTCGGTGCTTGCAGGAATGACCTGTGCCCAATCCTCGCCATTCTTCACAGGATGGGTCTGCTCTGCCGGCAGGGAGAGGAGCAGACCTTGTGCCTGAGGCTGTGCCGCAACTGGCGTCGTAGCCGGAGAAGGCTTGTCCTCGAGCAGATCGGTCGGCAGCGCGATCCGAACGAGCTTCCATGTGATGATGCCCCGCCGCTCGAAGACCAGTGAGGTGGTGCCTCCCCCTTGCTTCGACACTTTGACCCTAAAGTGGTCGATATCAAGAAAATCGCTGCTGCTCTGCGTGAGGGTGCCATCATTTTTGATCTTCCCATCAGCATGACCTCCTGGGCGCGCCCCTGTGATGATGGCGGCGAGCCCGTCAGGCGTGACGAAGGCATCAATCATCTTGTCCGCGACGGCCGAGACGAAAAAGGTGGCAAGCCCGGACATCGCGTTGCCAGAGCTGGATCCACTGCTCGCGCCCTTCTTGGCCAGAGCAGCGGAGACCTGAGACTTCAGCCCTCCTTTGATGGAAGCCATGTCTGCCATGTTGCTGATCTTATCGGCATCGCCGTCTTTGGCTGCGCTCTCAAAACCCGCTGCAGACCAATAGGCCGAGCCAAAATAGATCACGCCTGCGCCAAACACTGCCAGAGTAGCGTAAATCAAGGAGGAGTGACGCATTAATATCCTTCTCTTTAGACCTTATATTCGCGCCACATCGCGACGATATCATATTCTTGGTAAAGACAAAAATGGTCAAGTACTTCAGATGATGCATTTACACTGATTTGAGGATCGGTCCCTTTTTTGAGGAAATGACAGTGATGTTTTAAATCAACAAAAGTAGGCTATCGAGGGTCTTGCAAAGACCGGCGAATGTCAGGAATGGCAGCGAAATCAGGATAGCCTTTCCCTGAACCAGCCCGCCACTTCGACCTCGGCCAGCGAGCCACTGGCCAGCGCCAGAACCATGGGAATGGCCTCCTCTGGCGCGAAGCCGATCTGCACATTGTTCAGCGCGAGGAACAGGCGCGCCAAGACCCAGGCGGTCCGCTTGTTGCCATCGGTGAAGGGATGGTTGCGGGCCACACCATAAGCATAGGCCGCCGCCAGAGCGCATAGATCAGCCTCGCCGTAGGCCCATTGGTTGCGTGGGCGGCCCAATGCCGATTCCAGCGCAGAAGCATCGCGCACGCCAATCGGCCCGCCATGCTCGGCCAGTTGGCGGTCGTGAGTGGCGAGCGCGAGTTCGGTCTCGATCCAGACCGGTTCAGCCATCTGCGCCATGTTACTTGGCCAGAACGCGCAGGATATCCCGGTCCTCACGCATGATCTGTTCGGCCAGCGCCATCTTGGTCTCGAAGGATGGGTCCGCCGCCGTGATGCGAATGCCATCAGGCGTTTCGGACACATACAACGTGTCGCCCACGCCCGCACGCAGCTTGGCGAGCAGTTCCTTGGGAAGGACGACACCGGCAGAATTGCCGATCTTGGTGATCTTGAGGCTGGCGTTCATACGATAGTTATAACACGAGGCGCGAAGTTCTCAAGAGGCGTATCCTGCTACCGGCCATCACGGCCGCAGGAGAAGCACAATGGGACATTCAGATCTTGACCCCGCCGTGCATGAACGGCGCCCTTGGAATGCTGGGCAGAATGTTGGCCCGAAACGGCCGCTGCGCCCTCGAGACATCTGGGCCATCCGGTTCTACCTCGACGAGCACAAGCGACTGCGTGACCGAGCCCTGTTCGACCTCGCCATCGACAGCAAATTGCGCGGGTGCGACCTAGTGAAGCTGCGTATCGGCGACCTCGTCAGCGGCGGGACCATTCGCAACCGCGCGACTGTTATCCAGCAAAAAACCGGCCTGCCAGTCCAATTTGAAATCATGACCGAAGCGCGCAAAAGTCTGCTGGCCTGGTTGGAGCGGCGCAAAGGATCGTTGAACGACTTCGTTTTCCCCAGCCGGATCGATTATATGGGGCATATCAGTACCCGCCAATACGCTCGCCTCCTCGACGAGTGGGTCTCGACCATCGGGCTCGACAAGCGGGAATACGGCACGCATTCCATGCGTCGGACCAAGGCGTCCCTGATCTACAAGGCGACCGGCAATCTGCGTGCAATCCAGATCCTGCTGGGCCATACCAACATCGAGCATACGGTCCGTTATCTCGGCGTCGATGTTGATGATGCCTTGACGCTGTCGGAACGAACCGAGATTTGAGCACATCGCCGGCCCATTGCGTTGCCCGGTGGGCCGGTCATTCCCACGTATAGGTGGATGGCACATCGAAACGCTTGTGGCTAGGGCGAGGTGCCCAGGCTTGGCGCAACCTTTGGGCTCCATATTGACGTCAATGCCACGCCACCCCAAGAAGGTAGCGCGTCATCAGGAGCCTATCCCTTGCTTGCTACCCACGACCTGTCAGGCCTGATCAAATACGCAGGCCGCGAGCCATGGAAGACGCGCCTTGATGGTTGCCTGGCTGAGCACTTTGGCCCTGCATGCGAAGAACTGAACGTCGATTTCGACGAACTGCTCGATCTGGTCGGCCCCCATTGGGAAGGCCCTTTGTGGGGCTGTGCCTTTGAAGACCTGCTGGGGCGCGAGAGTGATGGCGAAAATCTCGCGGATGATTACCTCAAGCGCCGGGGCTGGAATGAAACGGCAGCCGTAAAGGCTTATATCAAGGCCCTGCGCGAAACGCCGATGTCACTGTATGAGGTCAGCGAGGTCGTGCCGGGCCAGTCGATGCGCCTGCGCGACCTGCTGCAAGATGGGGAGCCGGTGACGGTTCAGGAACGCAGTGCGACCTGCAACCTGCGCAATTGGGACCGTATCGCCACGCGCCTGATCGTGGGCCGCAGCGGTGCTGCTATTTCGGGGGCCTTACTGGCTTTTAGCCCCGAGGCCAGCGCGCAATTGGTCGCGGGATTTGCCAAAATCGGTGCCCAACCAGACTCTGAGCTTGATTTCGATGTCACCGACCGCACGGTCTTGCTGCGCCACAGCGCCTCGCTTTTCACCGCCACCTGGCTGATGGACGCGGCGGGCGCCATGGGACCGGCCATGCCTGATCTGGTCAACAGCGATGGAGAGGATATCCTGTTCCACCGCATGGTCTTCCCGCTGGCCCAGGGGGTGACGCAAAAGCAGATCGCCGCCCGCTTCCGCACTGTGCCATCCCTGTCACCCGCCTCTGCTAAATTCTGGAACTGGTTGGACGACAAGCGCGCCAAACCCAAACGCTCCATCCATCGCGACGCCCAGATGCTGGCGTCCACGATGGATGATGGTTCAACAATCCTTGGCAATATCGACATGGCAGGGCGTTTTCTCACCGTCGAAGTGAATAGCGCCGAGCGGGCGGAACGGGCCAAAAGCCTATTTATTCCGCTGCTGGGCGAGCTGGTTCACGCCCCCCTCACTGAAATCCTCACCGTGGCGCAGATGATGGCCGAACAGGAGCGGGAGCGAGACGCCGTCCCCGAGCCGGATATCCCGTTGGCCGAAATGCAGCGCATTGTCGGGGAGATGATGGATCGGCAGTATCGTCAGGTCCTTGACGAGCCGGTTCCTGCCCTTGGTAACAAGACGCCAAGGCAGATGGCCAAGACCAAGGCGGGGCGGGTCAAGGTGGTTGAATGGCTCAAATACATCGAGAACATGACCGCCAAATCGGGCAACGAGCAGATGGCGGGGTATAGCTTCGCCTGGATGTGGGACGAACTCGGGGTTGCCGACTTGAGAACGTAAATAGCTGCTTTTTAACAGTTGAACGGACGGCAGCTCCCGGCACAATGATCCGAAGCTGGGAGTGTCCGCTATTGCGGCGAAAGTCCCTACCCCGTGCCATCTAAGCAAAATTGACACAACCGGCGTTCTACCGTACACAATCTATCAAAGGAGACTCGGCATGTTCGCTCTTGAACCGATCGCCGCGACGCCCGGCAAGATGGAGGCGCGCAAGGAATTGCGGATGCACCGTGCGGACGAGGCGCGCATTCGGGCTGCGGCTGCGGCAACCGGCCTGCAGGAAGCCGACTTCATTCGTCAGGCTGCATTGCTAAGGGCGCAGGAAGTCGAGCAACGTATGGCTTTATCCATCCTGCCGGAGGAGGCCTTTGAAGCGTTCAAAGCCGCAGTTGCAGCCCCAGGCAAGGTTGCGCCCGGATTGGCTCAGGCGATGAAGGCATCTAAGGGCGTGCTCAAGGATGCAGGCTGACGCGTCGACGGAAGCTGTCTCGCTGATCATCGCAAAATTTGACAAGGCGCTGCATGATCGCAGCGCCTTTTCCTGCGGTTTTGCGCCCATAGACAATTTTCTGAAATCATCCCTATCCGATCAGGTGCGGGACGGCATGGTGACGGCATGGCTCGCGACAGCCGAGGGCGATCGCGCAGTGCTGGGCTTCTACACGCTTGGGGCCATGGCGGTTCGCGCAAATCTTGGCCCTAAGGCCTGGCAACGCGCACGGGTGCCAGACATCCCTGTGATCTATATCCGCGCTGTGGCTGTACATGAGAGCCTGCACGGCAAAGGCATCGGCACGGCACTGGTCATAGATGCCATCAAGCGTTGCGCTGCCATTGCCGAGCAGATAGGTGCCGCAGCTGTTGTCCTTGATGTGCTCAAGGATGAGCATTTTGACCGGCGCTGGAAATTTTACGCCGATCTGGGCTTCCTTCCGCTGCTGGATCCTGACAACCCTCACCGGGTCTACATGTCCATGGCAGACATCCACGCAACACTGGCCCATGCGTGAAGTCACAGAAAATTGAAGAAGACATGGTGCGCGCGTCCGAGCTTGGCCATTGAACAGCCGGGCCTTGCTAGACTTGCAAAACCTGCATGAATTCGCATGATGCCTAAGCGATAACCGAACCTGGCCCATCCATGGAATTGGGCCATGACACTAAGATTGCTTCTAGCCAGCGCCTTTTCGTTGGTCATCATTCCCAGCGCTTATGCTCAGCGGGTAGACCTGAAAGCGTTCCCCTATGTCAGCGGTAGTCAGCAACCATTTTCCCTCCAAGTGGCAGGGTCGGGCAATAGGGAAAGCCAGCCCCAACCCGACGCTTTTGGTGGATTGGTCAATGAGTTCGCTGCATTTGGAACCGAGAACACCCTGACTCAAGCCGATACCACAGTTCATCGCCGTAAGAAGATGGCCAAGGGCACTGCACCTTCCTCCGTCCCCTCAACTTTCGATGCTGCCCGCCCGCGCGATGGATGCGACTCCCCACGCTATGCCCCGAGCCCTCGACTTCCCGCAGCAGCCGAGCAGCGCCGCGCCATTTGGTATCCGGCCATGGCGGAAGCGGCTTGCGAGGCGGGCGTGCCCGCTCGACTGTTCGACGCCCTCATCATTCAGGAAAGCCGGTACAACCCGGTCGCCGTCAGCCCAAAGGGCGCTACGGGCCTCGCGCAGCTCATGCCCGCCAGCGCCCGTTTCCTGGGCGTGCGCAACATCCTGGACCCGCGCGAGAACATGCGCGGTGGTGCGCGCTATCTGCGCGCTTTGCTCGATGAATTTGGCCGCTTCGATCTGGCGCTGGCCGCCTACAATGCTGGCGCAGGCCGCGTGCGGGCAACAGGCCGGGTGCCCCGCATTGCCGAGACCATCCAGTATGTCTCAAACATTCTGGTGACCATGCAGCGGCAGCTTGCTGCGCCGATACCGCTTCGCGATTAGTCTGGTATCCCTCAATTCGTTGCAGCTGCGGCGACCCGAGGGAGTTACAGCCGTTTGCCCATGTTGTGCGGGCCGAGGGGATTTCAGAGCGATGGCAGCTTTACGAACTCATCGCGGCGCTGTCGGATCTGCTTCTGATTGGTGACCAGAATGTCGGCGAGCCATGTCGTGAACTTCTCTTCGGCGGCCACTGACAAAGGCTCCATCGGGAAATCGGCGCTGGCATCCACCTTCTTAAAAACGGGTGCCAGCATTCGGATAAGGATCTCCAGCACTGGCTCATCATAGGCGCTCCAATCACCGATCACCTCAATGGCAATGACCGCCTTTGCGGCATCGATCCCGACAATAGCTGATAGCCGCTTGAGATCGACGAGTCGCAAAGGTTTCTGGCCGTCAAGGAGACGACCAAGCTGGCGGCGGCTCATCCCCGCCAGAGATGCGATTTCTGCCAATGACCGGCCATCGCGGTTGATTCGGTCCCGAAGCAAGGCGCAATGGCTCCCAGAAACCGGGGCCTCAGATACCAAGGCCGCCCCTTCTTGGGATACTAAAGTATAGTCATCATTGGGATTGATGGGTTCAGTCATAGTTCTCCTCGGCGCGCTGCGGTGTTAACCATAACCGGTGCGGGAGGGCGACTTTTGTCAAGTTTCAGGCAATGTCGTTGCTTTGGCTCAAAGACCCTTGTTCAGCACATGGGCACAAGCGTTGATCGCCTCAATGACGCTCACCGATCGGCCGAGACGGCGGCCAGCCTCATCGCGAAAATCACGCAACCGATCGTTGATTTTGGAATCGACACGGATGTTGACCTGCACCTCCCCGATCAACGCATCGTGGCGACAAATCGCTTCCAACTGATTGAGCGGTATATGAAAAATCTCATACCCTGATGAAGTCAGAACTGTGGTCAGCAGGCGCCTAGGCGAGCAAAGCTCCAGCTCGCGCGACGAGAGATTGTGCAGCGCCAGGCTAAGCGCCCGGAACGCCGCCGGGCTCATTTTCAGGCGATGTGCGGTTTGAGATCGCGGCTGATGATTATCCCTTGTCTGATCCTCTTTCATGGCCTGCCCCCATATCAACCTCCTGTTGCCCCATGATTTCAGCCCGATAATGGGCGCTGAGCGCCCACCCTTGCGCGAGATTGAAACAAGCCCCGTCTCGTTTCGCCCGCGACTGGGCGCTTCCCACACACCTGTTGGGCCGAATCGAGTCGAGCATACGCCCGGCCTTGGAATTTTACTTGATTTAGCTCGAATTTGGCGGGAGCCGACTTGTCGGTGAGTCCCCGACTGGCGGAGCCTTTGGGTCGGCGCAGGAACATGTCCCTTGTCCTGGCCCTCTCGAAAGGACTTACCCCATGACGTCCCTTGCTCTGCCGGCGCCCAAACGCGCCTCGATCCTGCCCTACATCGGTGTCGCAGTGGTGGCCGCGGCCATACTGGGCCCGGGCGCCGCCTTTGCCGGCACCGACACCTCGTTCAACACCGCGCTCACGCAGTTCACCAACTTCCTGTCCGGTTCGGGCGGTAAGGTGATCACCGTGCTGAGCCTTGCTGGCGGCATCGTCGGTCTGGCGTCGGGCCGCTTCTCGCTGGCGCAGGTCGCCGTGCCGGTGGGCACGGGCGTTGCCGCTGGCACGGGTGTGCCGATCGTTACCGCGATGGTCACCGCAACCATCTGACGAGAAGGCCGGCTGTGCGGACAACTTGCCCCTCCCATAGTCCCGCGCAGACCGGCCCAATCCCCCACCAACTTTTGTGACGGCGGGCAGCGATGGAACGCTATGCGATCCCCAAACATCTGGATGATCCGGAACTCATCGGGTTCTGGACGCTGGACGAGTTCCTGGTGATGGTCACCCCCTTCATCTGGGGCATTTTGGCGTCGCATATCGTCATCGGGCTGGTGTTCTCCACCGTGGCCTGGTTCGGTTATCGCAAACTCCGCGCCGGACGCTCGATGGCCTGGATCCTGCATTTTGGATACTGGCACCTTCCTGGCGAGTTTTTCGCCATGAAAAGCTTCCCACCGTCCCATCTTCGCGTGCTGGCGGGCTGAGATGGACATCGATCTCGCCCACGACAAATCGCAACGCGTGCTTCGCCAGCGCAATGGCCTGGCCGTTGTCTGCATTGCGCTCGGCATTATCAGCGTCGCCACCGTCATTTCGGCCAGTCGCAGGGACCGCGAGGTGGTGCTGGTGCCGACCTTGCGCACCCCGCTCACGCTAACCAGCACCAAAGTCTCAAAAGACTACCTGGAGCTGGTGACCCGCGATGTGGCGTTGGTCGCCCTCAACCGCTCGCCCCAGAGCCTGACCTATTGGATGGATTCCATCCTTGAGGTGACTGACGAGCAGGCGCGCGGCGAGGTCAAGAAGGCGCTGATGAAAGTGGTGGCCGAGCAGCAAGGCTCGCAGATCACCCAGTTTTTCACGCCCGATGGCATGCAGGTCGATCCCGATCATCTGACCAGCACGGTCGGCGGCACGCTGCATACCGTGGTCGCCTCCAAGGAGGTGACCTCCGAGCATCGCACCTTCCGGTTCACCTGGACCTACAACGGCATCTCGCTGAAGCTCAAAGGCTTCGGGATGATCGCCAAGCCGGAGGAGACGCCATGAGCGGCCCATTCCCCGGCACCATCCCACAAGGGCTTTCCTTCATGGCCATTCTGGAATTGTCGGCAGGGGCAAGCCTTGCCCCGCGCCTTTGGTGGGCTGAGCGCGCCCTTGGCCTCGCCCTGATCGGCGTCGGCCTTGCGAGTGCGGCACCCGCTTATGCCGATCAGACGCTGATGGTGGCCGACAATGGCACCGTCCATTGCGAAGCCTCGGCCAAGGATCTGACCCGCATATCCCTGAAGGATGACCAGTTCGCGTCGGTCTCCAAGGTGCAGGCAGCCAATCCTGCCGACGACTTCCAGGTGGTGAACGAGCCGCTGCGCGGGGACATCTACCTTTCCGTCGCGAATGGCTTTTCCAAGCCGACGATCTCCTTCTTCGGGACCACGCGCAAAGGCTTCGTCTACAAATTCATCTGCGCCGTCGGCGGCTCGGACGCCCGGCAGGTGTTCATCGTCAATGCCGATGTCGAGCATCCGCGACCCGTCGGTGAGGCATGGCCCGCCGGCCTATCGCCTCAGGATGCTTCGGCGCGCCTGATCGCGGCCATGTATGCCCAGAAGCCGGTCGAGGGTTTCGACATCACCTGGCGCGCGCTGGTGCCAGTCAACATCGAGACGCTCTCCGTCCAGATGGTCGGGCAATATGTGGGGGCATCCTACACCGGCAAGCTGCTCAAGATCACCAATCGCGGCGCCAAGCCCGCTATTCTGAGCGAGGACAAGGTTGCGCCTGCCGACGCTATCGCAGTGAGCATCACCAACCCGCGTCTGGCCCCCGGTGAAGCAACCACGGCCTTCATTGTCCAGCGCAGCGTTGATGTGGGAGGTCAGCCATGAACGCGTCCACCACGCAAGGCGGTCCCACCGCAGCAGCCCCCGGCACCGATGATCTCGCCCGCAATGCCGTCACCCGCCGCCGCCAGCAGATCGCCATGTGGGGTCTGGGCGGTGTGCTGGTGATGGCCGGCATGTGGTGGATTCTGGCTTCGCCCACGCCCCAGACCTCCGGCGCGGACAAGAAGGACGATCCCAAGGCAATCAAGATCTCGACCGATGACATGGTCAACCGCTCGATGGCCGACAAGGAATGGATGGCCCTCTCGGAGAACCAGCTCAACACGCAGGGGAACCAGATCAAGACGCTGCAGGGCGATTCCGTCCGCCTCGACCAACTCCAGAAACAGATCGAGGATTTGCAGGGTCAGAACCAGGCGCTCAAGACCGATGGCTCCAAGGTGCTCTCGGCTTACCAGACCGAGAACGACCAGCTTCGCTCCCAGATTTCCGCGCTCTCGACCCAGATGCAGCGGGCGACCGCCGGGCCAAGCGCGCTTTATGGAACGGGCGCACCGCCGACCTATCAGCGGTCCTCCTCGATTCCCAGCGGTTCGCCTCTGGCTCAGCCCTCCAGTGATCCCGCCCGCGCCGCCATCGATCCGGCCAGCGCGCCACGTTCGAGCGAAGTGAAGTTGCTGTCGTTCGGCGGCGATGCGGCCGGAACGGGTACGCGCATGGTGCCGGGCAAAACGACCCAATTCACCGACAGCGAGAATTACCTGCCGCCCAATTCGATCGCGACGGCCAAGGTGGTGGTCGGCGTCGATGCCACGACTAACACCAAGAGCCAGACCGATCCGCTGCCCGTGGTGCTGCGCATCACCGGCCCCGCGCGCTCGGTCTATGCCCAGGGCAAGCTGCTCAAGACCAATATCGTTGGCTGCATGGTCAATGGCGCGGCGCTCGCCGATCTCTCGTCCGAGAAGGTCTATGTGAAGCTCCAGCGCATGACCTGTCCGCAGCCGGGCGGCAAGGTCGCGGTGAGCGAGGTCAAGGGCTTCATCGCCTTTGGCGGCAAGACCGGCGTGCGTGGCCGGGTTGTCAACCGTTCGGGCAATCTGGTGGGTCAGGCCTTCATCGCCGGTGTGCTGGGCGGTTTCGGGCGGGGCTTCTCGACCAATTCCTCGGCCTATCTGACCTCGCCCACGGTCAGCGTGAACGGCCAGCGCTCGACGCTTTCGCCCTCGGACATCGCCCAGGGCGGGCTTGGTCAGGGCGTCGCCCAGTCCGGCGACATGGTCTCCAAATATCTGATCGAGCGCGCCGAGCAGTACCAGCCTGTCGTCGAAATGCCGACCGGCCTCGATGTCGAGGTGGTGTTCCTCGACGGCGTCTTCATCCGCAATTGAAGGGAAAACCTCGCGTGTCTCACTCCCAATCACTTCAGCGCCTACTACCGATCCTCGGCTTTGCCTTGTGCACTTTGCCGACCATTGCCGAGGCCCGCGCCGCAACGGCCACGCGCGCTCGTCCTGCTGTCGCGAGGGATGCGGCAGCCATGCGCGCCTTGACCCAGCGCCTGCCGCGCACCGCCGTCACCAAGGTCGATTGTGCCCAAGTGCCGGGGGTCTGCGAGGTGCAGGCCGGCAGCAACCTCTTCTACATCGATCCTTCGGCCCGTTATCTCATCGTCGGCCGGATCTATGACATGGATACGCATCAGGATCTGACGGCCGTGCGCCTGCTGGCCATCAATCCCGATATGCTGGTCGGCGCGGCCGCCTCGGCAAAGGCGCAAGAGACGGACAGCGCGGGCCTTGCGCCATCGCATCCCCAATCCGCTTCGGCGCCAGCCTCGGCTCCCGCGCAGAAGGTGAGCCTCGCCAGCCTTCCGGCCAATGGGGCCATCGAATGGGGTAGCGGCAATACCGGTGCGCACAAAGTCACGGTCTTCAGCGACTTCCACTGCGGTTACTGCCGCACACTGCACCAGACCCTCAAGGCCATGGGTGCGCGCGTCACCGAGCGGCCGATCTCGATCCTCGGCACGCGAGCGATTTCCGAAACCGTGATCTGCGCCGAGGACAAGGCGGCTGCCGTGGAGCGGGCCTATGGCGATCAGGACATCGTGAAACGCGCCTGCGACACCAGCGGGCTTGATGCCAATGAGGCTTTCGCCCGCGCCCATGGTTTCACCGGCACCCCGGTGCTGGTCCGCGAGGATGGTGCCGTGCTGCTGGGCTTCCGCCCGCGCGAGTTCCTCGAAAACTGGCTCAAGGGAGGCGCGTGAACCATGCGCATGTCCCCTATCATCGCCGCGCTCGGCCTGATGCCGCTAGCCGGTTGCTCGATGTTCCACTCAAACGTCAAAGGCGGTTTCGTGTGCAGCGCGCCACGCGGCACCTGCGCGCCATCGACCACCATCGATGACAGCGCCATCCACGCGATCGACGCCGAGGCCGAGAGCAAAAACGCGCCCACGCCCGATGGTGAGCCCGCTGCCAGCGGGTCTCAGGCATCCACCAATCCCAAGGAGAAGAAGGCATGGACCTTTGTCGGCCCAGCTGGGCCGGTGCTCAAAATTGTCTATTTGCCCTGGCGCGATGGATCGGGCCGCCTCCATCCCCGCACCACAAGTTTTATCCCCGTCGACGCCCCGCATCTTGCCGAGGTGTCCAACGCTCCCATCGACGTGAAAACCATGGGCGCGGGCACCGACATGAGCCTGCTCACTCTTGCGGAAATGGCACCCGACATGGCGCTGATGGCACCTGCAAAATCGGCTCCAGAACAACCACCGGAAGCCGCCAAGGCTGCCGGCGTGGCGCCCACGGATCCGACGGCTGCGATCAAGGCGCAGGTGAAGGCGATCCTGAACCAGCCCCAAACACAGCCTAACACGCCCAAGTCTTCTGCGCCGCAGCCATCGCAGACGAATAGAGGCGCGGCGACCTTCCCGCCGCAGGGGAATTGACGCGCCATGCTCGCCCGGCTCATCGAACTCGTCACCGGCGACAGTGAGGCGCCCGAACATCGCGCAGAAACGCGCGATGTGCCAATGCTCGCCAGCTTCCTCGGCTATCGCGCCTATGCGGCCGAGACGCAGATTTTCCATTTGACCAGCTCCAAGGGCTTCATCCTCGAACTGGCCCCGCTGATGGGAGCCGACGAGCGCATCGGCGACATCCTGACCTCGATCATCTCCGATGTACTGGTGGCCGGCTGCGAATTCCAGATCATCAACTATGCGTCGCCCCGCATTGCCGAGAAGCTTCAAGAGTGGGCCTTGCCCCGTGTGCGGGCAGGCGCGGTGTTCAACAAGCTGGCGCGTTACCGGCTCGACCAGTTGCGCAGCGGTGCCTGGACATCGCTTGCCACCGACGGCCCTTTTCATCTGCGCCAGTTCCGCGTGCTCTTTGCCGTGGGAGTTGGCGCGGGTTCGGGCGTCGATACCGAGACCTTGCTCGCCGTGCGCGACGGGATCACCTCGGCGCTCGACTCGATCAACGTCAAAACCCGGATATTCAGCCCGACTGAGCTCATCCGTTTCATCGACGATGTGGTCTGCCCTGCGACGGGCGCGGGCGATGATGCGCCCGATTACAGTCCCTTCGACCCGATCAACGAGCAGTGCATCCGCCGCGATCTCGTCACCCGCGTCGAGAAGGACCGGCTGATCCTTGAAGCCCCATCGCTGCGCCCATCGGGCCTTGTCATCGACGGCGCGCCCGAGATGGCCGATATGAGCCCACATGAATTCGATGTGCGGACCATGTCGGTGCGCTATTTCCCCGAGCGCTGGGCGCCTTGGGATACGCAAAAGGTCATCGGCGACATCTTCAATCCCAAGCTCTGCCTGCCATGCCCTGTGCTCCAGTCGATTGCCGGGATCATCCCGTCGGCTGAGACCTCCGAAGCCAAGGCAGGCTGGAAGTTCACCCGCACCACGGCATTGGCCGATGGCAAGGCCGCGCGCCTTGTTCCCAGCCTCAAGACACAATCGGCTGAATGGGAGCATGTGCAGGCGCAGGTCCGTCTGGGGCAGAGGCTGGTCCAGATCTATTATAGCGTCACTATGGTCTCGCCGCTCGGCCGGGGTGATGTGAATGAGCGGACGCTGAAAGCCATCTACAAGGCCGCTGGCTGGGATCTCATTGACGAGACTTATCTCCAGACCGGCGGGCTGCTGGCCTCTTTCCCGCTCACTCTGGCCGACGGCCTGTCGCGCGATCTTATGCGGATGCGCCGCTTCCGCACCGTACTCTCGGCCAATGTCGCAGCCCTCGCGCCAGTCCAGGGCGAGTATAATGGCGGGGCGATCCCGCACCTGCTTTTCATCGGGCGGCGCGGTCAGCCCCAGTTTTGGTCGCCCTTCCAGAACAATGCCGGCAACCACAATGTCGCGATCGCGGGCAAGTCGGGCTCGGGCAAGTCGGTCCTGCTTCAGGATCTGACCGCCAGCCTTGCCGGGGTGAATGCCAAGACCATCGTCATCGATGATGGCCGCTCCTTCGAGCATATGGCGAAAGCCTTGGGCGGCACGTTCACCGAGTTCAAACTGTCGGCAGGCATCTCGATCAATCCGTTCCGCATGATCGACCTTGAGCTTGCAGCGGGCGACGAGGACTATCTCGTCGACTGCCTTGCGATGCTCAAGGCCATCATCAGCCAGATGGCCCGTTTCGAGAACCGCCTCAACGACACCGAGCGCGGGCTGATCGATGCGGCCGTCAATGCGGTGTGGAACGAGAAGGCACGTGAAGGCACGGTCGATGGGATCATCGCCGCGCTGCGCGCTGCCGGTCACCCGCAGGCAGACGATC
Source organism: Novosphingobium sp. Fuku2-ISO-50 (assembly GCF_001519055.1). GTDB lineage: Bacteria > Pseudomonadota > Alphaproteobacteria > Sphingomonadales > Sphingomonadaceae > Novosphingobium. The sequence continues at coordinate 51,739 of NZ_KQ954304.1, read as the reverse complement.
TGGCGACAGCCTTGCTGCCTTTCTCAGAAGCGGGGACTTACGGGCCGTTCTTCCTTGGCGACACCAATCTGGATCTCTCGGCCGATCTGACCGTCTTCGAGCTGTCGGACCTTTCCTCGCGCGAGGAATTGCGCAGCGTGGTCCTGACCTCGATCATGTTCGTCGCCTCGCAAACGATGCGCAAGCTCGACCGCCAGATCCCCAAGGCGCTCATTATCGATGAAGCCTGGGCGATGCTGAAGGGCGGCGCGATGGCCGATTTTGTCGAGACCTATTCGCGCACCTGCCGAAAATATGGCGCCTCGCTCATCACCGCGACCCAGTCGATCAATGACTTCTACAAGTCGGGCGGCTCGAAGGCGGCGCTGGAAAACTCCGACTGGATGCTGGTGCTCCAGCAAAAGCCCGAAACCATCGCGGATTTCCGCAAGTCCGACCGCTTCGAGATGGACAATTTTACCGATGCGCTGCTGCGTTCGCTGAAGCGCAATGGCACGGAATATTCCGACCTGCTGATCCGCGGCCCGGATACCCAGACCATCTGCCGCCTCGTGCTCGATCCCTTTTCCGGCACGCTCTATTCGTCGAGCCCGGCGGTCTATGCCCGTATCGAGGCCGAGGTCGCGCGCGGCGCCACCATGGCCGAAGCTATCGAATGCGTCGCCTATGGTGTGGATCGTCAGGCGAAGGGAGCGCGGCCATGACCCCCCGGCGCTCCGGCATCAAAGCAACTTCCATAAACTGGGGCGCGGTGGCGGCCTGCGCTTTGCGCCTGACGGGCTGGTTTGCCGTCAATGCGCTGGCGGCGGCTGGCGTCATGGCGCTGATCCTCTTTGCGATCGGCGACTTCTCGCTGCCCATCACCATGGTCCAACTCGCCAATCTGGCTGACCGCTATGTCGCGGCCAACGCCATCCGCCGCGACCAGTTCGACCAAGAGGTCATCATCGGCTTCTTCGCGATCCTGCTGCTGATCGCCTTCTTCCGCCGTGGCAGCTTTGCCCGGGCCTTTGAGGACGCCTCCAATAAAAGGGATCCCTCCAATGCATGATGATAACCCGCTGCCGCAGAGCGAATTGCCGTTGGGGCTGGAAGCTGCACCCTCAGTTCCCGCCGCCACGGAAAAACGCCGCTCGCTGCTGACTTTCCTCGCCAGCAATCGCCGCCAGATCCTCGTCATGGGCCTCACAGGTGCCTGCCTGCTCTGGGGAAGCTGGACCACGCACAAGCTGCTCGGCCTCGAACAGCGCGTGACCACGACCCGGAAAGTGGCGCTGGCTGACCTCGTCCGCGAGTATGTCCAAGCCGAGGCTCGCAGCGGCGCGGCGCCCGACCAGGTCACGGCGGAAACCGGCGCTTACCTCAAAGCCCTCAATCTCGCCGTCGCGCGTCATGCAGCGCAAGGCGAAGTCCTGCTGCTGAGCAATGCTGTCGTTGCGGGCGATGTCCCCGACATCACCGCCACCATCCGCGACGAGACCTATGCCAGCCTGGCCAAGCCGCAGGGCGGCGCAGCAGTGCCATCCGTCGCCAGCCCTGCAACGCAGATGCAGCAGTTCTTCGATGCCAAGGGAGCCGATCATGGCAGCGGCAAGTGAGATCGCGCCGGTCACCGCTCCGCGCCACGCGTCTTGGCGCCTGAAACTCGGCGGTATCGCGCTGATTGGCGGCGCGGCGCTGAGTTGGTCGGCGCTAAAGGACTGGCACGACCATCACGCCTTCCTCATCAACGCCAGTGAATCGCTGCCCAATTGGGCGCTGCTGGTCGAGACGGGGCGCTTTCCGGCGCGCGGTGATTATGCCGTTTTCGCACCCGGCCATGACAGCCTTGTGGTCCGGCATTTCGGGAGCAACCCGAAGCCCTTCGCCAAGATCGCCTATGGCGTGCCGGGCGATGTCGTTACCCGCATAGGCGACGCCGTGCAGGTGAATGGCAAAACTATCGCCCACTTAAAACCCAAGACCCATCAGGGCGAGGATCTGTTGCCCGGCCCCCTCGGCACAATCCCACAGGGGTGCATCTATGCCGGTAGCCCGCACAAGGACGGGTTCGACAGCCGCTATGCCGCCATCGGCTTTGTCTGCCGCGACCGGTTGATCGGCATCGGGACACCCATCCTGTGATGCGCGCCGGTCCCGCCTCGATCCTGCTTGCCGCGCTCGGGCTTGCCTCCGTGCCAATGATGGCGAGCGCCCGCGATTTCGGCACCTTCGGCCCGACCTGGGCGATCGCCGAGCCCGACCTGCTCGCCGTCATAAAGGCCCGACTAGAGGCGGCGCGCCAGAACGGCACGCTCGATGCCATGAACCGGCGCTTTGTCGAGGCGGCGCAAGCCAGTGTGCGCCGTCCCCATGCAGTGATCGGCGTGACGCCTGCGACCAGCGATCGCCGCTGGAGCTTCGATCCCAGTGTGACCCTCTCGCAGGACATTCGCGATGCGCGCGGCAATCTTATCGCCGCGCAGGGCCAGCGCTTCAATCCACTGACCCACCTCAACCTCGCGCACAGTTTCGCCTTCATCGACGGCGATAGCGCCGAGGAACGGGATTGGGCTTTGAAGCAAGGAGCACCTGACAAGCTTTGGATCGTCCTCGTCAAAGGCTCGCCCACAGACCTCATGAAGGCGACCCAGCGCCGGTTCTATTTCGACCAGATGGGCACGCTGACCGGCAAGTTCGGGATTGCCCATACGCCGGCGCTGCTCATCCAGCAGGGCGACCATCTGGACATTCGGGAAGTCGCGCTGGCCCGACCAGGAGAACGTCGATGAAGCGCATCCGTCCCGTCTTTTGGAAACGCTTTGCGCGTGGGGCTAGCTCAGGCAAAGGCGCGCCTCGTCCTCGTCGTACCCACCGGTTCTGGGCCATGATCGCCGCCAGTCTGACGCTGGGATCTGCGCAAGTGGCGCAGGCGCAAGGTTCGCCCACCTGCCACGGCCATTTCCCCAATCCCATCACCGACATCTGCTGGGATTGCTTCTTCCCCTTGTCGATCGGCGGTTTCGACCTCTGGCCAAGCGACAAGCCGGATCCTTCCAACCCCAGCCTGCCGGTTTGCCTCTGCGGCATCCGACCGGGCCTGTCCTTCGGCTTTTGGGAGCCGGTGCGGCTGATCGATGTGACCACCAAGCCCTTCTGCTTCCCCAACCTGGGCGGGCTGACGATCAATCCGGGGATTTATGTTGGCAATGGCCATGTCTCGGCCGCCGCGCAGAAGGGCGGCAACACGCAGATGAGCGCCCAATATCAGGCGCATTATTACGTCTATCCGTTGTTCTATCTGCTCGAACTGCTGGGGGATTTTATCTGCTTTGAATCCGCCTCCTTCGATCTGGCCTATATGACCGAGATCGACCCCACCTGGAACGACGATACGCTGGCAGCGCTCGTCTATCCCGAGACCGTGGTCTTCGACTTCCCGCTGGCACAAGTCGCCTGCGCTGCCGATTGCGTCGCCGCCACCGCCGCGCTGCCGCTCGATCAGCTCTTCTGGTGCGCGGGCTGCAATGGCTCGATGTACCCCATGACCGGCAACATCGGGAACAACACCACGATGGACCAGTCGATGCGTCTCGCGGCCGAGCGGATGGTCTTCAAGATGCACCGCACCGCGCTCGCCTGGGGCACAATGGGAGATCAGGGCCTCTGCGGCAAATACATCATGCCGATCATGAGGAAGCAGCAATACCGGCTGCAAATGGTCAATCCCGTGGCTGCCACCAGTGGCCGCTATGCCTGTCAGCCTCCCGGAGGATCGACCGCCGTCCAGCTCACCTCGCACACCTATCCGGTGGTGGGCGAGGACGTGGGCTATCTCCTGTGGCGCAAGCGCAATTGCTGCGCGTTCTGATGGGAGGGTCAAAGATGCGCAAATCTCTCCTGTTGTTCGGCTCCCTGGTTACCCTCGGCGGTGTCGGAACGGTGCTGGCCCAGACCACTGTCGACGGGCTCGATCTCGAGGCGATCAACAAGGCGGCGCAGGCCCATACCCGCAACCTTGGCCAATTCGTCGACCAAGTGCTTGGCCATCAGGCCGAGGCCAGTGCTGATCTGGCTGAGGATTTAGAGGCGCTGGTCGAAAGATCTCAGGCCAAGGTGAAAGCCGAGGCTGCCGCCAGAGCCAAGGCGACCCCGAGAGGCGATCCGGTCAACCTCGATGCGCTGGTGGCCGACGCCGGCCAAAGCATGGCGCCATCGCCGCATTCGGCCCCCATGCTTATTGCCTTTGCCAGCCTGTCGATGCCGCCTGAATCCCTGAAACGGATGATCGCTGACGTTTCCAAAGCCAGCGGCATGGTGGTCTTTCGCGGGTTCTCACCTAGTGGCCCCAAGCCTTTTATGGCGGCGTTACACGAGGCCGTTGGCGAGACGACTGCAGCGCATGTCAGCATCGATCCAAGGCTATTTCGAGCCTATGGCATCGCTGCCGTGCCCACCTATGTGGTGGCATCCTCGAGCTTTGATCTTTGCTCGGGCGAGGACTGCGCCAGCAGCCCCACGCCCTATGATCGCATCGCCGGGAACGTGACGACGCATTTCGCGCTCGAGACTATCGCACAAGGCCGTGGCCCCGGCGCGCCGGCGGCCAAGACCGCGCTGGCCAATCTGGAGCGGGCGCCATGAGGGCGCGCTCGATCCTGCTCTGCGGATTGGCGCCAAGCGTATTGGCGGCCGCAGTGCTGCTCGCCGCCACGCCACTTGCCGCCCAGACCGTCGATCCCAAGGCCGCAGCCAGCGCGATCGCCGGCCAGTTGCAGGGCCAGGTCACCGGCAATGTCACCAACCAATCCGCGCCCAATGCCGTGCCCGGCTATGGCGGGGCCGATCTGCCACAGGGGCAATATCTCTCGAATCCCAACAGCCTTGCAGGGGACGGTGCCGTCGCGGCCGTCACCTCGCAGCCCTATGCCATTGTCACCAACCCGAACCGGCCAACGGTCGATGCCACAAGCCTTGGCCTGTCGAGCGCCAAGCAAGTGGAAAGCAGTCCGACGAGCTACACCGGGATCGCGGGGAGTTCACAGGGCAATTGCCAGCCTATCCCGGCCAACAGCGGGACGACCAGCACCTATTACGATTCCTGCCAGATCGGCACCGCCGAAACCGACAGCAGCTTCACCTGCACCATCGGCTGGGCCAACCAGTTCACCAACGCACACCAATACACCTGCCACACCTCGGAATGGGACATCTACAACCCAAACACCGGCGGCACGTTCTATTGGGGCGAGGTCTCCGACTGTGGCAGCTTCGCCAGCCAGTCCTCCTGCACCAAGGTCGACCAGACCAAGAAACCCTCGGTCACAAACTGGCCGCCCGGAGCCGGGCTTGGCATGGTCTTTACCGAGACCGACACCACCTACAATTGCGGCACGCAGACCAACTATGGGGCCAGTGCCTCCAAGAACTATTGCATCAACCACACGACCCTGTGTTTCGAGCCGCCACCTCAGGATCAGGCGCCGGGCGTGCCGGGGGCCGCCTATGTCGGGCCGATCCAGATCTATCAGGGCTCCACGGTCGACAACGCTGATTGCCAGGCCAAGCTGAAAGCTCTGCCGACCGGCGAGACCTGCCTGCAACCCAGCCAAGTTTGCGTCGATGCCTCGCCCGCCACCCGCACCATCAACGGCGTCGCGGTCACCCATGATTGTTGGCAGTGGCAGGCCAGCTACCAGTGCAGCACGCTCTCAAACGCCAATGACTGCGCGACGCTGTCGGCCAAGAGCAATTGCAGCTTCGACCACGAGGTATGCCTCGACAGCCCGCAGATGGGCGCGTGTCAGGTCAAGAGCGAGGTCTATAAATGCACGACCCCGGCCTCGACCCAGACATCACAGGCCTATTCCTGCAGCGGGGACGTCTATTGCATCGATGGAAGCTGCACCCAGCTTCCGACCTCGCCGGCGCCTGATCTGGCCAAGACCTTGGTCGCGATGAACGCGATGAAGGATGCCAAGCAGCAATTCGACGCCAACAATCTGACGATTTTCGATGGCGATGCCACCGGCTGCCACAAACCGCTCTTCGGTCTGGTCAATTGCTGCGCGGGCAAGGTTTCCGGCCTGCTGACGGGCGCGGCAGCCGCCACGGCCGCGATCGGGCTCGCCTCGGGCAATCCGGCGATGCTGCTTGGCCTTGTGACCCAGTTCCTGCCGCTCTTCATGTGCTCGGGCGAGGAGATGCAGCTCGACGTGAAGGACCGCATGGGCCTGTGCCACTATGTCGGAGAATACTGCTCTGAGAAGGCGCTCTTCGTCTGCACCACGATGCGCAAAAGCTACTGCTGCTACCAGTCCAAGCTTGCCCGCGTGATCCAGGAACAGGGCCGCGCGCAATTGGGCCTCGATTTTGGCAGCCCGCAATCGCCGACCTGCACCGGCTTCACCGTCGACCAGTTTTCCAAGCTCGACCTGTCCAAGATGGATTTTGCCGAGGTCTTCGCAGACTTCACCAGTGCCGTGTCGCTGCCCGCCTCGCTCCAGACCTCGGCCCAGATCCAGCAAAAGGTCCAAGCCTACTACCAAACCCATGGTCAAGGATCCTGACGCCATGCGCCAAGCCTCACGCCTTATCACCGCCACGATACTCACCTTGCTGACCAGCGCAAGCCTCGCCACCGCCACCCCGCTGATGGTCTTGGGAACCCCTCCGGCCAGCAGCACGCTGGGACAAGAGGACATGTCCAATCGTGAGAACGTGGACCCGTCCACGAGTGGACAGGTGGACAGCACCACAGGTGAACATGTGGACACGTCCACAGGTGGAGGCGACCCCTTCTATTGCGGCGAGCGCAAACTCGGCACCTGGTTCTATTGCGAACACCCCAAGCCCAAGCCGTCCGATCCCAGCGCCTCGGCCAGCACCACATCGCCCAGCTACCGCCAGCAACTCGACAAGATCGGCGCGCGGCTTGAGGAACTGAAGGCCAAAGCTATCCTTGAGCCAAGCTCTGACAACATTATCGCCTATGTCCGCTACCAGCGCGAGCAACTCGACCGCGCCTCGACCTTTGCCGATGTTTGGGAACGCGCAATCTGGCAGCATCCCGATCTCGATTACACGCTCCAGCGCCCCGTCAGCACTTTGGGCAAAACCGCATGGCTCGCCCAACGCAAGACTGACCGCGAGGCCGTGATCGCCTCGCTGTCGGAACGCTATGGATTGTTCTTCTTCTACTCCACGAGTTGCGCAGCCTGTGAGGTCTTCTCGCCCATCGTCCGTACGCTCTCGGACAAATACCACCTCTCGGTCCTGCCGGTCTCGATGGATGGCGGCCCGACCCCCGCCTTTCCGCGCTTTGTCGTAAACCAGGGGCAATATGAGAAGATGGGCCTTGAAGGCGGTCAGGTACCGGCGCTCGTGCTCTTCGACACCTACCTCAAGAAGCCGATCCCGATCGGTTACGGCATCATGGCCGAGGACGAGGTGCTGCAACGCATTTTCTATCTGACCAGCGTCAAGCCGGGGAGCGACTTCTGATGCGCTGGCCCCATGCGATCCGCCAATGGCTGGCCCGCTTCCTCGCCGTGCTGGCGCTCAGCAATCTGCTCTGCGTCCAGACTGCGCAGGCTGATGTGAACGGCCAGCTCAATTCGTTTTTCTCGAACCTCGGCGGGGCGGCTAATGCCACCGGCCCGGTTGCCTATAACGGCCAGCAGGGCGGCTATTACTCTGGCGGAAACCTCTGGGTTCGTTTCCCCGCGCAAACGACGTACCAGTTGGGCTCGCTGCAAATGCCCAGCGTCAAGGCGGGCTGCGGCGGCATCGACATTTTCACGGGCGGTTTTTCCTTCATCAACACCGATCAGATTGTGGCGGCCATGAAGGCCGCGGCCAATGGCGCGCTGGCCTTCGTCTTTGATCTCGCGATCAACGCCATCTCCTCGCAGATCGGCACGTCGATCGAGAAGATGATGCAGAAGGTCCAGCAATTTACCCAGCACAGCCTCGATGCCTGTCAGGCGGGGCAACAGGTGGCGGCAGGCCTTGCCGGTATGGTCGGCGCGCGCGACAGCCAGTTCTGCAAAATCATCGGGAACAGCCAGGGCGTCTTCTCTGACTGGGCCTCCTCCGAGCAGGGCTGCGGCACCGGCGGCAGCCAAAGCTCGACGATCAAGGGCAATTCCGACAGCACGATTCCGGCCGGGCCCTACAATTACACCTGGTCGATGCTGAGCCAGAAGTACCCGAGCTTCGACACGGCCTTCAAACAATACCTGATGAGCCTGGTCGGCACGGTTATCTACCAGCCCGGCACCAGCGACACCCAAGGCCCCACCTTCAAGTTTCTCGGCCAAGGCGATCCCGCGCTCATCACCGCGCTGCTCGATGGCGGCAACAGCGCCACCGTCTATGCCTGCGACACCACCGACAAGTGCCTCAACCCCTCGCAGACTAGCTTGTCGGTCAGCACCGCCAATGCGCTCAAGACCCGCGTCTATAATCTGCTGATCGACATAGCCGGGCGCATCCAGGGCAACCAGCAACTGACCTCGGAGGAGATCGGCCTGCTCGGTGCCACCACGATCCCGCTCTACAAGATTATGGTGGTGAATGCCGCCGCGAGCTTTGGCGGCATGAATTCGGCCGACATCTCGAGCCTTGCCGAAATCACATCGGTCGACCTGCTAGAGACCATCGTCGGTCAGTTCTACAAGATGGTCACCGACGGCCAGTCCTCCTTCCAGAACGCCGATCCGCTGACCCTCAAGCAATGGCAGGACCAGCTGCGCGACGTGACCAAGACGCTGGATGCGCAGGTGATCCATAATTCCGAGCGCCTGACCCGCACCGAGCAGATCCTCGAACGCACGATCCGCATCGAGGCCACTTTGCGCAACACCATGTCCCCCCAGATGACCGCCGCGCTCCAGTTCGAGAGGTCGCTCGGCCAGCACCCCCTTCAGTGAGATCAGCCCAATGACCGTCAATGTCATCACCAGCGGGGGCGGTCAGTATATCGTCAACGTGCTCAACGCCGTCGCCGCCTGGACTGGCGGCGGCGGTTTCCGTTCGATGCTGCAAGTCGTGATGGTGATGGGCTTGGGCTACAGCCTGCTGGTCATGGCCTTTTCGCTGAACTGGCGGGTGCTGTTCCACTGGTTCCTCTCGGCCACGGCCATGTACATGTGCATGATCGTGCCCACGACCACGGTGGTTGTCTCCGACACGATCAACCCGACGGTCGGCAATGGCGCGGTCGCCAATGTACCGATCGGCCTTGCCATGGTCGCCAGCTTTTCCAGCCAGGTGAACAATTGGCTGACCAAGACGGCCGAGAGCGTTTTCACCATGCCATCGGCGCTGACCTACAGCGCGGGCGGGATGATCTATCCGACGCAGCTCAACGATCTCACCAGCCAGTTCACGATTGCCGACCCGATCATGAAGGCCAATATCGAGGGCTATCTCGCGCAATGCACTTTCTATGACATCCTGCTCGGCCAAGGGAATGGCTGGTCGACGCTGGCCAGTTCGCCCGACCTGCTCTACGCCATCGGGCCGGGCTCGCCGGCGCGCTCGACCACATGGATCCCTGCTGGCGGCGGCACCGCCTCGATCATCGGTTGTCAGAGCGCCTATCAGGCTATCGTGCAGGCCTTTCCAGCCCTGACCACCGCTGCGATCAACTCAGCGGCGCCCGCCTTCTATCCCAACCTGCCTGCCGCCAGCGCAGTGACCAAGCTCAAGAATGACCTGCCGACGATGGTGCAGACATATTACGGCGGCACTTCGATGAACGCCCAGACAATTTTCCAGCAGCGCTCTCTGGTGAACGCCTTCATGGAGGCGCGGGCCAACTTCGGATCGGGCGGCGGCGATACCTTCGCCGCGCTTCACGCCGATGTGCAGGCGCAGAACAGCTATATCTCGGCGGCGCGGCAGGCCATGACCTGGGTGCCGGTGCTGAACCTTGTCCTCACCATCGTCTTCTATGCGATGTTTCCGGTGGTCTTCCCGCTCTTCCTGTTCCCGCAGACCGGCCCAGCACTGCTCAAGGGCTATTTCACGGGCTTCTTCTACCTCGCCTCTTGGGGGCCGATTTATGCGGTGCTCCATATGTTCATCACGCAATATTCGGCGGCCCAGCTTTCCGCACTCGCTCCGAGTGGCATGACCATGGCGACAATGGCAGGCATCGATTCCGTCAACCAGAACATGGAAACGCTGGCAGGCTACCTGTTGATGTTCGTGCCGGTGATGGCCGCCGGCATGGCCAAGGGCGCCATGTCCATCGCGTCCAACACCACCGCCATGTTGGCGCCCGCGATGCACGCGGCCGAGGCTGCGGCCGTCGAGCGGACCACCGGCAACTATGCCTATGGCAACAGCCAATTCCAGAATGTCACCGGGCATCAGGTCAACACCGCACCGACCTGGAATGTGGCGGCCAGCTCTATCCCGCAGGTCAACATGCGCGGGGACAATGGCACGATCACCTCGACGATGGCCGATGGCTCCACGGTCTACAACACAAGCGGCGCGATCAGTCGTTTCGGTTTCTCGGCCAGCGAGATGCAGAGCGTCACGGGCAACCTTCAGCAAACCGGCGCGCAGTATCACACACGCGCCAATGCCATGCGGGAAACCTCAGCCGAGCGCTGGAGCCATGGGATGCGCACCCTCGACAGTCTCTCGTCCGGTTCGCGCCGCGCGAGCGGTAGCGAAGGGGCGACAGGCGGACAGGGCGGGAACACCACCACCCTGTCCGACCGGCAGGGGGCTGATTCCAAGCAACAGACCGGCACCAACCGCACGATTGGCGAGAGCCTGACTTCTGGCCGCTCCTTGGGCCACGCCGAGACCAACGCCTTTGGCGTCAATGCCGGCATCAAGGCCGGGGTCGGCGGCAAAGTGCTCGGCGCCGACGTGGGCGGTTCGGCAGGCGGTTCGTGGGACCACAAATGGACCAAGACCACCGGCGATCAGGAAGCCCATGGCACCAGCGACAACCTCAGCCAAAGCCAGGGCAGCAATGTCGCGCGTTACCACGCCAACGGCAAGGACATCACGCTCACGGATGGCGGCTACTGGCGTGATGGCACCTTCCGCCGCGTCGAGAACTTCGCCGAAAAGCGGCACGCTATCGAGCGCGATTTTTCTGAAGCCCAATCGTTGGAGCGGCAGGCAACCCGCTCCGATGAAGTCGGCGCACGCCTCGAACGCATGGCCTCGCTTTCGCGCAGCAACGGCTACCAGATCTCCGACGACATGAGCCAGGTCATTGCCTCGCGCTATGCCGAAATGGCCGCGAGCCCCGAATTCCGCGATCTGGGCGCGCCCTCACTCACCAACACCACACCATCCCCCCATCAGCGCGAAGTCCGAAACATGATCGTCGGGCGCATTCTGGAGCAATATGCGGCCGAGGGTTTGGCGCCGGTTCGGGCGGGGCTGTTGGATCCGGCTGCAACGATGGGGGGCGTGCCAGCGCCCGCTGATTTTTCCATGCCGCAGACCGCCCCTCTGCCACATAGTAACCGCCGCGCCGGATCAGCACCTCGCCACGCACCTCAGAGTCCCATGGGTGGCTCGGTAACGGCCCATCATGCGCCGGGCGATAATGCGGCTAGGGCAGCAATTCAGAGGGGGACGGCACAAGTGGCTGGAGATGATGCGGCGGCCAGACGGGAGTTTGGAGCGAGAGCGACGTCTGCAAACGCCGATGGAACTAAAATTCGTGATGACCTCAAACCCTAATATGGCAGTGGTCTATTTCTGGGTTTGAAAGGCAGGATCTGCCTGGAAGGAAGAATGGACCCGATCGAGCCTCTCGGCGATTTCTTGACGTTGCTGATGGTCCCGAAAGGCATAAAGACCCCCGAAAACTGCGACAGCAACCACGATAACCGGCACGACGACCATCACCGCTGTGGCGATCTTTCGCTGCCAGGCAATGGCCTGATGGCTCTTCAGGAAGGTGGGGATACGATCGTACTCGAGCGCCATCAGCGCTTCGGCCTTCGACCCACGAAAGCCAGCCTCGCGCAAGGCTGCGTTCTCAGCAGTCAGTTGGTCGACCTGAGCCTTGAGTTGGCCGATTTCATCAAGTTCTGACATAGCTACTACATAGGCAAAATCGGAACATATTGCAAACAAAACTACTCACCGATGAATGGGCAGATGGAGCAAGGCTCTCCACCGCCCAAATCACGTCAGATGAACCAACTGGCTATCAGAAAGAATAGCTTCAGAAATCGTAGGCAGGCAGCTTTCGTCGAGACGAACCGTCAACACATCAATTTCAAGCAACCTTCGTGAAAGATAAGGATGAAACTTCTCCGTCATCAAATTGGCATTATCGGCAAACAGCTTGGCATCGCAGCCATCAGCAAGGTCTTTGAGCACTACTTCAAGAGGCTGCGTGCATTTTGCAATCAAGACTTCAAGGAAGCCATCATAGATTTGAACGGTAAAGCCCCGCGCCCTCAATGCAAAGGCAAGCGTAGTTGTCTTGACCGTCCCGCAGCCAGTAGCGACAATCCACTCACCTTCGCCGATTTGTGCGATCCTCCCCCGAGAAAATTGCATTTGGGAAAAGTTTGAGCGCGCTTCCGCCAGTAGCACCTGAGCCGTAGCGTCCATGTAGGCGGGGCAGTCATTCCGCTTCAGCACTGAGAACATACGCTCAATTACGACGTCATGAATGATACCTGCATCACCGCCAAATATCGGTGGGGTGCCGGCCTTCGCAGGCGTGACAAGAATGACCTTGGCACGATCATCGACCTCTTGGACCAACCAGCGCCGCCCAGAAAATATGAGCATCATGCCCGGTGCGACCATATTGTCGACCGGCAGAGTACCCAACTCCCTTCCATCAGAAATCAGGCGATATTCCTCCGGTGTCTGAAAAACGGCGTAGAAGCTGTAATGGGAAACTAAAGTTTCTCCCATCGGCCCCAGCAGCAATAGGCCGTCCTTGGCCTGCTCAATCAGAGCGGGATCTGCCTGACCCATGGCGCGCAAGACATCGGCAAAAATGGCTGAACTGACCTGGCGGAACGGTCCGTCCTGACAGAGAATACGATAGAGCCGAGGGGCATAGGCGCCGCCCTTTTCGGCTATAATCGACAATATCTGATGCACCAGTGTCGAGAGGTGCAAAGCCCCAGTTTGCGCTGGCTCGCACCATTTCTCGAGTAACAATTCGATCATGGCGGTTGACCGGATGAGGCCTAGCCGGAGCCTGTCGGCAAAACTGCTTTTCGAGTCGAGCGCAGCTTCAACAGCATATTGGCGCAGGATCGCCGGCTTGCCAGCGCGGCGCCCTGATCTACCTAAGCGCTGCCGGAGAGAGGCAACGCTGAAAGGGGCGCCAATCTGGGCCACACAGCTTACATCTCCGATGTCGATCCCCAGTTCCAATGTGGAGGTACAAATTGCCGTAGTGGGCAATCTGCCATCCTTGAGCCGCCGTTCGACAAGATCGCGGTGGTCACGGGAAAGGCTGGCGTGGTGAGGATAAAATTCCTGCGGGAGGCGGGCGTCCTCGCACATAGTCCGCAGACGGTCAGCGTAGATTTCAACCGATTGGCGTGAACCTGCAAAGACCAAGTTATCGGTGCCACGCAGGTGATCGAAAATATGCTTCGCAATGAGTTCTGTTGGCGCCGGAATGCTTTTGTCAGTTCCGCCCGCCAGGTATCCTCGCAGTTGCAAACGAAGCTCAGCCTCTCCGCCGGCCGCTTCAATAACCTGAACATTGGCGGCATCATCAGGGCGCAGATAAACACAAGCCTGTGCCATATCGCCCAAGGTCGCGGAAAGCCCTATTCGCCTGACTGGCCGGCCGATGGCCAGTTCCAGACGCGTGAGCAGTGAGCGCAGTTGAACGCCGCGTTCACTGTCGAGCATGGTGTGGACTTCGTCGAGTACGACCGCACGTACAGAACGAAAAAGCCGCGGAACATCAAGTCCACGGCGAATGAACAGCGCTTCTAGTGATTCAGGCGTGATAAGCAAAATGCCGCGCGGGCGCTTGGTCGCCCGGGTCTTGATCGAAGCCGCAACGTCACCGTGCCAAGGCACAACTGGAAGTTCCGCCTCTTGGCAGATTGCCTCCAGTCTGTTTGCCTGATCGGTTATCAGCGCCTTTAGCGGCGCGATGTAGAGTAGATCAAAACCTCCACTTCCGTCGGCACCTCCTTCGAGGACTTCGGAAATTAAAGGCAGGAAGGCAGCCTCGGTCTTTCCGCCCGCTGTCGATGCGGCAACGATGACATCAGCCTGGCTGCCCCTGATGACGTGAATCGCTCGCGTTTGAATATCGCGCAATTCTCGCCAGCCTTGAGCCCGGATCCATCGCTGGACTGGCCTAGCGAGTTTATCGAAGGCGGAAGTCACAAACGGAAAGCGGCTAGGTCATCGTCGACCGGTGCAGCACCGACTTGTTCATCGATGTCGGCCATGTCATCGCCCCGGTCTTCCCTGACCTCAATCTTCTCGATCAGGTCGGTCCATTCAGTGCCAGGGTTTTGCTGTAAGACCGCCACCATGTTGACGAATGCCGTCACGGTGTTTCTGGGCGTGCGGAAATACGCCTCCCCAATCCGCGAAGAGCAATGCGCCATGAATGCCTCCAAACTGGCATCGGGCAATGCATCGTCCTCCCCCTGCATGATCGCGCGAATGTTGGACAGAAGGACGAACAGGTCTTCCGGCGTTAGACTGGCAAGGCGGATGACTGGGCCCGACAAATCGATCAGGCCGTCACGAGCAAATGTGTTTTCCGCCAAGCGGGATTGCAGTGCCTCATAGCTGTACAGGCCGCGACGGGTATTCATCAGGAACTCTGGCGTACCTCCCAACAGAAAACCCAGATTCTCGGCACTGCCTTGGAGCACGTCATTGAGAATGCGCAGGATCTGCTCATAATTAGCGTTCCGGGCCTGCGCCGAGCTCAGCTTGAAGAGGTTGACCATTTCATCGAGGCCAACCAGCAAGCCTTTGTATCCTGCCGCGCAAACGAAAGCCGACATCAACTTCAGATGATCATAAACGCTCGCGTCATCGACGATCGTGCGGACACCTAGCGCTTTGCGGGCGTCCGTCTTGGTAGAGAACTCGCCGCGTAGCCAGCGTAGGGCCGCAGATTTGAGATCCTCATCGCCTGCCTCATGCCCCTCCCAATAACGCCGGATCACCTCCGCGAAATCGAAGCCACCCGTCATCTCTTCAAAGTGGGCAAGCCGCTCCCTGATGACATTGCCCGTCAACAGGTCCTTGGTCTCTGCCTCCTGCTGGACCTGACTTACGAAACGCTCAACGACGCTGGCCAACGCCCCACCATCAGGCTTGGTACGCGTGGCCAAATTGCGGGCCATTTCCGCGTAGAGGCTGCGAGCCTGGCCGCTTGTGGCATGCAGTCTGCGATCGGGAGCGAGATCGGCGAACATGACGACTAGCCCCTTTTCCAGCGCCACCAGCCGGATCAGGTTCATGAAGAATGTCTTGCCTGAGCCATATTCGCCGATGATAAACCGAATGGCCGAACCGCCATCCGCGATCCGATCAATATCCTTCACGAGTTCCTCGATCTCGTGCACCCGACCGACCTGCAGGTGCCTCAGGCCCAGCTTGGGGACAACGCCTGCACGCAGCGCTTGGACTACAGCGTCACGTTCGCGGGGCTTCAGCTTGGACATCAGACTACCTCTTTCTCAAATTGCGTTTTCAGCGCTTGCGCGATGTCATCCGAGACATCGTATCCGTCATGCGCATCCAGCAAGGCTTCATCATAGGTTGCAAAAGACCATTCGTTAATGGCCTCCAGCGCACCCAGAGGCATGAGCCCGTGTCGTTTGGCCAGATCTGCGAATTCGTCCTCGCTCCAAAAGTCTTGCAATATGACATCACGAACCAAAGCGGCACATTTTGTATCAAGGCCGGCTATAGGGGACATAGAGGCGCTCAGCTCAGGCTCTGCATCAGGTTCGCTCTGAAAGATCTGCCCAAGCACGGATGAAACCCGGGCCGTGTCGGAGCGTATGGCCGCGATCCGGCTCGGATCAAGCCGCGACTGTGAAGTCGGAGGTTCGTCTGGAATGGCCTCTCCTGGCGCGCCCGGTTCTTCCGCCTTCACGCGCACGGGGGCGTCGGATACTTCGCCAGCATGCAAATCAGAGTAGACGGTGGAAGGGTCAAGCCCAAGAATACGATAGATCTTTTCGATGCCAGCCACCTCCTCGGTCTTGATCAAGCCGTCGGCATGGGCAATCGCGATCATTGCAGATCGCAAGGCCACCTTCTGATCGCTAGCAACATCCTTGAGCCGACTTCGCAAGGTCGCAATATCGGCAGGAACAGCCAGAAGCCAATCCAAATTGGCCTTTAGCAGCCTGCACTCGAGTTCAGAAACGTCCCTCACCCTTGCTATACGGTTGAACAGGGCCCGCCGCTCACTCTCGCTCACTTGGCCATCGGCTTGGGCAATAAAGGCGCCAAGCGCCAGCTCGATTAAAGCATTGCGATATGCAGTGGATGCGGATTCGGCATCCCAGGATCCAATCCATTCAAAAAGGACGACGGGCTCGCCTTCCTTTGGCATGCGAAGGCCATAACGGGGATCGGGTGCCAATCCGAACCCAAGACTGCCCAACGCATCGGCAACGTCGGTTAGTTGCCGCTTGGTTATTTTCCCTGCTGCTTCATTCCCAATCCGGCCGAACACCTCGCCCACGGGCACCAAACCTCCCGCTTCGATGCAAATCTTGACCCAATTGATCAGATCCTGACGCTGCTCGGATGGGAACTGGTCCCAAAGGCAGGTTGGCAACAAAGCATGGGCCTCAAAACTCCCTTTGCGTTCCGGGTTGCGCCCCAGAAAGCGACTGAGCTTATCCAACTCCTCCATCGCCTCATCGGCTATGGCCTGTGCCAGCGTAACTGGCTTGGTTAGACCCGAAATATCCAACACGGGTCGCCCGTTTGCCGTCACCGGCAGATCCTTGCTGAACTCTCCGGACGCAGCGCGATAGCTGCATTTCAGTTGTTTCTTGGATTTTGCGACCTTCAAACCCTTGGGATACCGCTGGTCAAATTTGTTACAAAAGAGCGCTTTAAACTCATCCTCGCAGCGGTGTGCCGGTGTGCGAAGCCGCTTTTCGCCGTGGCAGAGGAACCAACTCAGCAGCCATTCGGCGCTCAAGGGAATGTCATTGGCGATCATGCCCCCAAGCGTGACCTTCAAAGAGAGCGGAAGCTCCCAAGTCCAACTCTTGAACACAGGCGTTTTGAGATCGTCGGCATTAAGGACGAGGCTGGCGACGTCAATGAAATCGCCAAGGTAGCGCTGGACCGAATGGTTCGCAGCGAACAGCTCGCGCAGCCGCTGAACTTCAGCGAGAATCTCACGCCTTTCATCTTCAGACGGATTGTCGACGAGAAAGCGTCGTTCCAATCCATAAAAATAGAGAAACATATAGCCTGGATTAACGGTGGGATCCTTGGCACCATCTGCCAACCAGTCGAGATAAGTTGCCCGACAATTTGACGAAATACTGGAATACCCAGGCCAGTACGGCATGGAATCTTCGCTCTTGCCTGCACCGACGGATGATACCGACTGTTTCTGATCGATATAGGCACGGCAACGCTCGCCATAGCCACCGCCGACAACACTTGGAGCTGCCCCAACGTAGACCATGCCCGGCAACACCCGGCCAGCTACAGTTACATTTTGTCCCTTGGGAACCCAGCCTTGGATGCCAGTTGGCTCGCTGGTATTACGCAACAAGGATCCTCCGCGCGGGGAAGATACCCTTTCGGGTTGCCACTCTCTTTTGGGAGTAGTCCGGTCGAGCATTGGGATGCTCACATTTGCCTCGACCGACGATGCAGCAGGCTTGCCTTGCTCAGAACGCCACCAGACAACGATTCCAGGAACGCCAAACGCAAACAACATCTGCAAGCCTGCCGGCCAGCTTTCTAATGCTGTGACGACGACAAACATGCAGGCAATGAATGCCAGAACGTAGGTCAAGGCCCCCTTGAGAAATTTCAAGACCAATTCCTTTGTTGAATTCTCTTACACAATAACCAGCAGCCGGGGTGCCGCAAGTGGGACTGCGTGCTGAAAGCAAGCATTTTCAAACACCAATCACAACACCAATTTGGTTACAGGGTACCAACTTGCTTACTCAACGGGCAATATACGCAGCCGATCCAGCAGCCTTCAGCTTGCGACATATACCGCAATTGGCCTAGTGATCAGCCATGAACGCCGTTGAAATCGAACAAGCCATCACCGACCTTGCCGCTGCCCCTTTTGATGCGGCGGAATTTCCGTATGCCTTTCTGGAAGCCTTTGGAAACAAAGCCACCACGCTCAAGAAGCTGCGCACGGGGGCGTCGAACGGTTCGGACGTGCCTGGCGGCGTTCTTCAGCGCAGCAACATCCACATTGCCACCTGCCCTGCGGGCGAGGTCGATGCCACGCTTCAGGCCCTGCGCGCCAACCCCAAGACCACTGCCGCCAAGGCTAAGTTCATCCTCGCCACAGACGGCGCGGATTTTCAGGCTGAAGAGCTGGCCACCGGCGAGACGGTCGCCTGCCAATATGCCGATTTCCCCAATCACTTCGGCCTGTTCCTGCCCTTGGCAGGCATCACCACGGTCAAGCAGATCCGTGAGAGCACCTTTGACATCCGGGCGACGAGCCGACTCAACAAGCTCTATGTCGAATTGCTGAAGGACAATCCCGACTGGGCGGCTGCCGAGCGGCGTGCCGACATGAACCATTTCATGGCTCGGCTGATCTTCTGCTTCTTTGCCGAGGATACCGACATCTTCAACGGTCAAGGGCTGTTCACAGCCACGGTCGACCGCATGTCGGAGCGCGATTCCAGCAACACGCATGAGGTGATCAGCACCATCTTCAAGGCGATGGATACGCCCACGCGCCATGAGGGCAAGCTGGACGACCGCTATCGCAAGGCAGCAGGCACCCCGCGCTGGGCGGACGTGTTCCCTTACGTCAACGGACAGCTCTTCTCGGGCAGCACCGATGTGCCGCGCTTCAGCCGCATTGCCCGGTCTTACCTGATCCAGATTGGCAATCTGGACTGGCAGAAGATCAATCCTGACATCTTTGGCAGCATGATCCAAGCCGTGGCCGACGATGATGAGCGCAGCGCGCTGGGCATGCATTACACCAGCGTGCCCAACATCCTGAAAGTGCTCAACCCGCTGTTCCTCGACGATCTGCGGGCGGCGCTGGAGGAGGCTGGCGACAATCCGCGCAAGCTACTCAACCTGCGCAACCGGATGGCGCGCATTCGCGTGTTCGATCCGGCCTGCGGCAGTGGCAATTTCCTTGTGATCGCCTACAAGCAGATGCGCGAAATCGAAGCGGTCATCAATGTCCGGCGCGGCGAACCGGATCGCAAGAGCGTGATCCCCGCGACCAATTTCCGGGGCATCGAACTGCGTCCCTTCCCCGCCGAGATCGCCCGGCTTGCGCTGATCATCGCCGAATTTCAGTGCGATGTGCTCTATCGCGGGCAAAAGGAGGCGCTGGCCGAGTTCCTGCCGCTCGACAGCCAGAACTGGATCACCTGCGGCAATGCCCTGCGACTCGACTGGCTGAGCCTGTGCCCGCCCACGGGAACCGGTGTGAAGGTGCAGGCGGATGACCTGTTCGGCACCCCGCTTAACCAGACCGAGATCGACTTCGAGAACGAGGGTGGCGAGACGTACATCTGCGGCAATCCGCCGTATTTGGGCAGCAAGTGGCAGAGCGTTGAGCAGAAAGAAGACTTAGCACGCGTTTTCGATGGGCGCGTCAAAAGCTGGAAGTCCCTCGATTACGTTGCAGGTTGGTTCATGAAAGCCGCCGATTACGGGCTGCATACACCAACAGTTTCTGCTTTGGTTTCAACGAATTCTATATGTCAGGGCGCGCAGGTTCCAATCCTTTGGCAGCCCATACTGCAATCAGGAAACAAGATTGTTTTTGCTCATACGAGCTTCAAGTGGGCGAATCTCGCGAGCCACAACGCAGGCGTCACTGTGGTAATCGTGGGCGTCTCAAACCAAGATTGCCCTGAAAAGTCCATTTTTTCCATTTCCGACAACGGGGAAACAGTTGTCAGGCGCACCTCCGTCATAAACTCCTACCTGATCCCAGCGGACGACACCTTTGTTATGGCCATTTCAAAACCGGCTGATGACAGAGCAAACATGCAGTTCGGTAATCACACTTACTATGGCGTCGATCTTCTTTTGACACAGGGTGAAGCCGCAAGCATTCAAAATGAATGGCCAGAGGCGAAGAAACTATTGCGTGATTTTCTTGGCTCGAAGGAGATTATATCTGGCCTAGCTCGCAAATGCCTTTGGATTGAAGACGATCAGGTCGATCAGGCTATGCGCATTCCGCCAATCGCCGAGCGCCTCCGCAAGGTTGCTGCGGCGCGTGCGAAAATGACAAGCGATGCATCTGCGCGAAAGCTGGCAGAAACGCCTCATCGCTTTCGTGATTGTTTCCTAGGCGACGATCACATCATTGTAATGCCAGCCATATCATCCGAAAATCGGCCTTACCTGCCAGTCTCGGTTGTAGACGGGTCTCAGATTATTGGTCACAAAGCTTATGCCCTCTATGACGCCCCCTTGTGGAACATGGCCCTGATCGCCTCGCGTCTGCACTGGGTCTGGATCGGCACGGTTTGCGTCCGCATGCGCACCGATTTTTCTTACTCCAACACCCTTGGCTGGAACACCTTTCCCGTCCCGAAACTGACGGAGCAGAACAAGGCCGACCTCACCCGCTGCGCCGAGGACATCCTGCTGGCGCGCGAGGCGCATTTCCCGGCCACCATCGCGGATCTCTATGATCCCGACACTATGCCGGAAAACCTGCGCCACGCGCATGATCGCAACGACGAGGTGCTGGAGCGCATCTACATTGGCCGACGGTTCAAAAACGACACGGAACGCCTGGAAAAGCTGTTCGATCTCTACACCAAGATGACGGGCGGCCCAAAATGACCACAGTGGGCAGCGGCATGAGGGCTGCTCGGTTGACTTTTGGCGCCTTTGGCGTATCTCTCATTTGAGATACAGGAGTTCCCGATGAACGCACCCCATGTGCCGTCTCAAAGCTCCATGCTGCATATCCGCATGGACAATGAGCTGAAGGCCAAGGCCACCGAAGCGCTGGCAGCCATGGGGCTGACGGCGTCTGACGCCGTGCGCCTGCTGTTCCACCGGATCGCGGTCGACCAGGCGTTCCCGCTCGAGCTGAAGGTGCCCAACGCCAAAACACGCGCCGCGCTGGACGAGGCACGCGACATCATCGCCCAGCGACGTGCCCGCTTTACCGATCCTGATACCATGTTTGCCGAACTCGATGGCAAAGAAGGATAAAGCTGCGACGCTGCCGCGCACGTTCGATTTGGCCAAGGCATTCAGGAAAGACTGGGAGCGTCTCTCGCGATCTGGCCGTTACGACATGCGCCAGCTCAAAGAGGCCATGCTGCTGCTGATCGCGAATGACGCCCCGCTGCCTCCTGAGTGGCGAGACCACGCGCTGAAAGGCGAATGGGCAGGCACGAGAGAATGCCACATCGGTGGGGATTTCCTGCTGATCTACGAAGTGGACGACACAGCGGGACCGGGCGGCACGCTCGTCTTCGTGCGCGCCGGAACCCATAGCGAGTTGTTCAAATGACCCAGAATGCCGACATCATCCCCACCGTGACATTCCGCCCCGCCGGCACCGGCGCCAGCGCCAAGCCGAATGAACTGGGCATGCGCGAGATGCAGTCCCGCGCCTTTGACAAGCGCGGCGAGCAATATCTGCTGATCAAATCGCCGCCTGCCTCGGGCAAGTCGCGGGCATTGATGTTCATCGCGCTGGACAAGCTGACCAACCAGGGGGTGAAGAAGGCCATCGTCTGTGTGCCGGAACGCTCGATCGGGGCCAGCTTCAACAGCGAGCCGCTGAGCAAACATGGCTTCTGGGCCGATTGGGAAGTCGCGCCGCAGTGGAACCTGTGCAACGCGCCGGGTGCCGATGACCCCAAGGTGGCCAAATCGAAGGTGAAGGCGGTCGGCGAGTTTTTGGCCAGCGACGCCCGAGTGCTGGTCTGCACGCATGCCACCTTCCGCTTTGCCTTTGACGAGTTGGGTGTCGAGGCTTTCGACAATGCGCTCGTCGCCATCGACGAATTCCACCATGTCTCGGCCGACGCGGGCAACCGCCTGGGGGCGCAGCTTGCCCAACTGATTGCTCGCGACAAGGCCCATATCGTGGCCATGACCGGCAGCTATTTCCGCGGCGATGCGATCCCTGTGCTAGCGCCCGATGACGAGGCCAAGTTCGAGCCTGTCACCTACACCTATTACGAGCAGCTCAACGGCTACCAGTATCTCAAGGTGCTGGACATCGGCTACAGCTTCTACACCGGCCCATACACTGACAAGATCTCGGCGCTGCTGGATCCGACCGTAAAGACAATCGTCCATATCCCCTCTGTCAATTCGCGCGAAAGCCTGAAGGACAAGCATCGCGAATCTGAGGACATCATGGGGCACCTCGGCGAATGGCAGGGTGTCGATCCGGAGACAGGCTTCCACTTGCTCAAAACTGCGGGTGGTGCGACGATCCGCGTGGCCGATCTGGTCGATGACGATGCCTCCAAGCGCGACCGCGTGGTCGCCTCGCTGAAATCCGCCGCTGCGCGCAGCGACCGGGACTTTGTCGACGTGATCATCGCGCTGGGCATGGCAAAAGAAGGCTTCGACTGGATCTGGTGCGAGCATGCGTTGACCGTCGGCTATCGCTCCAGCCTTACCGAAATCATCCAGATCATCGGCCGGGCCACCCGCGATGCACCAGGCAAGACGCGGGCGCGCTTCACCAATCTGATCGCGGAACCGGCTGCGGACGATCCGCTGGTGGTGGACGCGATCAACGATTATCTCAAGGCCATTGCTGCCAGCCTGCTGATGGAACAGGTTCTGGCGCCCCGTTTCGAGTTCACGCCCAAGGATGCTGGCCCCAAGCCCGGCTTTGAATATGGCCCCGATGGCTACCAGGAGGGCGCCACGAACATCGGCGTCAACGCCCAAGGCCAGATGCATTTCGAGATCAAGGGCCTCAAGCTGCCAACCAGCATCGAAGCGACGCGAATCTGCCGCGAGGATCTGAACGAAGTGATCGCCAGCTTTGTGCAGGACAAATCCATTCTTGAGCGCGGAATGTTCGACACCGAGGTGGTGCCCGAAGAACTGACCCAGCTGAAAATGGGCAAGATCATCCGCGAAAAGTTTCCTGAATTGAGTGATGAAGATCAGGAGGCGGTTCGTCAGCACGCCATTGCCGCCCTAACCCTGACCCAGCAGGCCAAAGCTGCCATGGTCGGCGATGTGGTCGATGGGGAATTTACGGGCAGCACAGCCTTCATTGATGGCGTGCGCAAATTTGCCCTGAGCGTCACCGATCTCGACATCGACCTGATCGATCGGGTGAATCCCTTCGACGCGACCTATGCCGTGCTGGCCAAGGCGATGGATGAAAAGACCCTGATTCAGGTGCAGGCGATCATTAACGCCAAGAAAGAAAAGCTGACCTATGAAGACGCAAGAATGCTGGCCGAACGCGCGCTGGAATTCAAGCGTGAGCGAGGGCGCCTGCCCTCGCTGACCTCTCAGGACGCCTGGGAGCGCAAGATGGCCGAAGGCATCGCGTTCCTGCAACGCCATGCGGCAAAGGCAGCGGCCGATGGCTGAACTGAGCGATCTTGAACTGTTGGCCGAACTCGGCGTCGAGACGGCACCTGAACCCAAGCGCGCACTGACGCCGCTTCAGGAGCGGATCATTGCTGGCTTTGAGGACATCCAGCGCTTTGTGGCCGAGCATGGACATCTGCCGCGCCATGGTGATGATCGGGATATCTTCGAGCGCCTCTATGCTGTTCGCCTTGAACGGTTACGCAGCCTGCTTGAAGCCCGTGAATTGCTGGCCAGCATTGACCATGATGGCCTGCTGGATGCCACTCGTCAGGCGTCTGTAGCTCCGGAGGAACTAGGGGATGATGCCCTGCTTGCCGAGCTCGGTATTGCGCCGGGAGCGCCCGACGACATCACCAAATTGCGCCATGTGGCTCCCCGCGCGGAAAAGCGGGCTGCCGAGGAAATAGCCAATCGCGAAAAGTGCGAAGATTTCGAGAGCTTCAAGCCCCAATTCGAGCGTGTGCAAGCCGAAATGACAAGGGGCGCGCGACAGGCCAAGGTGATCGACCAGACCGAGGTCACCCTTGCCGAGGTCCATCCTGGCAAGCTTTTCATTGTGGCCGGGCAGATGGCCATGATCGCCGATACATCCGATGAATTTGTTACGGATTACGAACGCAAAGATCGGCGCGTGCGCGTCATCTATGACAATGGCACCGAGGTCACGATGCTGGCCCGGTCGTTCCAAAAGGCGCTCTATCGCGATGAGACTGCTCGGCGTATCACAGACCTGAGCGCAGGCCCGCTGTTTGGCGATGTTGCTGAACCTGACGATCTGGCCAGCGGGACGATTTACGTCCTGCGCAGCAAGTCGGCCCATCCCTATGTCGCCGAGCACCGGGAACTGATCCACAAGATCGGCGTGACCGGCCAGAGTGTTGCCCATCGTGTTGCCAATGCCCGGAATGACCCGACCTTCCTGCTGGCTGATGTCGAGGTTGTCGCCGAATACCAGCTCTTCAACATCAACCGCAGCAAGATGGAGGGCCTGATCCATAAGGCCCTGGCGGCTGCCCGGCTCGATCTGGCCGCTGGCGATCGCTTCGGCAGAACCGTTCAGCCACGAGAATGGTTCTTGATCCCGTTTCAGGCCATCGACGACCTGATAGCAAAGATCAGCGATGGATCTGTCACGCGATACAGGTACGAACCAACACAGGCCCGGTTCGTACCTACGACCGAATGAACACTTGCTCACATTTGCGCTGAGCGGTTTTCTTGATCTAAAAAAAGCCGCTCAGCTCCAAAAATGGGTCATGATAATTAGTAAATCAGAGCAACCTGAATGCACATTATGAGCCAGCATGTTCAAGCACTTCTGCCCCGATAGACAAAGTCCTCAAACAATGCCGCGGGGACGATGACGAGATAACAGGCCACTATCACCAGTGTGGCGGTCACCCATTTCCCAACCACAGCTGCCAGCAACGTCCGCGCGGTCTCCGATACAAGGATGAGGTCCAAGATCGCGAAGGGCGCGTAACAGCCGACCAACAAGGCAATGCGAAGCGGCCAAGGCCGCAGATGGCCGAGCGCCCCTTGATGTTGCGGCTTTCTGCAAGGCTCGAATTGCCACTCTGCCTTCAACGAGCGCGGCGGCCGTTTGCGCGATCGCGGCGATGGCGAGGGAACCGCATGTTCCATCTCCGCTTCGAAACCATCGGAGGACTCAAATTTTGCCGGCTTATCAGGGACGACATACTCCCGAGGCTTCTTCCTGCCGCACAAACGGTCAAGGTCCGAACGCGGCAACCGCAGCGGCTGCGTCATCGCGAAATATCGCAACCTGCGTAAAGCCTTCTTTTCAATCTGCGATATTCTGTTGGCGCTCAGCCCGAATTGCTCCCCGATTTCCTTGCAGGTTTCGGGCGGATGATCCCCAAGCCCATATCGCAGGCGAATGACCAGCTCTTCCTTTATGGTCAGCCGGGCTAGGAATTTCCGGATACAATCCTTGTCAGAAATCTGCTCCTCCATATTCTCGATTTCGGGAAAATCCTCCACTTCGTACAACGAAAGCACGGACTCAAATGCTGTTGTAACGAAGACGCTGGTGCTCTCCGTTTTCGACGGACGGGCAGATCTAGGCGGCGTGGGGCGCGGTGGTCGCTTGACATTTGAAGGTGTGGTGCCGGTACCTTCTGGCGCATTTCCAGGCTGATGATGCCCCTTTTTGGCCGTGTGTTTCATCATGGAGCTCACAATCCGAGTTCGATAGTTTTTTCAGGGAGATGAGTGAGTTGAGGCTTGGGAGCGGACCCGTGCTTTTCGGGTTCGACGCGCAAGGAGACCCCATCGATGGCAAAAGGATTGGCGCGATCGACCGGTCTGGCGGAGACACGCGCTTCCTTAGCTCCACCAGATGGGGAGACTTGAACATCAACAGCCTTTTCACCGATGTGTTCGAGCGCGCTGGCCTTATCCCCGGCGTTGGCCTCGATCGCCCGGAGCAACTGGTCACGATCATTGGTGTAGATGGTAATGTCATCGCGCACGCGGGTGGCCATCACGTGGGTCAGGCGCTGGTTGGACAATTGCCTTTCGGCGGAATGCATGACCCCGATGCCGTAGTCGGTGGTCATGCCTTGTGCCTGATGCATATTGATCGCGTAGGCGAGACCTAGGCGTGAGAGCATCTTGTCGCCGTGCGCCAGCAACATGTTCACACCTTCACTTGTCCGCACCTCCACACCCTCACGTGTGATGCTGACGATCTCGGCTTCAGCCGAATTGAACAGGCCGCGTGCCTTGTCATTGGCGGTCCAGCGGATGCGCTCGCCTTCATGCACGCGGATCGTCTCGCGCACCGACAGGGTCAGCGTATCTCGCTTGTCATTGGGATCGAGGCGATCCGGGCGAAAACTGTGTCGCCGTCCATCCTCGTCACGCAGAACCACACGCCCTGTCTTGGTAACGTCGACGATCCGGTAATGCCCGCGCTCAAGGCCGCCGGGCTTCGCATCGCCGTGAACCTCCAAAAGCTGCCCGGTCCGGTAGGTCTGCGCATATCGCAACTCTTCGCGGGTAACATTGACGTTCTCGACACGTGCCAGGGCCAGTCCATCGCCCCGCAACGTTCCCTCAGCCTTGAGCCCGGCCTGAACAACGTCGTTGAGGAAAGCGCGGGTCTCGCGGCCCGAGGCATAGAGCGCGGTTCGACTGCGATCATCGGCCGACAATTCCAGCCATTTGCGCGCTGCCGCCTCGCGAAAATCAGCGCCAGAACTCACCACCCGTCCGCCCAGCACGCGAAAGGCAGCGCTGTAGTGCCCTGTCCTGGTCAGCGCCGCGACCGCCTTCATATGCTCTGTGCGTTGGCGCAGGCTGACATCCATCCGCGCCATGGCCGGGTCATGGGCCTGCACCAGACTGAAGGCCTTGCCAGCGTCGATGGGCTGCAACTGCGCGCGATCCCCGATCATCACGAGACGGCTTACGCCCAGTCTGTTGGCGATGGTCACGAGGTCGTTCATCTGTTTGTTGGCGACAAGCGAGGCTTCGTCGAGAACGAGAACCTTGTCCTGCAAGGCTACTTTCGAGGCATCGAAGGCCTCCCCCTTGCCCGCCAAGGCGCCGTGCAAATGCTCATGCACGAAGGACGACAAGGTCTGGGCCGGAATGCCGGCCTCGTCCTTCAGCATTTCGACCATCTTGTTGGCCTGTGCGAGGCCCAACACCTGCTTGCCATCTTCCGCAAGGGCCTGTGCCATCGCAGAAATCAGCGTGGTCTTGCCGGCCCCCGCGACCCCCTGGATCACGACCACTCGATCGCGGCTCGATACAGCGAGAATGGCTGCATCCAACTGCTCTTGTCCCAGCGGGCGTTCCCCTGCCTTGGCCTGCAAGCGAAGTGCCGCGCGATCTGGCGCCATGATCGGCAGAATGCTCCCGCGCCCTGCATCAATCCCGGCCAGCAGCCACCGTTCTTCGGCGATGTGCTCGGGCGTGGTGACATGGGTAATTGTATTGTCGCTTCGACCGGACTTGCCCAACACAAGCTGGCCTTTGTCCGCCAACTGCTGGACGCGCGACTCCACCGCCTCGATGGTCACCCCTTTGATGCCGAGGTCCAGCGCCGTGCGGGATACTTCATGGATCGGAAAGGCAGCCTCGCGCTGGCCAAGGATCCTGATGGCCGATGCGACCGCCATTTCTGTACCGACCTGGGCAGCCGACATGCCAAGACGGCCAACACCGCTGGTCATCAGGGGATCGCCGGGGCCCAACCACTCAGACAGACGCTCGGCCCAGCCTGCCACCATGGCGCCGATCTGCCGCACGCCAAGATGCCCATCCATGCCCTTGGACGCCTCTCCTGCCCGCGCCTCTGCCTCAGCCACGAGCGAGCGACCATCAAAACCCAGCCCTGCAGCACGCTCCCCCCACTCCGCGCGAAGGACACCACGGTCTTCAAGGTTGACCTTGGCGTCTCTGGTGCGGACCACGACCGCATCGCGACCCTGCGGGGTGGCGATGCCGATTTCGGCAGATTTTGCGAGCACCTCCTCGCGGCGCTGACTGAATTCCCGCAGGACCGGCGCGGGCACGCCCTCGATTTCGAACTGACCATGCTTGCCGGTGAGTTCTGTGCGGTAGCCGAGTTCCTCGACCTGTGCGCGCAGCGCCGCATGATAGACACTGCCGATAATCGAATTGTTCTTCCAGAGTTGGTCGTTATGGAGCGCCTGCCAGCGCTCCCCCACTTTGGTCAGGTTGGCAATGACGACATGGAGATGGGCTTGCGGATCAAGCTTGCGGCTCGTGTCGTGCTGGAAGATCGCGTAGGTGAGGTTGCCGGTGCGAATGGGATCGCCCTTCGGGTTGTCGGTGTAGACCCGCCCTTCGGCAAAGTTCTTCTCGACCCAGCCCATGGTCTGGCGGACCGCCTGCATGTGAGCGGCGAGCAAGCGCTCATCTCCCGCCACATAGGCCAGCACACTGGCAGATTTGGGCATGGAAAAGGTGAGATCCATGCCCGCGCGACGCCGCTCGGGATCCCCAACCTGCTCACCGCTAGGTAGCCTGCCGTTGAGCACGTTTTCAAAAGCCTGCTTGTCGACCTCACCGGCAAGCCCTAGTTCGGTCGCGCCTTGGCCGCCCCAGACGCTTACCTCGCTGGAATGCTCGCCAGTGTAATAGTCGTCCTTGGCGAAGTAGGAGGCAGCCCCGCCGGCTGACCGCACCGATGCGACGGACAGCATCGCCTACATCCCCATGTCCATATCTTTATCAAGGCCAGTGGGCGGGTGGGATACATCATGAGAAGCGTCGCGATGCCGGTGCTCTTTTTCAACTGGGTCGCCAGCAGCTTGCCCGGTTCGCTCCTCGATGATGATCTGCTGCTCGGGGCGCTGCCCCGGTGTTTGGCCGGATGCCAGGCGACCTTCCGGGCGCATCTCGGAGTCTGGCTTGGCAAGGCTGGCTCGGTGTGTGCTAGCGATATCATCCCCTGAGCGGAGGGCAGATCTCAGAATATTATCACCGTCAGGCGCCTGAGGCGTGTCATCATCCTGCCGAACAGCAGGCACGGCACTATCACGGGTCTCGCCTTGCGGTGAATCGGGCGAAACCTCGGTTTGGCCAACCACAGGCGCAGGTCCATGCCCCTTTTCGCCATCGCTGGCACCGCGCAGATCCTCCAATGGCAACTCAATCTGCCCGGTACGTGGGGGCGTCGCTTCTCGACCGGCCTCGCCTGTTGCAGCGCCATCCGCGTTGTCCTGCGGCACATAGGGCGCAGCCGACATCTTTGTTTTGCGCAAGAAGCCGGGCGCAATAATCGGATAATCGACATAGGTCAGCTCAACCCGAGCTGCCGGAAAGCCCTCGGGAAACTTCACATAACCTTGCAGCACTGGCAGATCCATCAAGTCGGTCGGGAAAACGCAAGGCTTGACCTCGGTGCGCGGCGTGATGGTGGCCGCATCGCGGGACCGGCTCGCGCCAATGGAGTAGGCCTCGTCGGTTTCGCGGATCTCCGACAGGCCGATAAAGTCCGAACAGGTCTGCGCGGTATTCATGTCCGGTGTGGCTAGAATGAGCTTGGTCCGAGCCAAGGACGTCAGATTGACCGCACCTTCCTTGCCATAGGTTTCGGCGAGCTTGTCGATGCTATGCATGCCCAGCATGAAAGCTCCCCCGAAATTGCGGGCAGCCTGCAAGCCGTGCTCAATGGCAGGAAGACGGTGCAGAGCGTGGACTTCGTCGAACAGATACCAGGTCCGAAGATCCATGGTGCGCGGCATGCTCATGATCGCGTTCACCGCCATGTCCATCCAGAGCGTGAGCAATGGCCGGGTCAGAGCCAGATCGTTGCGGGTTGAAGTGACGAACAGGATCGAACCCGATTTCCCGTTGCGCATCCAGTTGTAGATCGAAAACGGTGGCTGACCGCCGCGCCGGGGATCGGGCAGGAAACGCAGAGCCTGAGCATTCGTGTTGAACACGGCGCGAATGGATTCTGCCATCCGCGCGGCTTCAGCCGCCGTCAGCGGATTGGCGATCGTATCACGCAGTTTCTCATGGATCTCCTTGAGGTCGGCATGCATCAGGTGATGGGCGATCGCGCCATTGCTAGTCTCGCCTGAATCAAGGAGCTTCATGCACATTTCGACAAAGAGGGTGCGCGCCGCCATCGCCCAGAATGGCTCGCCATTGCTGCCCTCGCTTGGGATTAAC
The DNA here is from genome assembly GCF_001519055.1 of Novosphingobium sp. Fuku2-ISO-50. GTDB lineage: Bacteria > Pseudomonadota > Alphaproteobacteria > Sphingomonadales > Sphingomonadaceae > Novosphingobium. The sequence continues at coordinate 21,319 of NZ_KQ954304.1, read as the reverse complement.
GCGCAGGCCGCTGTCAAATAATCAGCGTAATTCAGGCAGTCATTGAAGATCGTCCAGGGCGGGCAGCGCTCGTCCATGGGGTTGAGAATGTAATCCGTCTCGGGATTGTAAAAAGCCTCGACGAAGGCACCGGTCAGATCGAAAATGACGCAGCGCTGTCCCCGTGCCCGCGCCTCGGAAACGATGTTTCTGAGCTGGGTGGTTTTGCCCGCGCCCGTGCTCCCAATCAGCATCGTATGCGATTGCTCAAGACGCCAGGGATAGGGGATGTCGGCGATCGTGTAAGGGACGTGAAGCGAGGCACTATCGCGAAGGGCAGGAAGGGCTTCCTGATCTGCAGGCACGGTATCAGGCTTGGGCATGGCCTGGATGATGCCGGGTTCGCCGTTCCTCAATTGGGCGGCCAAACGCGCCATTTCCGCGAAGCGGGCATTCCATTTTTGCAAAACCAGGGATCGCTCCGCGGGCGCAAACCGCCTGGTAACCTCTGCATTCAAACGATCGTGATTATGCGCGGTAATCTCCTGAAAAAGGAGGGCCCGCGAAACGCGTGTGGCACCGCGCTCATGGCGCTGCTTGAGAATATCGACTCCGATTTTTCTCGACAGGGATACAAACCACAATGTCAACGGCCCGGAAAAGATCACGGCGCTCACAAAGGACACGATTATGCACCGGACGAACTTGGTCCAAGCCACGGCGACGTCGGGATAATCAGGCACATCGCCAATTTGAAGAGGGATGAGCGTTTCGTCGGGTAGCGTCAGATTGACCATGCGCGAGGGATCAAGGTCGACCAGTGCCCAGAGTCTGGAAAACAGGTGCATCTCGACCAGTTGCACCTCGTGTTCCCGCATCATCAGCGCGAGCAGAGTGACGAGAATGGCCACAAATCCCAGTAAGGCTGAAACAATGGGCCAGCGCGCGCCCTCCATGAACATCATGTAACGCAGACGAATGAGTTGGGAGCCTCGGGTGAAGGCGCCGACATTGCGGACCACCTCCCCGCGCGCTGACTCGTGCTCGACAATGATCGGGCGGTGGTCGAAGCGGATGTCGTCTTTACGCGCCATGGTGCTGCCTCACCCTGCTGGTCGCGAGATCGATGATATGGTCGGCTTGCTCAGGCGATAGCTTCTTCACCAGCGTGTCGAGCGCCAGAATAGAATATTCGAAAATCGAGAGCAGCCGGATATAGTCGATGCCATGACCGTGCTCGGCAAAGGGCAAGGAGGTGTCGACCAAGTTGCGGATGATAACCGCACGGCTCACGCCCTGCTTGGTCGCAAGGGTTTGGATCCGTTCGACTTGGGGACGGCTGAGCGTGACCCCAAGGTGTATAAAGTTCGTCATGCTGCTTCCTCACGGACAGCAGCCTGGCTCGGCTATCGCAGGTTCTTTTTACCCCACTCCAGCGGCGGTCGCAAGACACCAGCCCGATACCCAGCCCGAAACCTTTAGAGTAATTATTTCAATGGATTAGAGCAAAAGGCACCATCGTGCATGTGCCATACACGATGGTGCACCAGGCAATTTTCGGCGGCACTATCGTGCACCCTCGATAAGTTGCTGAAAGATAATCCTATAATGGGAATTCAAGATGCCTGACCACTTCGGCTCTGCCGCGTAGGGTGTGCTGTCGAATAGGAACTTCGGCGGCTTCATTATGAGGTTGGATGACCCGGAAAAAAGACCGTTGGAAATGGGAACTTGGAGGGAGAACTGACCCCGATAGGGGGCGTTACCGAAACACGGCAATGTGCCCAAAGTTCGGCTCCCGTTCCGTTTTGGGGAGCAAATAGCCATCATTCGCTGCTGACCCCGTTAATCAAGGATTGCGCTTGAACGAGGCGGTGGGCCATGATTTCACGCAGGGCGCGAGGTTGCTCGATTACCAAATCCCCAGCCCATGAGAACAGGTGATTGGCCAACTCCAGAAGGCCGCCAGAGTGGAACCGCACCAAAAGCTCATCGCCATCTTGCGCGAATTGCTGATTGGGGTGAAAGCGCCACGCCCTGGCTCGCTCGACCGCACTGGCCATCACGCGAAGCACGATGTCGTGGCCGTCCTCACGCCAAATACCGAAACTGTCGGCCAGCCATGCGTCCAGATCCCAGCCGTCTGGAGGACAGCCCAAGACTTCGCTCTGACGCACTTCCTCCATCCGGTCGAGGCGAAACAAAAAGGGCAGATCGTCCCGATCCGGGCGTTTGCCAAGCACGTAGGTTATCGGCCCATGGATCAGCCCATAGGGCACGATCCGCCGCCACGATGCGCTAGCTGTGCCATCCGGTCGATATTCAAATTCAACGCATCGACCGCTAAGGATCGCGCCCTGTACGGTGGTAAGATCCTCTGGCGAAGCAATGACAGCAGGCCCGGCAGCGACGCGAGACCGTTGCAGGCGGGTCAACAGGTCAAGATCATTGTCCAGCCTTTGCCGCTCGCCGCTATCTAGCGCAGCCTTGATCTTGGAAAGAAGGCTTCGCAGGCCTTCTGCTTGCGGCGTACCTTCGCGCTGACCAGCATCCACCACCGTCTGCAATGCCGCCACTTCCCGCGCGTTGTGCCGGTTGTAAGCGCGACCTGGGCTGTCCTTGATGCGGAAACGTTTGGTTCGCCCATCCGTCGCATCTTCAAGGTCGAAGTGCCTCATGATGATGTCGCGTGTGCGCTCTACGGTGCGCCGTGTCACGCCGATTTCGGCGGCCATTTCGTCGAGCGTGAGGCCTTCAATGCTCTCGGTCAAAGCGCGCACCAGGCGAAGGGTGCGATCAAGGTTTTCCATACGGTTGGTCATTGGCGCATTGGCTAGGTGGTAATGAGCCCAGCGGAAAGTCGGATTGGCGACACAACGCCACCTATGACCGAATCTGACGCATCAACATGCTTCATCGTCCGGAGATACAGCACATTGATGGACGCCATATGAAATATCTTGTCGAACTGGTGTTCGGGGTCGGCTTCCTTGGCCTAGCCGCCATGGTCCTGTCATTCGCCCTGCGGTTTCTGCTGCTGACATGGGCGGTGCGGGTGGTCGGCAACGTGGTGCAAGGTGTTCTGGGCCTGATAAAAACGATCATCCGTGCCTTGATTTTTGTGTTCGGCCCGGCGGTGCTTGGCGGATTCGTGATCGGTCTGGCCCTTCAGATCGGCATGAACCTCAACCTGGGCGGCGGGACCACTTCCGCCGATTCGACCATGCCCGTTCTTGTCGCGTTTCTCGCCTTTTTCATGATCGTTGCGGTGAGAGGCTGGCAATGGCAGGCCCGCCGTAATCAGCAGAATATGCTCCTTCAAGAGACGCAACCAATGGGCCATGCGAAGGAGACATCTGAACCGGCGGACTATCCCCCTGGGTGTGAAGGCATCGCGAATGCGTGGAGCAAGGCGATCAAGCTGGCGCCAGAGCGGCGCGATGACCTGCTGGATGCGCGGGCGACTTGCGGAGCGTTGCTTGCTGCCGTGGAACTAAGCGATGGCCTTCCCGATAGCGCGATGATCGAAACGGCAACTCTGATCCGTAACCACCTAGCAGCGCTGGTTGAAAGCACGGAGCGTCGTTTGCGTGGAGCTAAGCGCTCCGAGAAGGCGGCGATCGTCGAGGAAATGGCGAAGCTTTTACAGGGATTTGCCCGGCGAGCGCAAAGTGACCTCGCTGCTGCCGGTCGCGCGTTTGAGGATGATGCAGCCCTGCGAGCGTACCTAACCTCACAATTGTTTGAGCGACAACAAGAGGTAGAAACTGTGCTTGGTCAATGACGATCATCGCGGCATACATCTGATTTGAACGGGCTAGGACGATACAATCTATGGCAGATTCTCAACAGGATGACGGTATCGTTACGGGGGGCGAACTAGCAGAGGGTGCAGAAGCGCAATTGGCACCTCGTTTGCATGTTCTTGCTGCACCGGAAACGCCTTTGGCTACGCACGCGTCCAAGCCAGCTTCGTTGAGCCGTCAAGAGCTACGAGACCAACGCATCAACGAACTGATGGAAAGCTGTCGCACTCAAACGCTCGCGCAAATCATCGGGCCTTTCGGTCTCACACCCGCCATGTTTAAGGACAAGGATGGCGGTAACGTCACAACTCAACACAACGCGAATAAGAGTATATTCGCCAAAAAATCCGAGAAATACAATCGGAAAGACTATTCATATTCCAAGGCCAAAACCGAAAAAAAGAAAGAAGCGGGTATCCCATTGGGGAAAGGGGCGGACATCAGTTCTGGAACCTTTGTGGATGCCTATACCGGAAAAGCAGAACCTCTCCAGCAGCGCGATAGAGATGGAAACCCCATATTCGACAAAAATGGGAAACCTCAGAAGAATTATTCCCTAGACCATGTCATTCCGCTGCACGATCTCCATAAAAAAGGAGGTTGGATGAGAGATAAATCAGGCAGAAGTGCTATTAGCTCGGAAAAAGACAATCTTCAATATACGACAAATAGCGCTAATAGCATTAAGTCTGACAATGACCCAAAAGATGCGCTTTCGAGGGAAAATGGTTATGATCAAAGGCGAATTAATCCAAAAATTAATAAGGCTGAAACTGCAACTGAAAGACTTTTACCAACAGATTGGGATCGATTGAAATACCATGGCGGCGAGCTTGCCCTAGAAGGAAGCAAGGAAGCGGGGCGCAACGCCCTGCGCCAAGCGATGGGCCTATTGCTGCACGAGTTTGTTAACAGCAGTTACCTCGAAGTCAGGGAAATTGTGCTTACCCCTGCGCCTTGTGAGAATTTTGTCGATCAGATTATTGAGGCGCTTGAGCGCACGGTACAGCGAGTCACCGACAAAATGCATGACGCGTTCGACGCGTTAATTTCCGGCGGCCTGCAGGGGGTAGTCAGCAATCTGTTGACCTTCCTCATCAACAACGTAGTCACAACCTCCGCAAAAATCGTTACTATCATTCGTGAAAGCATGGCTTCGCTCTGGCGGGCGCTGAAACTACTGTGGGCACCGCCAACCCACTTATCGGGAGTGGATGTCGCGCGTGAGGTCACAAAGCTCGTCACAGGCATTATTACTGCCAGCCTCGGACTTTTGTTCGAGGAAGCGATAAAGGGCCTTGTTACAGCGATTCCTCTGCTTGCGCCAATCGCGGGAATGGTGACTCCAGCCATTACCGCCATTGTAACCGGGATTATGACGGCGCTCACAGTATATGCGGTTGACCGACTATTTGACTGGCTGGCTGATCCCGGCACAGAAATGCTCAACACGCAGATTGGGATGCTAGATGCCCAAACGAAGGTCGTGCGCCAGATGAGCGCCTTCATGGAGCAGCAGTATGCAAACTCAAGCCGCTACCAGGGCGTCATCATCCGTTACGAGGCGATGGCTCGGGATTTGTCCATCTCGGAAGAGCATTTGCAAACGACTATCGCCGCCACCAATGCTGCCATCGCAGTCCGTTCAACTACGATTTCGGTAATGCGCAAAGGTTTGGAAAGCTGGGAGCAAAACGGCAGCGACCTCTCCCGGCTTATTTCTGACTACAAACTTGAAGAGTGAACCGTGAACAATATCACTAGACTTCCCGCGAATGTTCTCAATCAGATCGATCGCGAACAGATATATGAAGAATTCAGGGAGAGGCTTTCCCGGCTAGGCGATTTGAGGCGTGCCCGTGACGAGCATGAGCAGCGGAACTGGCTGGGGCGCTGGTGGTATAAGGGCGAGATGGATGAAGCGCAGTTAGACGCGCAATTATTGCAGGCCGAATTTGCCGAAAGCCTCGCGAAGCTTATGGCGATCAATTTGGTGCAATCGCAGCAGCTAGAGCAGCAACAGCATGTAATTGGCCTTCAGCAGGAACGGTTGGCAGAGCAAAACGCAAAGTTGCAACAACAGACTGAAATGCTCAATAGCCAACAGGTTGATTTGAAAAAACAAGGCGACGACCTGGAAAAGCTTGTGCGAGAATTTTTTGAGTTGAAAGGGCTAACTGAAGGAGAGGCGAGGAAACTTATCGCTATCGCCAACGAAGTTAAAGCGACAAAGAGCGATATGTACGAGCACTTTGAGGCGTGTGTACAGGAATTGAGGCAAGAGGACATTGCGTTGAAGTTATCCGTTGGTGACACGGTCTCTGCAGCGCTGATCGAACAGCAAGTGGCACTGAACGCCGCCGAAACCAATTTCAACAGGCGCTATGATGGGCATGAATTGCGTTTTTCCAAGCACATCGAAGCGACCGAGGCACAAAACCACGCTGTTGAAACGCGGCTGAACGAACAGGGCAGCGCAATCACCGCGCTCGACGACCAGCTTATTCGAGTCAACCACGAGCAAGTCAAATTGCAAGAGAAGGTCGATGAAAATCGTGCTCTGGAGTTGGCTGCCGAGCAGAAAACCGACGCGCGTTTCCGCCTTACGATGCAGCGTGTTTGGTGGAGTGTAGGCATCGGCGCTTCTGGCCTTATCGTGGCGCTGGGAACTCTAATCGCGACGCATCGACTGTTTGGATAGCTCTCCTGCGATCTTGTAACGATTTGTGGCCAGCCCAAGGCATCCGACCACACCCGATCAGGCGCGCGGCATGGGGTGGGCTTGCCCACCCCTACGTCCGCGTGCCTCCTGCCATCGGAAAAAGAGAAGGAGGACGCCGCGTGAGCGGCGCCCTCCGAAACGTCAGGCAGCGATGCGCTGATGGCGCTGGGCGAAGGCGTGGTGGGGCAGGTTCGCCTCACGCACGCGGCTCAAGAGGTTGGACTGGAGTCCCGAGCCTTCGCAGATGATGGCGTGGACCGGCTTGAGGTTCATCAGTTGCTCGTTGCGAACGAAGCCTGCGCGCTTGCCAAGTGCCCGGTTGAGGGTGAAGCGGACGGTCTTGACGCCGCGCGCGGCGGCCCAGGCGTGGGCGATCTGGTCGCAGCCCTTGTGCTGGGCTGTGGTGGCAAGGATCATGTGGGGCACGCGGGCGTGGGTTTCGTCGAGGGCCTGCCAGAGCAGTTCATGGTCGTGCCAGTCGGTTCCGCCGGAGAAGATGACCACCGGGCCGGTGGGCGCGTGGTCTTCGCGACGCTTGGCAGCGCGAGCGGCGAGGAAGTCGCGGGCGTCGATCTGGCTGGCGGTCAGGCCGGAGGAAACGCGGGTGCCTTTCACGGTCGAAAACGGGCGGCCAGTTTCGACGCGGTAGATCTCGCCAGCGTAGTCGCGCATCGCTTCCATCGCTTCGCGGCAGTCCATCAGCGTCTGGGCGATGCGCTGGGTCTCTTCCAGTTCGACGGCGTAGATTTCCGAAGGGTCAAAGGCGCGGGCCATATCGCCGAGCTTCTTGGTGGCTTCGTCTTCCCGCTTCTCGATGCGCTGCGAGGTGACGTGGAAGCTGTTGACAATGCCCCAGACGATGTCCCGCCCAAATTCCTCCATGCGGGTGCCCCGGAAGAGATCGAAGACGGTGCCGATGACCATTTCCATCGCGCCGCGCGCGGCCTGCGGATCAGGCATGTCGGTGGCTTCGGGTTCGTCGTGGACTGAGAGCTGCGCCATACTGCCTTGCTCGGTGAAGGCGGTATCAAAGCCGGGGACTTCGATCTGCTCGCGGTAGAAGGCAGAGAGGGCTTCAAAACTGGCGAATGCTTGCGTCATGGTGACCTCCAGAAGGCTTCTTGTTCGTCATCCTCGTGATGACGGGAGGCAAAGAGGGCGAGCTGGACCAGCTTGTCAGGGACGTTGACCGGGAAGCTGGCTGCGCAGGAGCATCGCGCCAAAAAGTGGGAACCGGTTTTTGGCAACAGCGATGCGACGACCAAGCGCGGACGGACCCCGGTTGACGCCGCGCCAGCGGGGCGTGGGGGAGCCGATTTTGTGGGGGGCTGGCCCGCCGCAAAATTGGGGGCGCCGCGCATCCTTGCACAAGCGCCCGGCCAGCTTGCCATAATAGGACTACGAGAGAGAGATTGTTGGTTTCAGGGGTACGCTACGGTGCCCCAAGCGCCCTGCGCCAGTCGATCGTAACCCGAAGGGCCGAGACCCGCATGGGGCTCGGTGGAGCCCGCCAGCGGGCGGAATAGAGCGCGGTGACCGCCTTGGCGGGCAGGCGCCCATATCTGACATGGTTCAGTTGGCATTCGACGGTGATTAAGTTTAGGCTCTATAGAGATGGAGGGGGCATGGAACACAAAGTGTACGTCATTGGTGGCGAAGATGATGAGATGGTCTCATTTGAGCAATCAGAGTCCGGTCGCAATTGCCGCCTCGCCTGCAAAGTTCGTGATGAAACGTATTTCGCCGAGGAGCCAGACTACTTCGAAGCTCTACGGACGATTCGGAGGCGTGGGCTTGAGCCTTTAGGCCTGATCCCGTTTTGTTATGGAGCCAGCCTAAAAATTTGGCCGTCAGGTATGGCTCGGGATATGGGGCAAGGCCTTAAAGCCTATAAGATCGAAATCGGAAGTCCCGCAGTGGAACTGGTGGGGATATTCGATTCAGGCCCCGACATTATACCTGCCAAGGTTGATATGCAGGAAGCTTATGCGAAAGAGTGGCTAGCTTCATTTCGCAAGAAACTCCCCAAGCCCAATTTAGCCAATCGGCTACGAAATTGGCTTGGCTCGTCCCAAGATAGATGAAAACGTAGGGCCAGCACCGATAGGTGCTGGCCCTACGGCGGCCACATCAATGCACCGCCACCACGTCGATGAGCAGGCCATCGAGGCTATCGATGCCGCGCTCGCTGGCGATCAGGCTCCAGGTGGCGACCAGTTCCTCGAAATATTCGGCATCGACCAGCGTTTCGGCGCTGGCTTCGCCAAGCTGGCTCTGTTCCCAGGAAAGGGCGTGGGCGGCGTCGGTCGAAGAGGCGATGGCGTTGCCCAGATGGGCGGCGATCTCGTAATCGCTAATCGTAGCGGCTTGGGCGCGGATGCGGGCGACCATGGCCGGGTTGGTGACGGTGATGCCGCAGGGGACGCAGGCGAATTCATCGAAGGCCGAGGTGTGAAACATGGGCTTGCTCCCGAAAGGTGCTTGTCCGATTTTTGGGGGCGGCCCGTGGGGCCGCCCGTCTGGGTCAGATGAACTCGATCTCGTCGGCGACGATCTCGGTGTTGTAGTATGTCCGCCCGTCCTTCTCGTTCTTGGTGTAGCGGATCTCGCCGGTGACGATCAGCTTGTCGCCCTTCTTCTTGTGGTTGGCGATCGACTTGCCGAGGCCGTTGAAGGCCTTGATGGTGTGGAACTGGTCGTAGGTTTCGGCGTAGCCATCGTCGCCCTTGACGACCTGGCCGTCCTTGATGACCGGCCTGCTGGTGACGAGGGTGAAGCTGACGCCACCCTTGCTGTCGGTGCCGAAGCGGTTGATGTCGGAGGTAATGCGGCCGGACAGGAAAACCTTGTTCATGGTGTGTCTCCAGATCTTACCGGCGAGCCTTTCCCGCCGGGATGAACTGAAGCGCAGCCCGCGATTGAGGGGCCGCCGCACCGGAGCGAAGCGCAGGGGAACCTCCATTTTTCGAGTGGTGCGGGCGCCGGCCTTCAGGCCGGTAACTCGGTCGACAAATGGGGGTTGCGACGGCCCCGCGCGGGCGTAGTGTTCATCCCTTCTCTGGCGGGATGGCTTGCCGGTCAGATTGTCCGGAGATGTGTGGCCAAGGTTGAGTTTGGTTGTCGGGCTGCTCTGAGATTAGGTGCCTTGCTTGGCGCTTGCCAAGGGTTCGCTTGCCCGCACTTGCACTCGCGGTGATGCTCAATGGGCGCCAGACAAAGGGTCCGGAGCATGGCTTGGCTTCGTCCCGCAGCTTTCCACCCACGGTGTTAAACCCGGAAGGCGATCGCCTCGAACCACCACGGGGCGACAAGCTGATCGTCAACGGTGATGCTGCGCCCATTCGAAGCGGAACGGGCGCGCTACAACAGCCATGTCGGCTGCGTGCTGATCGTTCAGGCCTGTGCGGCGGCCTGCTGGTGGAGCGGGTTTTCGGGATCAAGGCATTGCAGCGCATGATCGATATGCGTGGCTGCCAGGAGATCCCCGGCTTGTATGAGCCGTTCTTTGATCTCGCCCAGTGACGCGGCAATCGACTGATAGTCTGAGGGGGATAGCGGATTGGATGGTTCGGACATGGGAAAGAGGCCTTTGCCAGGACAGTTCTGACGAGAGCAGATTAGCAGACAAGCGTGACAAACAGCAGAAAAGCCGTGTTTGTGACGGTTTGGCCCTCAGGCGGGTCATCGGAAACGTCATGCCAGATCATTTACATACTATAGTTGATAAACTCAAAGTATGTAAATCGCGATCCTGCTGCGCATGGACATGCGTAAACTGGTTGGCCGGAATTTCGCGCGCCTGCGGCGGGATCAAGGCCTGACCCAGGAGCAGGTCGAGGAGCGTTCTGGCTTTAGCCAGCAGTATCTCAGCAGCTTGGAACGCGGTCGGCGCAATCCGACCGTCATCACGCTTTATGAGCTCTCGCTGGCGCTGGGCGTCAGCCACGTAGATCTGGTTCGCCCCGACCTCGAAGATCCCGCCCAGCATTGAATGAAAAAAAGGCGACCCGTCGCAAGACGGGCCGCCCATAGCGACAAGCATTCTGGAGGTTGGGGTCAGGCCGCCTTGGCAAGGCCCGGTTCGAGATCGCCGAATGGCGAGGCATCGCGGCGATCATCGTCGCTGTTACCAAAGCCATCGTTGGCCGCGCCCATCACGGCCGTATCGGCGAAACCGGCCTCGGCCCGGCGGCGCGGGCGCGACCAGGCGATATTGAGCGCGCCATCGGCCTGCGCAAAAAGCGCGATCGAGAGCGGGGCCTCGAAGCTGGGATCGTCGATCTGGCCCTGAAGGAAAGTGCCGCCGCCGTTGTTCGCGGTCTTCTCCCACAGGCCGCCGACGGGGATGAACTGGCCGTTCTTGGCGCGGACCATCACATCATACTTGGGGGCGGCGGCGTTGCGCGAATTAACCGGGCGCAGACCCACCACGAGGTCGAGCGTGGCAGTCTGGATCTTGCCCATGTAAACGCCAGCGCCGTTGAGCTTCAGTTCACCGATATTCATGGCCGTATTCTCCTCTGGCCCGACACCCTCTTGCGTCCTGGGTGCCGAAGGTTGGTTTGCGTCTTTGGCCCCTTGGCCCCAGACACCCATTCTCATTCCCCTCAGCTCTTCCCCGCCCGGTGGCCGCCCCGCAGCCCCGCTGCCGGAGCCGAGCAACGCCCGCGCCCCGCACAACGCCACGGCGCCGCAGGCAGGAAAATGATGCCCCGCGCGATCATCACCCGAGGCATCGCCAGCAAGCCGTCAGGCGGCGTCCAGATAAGTGGGATTGTCGTTGGCCGAGGACGCCACGCGAAAGCCGGAGCGGCGCTGGGGCCGCAGCCACGCAACGTTGTAGCTGCCATCATCCTGCCGGAAGGCGCTGATCGCCAGCGGCCGCGCCATCGATGGATCATCGATCCGGCCTTGCAGGAAGCATTCGCCGGTGGTCTTCGAGGTCTGCTCCCACAGCGCCCCGATCTGGACGGCGGCCCCGGCGGGGCTGCGCGTGCAGATCTCATAGCGGGGGGCATTGGGGTGGTTCGAGGCCGCGCCGCGCAGCGCGAAGCTCATGGCGACGGTCAGCGTAGCGATGCTGCCGGTCAGCGCACCGCGGTCGTTGGCGCGAATGGTGCCGATGTTCATGGGGTTTTCCTTTGGCAAAGGCCCCGTCTTGCATTCCAGAGGCCGCAGGGTGGGATACGTCTTTGGGCGCCTGCGCCCATGACACTCACTTTCCACCCGCTCCCTTCTCGCACGGATCAGCAGTTTTCACGCGCGGCCTGCGTCACTTCGGCATGGTAGTAGGGCGTGTGCAGGCAGCAGATGTTCTCCGGCGACCAGCACAGATGTCCGCCGGACAGGAAGCGCCCGTCCTCCGGCTTCACGGTCACCGGCCCATTAGCCGGCACGTCGAAGAAGGTGCCGTTGATCGGGTCCATTGTGGCCACCCAGCATTTCTCGAAGGTCACGGGTCGACTGAGGTCGAGCGCGATCAGCTCCGGGATCGGCACGATCGCGTAGAGGCAGAAGAGGAACGAGGTCGAGCAGGCATTGTCGATGATTTCGGCAAGCTGCTCGTGGCTGATGATTGGCGCACGCCGCCGCCTTGCGTTGCGCGGCAAGGCGCTGTGAGCCGGATGGCGGTTGCCGCTGGCCTTGCGGAACTCGCCGATAGTGTAGCCGAGGTTGTTCAGCGCGAATTGCAGATTGGCGGTGATGGCCAGCTCGCTCGTCTCGGACCATGGGCGGTGCGAGAAGATCAGCGCATCGTCTAGCCAGCGCTCGGCGCTAAAGCGGAACAACAATTCGCAGCGGTCATAGCTGGCGAAGAGATCGGCCACGCTGCTGTCATCACGCTCGGCTGCGTGGTCTTCCCACGCGTAGCGGATGGCGTCGATGGCATCATCGTCGTCATCCAGCCCAGCCTCTGCAAGGTTGGAGCACAACTGGGGCGCGACTTCGTGATACCAGGTCTGGCCGAACTCGGCGGGCGGGAACTCGGCCTCCATCACCTCATCGATCTCGTGCCCCTCATAGCGGGCATCGATGATCTTCGCGGCCAGCGCATTGAGGCTCTTGAGCGACCAGCAGTCGGAACGGTCGCGCCAGTAACGGGTATGCGGGAAATTCTCCGCCAGCGCCCCGATCCAGCTTTCGCCAGCGGCGCTGGCCAGAAAGGCGGGATCGGCAAGAGCATTGGGCGCGGGCAGAGCGGGAACGGTAAACATGGGTCTTGGGCCTCCTTTCGGGTTCACCCGCCCATTTCCCTCTCGACTTTTGCGCCACCCATCGCCGACGTTTGCTTCAAAGCGCGCGCCCAGCCATCCTCTCGGCTACAGCGATCATATCCTTCCATTGCGGGCTACCCGGAGAAAACGTCCAGACTTGGGGCTTTTGATACCATGCAATGTCTTGGCGAAGGCGCTGCCGGTATGACTTTGGGTTCAGCCCGAAATGGGCGGCGATGGCCTCCGCATTGTCGAGATGGGCGTTGTTGCGGATTGATCGAACAGACGGCTGGATCCGCTCAGACAGTCCCGGCTTGCTGAGCGGCGAACTTGAAATTGACCGCCCGATCACCACCGGCGTGTCCACGCCCTCTAACTGCGAAAGAACAGCAGCACGAGCCGCCGATATCCGCCGATGTTCCACGGATTGCGCACATTTGGCGAGATTGAGCGGAGGTGCGAAACGCCCGATCAATTCCGTCTCAAAAGGTTCTGGGTCTGCACATGGGAAGATCGCGAATTCGAGGTTTTCATGCATCCAGGCTGTCAGCCGCCGCTCAGAGGCTGGCGCCAAACTCCAGGTGTTTCGCGATGCGGGCTTTACCACCAGAACAGGTTCGAGCGCCAAGGCCTCCCTCAGCAAGACAGCAAGGCTTTTTCGCGGCGAATGGTTTCGTGTCGATGCGTTGAAATGGCAGCGACCTTTCAGCCCCTTACTGTTCGCTGCGAGGCCGATATAAAGCAGACCGTCCTCGCCCGGCGTAATTCCGTGCAGCTCTGCCCCACGACGAAGAAACAGAGCATATAGGCCATGGTCGCAACCAAGGTTGAATTGCGCCCTTGGTCCTCGATGCCAGTCCAGCAGAGATAAGGGGCGGTCACGACTCATAGCCTCGCAAGCTAAGCCAGATCGCTGGGCGTTTCCAACGCCTTCGGCCGGACGCGTCATACTTGCGACAACGCCTCGTCGCGGGCATTGTATGGACATGCCCAAGTCATACGATCCCTATGCCTATATCATTCGCCTTGAAGCCAGCATCGTTGGCATCGAGCCGACGATCATGCGCACCGTGGAGTTGCCGAGTGATCTGAATTTCGCGCAACTGCACGAGGTTCTGCAGGCGTCGTTCGGTTGGACCGACAGTCACCTACATCAGTTCCACGTAGGCGGGCTGACTATCGGTGCGCCGGAGGCGATCGAGGATCCGGACTATGGACCGAGGGTTCTTGAGGCTACCGAGATCCAATTGAAGGATCTGACCTTACCACATGAAGCTGACCCGTCGCTCACCATCACGTACCAATATGATTTTGGCGATGACTGGCAGCACAAGCTGGTTCTGCGCCGCGCCGAAATCGAGGATGGGGTCAAATACCCGCGCTGCATCGCAGGCGAACGCGCGGGGCCGCCAGAAGACGTCGGCGGCTACCCCGGCTACGCGGATTTCCTGGAGGCCTGGCTCGACCCGGCACAGGAAGAGCACAAGGCGATGCGGCGTTGGGCAGGCAAAAAGTTTGATCCGGAACGCTGCGACCTTGAGGCCATCAACAAGGCCATCTCCAAAGCGATCCGTGCCTGCCGTGGTGATTATCGGCAAAGGCAGGTCTGAGCCATTCGTTGTCAGGCCGCTGGCCGTGACCGCTCTGGCCGGGTCATCTCCGCCCAGTCGTTGAAGCCTGCCGGACAGCGCTCAATGGCAAAGGGCAAAGCGGCAGATTGCCGGGCCAAGACGCTCGATTGCGCCGCCTGCATGCCTTCGCGGTCATTGTCGGGCAGCAGGATGGCCTGCTCAATACCGTCTCCAAGAGCGAAGCCGCCGAAGTTTCGGACACCAAAGCAGGTGCCCGCTTCCCGGCCCGTGACCTGCCGGTAGGCGCAGGCCGTTTCAAACCCTTCCGCAATCCGCATGGCCCCGCCTGCGAAGGCGGCAGGCCAGGTGCCGCCGCGCGAATTGCCGAGCATCATACGATGGGTTCGGCTGCCCGTGGCAGGATCGAGGAACAGGCGCTGGATCGCGATCAGGCGCCGGGCCTTGAAGACGCCGACCAGCAAAGCTGGAAGGCGACGCGGCATAGGACCGCGCCCCATGGGACAAGCGGGATGGAAGCGCACATCGGGCGGCAGAAAGGTGATACCGCGAAGGTCGAGGAGGTAGCGCTGCGCCAGAGTGCCGACGATGGGCGAAGCCTCATTCCAAAGGCGCTGGAAAGGCGCGGGCCTATCGTTGGCCGGGACGGGCAAAGCCCGCTGGCCGAGCACCGGATGGCCGAGCATCTCGCGGATCGCCCGCATCACCTCGCTCCCATCGCAACCGGCAAAGCAGTGGACGAGGATCGATTGCCGCCCTTGCCGTATCGACAGGCTGGGCGTGCGATCCTCATGGGCTGGGCATGGCACCAGCGCGTAGCGGCCATTCCAGCGCCCGCCGAGGCGCTCCACAATGGCGAGCGTCTCAGCCGTGGGTTGATAGCGCATGGCAAGCAGTCCTGATGATGGTGAGATCAGCCACGGCAATGGCGGCAGCCGGAGCCGTCGCAGCAATCTGCCCAGGCGCTGATGTGCAGGGTCGAACCGTCCTTGAAACGCGCTGACACGCCAGTGGCGTATTCTAGCGTGCTGGCGTCGCGGTCGAGCTCGAATCGCCAGTCCTCCTCAAGCCTTTCCCATACCTCGTAGATGTGGACGAGGTTGCAGTTGAAGTCGGGAAAGGAATGACGCGCGAGGTCGGCGATGGTGACCTCGGCGCCGAACCTTTCGTGGGCGCGGTCGACGACAAGCTGCCCGCACATCAGTAATCCTCGGGCAGCAGAATGGTCATCACCCGCGTGGTGACCGAGGCATCGGCGGGATCCTCCGAGCCGAATTCCATAGCCGCGTCATAATAGTCGATCTTCATCCACACCTTGCGGCCGAGGAACTCGATGGCGGCGAAATCGCGCTCGGGGCTATCCTCGGAGAAAGTGCAATGGCGAAAGGCCGCCATCAGGCGGGCTTGCAGGACGATAGGCTCATCGGGCGCGCCCTCGGCCTCGGCCAGTCGTTCGAGGCAATTGCGGGTGATGACAACGCGGGCCGTCCGATCGAGGCCAAGGCGGGTGCGGTCATTGAGCCGGGCGATCCGTTCCAGGCGCGCGTCAGCGCCCGCCGGTATGGCAGTGGTCAGCATGATGGTTCTCCGGTGGTAGGGTTCAGGCCGCAGGCGTGGTGAGCGCGGCCAGTACGGGATCGATGGCGAAGGCGAGCGCTTGGGCCAGCGCGATAGCGGCCGCGATGTCGTCGGTACTGATGGTGAAGGCGGCGGCGAAATCCGCCAACGCCTCGTGGGCCTTGGGCTGGACGCCATGGAGTTTGCCCGTCACCTGGGTGACGGCAAAGGGCCAGCAATGGGCCACGCCGACGACGCCTTCCGGCAGGATCAGCAGCGTGTCTCCGCTGGCGATCCGATCGTCGGTCTGGGTAGCGTCATAGGCGTTGCCGGTATTGGAAAAGCCATGAATGCGCCGGGGTGTGAAGGCGAAGCGTTCGCTATCCGTGAGCATCGAGGGGGAAACTTTCGGGCGAGCGGAATTGCTCGCCACGCCACCTTCCACCTCAACTCTTTGGCTGGCGCCCAGACATCATTCTGCGCCGGACGGCCGATAGCGTCATTCGAATGGCAACATTCCCATCAAACCGCGCCCCGCCCACCGGGTCGTGGTCTGCTCAACCGCCAGTTGGTCTTCCCATGTCCGGCAAAGCCCGAAGGCTTCACGCGGAGAACCTTCGATCCAGGTTTTCCAATCATCCTGCCGTAAGATCACCGGCATCCGGTCGTGGACCTCGCGCATCTGGGCCGAGCTTTCGACCATGACCATCGTGTAGGTATCGCCCCATTCCTCGGTGGCGCGCCACAGGCCCGCCACCGCGAAAGGCTCACCTCCGGGGAGCGAATACCAAGTCCGGGTCATCTGGCCGGTCTCACCTTCCGGCTCGGCCCAGGCCGAGACCGGGATAAGGCAGCGGCGGCTTTCAAAGCTGGCCCGCCAGAAGGCGGTGCTCAGCTTGTCGTCGCGAGCATTGGTGACCGGCTTGGGCTTCAGCTTCTGGCCATTGCGGCCAGTCATGACCAGCGGGAAGCCCCAGTTCATAACCTTCAGGCGGCGACCGGCCATCACCAGCCCAGGATAACCGGGATAGACTTCTTCGCTGTAATTGGCGCCTTGGGTGGCCTCGACACCAAACAGGTGGGCAATGTCGGCAGCAGGTTTGTTCAGGCGATAAAGATTACACATGCAACCTTGCCTCTCCCCCAGCAGGTTGTCTGTCAACCGCCGCAGGACTGAATACGGTTTTTCGCTTCAGCAGATGCGCCGACGATAGGCAGGCAGCTGGCCCCGAAGCTTCCCAATGGGCGGCCTTCGGGCGGGTCATTTTATGCCCGATGGTCTGTGCCGACCGAGGCATGGCCCTATTGCCTACAAGTTCCTATTATGTTCTCATTTATGGCTCACCCGATTCGGGCTGGAGCCCATGCGAAAACCAACGACGATTGAACACCTTTACCTTGATTTTGATGGATTCTTCGCTTCCGTCGAGCAATTGCGCGACCCGCGCCTGCGGGGGCGGCCAGTTGGCGTGATCCCCTATGCCGGCGGCGGGCGCACCTGCATCATCGCGTGTTCGCGCGAGGCGAAGGCGCGCGGCGTGAAGAACATCATGATGGTCGATGAAGCGCGCCGGATCTGCCGCGACATCGTTCTCGTGCCGCAAAAACCGGATCTCTATCGCAGGGCGCACAATGCCCTGATCGCGGAGATCGGGTCGGTGATCCCGGTCGACCAAGTGAAGTCAATCGACGAAGTTTCGTGCTGGTTGGACGAGACCCAGCGGGGCGAGCCCACCGACCTTGCCCAGCGGATCAAGAACACCATCCGCTACAACATCGGCGCGACATTGACCTGCTCGATCGGCTTTGCCGCCAACCGGCACCTGGCAAAGATCGCCAGCGACACCAAGAAGCCCGATGGTCTGACGATCTGGTATCCCGAAGACGTGCCCGCTCAACTCGCAAGGCTGAAGCTGGACGATATTCCCGGTATCGGGCGCTCGATGGTGAAGCGGCTTGCCGCGGCCCGCGTCGGCGACGTGCCGGGCCTGCTCGCGCTGCAACCCAAGCAGATGCGGGCGCTGTGGCGCAATGTGACGGGCGAGCGGCTTTGGTATGCGCTCCATGGCTATGCGGTGGAGGCGCCGGAAACAGAGCGGAACATGTTCGGCCATGCCCGTGTGCTGCCGCCCGATCATCGCGGTCTGGATGACGCGCGCACCATCGCCCGCCTGCTGCTGGTGAAGGCCGCAAGGCGGATGCGGCGGTCCAATTTCTATGCCTCGGCGCTCTATCTCTGGCTCAAGGGCTTCGATCGTGGCTGGGGCAATGTCGCGCCTCTGGGCGAAGTTCAGGACGACATGGCCATTCTCGCCGCGCTCGGCGAACTGTGGGAACGGGTGACGGCGGTGATCCCGCCGGCAACCAAGATCATGCGCGTGAGCGTGACATTGGGGGAACTGACGCTCGACACGGCGCGGCAGCCCGATCTGTTCGCCGATGACGACAAGGAGAGGCAGCGCTGCGAGGCGTTGAGCCGGACCATGGACGGCCTCAATTCCCGCTTCGGCCAGACGGTGGTGAGCATCGGTCCCTGGGCGCCGCCCGCCGGTGGCAATGTTGGATCGAAGATCAGCTACACGCGCATTCCAGAGGCGGAGGACAACTGGTGAGCTGGCTCGATGCCATCCAGTTGCGCGATCTCGATGCCGAAACGCGGCTCGAACTCACCTGCCGCACCTGCGGCAAGGTGCGCTTCGTGACGCCGGCGCATTTGCTCACGCTCGGGGATTTCGGGCACCTATGGCTTTCGGAAGTCCAGGCCCGCGCCCGCTGCAAGCAGCGTGGCTGCAATGGCGCCATGCGCCTTGCCATGCCGCAGCGCGGGGGAACGAAAGGTTTTGTTGGGGGTATTGCCTGATTACCCCCTCGTGACTGCGAAATATTGCGCTATGCAGGTGTCGTCACCGAATGGATGAGGACATTATTTCCATGGCCGATGAAACGCTGCTGACGCTGGCCGCCGATATTGTTTCCGCTCATGTCAGCCACAATGCCGTCGCGGCTGACCAACTGCCCGTGCTGATCCAGTCGGTCTATACCTCGCTGGCTGGCCTTGGTCAGGCGCCCGCTCCGGTGGAAGAAAAGCGCGAGCCTGCCGTCTCAGTGCGATCCTCGGTCAAGGCCGATGCCATCACCTGCCTCGAATGCGGCGCGAAGATGAAGATGCTCAAGCGGCACCTCTCAACCGACCATGGCCTGAGCCCTGCCGAGTACCGCACGCGCTGGAACTTGGCCGCCGACTATCCCATGGTCGCGCCTGACTACGCCGCGAAGCGCAAGGAACTGGCGGTGAAGATTGGTCTCGGACGCAAGCCGAAAGTCGTGGTTGAAGCTGCCCCCACTCCGAAGGCTAAAGCAACGCGGCGTAAGAAGCAGGCAACCAATGCTTAGGGCCGTTAAAGGGGGGAGGGATTTAGATTCACAGAAATGCCTCAGCGTGAAGCTTTGTGGTCGTTCTTCGCCGCGAAGGCGCAAGACAGTTAACCGCATGACCAACTTCGTGGGTTTGCCACAGGCGCTGCCGCGATCGAATGTGCGCGCGGTCTGCAATTTGGCAGAAGGCCAAGAGCCGCGGTGAACGGCTGAACTGGTCAGCCAGATCAGGTACCTGAATGGTGGCAAAAGAATCTGCTTTCAGGTGCCGACGGATAATGGCCAGTCTTGTTAGGTTGCGCCATCTTAACCCCAACAGGATCCGACAATGGCGACAATGACCGACACCGACCCCACCCAAGTCTGCGAGGACATCCTTCGCAACAACAAAATCTATAACGTCGAGCACCAAATTCTGCGGAGCGAAAATGCTATCATCGACCGGCTGCTAGACCGGCGGATCGAGTTGGTAGAAGCCTACACCGAGATTTACGAGAAACTCTATCAGCACCAACATGGCATAAAAACGTTTCTCGGCGTCCTCTTGAGCGTTGCAGCCTTTTGGAACCCGGAGCGGGTCTCCGATGCGCGAGTTGCCCGTAACCGCCTGAAAGAGGTTAACGGCGAGATCGCCGACCTCGCCGAAAAGCTGGCAGTGCTGCTCGACGAGAGGTCTGAGATTCACAACAGCTCGGGCTTTGCGAGCGGCACCCACTACCACATAGTCGACGTGATCGATGCGGCATCGCGTGACAACGGCTTTTATCAGTCTTACCTCCAAGAGGAATTGAAGCCGCTCAGCAGCCGCTACGACCTCAAATATTGGCCGAGCCTTGCTGAGATTGTGCGGGTGCTCGGGCAGGACGCATACTTTGCCGGGACGGATGCAACCAATCCGTTGACCAAGGCTGCGACAACAGGATCGCGGGGCTCCCGTGCCGATTTCTTTAAGGCGCTGTTTGCGTCGATCGAGGAGAACCGAATTGCGCATCACGGGTTCATTGCCCGCGACTTTAAGTTGAGCGACAACAGCCTTGCCTCACTCACGACCTGTGCGCTCGGTCTCGGACCTGACGATCCGGTCGACGCGGCGTATGTTAAACGCCTTCGCCAGCGCGAACGCGACGAACGCCGGAACAGGTGACGAGGAGAATTAATCGATCTGTGGCGGCGACGCTCTTTTAATTGAGCAGCTAGACTGCGCGGAAATGGCTGCTTACGGCAGTAACAGTCATCTCCGCGCTCGTCGGGAATGGCTTGAAGAGGTGGAAGTGTGACTTTCTAGGTTCTGTTGACAAAGTTGGGTAGCCATCTGCGGATGGCCGCGAGATTGAGAAAGCTGGCAAAGGACAGTGCGGTTTTATCGTAGCGTGTAGCGATGCGGCGCTGGTGCTTGATGTGGCCGAACATGCGCTCGATGCGGTTGCGATCCCGATAGCGGCGGAAGTCGCAGGCGATGGGCTCACGGCGGTTGGACTTGGGTGGAATGATTGGCAGAATACCGCGCATCAGCAGGTTCGAGCGCACCGTGTCGCCGTCGTATCCCTTGTCCGCCAGCAGGGCCTTGGGTTTGTTGACTGGCAACGCCATCAGGCCATCGACAGCCCCATAATCCGAGGCTTCGCCACCGGTCAGGATGAAGCCGAGAGGGCGTCCTTGATTGTCGCATCGGGCGTGGACTTTGCACGAAAAGCCGCCGCGTGATCGACCAAAAGCCTCCTTATGAGTCCCCCTTTAGCGCCCGTTGCCGAAACATGGCCGCGAACTGTAGTGCTGTCGATCATGTGCTGCCAGTCGTCGGTCAGCCCGAACTCGACCAGGGTTGCCAGGATCGCATCCCAGACGCCTTGCTCGGCCCAGCGCCGGAACCGGACATAGACCGAGTTCCACTTGCCGTAGCGCTCGTGCATGTCGCGCCACGGGCAGCCGACGCGCAGCACATGAAGCATGCCGTTGAGAAAACGCCGATTATCGTGGGCCGGACGGGACTTGCGCCCTCGCTCGGAGGGCAACAAAACCTCGATAACGCCCCATTCTTCGTCGGTCAGATCACCACGCGCCATTGCCGCTCCCCGC
>NZ_KQ954303.1 GCF_001519055.1 Novosphingobium sp. Fuku2-ISO-50 | reverse complement strand
TTCGCGGGAATGACGAACAAAAGGGGGCTGTGTGAAGCCCCCTCCCCGCGCGGGGAGGGGCTTTTTCGGGTCAGGCGGCTTCTTCTTTGCCCTTGTGAACCTGGACAGGTTCCTTGCGGCCTTCGACGACATCCCTGTCGACCACCACTTCGACCACGCCATCAAGCGTCGGCAGGTCGAACATCGTGTCGAGCAGCAGGCTTTCGACAATCGAACGCAGGCCGCGCGCGCCGGTCTTGCGCTCGATCGCCTTCTTGGCAATCGCTTCGAGCGCTTCCTCGGTAAAGGTCAGCTGCACGTCTTCGAGCTCGAACAGCTTCTGATACTGCTTGACCAGCGCGTTCTTGGGTTCGCGCAGGATCAGCACCAGCGCCTCGATGTCGAGATCGTTGAGCGTGGCGATCACCGGCAGACGACCGACGAATTCGGGGATCAGGCCGAATTTCAGCAAGTCTTCCGGCTCTGCCTTTTGCAGAAGTTCGCCGACCTTGCGCTTTTCGGGATCGGCGACATGCGCGCCAAAACCGATCGAGCGCTTTTGCAGACGATCGGAAATGATCCGCTCCAGCCCGGCAAAGGCTCCGCCGCAGATGAACAGGATGTTGGTCGTGTCGACCTGAAGGAATTCCTGCTGCGGATGCTTGCGCCCACCCTGCGGCGGCACGCTTGCGGTGGTGCCTTCCATCAGCTTGAGCAGCGCCTGCTGCACGCCTTCGCCCGAGACGTCGCGCGTGATCGAGGGGTTTTCTGCCTTGCGACTGATCTTGTCGATTTCGTCGATGTAGACGATGCCGTGCTGCGCCTTTTCGACATTGTAGTCGCTGGCCTGAAGCAGCTTGAGAATGATGTTTTCGACGTCTTCGCCGACATAGCCGGCCTCGGTCAGCGTGGTCGCGTCGGCCATCGTGAACGGCACGTCAAAGGTCTTGGCCAAAGTCTGGGCGAGCAGGGTCTTGCCCGAGCCGGTCGGGCCGACGAGCAGGATGTTCGACTTCGACAGTTCGACTTCGCCGCCCTTGCCGCTGTGCTTCAACCGCTTGTAATGGTTGTGCACCGCGACCGACAGCACGCGCTTGGCGCGGTCCTGGCCGATGACATAGTCGTTGAGCGTTTCGAAAATGTCGCGCGGGGAAGGGACGCCGCCGTCCTTCTTGCCCGCGATCCCCGACTTCGTTTCCTCACGGATGATGTCGTTGCACAGCTCGACACATTCGTCACAGATGAACACCGTGGGGCCGGCGATGAGCTTGCGCACCTCATGCTGCGACTTACCGCAAAAGCTGCAGTAGAGGGTGCTCTTGGTATCCGATCCGGAAAGCTTAGTCATTCTTCAATCCCAGGCGCCTCTCCACGAGAGGCGGGCCCGATTATCCTACTACCCCAAGGGTATTAATCAACCGGACACAAAAGAGAACAGAAATTCCTGACATACGGCCCCCAGGGTCAAGCCCAAGGCGCCGTATGCAAAGGAAAATCAGGCGTCGGGAGCAGCCCCGGAACCGGAAGCGTCACCCGTCTGATCCGAAGCGGGACGTGATTCGATCACTTTGTCGACAAGCCCGAAGGCCTTTGCCTCGTCCGCTTCGAGGAACGTGTCACGATCCAGCGCGCGCTCGATTTCCTCAAGCTCGCGCCCGGTGTACTTCACATAGAGATCGTTCATCCGCTTGCGGATGCGCAGGATTTCCCGCGCCTGGATCTCGATGTCCGAAGCCATGCCGCGCGCCCCGCCCGAAGGCTGGTGAATCATGATCCGCGCATTGGGCAGCGCGACGCGCAGGCCCGGTTCGCCCGCTGCAAGCAGGAAGCTGCCCATCGAGCAGGCCTGACCGATGCACACCGTCGACACGCGCGGACGGATATACATCATGGTGTCATGGATCGCCATGCCCGCTGTCACCACCCCGCCGGGCGAGTTGATGTACATCGAGATGTCCTTCGACGGATTTTCCGATTCGAGGAACAGGAGCTGCGCCATGATGACCGAGGCCATGTGATCCTCGACTTCGCCGGTGACGAAGATGATACGTTCGCGCAACAGCCGCGAAAAGATGTCAAAACTGCGTTCGCCCCGGCTCGATTGCTCGACAACCACCGGGATCAGCGCCCCGGTCACGGGATCGTGAGAGAATTTGCCTTGGGCGCCGGACGCGCCAAACAGGTCGAGCATGGGTGTCCTCGTTCTATGAATACGGCACCTATGTCGCGTGCCAGAGCGCGATGTTCAAGGGCGTTAACCCATAACCCGCACGATTGCGGGGGGATATGCCCCTAACGGCGCTCGCCGGGGACCGTTTCGCCGCGAAAACCGGGCGAAATTTCTGCCCGGCGGCCCGTCGGCCAGCCTGGAAACCTCAGCTCGCCTGTCGCACGCGCTCCTGCAGCGCCTGAAGCGCGGCAAGCTGTGCCTCCATCGCGCGCATCCGCGCCTCGGCACGGGCCAGTTTTTCCTTCATCTCCTCGGCCCGTCGCCGCGCCGAGGACCAGCGCGCGAGCCGTCGGCCGCTGTCGCGCAAGACAAAGGCGATTGCGTCGACAAAGCCGTGCCGCCGGGGGACGAGCGCGCGCGAGGCGGGCAAAGGGGCCTCGGGCCCGATGGTTTCCGGAACGGGCGCATCGACCTTCGGCGCGGCGACCAGGATCAGCGCCTCGGTCGCGGGCGGAACGACCGCTTCGGCGCGCGCCAGTGCCGCGGCGCGGCGCTCCGCTTTCCTTGCGGCCTTGCGGCCTGCCGTCTGAAGATCGGCGGGCTGCGGTGCAGACGGCAACGGCAGCGCCGACAAAGGCCAGGGCGCCGCCGTGATCACCGGGCCGCGATGCGGCGGCACGATCAGATCGACGGGAAACCTTGGCGGCGCGCCCGGCTTGAGGAGGAATGCGCCATCATCGCGCGTGGAGCGGGTTTGCGACGGGCCCGCCCCCTTGCGCGTCTTGCGAGCCTGGCGATTGCGTTCGGTATGCATCGACGATCCCCCCTGGGTTTCGCGGCCTGCATCACTGTCTCATGGCCTGATTCGCAGCGGCAATCCGCAAGACCCCTAGGGATCAATCGCGCGTTCAAGGGGGCGCATGACAAAGGGGGCGACCCTTGCGGATTGCCCCCCTGACATGGTCTGGTTCTGAACGCAGGCGCTTATTCGGAAGGCGCAGCGTCCTCGGCCACGGCCTTCTTCTTGGGCGCAGCCTTCTTCTTCGGAGCAGCCGGGGCTTCGTCAGCCGCAGCGGCAGGCGCTTCGTCGGCGGGCGCTTCGGCAGCAGCCTTCTTCTTGGGCGCAGCCTTCTTCTTGGGCGCGGGCGCTTCTTCGGTCACCGTTTCCGAAGCCTTCGCGGGCGAATTGCCTTCTTCGTCGGCTTCGATCGCGGCCTGAAGCTCATCGCTGGTCACTTCGCGCTCGACGACTTCGGCCTTGTCGAACAGGAAATCGACGACTTTGTCTTCATAAAGCGGCGCGCGCAGCTGCGCGGCGGCGAGCGGCTCGGACCGGATGTATTCGACGAAGCGCTGGCGATCCTGTTCGCGGTACTGCTGCGCCGCCTGGCGGATCAGCATTTCCATTTCCTGATTGGTGATCGTCACGCCGTTGGCCTGACCGATTTCCGACAGGAGCAGGCCGAGCCGGACGCGACGCTCGGCGATGCGGCGATAGTCGTCCTTTTCGGCTTCGATTTCCTTGAGCGCTTCCTCGGGATTTTCTTCCTGACCGGCTTCCTGGGTCAGCTGCTGCCAGATCTGTTCGAATTCGGCTTCGACCATCGAGGGCGGCACGGCAAAGTCATGCCCTGCGGCAAGCGTGTCGAGCAGCTGACGCTTCATCTGCGTCCGCGTCAGCCCGGCGGTTTCCTGTTCGAGCTGACCGCGCAGAAGGCCGCGCAGCTGTTCGATGCTTTCAAGGCCCAGTGCCTTGGCAAATTCGTCATTGGCGACGAATTCGCCCGAAACCTTGACCGCCTTGACCGTGATGTCAAAGGTCGCGTCCTGACCCTTGAGATGCTCGGCGGGATAGTCGGCGGGGAACGTGACGGTGATCGTCTTTTCCTCGCCCGCCTTCACGCCGACCAGCTGTTCTTCAAAGCCGGGGATGAAGCGACCGGCGCCCAGTTCGAGCGGCGCATCTTCGGCGGTGCCGCCGTCGAACGCCACGCCGTCAAGCTTGCCGACGAAATCGATCACGATCTGGTCGCCGTCGCGCGCCGCAGCGCCTTCTTCGGCGTCCGAAAAGGTCTTCTGCCCCTGGCCGATGCGGGCCACGGCTTCTTCGACTTGTTCGTCGGTCACCGGGACGATCAGCTTTTCAAGCTTGATG
Source organism: Novosphingobium sp. Fuku2-ISO-50 (assembly GCF_001519055.1). Lineage (GTDB taxonomy): Bacteria > Pseudomonadota > Alphaproteobacteria > Sphingomonadales > Sphingomonadaceae > Novosphingobium. Next base: position 62,309 of record NZ_KQ954303.1, on the reverse strand, counting down.
CCCTCGATCGACGGCGTTTCGATCACCGGCAGGACTTCGAGCGAGACGGTCAACAGCGCATCCGCGCCCTGGTCATAGCCTTCGGCCAGTTCGACCGCGGGCTGCGTCGCGGGACGCAAGCCATGGTCGGCCACCAGCTTGTCGAGCGCTTCGCGAATCGAGGTCTGCAGCGCTTCCTGATGCAGCGCGGGGCCATGGAGCTTGCGCACGAGGTTGGCGGGCACCTTCCCGGCGCGGAAGCCGGGCATGCGTACCTGCGGCGCGATCTTCTTGACCTCGCCTTCGATTTTCGCGGCGATGTCCGCGGCCGGAATGGTCACGGAATAGGCGCGCTTCAGGCCCTCGTTGCTGGTTTCGACGATCTGCATCTCGGTTAGATCCAACTCTCTTAATCGACGTCGTGTCTATTTCGGGGGCGGAGCCGGGCCGGAGGCTCTGGTGCGGGCGAAGGGACTCGAACCCCCACATCTTGCGATACTGGAACCTAAATCCAGCGCGTCTACCAGTTCCGCCACGCCCGCATCCGGTGAAAGGCGAGCGACGCCCCTATCGTAGCGGGCACAAAAGGGCAAGTCTTGCCACGCGCACGATCAACCGCCGTCATTCGCCCTGGTCAGCGGCGCCATCAGCGCGCCACACCAAACAGCAGCGACAGCCACCCGGAAGGACCGCGCGCAAACGCCGCCGCGGCTTCTCCCGACTGCGGAGCCGGAGAAACAAGTCCCGCACATTCAAGGCAATAGGCCTGCGCGCCTTGCCCACCGAGCAGATGATCGAGATCGCCCGCCATCTGCCCCGCCAGCGCAAACCGCGCCATCGCCACGCGCCCGGCCAGATCGCGCCCGCCAGATTCGAAACCGGCCATATGCGTATCATCGGAGCCGTCGGCGCTATCGCTGTCGTCGGACATCAGTTGTTGCAACAGCCCGCCCAGCGAATCCGCGTTGTCACCCAGCCAGACCGGGTGCCACTTCGTCAGCCCCGCCCGCTGCGCCGCCCAGGCCAAGGCCTGATCCAGATCGCCGAATTCATCGACCAGCCCGAGCTGCCGCGCGGTGCCGCCATCCCAGATGCGCCCCTGGGCAATGCGATCGACCGCCTCCGGCGTCTTGTGCCGCGAAGCCGCGACGAGCCCGACAAAGCGGCGATAGCCCATGTCGATCTCGCTCTGAAGCACGGCAGAGGTCGCCGCGTTGAGCCCGCCGACCGGATCGGGCTGCCCCGACAGCGACGTGGTGCGCACCGAATCGGTGCCCACGCCGATCTTGGCCAGCGCGTCTTCAAAGCTGGGGATCACGGCAAAGATGCCGATCGAGCCGGTGATCGTCGCGGGCTCGGCAAAGATCCGGTCGGCGGGCGTTGACACCCAATAGCCGCCGCTGGCCGCCAGATTGCCCATCGACACCGCAACCGGCAAGGCACGGGCCCCGCCATGCGCCTTGAACCGGGCAATTGCCGCCCGGATGCGTTCGGCCCCCATGACCGACCCGCCCGGCGAATCGACCCGCACGACCAGCGCCGCATAATTTTCGCTCGCCGCCGCCTTGTCGATCAACGCGGCAATCCGGTCGCCGCCGGCAACGCCGGGCCCGGCCTTGCCATCGACAATATCGCCCGCAACGGTAACGACTGCGATCGCCTTGCCGCCCTTGGCAACGCCGACATCGGCGAGATAAGTGCCGAATTTCGTCAATTTATAGCCATCGGCCTTGTCTGATCCGACCAGTTCGGCCGCGCGCCGGGCAAAATCCGCCTTGTCGCCGATCCGATCGACCAACCCCGCCGCCTGCGCCGCCTTCGCCGCATCGCCGCCCGAAGCGTTCAGCCATTTGACCGGATCGGCAGTGACCCGTGCGATGTCGGCGCGTGGCCGGACGCGTTTCACTTCGTCCTGCCAATCGTGCCACAGCGCGCCGAACACGGCGGTTTCGGCCTCTTTGGCCTCGGGCGAAAGATTGTTGCGAACAAAGGGTTCGACCGCGCTCTTGTACGTGCCGACCTTGAAGACATGCGCCTTGATTTTCAGCCGGTCGAGCAAATCGTGATAGAACAGCATCGTCCCGCCGCGTCCGCGCAGCAGAACCCCGCCCAGCGGATCGACCCAGACTTCGCCGGCATGCGCGGCGAGCTGAAACGTGGCGTCGTCATACAGCACCGCGCGCACCAGAACCGGCTTTCCGGCATGGCGCACTTTGTCGAGCGCCGCGCCGATGCGCGACAGCGTGACCTGACTGCCGCCGCCGAAATCTTCGAGATCCAGCGTCACCGCGCGAATCCGGCCATCGCCCGCCGCCGCCTCGATCGCGCGGACCAGATCGCGCGCCAGAAACTGGTGCCGGGTCGCCCCGCCGCCGAGCAGCAACGCGGCCGGTTCGAGCTTTGCCCGCTCTTCGACAATCGGGCCGTCGAGCGTGATCGCCAGCGCGCCGTCCTGCACGCGCCCCGGCATCGGCTTCATCGACAAGGCGAGCGACAACCCGCCGAAAAACAACAGGAGAAGGAGGAGAACGAGCCCGTCCTTGATGGCGACGAGGATAGCCCAGACAGCGCGTGCAAATTTCATGGGGGATATCTATGGCCCATTGCCCGATAGCGCCAGCCGAAAGACTTGGCAGAAGGGGCATGTCTGCCTAGGGGATGGTCTTCGATGCAACCATCGAACCCCAACACACCGCGCACAGGCGCCTATCCCGAAGGCGGGCTCGCCTTTCCCCACCGCGACCTGACCGGAATCGGTCGGCTGGAGCGGCACGAGATCCTCTATCTGCTCGACGAAGCCGAGCAATGGGTAGAGCTCAATCGCCAGCCGCAAAAGCGCGCCGGGCTGCTATCGGGCCTGACCATCATCAACGCCTTTTTCGAAAATTCGACGCGCACGCTGCTGTCGTTCGAAATCGCGGGCAAGCGGCTCGGCGCCGATGTCGTCAACATGCACGCCGCGACGTCGAGTGTGAAAAAGGGCGAAACGCTGATCGACACGGCGATCACGCTCAACGCCATGCGCGCCGATGCGATCGTCATCCGCCATGCCAGCTCGGGCGCAGTCCGGCTGATCGCGGGCAAAGTCGATTGCCCGGTGCTCAATGCCGGCGACGGTCAGCATGAACACCCGACGCAGGCGCTGCTCGACGCGCTGACCATCCGCCATGCGCTGCATCTGCCGCGTGGCAGCGATCTGTGCGGGCTGAAAGTCACGATCTGCGGCGACATTCTGCACAGCCGGGTGGCGCGATCGAATATCCTGTCGCTGACCGCGCTGGGTGCCGATGTCCGCGTCTGCGCGCCGCCTGCGCTGCTGCCTGCCGAAATCGAGGCGATGGGCGTGACAGTGTTTCACGATTTCGACGCCGCGCTGAAAGGGGCCAATATCATCATGATGCTGCGGCTGCAGCAAGAGCGCATGCAGGGCCAGTTCATCCCCTCCCCGCGCGAATATCGCCATCTCTATGGCCTGACGCTCGACCGCTTTGCCCGCGCCGAGCCCGATGCGCTGGTCATGCACCCCGGCCCGATGAACCGGGGGATCGAAATCGACAGCCAGGTCGCCGACCATCCCACCCGCAGCCTGATCACCAGTCAGGTCGAAAGCGGCGTGGCGATCCGCATGGCCTGTCTCGACGTGCTGACCCGCCGCGCGCGCGGTGTGCCCGGCTGGGCCCGGACGGCGGGAGGCGCAGCATGATCCCCCGCCCCATCACGATCATCGGCGGTCGGCTGGTGCTGGCCGAGGGCGAGCCCCGCCCCGGCGCGATCCGCCTTGTCGATGGGCACATCGTCGCGCTGGGCGACATTGCCCCCGAGCCCGATGACGCAATCATCGATGCCGCGGGCAAGCTGGTCACGCCGGGTCTGGTCGATCTTGGCGTGTTTGCAGTCGACAAACCGGCGTTTCATTTCGGCGGGATTACCCGCGCGGCGCTGATGCCCGATCAGGCGCCGCCGCTCGATCACCCCGCGCGCATCCGCTTTGCCGCGCAATCGGGCAAGCCGGACATGTGGGTTCACCCGCTCGCCGCCGCGACGCGCGGGCTCGAAGGCCGCGAAATGGCCGAACTGGCGCTGATGCGCGAGGCGGGCGCGCTGGCCGTGGCCACCGGGCGCCACTGGATCGGCGATTCGGGAGTCATGCTGCGCCTCTTGTCCTATTGCGCGATGCTCGGGCTGATGGTGGTGACCCATGCCGAAGATGAAGGCGTGATCGGCCCGGCGGTCGCCACCGCCGGGGAAATGGCAACCCGGCTTGGCCTGCCAAGCGCGCCTGCCGAAGCCGAAGCGCTGGCCGTGGCGCGCGACATCGCGCTGGCCGAGCTGACCGGCGCGCATGTCCATTTCCGCCAGGTGACGACCGCGCGCGCGCTCGATCTGGTGCGCGCGGCCAAAGTGCGCGGAATCCGCGTGACCGCCGGGGTGACGCCCGCGCATTTCATGCTGTCGGATCTGGAACTGGCCGATTTCCGCACATTCAGCCGGATGTCGCCGCCGCTGCGGCAGGATGCCGACCGCCTTGCCGTGGTCGATGCGATTGCCGACGGCACGATCGACGTGATCGCGTCGGGCCATGACCCGCGCGGGCCGGAGGACAAACGGCTGCCCTTTGTCGATGCCGAACCGGGCATGGCGGGCGCCGAAACGCTGTTGCCGTTGACTCTGACGCTGGTGCGCGACGGGCGGATCGATCTGGCGCGCGCGTTCGACTTGCTTGCCGGGGCGCCTGCGCGCCTGCTGGGCGTCGATGCCGGGGTGCTGCGCGTGGGCGCAGAGGCGGACATTGCGATCGTCGATGCCGAACGCCCCTGGGTGGTATCATCGGAAAAGATGGCCGCAAGCGCCGGCAACACGCCGTTCGATCGGCGTCCGGTGCAAGGCCGCGTGACCGCCTTGTTCAAGGGTGGCACGCGGATCGATTGAGAGCGAAGCTCAGCGCCGGGCGGGATTGGTCTTGCCCGGCCGCGTCGGCAGCGGGTGCGCGGCGGCGGGACGGATCGGCGAAGGCTGCGGCTTGATCACCGGCTTGGCGACCGGATGCGCGGCAGCGGTCTGCACGCCGTTGACATGCGCAGCGGCGTTGACCGCCATGACGAGGCAGGCGCCGCCATGCGCGCGCAACGCGCCGCATACCGACGAAGCCGAGGCCTGCCCGGCAAAGCCCGCCGCCTGCACGCGCCAGAAGTCGCGGCCATGCACATTGACCTTCGTAATCAGGTCGGGATGACCGGCCAGACGCGGATTGCGCGCCACGAAATGGTGCCAGGCGCGATTCGCCGATTCCTCGCTGTTGAACGCGCCAAGCTGTACGAGATGCGTACCGAGCCCGTGGGCCGGGGTCGCCAGCGCCACGGCCCTGATCAGCGAAGGCCTGATCAGCGAAGGCCTGATCGGCGAGGGCCGGATCGGCGCAACGATGGCTGACGCCCGGACCGGAGCCGGGGTGTGGATCGCGCGATAGGCGACCGGCGCCGGCGCAGGAACAGAATCCGGCAGCGCGGCGGCGGGGCGCGAAGCAGGCAGATCGATCCGCGCGAGCGCACCCGATTCGGTCTGCGCCTGCACCGGAGGCAGTTCGGTCGCTGCGGCCTGAACGGGCGCGGGCGCCGCAGGCGTTACTTGTGGCGCTGGAGCCTGTGTCGCCTGGACCTGTGCCGCCTGGGCCTGCGCCGCCTGGGCCTGCGCGGATTGAGGGCCCGGGAAATGCGCGAGCGCCAGCGCTTCGGGCTGACCGCTGTCGCCGACCAGCGGCGAACCGATCAGGCTGGCGACGCGGCGGCGGCTTTCCTCGGGCCGGGCCATGGCCGCCCAGGCCTGAAGCCGGGCATCGACCTGATCGGCGGGCAGATCCTGCCCAACCATGATCCGCGCCTCGTTCCACATGCCCGACAGCGCATAGGCATAAGCCAGATTCTGGCGCACTTTGGGGATATTCTGCCCCTGACGGATGGCATTGCTCAGCACGGTAATGCCACGCTGGTTCTGCCCGGCCATGGTCAGCGCCAAACCGAGATCGGCGACCGGCAGGACATCGCCATACGTGTTGAGCGTGTCGAGCGCCGAACCATTGCGACCCAGCGCAAGGTCGGCCAGCACCAGCCCAAGCGCGGCGCGGCTGCTGTCATCGCCGAGGTCGATCGCGTCGGAATAGGCCATCCGTGCGGATTCGAAGCGACCCGACCGCAAATAGGCATTGCCGAGCAAGAGGCGCAGCGAGGCATTGCGGCCATCGCCCTGTACCGCCTGTTCGGCCAGCGCGACCGCGCGCGGAGCATCCCCCTTGCCCATCGCGTCGCGCGCCTGCTGCGCCATCTTGTCGGGGCGCGGCGCGTGATTGGAACACCCGCCGACAAGAGCTGCCGCAGCAGCGCCGGTCGCCAGCAGGGCAAATCGCGCGAAGCGGGGCCTGGCAGCAACCGGGGCCCCGGTATCACCCTGCGAAGGCGTAAAGCGATTGGTGCAGTCGGTCATGGCTGGTTTCCGGTCGGAAGAAGGCATTGCGACGACGGCGTCGCGGAAGAGATCGGCTTCAAAAGAGTCGTGGCGCGATAACGGTCAAGGGCTTCGACCAGCACCTGTTGCGCGCTGCGCCCTTGCGCGAGGGCAATCTGGCGCAACTGGCCATGGCGTTCGGTATCGAGCCGCAGCGTGAAGGCCACGCGGCGGCGCACGATTTCGCCATCATCGACCGGCTGCGGCTCTGCCGGCGACGGCGCCATGTCGACGCCCAGCGCCTGAGCCAGCCGCATGACCTGTTGCATCACTTCGGGCAATTCGCCGGTGGCAGCTTCGACCGGAGCCTCGACCAACGCGGCCTCCTCAATCGGGCCGAACGACAGCGGCACACGCCGCGCCGCAGCCCGGCGGCCAAGCAGGCCCGCGTTGAGCGAGGCCATCGGCCTCGTTCCATCGCACGACCTTGTCCCGTCACGGCTCATCGGCGCCTCACGATCCGATCACGCGGCGGCCAAAGCCGCTGCCCGCCGGGCGCGACAGCACGCCGGGGGCCGTTGCCTGGGCATGGGGCACGGCAAACACCGTGCGCCGGAAATTCTTTTCGAGCCGTTCGGACACATAAGTCCACAGCGCGCCGACTTCGCGGGCCGACTTGCCGGTCGGATCGACTTCCATCACCGTGCGCCCGTCGATCATCGAGGCGGCAAAATCGGTGCGATGGTGCAGGATCACCGGCGCGACAGTGCCGTGCTGGCTCAGCGCGACGGCGGCCTCAGAGGTGATCCGGGCATTGGGCGTCGCCGCGTTGACGACAAAGATCAGCGGCTTTCCCGCGCGTTCGCACAGTTCGACGGTCGCCCCCACCGCGCGCAAGTCATGCGGGCTGGGCCGGGTCGGCACGACGACCAGTTCGGAAACCTGGATCACCGACTGGATCGCCAGCGTGATCGCAGGCGGCGTATCGACCACCGCCAGCTTGAAACCCTGCTGACGCAGCAAGGCAAGATCGGTGGCCAGCCGCGCAACGCTGGTCTGGGCGAGCGCGGGATATTCCGCCTCGCGCTCATTCCACCATTCGGTCAGCGAGCCTTGCGGATCGATGTCGACCAGCACGACCGGGCCCGCGCCCGCGCGCTGCGCCTGGACAGCGAGATGCCCCGACAAGGTCGTCTTGCCGGACCCCCCCTTTTGCGATGCCAGTGCCAGTATGCGCAACGCAGTTCCCCGTCATAATCTGTTTCGGCCGTGATAAGAACGATTCCAGATCTCCCTCAAATTTTGGTTAACGAACGGCCGGATCGGGGCCCGAATCGTGCCATTGCAGGCAAATTGGCCGCATTTTCGATGCGCCTGCCCCTTCGCAGCGCTTTTTGTGCATCAGTTTCGGACGGGGCACGCGATCGGATGTGGCCACAAGCCCGATGACGAGGGTAACGGATTCGTTTACCACCCGGATCACGATCCGCAGAACGAGCAAGAGGCAGACAGGCGATGGGGCACAGCGGCGTTGGGCAAGCGCACAGGCGATGGGCAGGCATGCTCGCCGGGGGCCTGGCGATGGTTGCCGTCGGAATTCTGCCCGCGCACGCCGACGTGAAGGACGGCGTCGAAGCGTGGGGCCGGGGCGATTACGACGCCGCCGTCGCGCAGTGGCAGGGCCCCGCCGCCAAGGGCGATGCCGATGCGATGTTCAACATGGGCCAGGCCTACAAACTGGGCCGGGGCGTGCCAAAGGATGTCGCCAGGGCGGAGGATTACTATCACCGCGCGGCGCAAAAAGGACATCTGCGCGCCGCAGACAACTATGGCATCCTGTTGTTTCAGACCAATCGTCAGGCCGAGGCGATGCCCTGGCTGAACGCCGCAGCCGACCGGGGCGAGCCGCGCGCGATGTATATCCTGGCGATTGCCGCCTATAACGGCGACTATGCGCCCAAGGATCCGGTGCGCGCCTATGCACTGATGACCAGAGCCGCCGACACCGGGCTGCAACAGGCGCAATCCAGCCTTGCCGCGATGAACGAAGGCATTCCGCTCGAACAGCGCCAGCAAGGCGTCGCGCTGGCGCAAGAGCTTGACCGCAAGGCCGCCGCCAACCGCGCCAGCGAAATGGGCGCCGCCGACCTCGGCGGCACGCCGGTCGCTGCCATGGCCAAACCGGCAACGCCTGTTCCGCCTGCCCCATCTGCCCCATCTGCGCAGATCGAGCGCGTCGATGTCCCCCCCACCCACGCCACCGCCGGGGCGGACTATGCCAACCCGGTCACGCTGCCGACGCGTCCTGCCGCCCGACCAGTTGCCCCGCCACCCCGTCCTGCCGCCCCGGCGCAAAAGCCCCCTGTGGCCGTGGCGCATACCGCGCCCCCGCCGCCCGCTCCGCACGAAACCGGCGGCGACTGGCGCGTGCAGCTTGGCGCGTTCGGGCAAAAGGAGCATGCCGACGCGCTCTGGGCCAAAGTCCGCACCCGGCCCGAGATCGCCGGTCATGCCCGTATCGACGTGGGCAGCGGGGTGGCCCGGCTTCAGGCCGGCGGCTATTCCGAAGCAGGGGCAAAGGCGGCCTGTGCCGCGCTGAAAGCTGCGGGCGTGAGCTGCCTTGTCGTCAATCGTTAAGCCGCCGACTGTCGAGAATACCGCCACGCGGATCGCCGCGATCGATTTCGTGCGCGGGGTCGCGCTGCTCGGCATTCTGGCGATCAACGTGACCGGGTTCTGGGGCCCGACGCTCGCCAGTTTCAGCCCGCATTTGCCACGTGTCGAACCGGGCGGCGATGCCTGGTTCCTGATCGCGTTCGTCCTGTTCGAAGGCAAGATGCGCGCGCTGTTCACGCTGTTGTTCGGGGCGAGCATGCTGCTGTTCATCGATGCCGCCGACCGTCGCGCAGGCGCAGGTGCAACGCTGCGGGGGCCCTGGATGCAGGCGCGGCGGCTCGTCTGGCTGGCGCTGTTCGGCTATGCGCATTACCTCGTGCTGTGGTGGGGCGACATCCTGTTTCCTTATGCGCTGTGCGGGCTTGCCGCATTGCTGCTGTGCCGCATGCCGGCGGCGCTGCTGATCGGGATGGGGCTGGCGCTGTTCGGGATCAGCCACGGGCTCGATGCGATCGGCGCGGTCATGGGCATCGGCGCCGAACAGGCGGTACTGGCCGGGCATGGCGTTGCGGCCGATCGCGCCGACGAGAGTGCGATGATGGCGCGCATTGCCGCTTCGCTCGCCGCCGACCGGCAGATCCTGATCGCGCCGTTTGTCGCCGCGATCCGGCTGCGGCTGACGACGGCGCCCTGGCTGCCGTTTCAGACGCTGGGTTCGACATTTACCGAGACGCTGCCGCTGATCCTGGTGGGCATGGGGCTGCACCGGGCCGGTTTGTGGCGCGGCGCCTGGAGCCGACGCGCCCTGGGCTGGGCGGCGGGGATCGGCATCGGCGTCGGCGGGGCGATGACGCTCGCGCTGGCATGGTGGATCGATGTGCACGATTTTCCTCCGCGCGCGATGTTTGCGGTGATCCAGACGCTGACCGCGCTGCCGCATCTGGCCATGGCGCTGGGCTATGGCGCGGGGCTGATGCTGCTCTGGCCCGCACTGTCGCAAACTCCGGTCGGCACTTTGCTGGCCGCCGCCGGGCGCACCGCCTTTACCAACTACCTTGGCACGACGATCCTGATGACAGCGCTGTTTTCGGGCTGGGGCCTGGGGCTCGGCGCGTGGTTGCCGCGCGGGTTCGTGCCGTTGTTCATCCCGTTGGGCTGGGCCGCCATGCTGGCCTGGCCGCGCTGGTGGCTGGCCCGCCATGCCCAGGGCCCGTTTGAAATGGTTTGGCGGCGGCTGACCTGGTGGGGCGCAGCGCCCGGCGCAGCGATAACGCCGAATTAACCATGGCGCGCAATCGTTCTGCACGGGGTTTTCGTCTATTGCCGGGCGTCTCAGACAAACCGGAAGGACATCTGTAATGTGGGCCTTGCCGCCCGGCTGGCGCAAATGGACGAAACGCCGGATACCGCTGCTTGCGGCCGGGACGGTGGTCGTCGTCCTGTCGGCGTTGCTGGCGTTCCACGTACTGAAGGATATTGTCGGGATTGCCCTGACCCGCGCCGATCCGGTGCCGATCCACCATACCACGCCGGTACAGACGCGCAGCACGCCCTCGCCCAACGCCGCGCCAGCGTCACACCCCGCCGCCGACGGGCCGTTCGTGGTGCGATCGATCCTGTCGATCCCCGGCCCGATCCGGTTTGGCCAATATTACTGGGACGAAAGCAAGGGCGAACCCGGACCGCTAGTGATCACGGTCGATCTGACCGCGCGCGTGCTGTCGGTGTTTGAAAACGGGCACGAAGTCGGCGCGACCGCGATCCTGAAAGGCTATGGCGACAAACCCACGCCGCTCGGCGTGTTTCCCATCACCCAAAAGGACGCGCATCACGTGTCCAACCTCTATGACGCGCCGATGCCGTGGATGCTGCGCCTGACCAACGACGGCGTTTCGATCCACGGCAGCAAAGTCGAACGCGGCTATGCCACCAACGGCTGCATCGGCGTGCCCGAAGGCTTTGCCGAAAAGCTGTTCGGCAAGGCCCGCCTTGGCGACCGGGTGATCATCACCGACGGCAAACAGCTCAAGCTCGGCGATCCGATCCTGAAACAGCCCAAAAGCTGACCCCCAAAAGTGATCTGGGCGCCGGGCGCGGGCTTTATAGAATATCGGGCGTTACAGAATATCGAACCCGTCGCCCAGCGTCGCGCGCAGCTTGTCGAGCGCCTGGGCCTTGAGCTGGTGAACGCGCGGCACGCTGACTTCGAGCACACCGGCGATTTCGGCGAGGTTCATTTCCTCGGCGAAATAGAGCTGGATCACCATCTGCAACCGTTCGGGCAGCGTGGCGATGGCATCGATCACGACATGGCGCGTTTCCTGATCGGCGATCTGGGCAAAGGCATCGGGCCGATCGTCGGCAAAGGCCATCGAGCTGTCGGAATAGGCATCGTCGATCGGCTCGAAGCGCAAGGGTTCGGAGGCGGCGCGCAGATCGCCAAGATCCGACAGCGTTACCCCCATCGCTTCGGCCAGTTCGCTTTCGGTCGGCTGACGCCCGAGCAGCGCGGCCAGGCTTTCGGTCTGATCGCGCAAGGTGCGGCGCCGGTCGGAAGCGGCACGCGACATCGGCGCGCTGCGGCGGATGAGATCGACCATCGCCCCGCGCACGCGCAGCTTGGCATAAGCGGCAAAGCCGTCTTCGGTCTGCCCATTGTGCTTTTGCGCGCATTCGGTCAGCGCGACGAGCCCGGCCTGGATCAGATCGTCGACTTCGATCCCGGCGCGGCCCGAGCCATGGGCATGCCAGGCCAGACGCCGCACCATCGGCAGGAAACGACGGATGCGGTCGGCGGTATCATCACGATAGGCGCGCGCCGCGGCAAAACTGCGGTGGTGAAGATTCATGCGGCAAGTCCTTCGGGTTGCGGCATTGATGAAGCGGAACCCTGACGGCTCCGTTGGGTCTGGGCGGATTGGTCAGTCAGTGCCGGAGGCGGCGGCGGAGAGGCCGTGGCTTCGCCGCCGATCACCGCGATCACTTCGATCGGCTGGCTCTGCGGCAATTCGGATATCGACAGCACGAGGCAGGCGGGCGCGCGAAAGCGCAGTGCGGCCGACAGCGTGCGCCGCGCGCGCGGCTGAACGATCAGCGCCGGGGGAATGGCGCCGGGGCCGCGCTCGGTGATCATCGCGGAAATGCGATCGCCAAGCCCCCGCGCGAGGTCCGGCTCGATCACCGGCAGGCCGGTGACCGGATCCTGCATGCCCTGCACGATCATCGCCTCAAGCCCGGCGTCGAGCGTGATCACCGGCAGGCGATCATGCGGGCTGCACACCCGTCCGACCATCATCGGGCCAAGCTCTGCGCGCACGATGTCGACCAGACGGTCGTGCTCGGTGGTCTGTTGCACCGCCTGCCCCAGCGCGGCGAGGATCGGCAGCGGATGGCCGATACCCACCCCGTCTTCGAGCAACGCGCGCAGGATGCGGGTAATCGCGCCGAGCGACAGCGGATTGGGATGGATCGTTTCGACCAGCCCCGCCGAACGCTGGCGCACGCCTTCGAGAATGGCGCGCACTTCGTCGGGGCCGAGCATCGCCTGGGGCCGTTCGCCGAGCAACTGGTTGAGATGCGTGGCAATGACCGTCCCCGCATCGACAGTCAGAAACCCTTCGGCGATCGCGGTGTCGCGGTTGGCCGGGTCGATCCACAGCGCCGGACAGCCGAAACTGGGGTCGGTCGTCGGCTCGCCCTTGAGGCCGGTGTTCATGTTCGCTTCCCCGGCGTTGATCGCCAGGATGCGATCAGAGCGCACGGTCGATCCACCGATGGTCACTCCGCCCAGCAGGATGCGATAATCGTTGGGCGGCAGTTCGAGCGAATCGCGCACCCGGAATTGCGGCACGATAAAGCCGCAGGCCTGGCTCAACTGCTTGCGCACGCCGGTAATCCGCGCGACCAGCGGCGACCCGCGCTTGGCATCGACCAGATGCACCAGCCCATAGCCAAGCTCGATCGTGACGAGCGTATGGTCAGACACTTCTTCGAGCACGATGCGGGCCGGGTCGGGCTCTGCCGCAGGCGGCGGGGCATCGGCGACTTTCTGCCGCTCGGCGCGCTTTTTGAGATTCCACCAGATCCAGCCGGCCATCGCCGCCGCCGGCAGAAACACGATCTGCGGCATCGCCGGGATCATGCCGATCGCGGTCAGGATCACCGCCACCGGCAGCCAGGTCGAAGGGCTGGAAAACTGCCCGCCGATCTGCCCGGCAAGGTTGCGGCTGTCCGAGACGCGAGTCACGATCACCGCCGCCGCGATCGACAAGAGCAGCGAGGGCACTTGCGCGACGAGCGCATCGCCCACGGCAAGCGTGACGTATTTCTGCGCCGCATCGGCCGCCGTCAGCCCATGGCTGAGCATGCCGAGGCAGAAACCGGCAATGATATTGACCCCGAGGATCAGCACCGCCGCGATGGCATCGCCTTTGACGAACTTGCTGGCGCCGTCCATCGAACCGTAAAAATCGGCCTCGGTCGCGACATCGCGGCGGCGCGCCTTGGCTTCCTGGGCATTGATCAGCCCGGCGGCGAGATCGGCGTCGATCGCCATCTGCTTGCCGGGCAAGGCATCGAGCGTAAACCGCGCGGACACTTCGGACACACGCCCCGCGCCTTTGGTGACCACCACCATGTTGATGATCATCAAGATCATGAACACGAACAGCCCGACCGCGAAATTGCCGCCGATGAGAAACGCGCCAAAGCTTTCGATCACCCGCCCCGCCGCCGCGCCGCCATTGTGCCCATGGACCAGCACGACCCGCGTCGAGGCGACATTGAGCGACAGGCGCAGCAAGGTCGCAAACAGCAGGACCGAGGGGAATGACGAGAAATCGAGCGGCTTTTCGGCATTCATCGCCGCCATCAGCACCGCAACCGACAGCGCGATGTTGAACACGAAAAACACATCGAGCATGAACGCCGGGATCGGAACGACCATCAACGCGATCAGCGTCAGGATCCCGGCCGGCAGCGCCAGCGCGCCGAGGTTGGACAAGCGCTGAAACATTTAGAGGCCCAACGCCCGGATGCGGCCATAGGCGGTGCGGACATGCGCGGGGACAGCATCGCCCCCTCCGGCATCAGCGAGGCCAAAGGCCGATTGCAGCGTATCGGCCATCGAGCTTTCACCGCCCGGTGGCCCGGCATTGGCGGCGGCGGCAGCAAATTCGCGCGCGATCGGTCCCCCGGTCGGCGCAGCCTGCGCGGCGCCCGGGTTTGCCGCTATTGCCGCAAGCGGCAAAAAGCCGCCGTCCGTGGTCGCCGCATCCAGACCCTGCGCCGCGCCCGACCCGGGGTTGTCCATCGCCGCAGAGAGCCGGGTGCGCAGCAAGTCCATCACTTCACCCACGCTGCGCGGGGCGCCGCCGGCAAAAAAGATCGAACGATTGGCCGCAGCCGCCTTGGGCAACAGCGCCGCCGCGCTTTGCCCCGGATCGGCAGACAGCGCCGAAAGGAACCGACCGGCCGCATCGGGGCCCAGGAAATGCGCAAGGTAAAGCTCGGCATTGTCGGGATCGCGGCCCAGCACGCCATAAAGATAGCCGCGATTGTCGTTGGCGAGCTCGCCCGCCATCATCGCCGAAACCTGCGGATCGCCACGCAGCGCCAGCAATTGCGCGCGCATCGCGGGATCATGCGCCGCCCCCGTGGCATCGAGCCCGAGGTCGCCACCATGCCGGTCGAGCGTGCGCAGCCAGGTCGACCCGGTGAATTGGTAGAGCCCGCGCGCGCTCGATGTGCGCGCCCGGGCCGAAGGGTCGAGGCCGGATTCGAGCCTCGCCTGTGCCAGCAGATATTTGAAATCGACCCCGGTCGCCGCCGCGGCGCGCGCAATCGCCGACTGCACCGGCGATTGCGCCACAGGTGCGACGGGCACCGCAGATGCGATCGGAAAAGTGGCGGAAGCATCGGGCAAACTCACTGAACACCCTTTCGACAAGTGCGGCTCGCACCGCTCCGTCAGTGTTCAGCAAGAGGCGTGCCAAATTGGCACCGCCGGCCCGGTCCAAGACCGGACGCCCGCCGCAATCAGCGCAGGCGGCGAACCCGCGCCGCGTCGACATTGGCCCGGTACAGCGCCGGTTGGCCGGTCAGCGCATCAAGCCGCGTCGCGACATTGGCCGCAATCAGGTTGCGCACGCGCCGGTTTGTCTCGTTGAGCCGCCGTGCCGCGTCGAGCAAGCCGCGGCATTCCTCGTCGACCGCATCGGGGGCAGTGTCTTCGAGCCGACCGCACAGCACATTCTTGCGCACGGCGCAGCCGACAATGCCGTCGATGTCGAGCCCGGCAAGCGCCTGCCGCTCGGAATCCAGCACGGCAAGCATCTGCCGCAGGACATCGCGCAAGTCGAAGGGGGACAACACGCCGGTCAGCGCGTCACTTGAGGCCTGCATGCCCGATGTGGTTACCACCACCATTACCGCGCTTTCCGCAACATCATGCCGGCCGCGATCATGGCGTCACTGATTCGGGTGGGAATCACGGGATAGGTTCCGTTCTGAACCGCCTTGCGAATCTGGTCGACTCTGGTCTGGTCGACCGGAGCCGTCCCGGCGCTGACGGTAAGGCTCGTCTGAACCTGAGCCGCAGCGCTGGTCTGCGCGGTGGTGGTGGGGGTGGTTGACGTGGAATCCGTCGCCGCCGCAGGTTGAGTCGCCGGCTGCACGGTACTGAGCTGAACCGCGCCAACCGGGCGCGATGCTCCGATTTCAAACGATGCCATGGTTCGCTCCTTCGCGAAGAATGCATCGTCAAGAACGGCGAGGATGAAGGGGCTTTAAGGGGACCGGAAAAAATTTGCCGCAATGCCCCTTATTCGACGGGAACCTCGACCAGCCCCGGGCGCACGACGCGCGCCTGAAGAGGATCGCTCTTGGCCACGGTCCGAACCCGGATCCAGGCCCCGACAGCCCCGGATTCAAGCGCTTCGGCCGGTTGCGAGACCGAAAATCCGTCGCCTGTCAGCGCCACGGTGACCGACTGCCCGCGCTCGATGACGATACCGGCAGAAGATTGCCGGTCACCGAGCGCCGTCGCGACAAAAATGTGCCACCCGCCCGCGTCGGGGCATTCGACAAGGATGCTGGCACGGGCATCGCCGCGCCACGACAGCGCCAGCGGCGCCGCGCAAGCGGCCAGCCGCAGCCGGCGGTCGACAGGACGCGCCGCGCCGCCGGGCACGCCGATCGGTTGCCCGGTAAAGGCCGAGACGGCGCGATCGATGGCGGCGGGATCCTGCAAGCCCGGAGACATCGCCTGGGCACGCACCGATGGCGCCGAAAGCGCCACAAGGAGCGACAGCACGGCCTGGGCCGCATGAGAGCGGAGGCGGGGCGAATGGGCACAGCGTTTGGTCATGCCCTTGGCCTAGCAAGCTGCGTGCCATTTGCGGGGGCCACCGCTGGCGGCGTATCCGCGTCAAAGCCGACCACGGCGCTGGCGCCCGCAGGCAGGCCCGGTTCGACGATGATCCGCGCATCGGCGGCGCGCGGGCCCGCTGCCGTATCAAGCCGCAGCGCCTGGGCCAGCGCAGCCTCGCGCCCGCCGGGGGCATAATGCACGGTAATCGTCAGGCGCAGCCGCGGATCGCGCGCCACCTCGTTCAACCATTGCGGCAAGGGCGGCGCACCGGCCTCGGCGCGCCAGACCCCGACCGGCTCGGCACGAGGCGACGGCGTGACAGGAGGCGCAGGGGGATGGGGAGCTGGGGGATGGGGAGCTGGGGGATGGGGAGCTGGGGAACGGGCTGGCGCCGGATGCGCACCAGCTTCGTCGGTATCCGGCCCAAGCGGCCCGTCGGAGGAATTGGCCAGCGCCGAAGCGGTGACCATGAACAGGATCAGCGACAAGTCGGCCAGAATCGTCTGCCAACTGACACTGACGGTCCGCGCGATCATGCCGCTTCGTGCTCGCGTCGCAGCCGGGGCGCGACTGCGGCAAATTGCGAGGCGATCCAGTCGACAAGATCCTGACGCACCGTCTCTTCGCGCTCGGCACGGCGCTCGATCGCCCGCGCCAGCGGGGCGAGCAGGATATTGGCAAGCAGCAGACCATAAAGCGTGGCCAGCACGGACTGCGAAATCGCGCTCATGAACATGGCGCGGGCAATCCCGCGCCCCGACAGTTGCGACAGCGAGATCAGCGTTCCGGCAAGGCCGAACACCGGCGCAAGGTCGGCGGCCTGGGCCAGCGTAACTGCGGCACGCTGCGCGCGTGCCAGGCGCTTCTTGCGCGCGACGGCATGGTGCATCATCAGCACAGAGGCCGACTGCCCCTCGATCATCGCATTGATCGCCTTGTCGAGCGCGGGGTCGCCGGTTGCCCGGAAGTGGGCGCGAAACACACCGTCCTTGCGGATGTCGTTGGCCAACGGGGCAAGATCGCGGCGCACCTGATCCGCATCGAACCGGCGACGCAACAGCCCCGACACTTCGTGCATCGTGTGGCGAACATCGACACGCCCGGCCCGCAAGGCCGTCGCCAGCAGCGTTCCGCCGACGACGATGGCGGCGGGAACGGGATCGAACAGGTGGACAAGCTCCATGCGCGCGCGGGTCCTGTCTGGTGGTGATGGCCAAAAGCCCGGCCTGAAAAAGAGTGCCGGCCTGAAAACGGGATGCGCGGAGCGGCCCGGTCCGGGGGGTGGGGACATCGGGCCGTTCCGCGCATCCCACAGGACGGCGGCGGCGCGCCGGATTTCAGCCCCCGCCACCGCATTTGCCTCGTTTTGCAGAACTTTGCCGTCCGCGCCCGGCAAGACGGCAGCGATTTGCCGCCTGACCCCCGCCAGCCCCCGCCCAAGCCCCTGCAGCACCGCCATTCGGAACCAATTTCGCAATTTGGCACGCGCCTTGCTGAACCCTGATCGCACGCAATTTTTGCGCGGGTCACTTCATGCAAGGGAGCAGCGAGACCATCATGGGCGACAGCCTGTTCGGCATTCACGGCATGGCGCTGGAACTGCGCGCGCAGCGGCTGGGGGTCTTGACCTCCAACATCGCCAATGCCGCGACCCCCGGCTACAAGGCGCGCGACATCGATTTTTCCGGCGCGTTGAAAGCGATGACCCAGGGCGCCAGCGTGACCCAGGCGATCGGCTCTGCCACGCAGTACCGCGTGCCGGTCATGCCCGCGCTCGACGGCAACACGGTCGAGATGTCGACCGAGCAGACCGCCTTTGCCGAAAATGCGATCGGCTATGAAGCGACGCTCAACATGCTTCAGGACCGGGTCAATACCGTCAACCGCGCGTTGAAGGGGGAATAAGCCGATGTCTTCAAGCAATTCCCAGGGCCCGATGACGCTGTTCGACGCTTCGGCGCGCGCGATGTCGGCGCAACTGGTGCGGATGAACGCGGCGGCATCGAACCTCGCCAATGCGGGCACTGTCGCGAGCAGCGCGCAAGGCGCCTATCGCGCGCTGCGCCCCGTCTTTGCCACCGTGCTCGACAAGACCACCGGCATCGCCTCGGTCAAAGTCCAGGGCGTTTACCAGTCCGGCGCAAGCCCGGTGCAGCTCCACGATCCGGACAATCCGCTGGCCGACGCCAACGGCGATGTCTGGAGTTCGGGCGTCGATGAAAACGCCGAGATGATCGAGATGACCGAGGCATCCCGGCAATACCAGAACGTGGTCGAAGCCTTGCAGACCGCAAAACAGCTAACCCTTGATACGATGAGGATGAAAACGTCATGACCACTGTATCCAGCACCACGGCCGCGTCTTCCACTTCGACCGGCAGCAGCGCGTCGACAAATGCTTTCAACAAACTGGGGGAGAGCGATTTCATGACCCTGTTGACGACGCAGTTGTCGAACCAGGACCCGACCAATCCGGTCGACGACACCCAGATGCTGGCCCAGTTGGCGCAGTTTTCGACGCTGTCGGCAGCCAACCAGACCAACACCGACCTGTCGACGATTTCCGGCCAGATCGCCACGGCGACCGGCACCACCGGTATCAGCACCACCACCGCCTGATCCCCCACGCCCCTTCCCCCCCGACGGAGACGCGCCCCCATGTCCTATGCCATTTCGCTCAGCGGGCTGCAAAACGCCCAGACCGACCTCAGTGTCATCGGCAACAACATCGCCAATGCCAACACCACCGGTTTCAAGGAAAGCAACGTCCAGTTCGCCAATCTCGTCGCCGCGAGCGCTTATTCCAATCCCAAGGACATTCAGGGAATTGGCTCGACCGTTTCGGCGATCGACCAGAATTTCAGTCAGGGTCCGATCAATCAGACGGGGTCCGCGCTCGACCTTGCGATCACCGGCGACGGCTTCTTTACGGTAACATCCCCCATCACGACCCAGACCTATTACACGCGCAACGGCAACTTCTCGCTTGATTCGACCACGGCTGCGACAAGTGGCAACAGCTATATCGTCGATTCCAACGGCAACCGCCTCCAGGCCCTGCCAACCAGCGCCACGGGCACGGTAACGTCGACCACGCCGACCGATGCCACCGTGCCGGCGACCGACGCTGCCGGTTCGGCGTTCTCCGGCGTCACCATCGCGGCCAACGGCAATATCAGCGCCTCTTACGCCGACGGCTCAAACACGGTGATCGGCAAAGTCGCGCTCGCCGCGTTTGCGGCGCCCGAAGGGCTGAAACAGGTCGGCTCGGCCGATTACACCGCCACCGGGCTGTCGGGCACGGCGACCTTTGGCGCGCCCAACAGCGGCCAATACGGCAGCCTCCTGTCCGGTTCGCTCGAAGCCTCGAACGTCGATCTGTCGTCGGAAATGGTCAACCTGATCACCGCGCAGCAGTATTTCCAGGCCAATGCCAAGGCGATCGATACCAACACGACCGTCTCCGAAGCGATCATCAACCTGCATAGCTGATCGGACACGTCGTGGATCACCTGATCTATACCGCCTATTCGGGGATGTCGGCCTCGGTGGTCCAGCAACGGGTCATCGCCAGCAATCTGGCCAATACTCAAACCACCGGCTTTCGCGCCGAACTGCTCGTCGCCACGCCGACCACGGTCAAGGGCAACGGGCTGGAAGCGCGCGCCATGGCCGATGCGCAAGTGAGCGGTGCCAGCATGAAACAGGGCGACCTGATGCAGACCGGCAATCCGCTCGACATCGCGCTGACCGGCGACACGATGCTGGCCGTGCAGGCCGGGGACGGCAGCGAAGCCTATACCCGGCGCGGCGATCTGACGATCGATGCCAACGGCACGCTGGTCAATGGCGAGGGGCTGCCCGTCCTGTCGGACAGCGGGCCGGTCACTGTGCCGGCGGGCGACAAAGTGACCATTGCCCCCGACGGAACCGTTTTGGCGAGCGATCCGGCCCAGGGCGAAGCGCCGCCCGAACCGATCGCCAAGCTGAAACTGGCGACCACCACCGGAACCCAGCTCGAAAAAGGTCTCGACGGCCTGTTTCGCGTGGTCGGCGGCGGCGTTCTGCCGACCGACGATGCGGCCAAAGTGATCACCGGTTCGCTGGAGAAATCCAATGTCAACGCGACGCAAGTGCTGGTCGACATGGTCGCGGCGCAGCGCCTGTTCGACATGCGCACCAAAGTCATCGCCGCCGCCAAGGACAATGACGAGAAATCGACCGCCCTGATGGGCCTTCCCTCCTGATCGCGCCCTGATCTCCTTCGGAGCACCAAGCCATGCCATCTTCCGCCCTTTATGTCGCGCGCACCGGGCTTCAGGCCCAGGACACGCGCATGCAAGTCATCTCGAACAACCTGGCCAATGTCAGCACGACCGGATTCAAGCGCGACCGCGCCAATTTCGCGACGCTCGCCTATCAGGATGCGCGGGTCGCCGGGCAGCAATCGTCCGGGCAGACCGCTTATGCCACCGGGCTCAATCTCGGCACCGGGGTCACCGTCCAGGCGACCACCACCGACATGACCCAGGGCACGCTGCAATCGACGGGCAGCGCGCTGGACATGGCGATCAGCGGCGACGGCTATTTTCAGGTGACCATGCCCGACGGGACGATCGGCTATACCCGCGCAGGCAATTTCACCACCTCGTCCGAGGGCTTGCTGGTCACCGCGCAGGGCTATCCGGTCCAGCCGCAGATCACCATTCCGCAAGGCGCCGGGTCGATCACCGTGGCGCAGGACGGAACCATTTCGGCAGTCCTGTCCGGAGCGACCGCGCCCAGCACGCTGGGACAGCTCACCACGGCGACATTTGCCAACCCTTCCGCGCTCCAGGCCGCCAGCGACAATTTCTACAAGGAGACCGCCGGCAGCGGCGCGCCGCAAGTCGGCGCCGCCGGCGCGACCGGCCACGGCACCATCCGTCAGGGCTATCTCGAAGCCTCCAATGTCAGCACCGTGACCGAGCTGGTCGACATGATCGAATGTCAGCGCGCCTACGAGGTCAATTCGAAAATGATCAGCGCGGTCGACGACATGCTCAAGAACGCGAACCAGACCCTGTCATGATCACGCAAACCCCCTTTGATCGCCCGCTCGATGCCGCCCCCCGCGCTCTGCGCGGGCGCGCCCTCGGCGCGCGGCTGTGGCCTTTGGTGCTGGCCCCGGCGGCGATCGTCGCGCTGGCGCTGGCCTTTCCCGGCCATGCCCATGCCACAAGGCCGCAAAAGGGGTTTGAACCCACGCTGCCGACCGATCCTGCCACGCCACCGTCAAACGGCGCGATTTTCAACGTTCATGCCGGATATGCCAGCCTGGTCGAAGGCGCACGCGCGCATGCGGTGGGCGATCTGCTGACGATCGTGCTGGTCGAAAACCTCAGCACGTCGAAGCAGGCGATTGGAAAGACTCAAAAAAGCGGCAGCTTCAGCGTGACTCCACCTACGGCCGGCCCATTCGTCATAAATCCCAATGCCCTTAATGCATCGGGCGCTTCGGCGTTCAATGGTCAGGGCAATGCTTCGGAAACGAGCCAGCTCGGCGGCCAGATCTCGGTGACCATCGCCGAAGCGCGCCGCAACGGAACGGTTTTTGTGAAAGGGGAAAAACGCCTGCTGCTTAGCCAGGGTGAAGAATGGGTCCAGATTTCCGGCATCGTGCGCATCGCCGACATCGACCAGAACAACACGGTTCAGTCGAACCAGGTCGCCGATGCCCGCGTCGTCTATACCGGCAACGGCGCGATCGGGCGGGCCAGCCGCGAAGGCTGGTTGTCAAAATTCTTCAGCATTATCAACCCTTTTTAAGCACGCAGTTCGGGAATAACGCCATGACAGTGCCCATCGCCCCCTTTCCCCGGCATCTTTCCGGCCCGACCACGCCCAGGCTGCGTGCGCTGGCACTGCGCCTGCTGGTGCTGACGGTCGGGCTGCTGTTTGCACTGGTTCTGGCGCCGCCTGCCCATGCCGATCGCATACGCGATCTCGGCACGTTTCAAGGCATCCGGACCAACCAGTTGACCGGCTATGGCATTGTCGTCGGCTTGCCCGGCACGGGCGACGATACGCTCGAATATGTAACGCAGGCAATGCGCGGCGTATCGGGTCGGCTTGGCCTGCAATTGCCGCCGGGCATCCAGCCGGGGCTGAAAAACGCCGCCGCCGTGCTGGTGACCGCCGATTTGCCCGCTTTTTCCAAGCCCGGACAACGCATCGATGTCACCGTCAGCACGATCGGCAAGGCCAAGTCGCTGCGCGGCGGCTCGCTGATCCTGACCCCGCTGGTCGGTGCGGACGGACAGATCTATGCCATGGCCCAGGGCAATCTTGCGGTCGGCGGGCTCGGCATCACGGCCAAGGACGGATCGCAACTGACCGTCAACGTGCCGACGGTCGGGCGCATATCCGACGGGGCCACCGTCGAACGCGCGGTCGACACCGGGTTTGACCATGGCGACGTCTTGCGCTGGAACCTGTTTCAGGCCGATTTCCTGACGGCGTCGCGCGTGCGCGATGCGATCAATGCGAAATATCCCCAGACCGCGACTGTCGAAGACGGGGTGACGCTGGCGCTGCGCCTGCCCGCCGGCGCCGACCGCCGCGCGAGCCTGATGGCATCGATCGAAATGCTCGAACTGACGCCCGGCGAAACCCCGGCCAAAGTCATCGTCAACAGCCGCACCGGCACAGTCGTGATCAACAGCGCGGTGCGCCTGACCCCTGCGGCGATCAGCCACGGCAAGCTGGTCGTGCGGATCGATGAAAAGCAGCAAGTGTCGCAGCCCAATGCCTTCAGCCAGGGGCGCACCGCGACGACCCCCAGCAGCAAGATCACGGTCTCCGAAGGCGATGCCCATGTCGCACTGTTCAAACCGGGTGCCTCGCTGTCCTCGCTGGTCGACGCGCTCAACAAGCTCGGCGTCAGCCCGTCGGACCTTGTCGCCATTCTCGAAGCACTCAAACAGGCCGGCTCGCTCAAGGCGGAAATGGAAGTGATATGACCACGCTCTCGTCAGCAAGCGGCGCAACCGGCGCAGCATCCGGCGGCGCAGCATCCGGCGGCGCCGCTCCGGCGGCAAACCCCGCCGAAAAGGCCCGCCTGCACCAGGCGGCACAGGCGTTTGAAGCGATCTTCGTGCGCCAGATGCTGTCCTCTGCGCGCCAGAGCAATTTCGGCGACACGCTGTGGGGCGATGACAAGGGCAAGGACACGTTCACTGCCATGCGCGACGAACGGTTTGCCGATCTGACCGCGCAAAGCGGCGCGCTCGGGCTTGCCAAACAGGTCGAAGCGCAACTGTCGGGCCAATCTCCCGCTACAGCCGGGCCTGCCGCGGCAACAGGGAGCACGCAGCCATGACCAGCAACCTCCTGTCGATCGCCGCCAGCGGTGCCAGAGCTGCCGAAATCGCGCTCGACCTCACCGGGCAGAACATCTCCAACGCATCGACCGACGGCTATGTCCGGCGCACCGCCAACACCGTCGAAGTCGCCTCGGCCAGCAGTTGGAGCACCGCCAACGATGTCTCGCTGTCGGGCGTGACGGTTTCGGGAATCGTGCGCAATGCCGACAGCTTCCTGCAGTCCGAAGCACGGCGCACCGCTTCGGATACCGCGCAGGCGACCAGCACGGTATCGGGCCTCACCGATGTCGAAACGGCAGTCGAGAATTCCGGCGTGTTCACCGCGATCGGCACATTCACGAATTCGCTGACCACGCTGGCGCAAAATCCGACCGACAGTTCGGCGCGCGCGACCGTCATCCAGGCCGCGTCGACCATGACCAGCGCTTTCCAGATCGCGGCGCAGGGCCTGTCGGCGACGCAGACCGGGCTGCAAGGCGAAGTGACCAACGGCGTCAGCCAGATCAACACGCTCGGCACGCAGCTGGCGGCGATCAACACCCAGCTTTCGGCGACATCGGGCGCCTCGTCGATCAACAGCGATGTCACCACCAGCGACCGCGCCAGCCTCATGGACAAGCGCGACAGCCTGCTCGACCAGATCAGCCAATACGCCAACATCGCCACGACCATCCAGGCCGACGGCAGCGCCAATGTAAACATCGGCGGCGTCAGCGGCCCGCCGCTGGTGACCGGCACGTCGACCAACACGCTGACCACCACGACCAACAGCGACGGCACCGAATCGCTGGCGGTCGGCAATGCGGCGGTCACGCTCGGCGGCGGATCGATCGCCGGCAATCAGGCCGCGCTGACCAAGCTGAACCAGATCGGCACCAATCTCGACAGCCTGGCTTCGTCGATCGCGACCACCGTCAACACGCAACAGGCCAGCGGGTCCGATCTGACCGGTACGACCGGCGCCGCGCTGTTTTCGGGCACGACCGCAGCAACGCTGACGATGACGACCAGCAACGGCAGCGCGATCGCCACCGCCGCCGGCGGGTCCGCCGCCAAGAGCGCCGATACGACCAACCTGACCGCCTTGACCAGCGCGCTGACCACGCTCGATCCGGCGGGCACGATGAACGCTATCCTGACCGACATTTCCGGCTCGGTCAGCAGCGCCACGACCACACAGACCACGCTGCAGACGCTGTCGAGCGCGGCGGCATCCAGCCTGTCGGCGCAAGCGGGCGTCGATCTCAACACCGAAGCGGTCAATCTCGTCAAATATCAGCAGGCGTTTCAGGCATCGGCCAAAGTCATGCAGACCGCCAGCGACATCTTCACCAGCATGCTCAATCTCCACTGATCCTGATCGGGCCCGCATCGGCCCGGCAGCAACAGGGCAATCGCCATGACGACCATCAGTTCGACCAGCACCAGCACTTTCTATACCACTGCGGCAGAGCAGCTTGCCTCGCTGCAGCAGCAGGTCAGTGCGGTCAACAATTCGATCAGCAGCGGCGCACAGTTCACCGCCGCATCGGACAATCCCGAAGCGGCGGCGCAAATGCGCATGATGCAGTTGCAGGATGCCACGGCCACCGTCGACACCGCTTCGGCCAACAAGGCCACGAGCAATCTGCAACTGGCGGATTCGGCGATGACCCAGATGGTCAACGACATCAACCAGGCCAAGACGCTGACCACCCAGGCGGCCACCGGCACGCTGTCGGATTCGCAGCGCGCCACGATCGGCACGCAATTGTCGCAGATCCAGAAGGATTTGCTGAGCCTGGCCAATTCGCGCGATTCAAACGGCAACGCGCTGTTTGGCGGCGGGGTTTCGGGCGATGCCTATTCCCTCGATGCCTCCGGCAATGCCGTCTATGGCGGCACCAGCACGTCGCAGACGCTTGCCATCGGCGGCGGTCAGACCGTGCAGACCAGCCTGACCGGGCCCGAAGTCCTGTCCATGACCGACGCGTCGGGCAATGCCACCAATGTCATTGACACCATCGGCGCGCTCGCCACCGCGCTCAAGGCGGGCGGCTCTGCGGCGCAGACCGCCGCGCAAAACGGGCTGACCTCGCTGTCCAACGGGCTCGACGCGGTCACCACGGCACAGACCGTGATCGGCTCGCGCGAATCGTGGATCACGCTCAACACGCAGAATCTGACCGCGCAAAGCACCGCGCGCGCGACCGCAGAATCCCAGGTCGGCGATACCGACGTGTCCAAGGCGGCGATCAAGCTGCAGCAACTGACCACCGCGCTTCAGGCCAGCCAGGCCTGTTTCGTGAAGATGTCGTCGCTGTCGCTGTTCAGCGTCATCGGCAACTGATCCGCCAGAGCGAACGGAGCACACCCCGAAATGTTTGCTGGTATCGGCATTGTCGTTCTGCTCGTCATGGTCTTTGGCGGCTTTGCCATTACCGGCGGCGCGCTCGGCCCGGTCATGGAATCGATCCCCCACGAAATGCTGATCATCGGCGGCGCGGCGCTGGGGGCGACCATTGCCGGCAATTCGATGCACGAACTCAAAGGCATCGGCGCCGGGATGGGCAAAGTGTTCAAGGGGCCCAGGCATTCCAAGCAGGACCATGTCGATGCCATCGTGCTGTGCACCCGGCTGATGAAAATCCTGCGCAGCGACGGCCCCGTCGCGCTCGAAAGCCATGTCACCGACCCCAAAAACTCCACGATTTTCGCCGAATTTCCCAAGATTCTCGGCAATCATGCGCTGGTTTCGCTGATCTGCGACACGCTGACGCTGATCGTCGTCTCGTCGGGCACGCTCGAAGTCCATGCGGTCGAAGATGTCATGGATCACGCGATGAAGACCCATTTCCATGAAGCGTCCGAAGCTCACCATGCCTTGCAGGGGCTGGCCGACGGGCTGCCCGCGCTCGGGATCGTCGCGGCGGTGCTCGGCGTGGTCAAGACGATGGGCTCGATCGACAAGCCGCCCGCGATTCTGGGCGCGATGATCGGCTCGGCGCTGGTCGGCACGTTCATGGGCGTCTTGCTCGCCTATGGCATCGTTGCGCCGCTGGCCGGACGGTTGAAGCAAGTGCTCGATCAGGACGAAATGATCTTTCAGGCGGTCAAGCAGGTGATCGTCGCCTCGCTCCACGGCTGGCCGCAGCCGCTCGTGGTCGAAAGCGCGCGGTCCGGACTGGGCCATGCCTTCCGCCCCGGCCTGTCCGAACTCCTCGACGCGCTGCGCGGACGATAAGGAGCGATCATGGCCAAGCCCAAGGCGAAGGAACTCCCGCCGCCCATCATCGTCAAGAAGATCACCGTTGTCGCGGGTGGACATCACGGCGGGGCGTGGAAAGTCGCCTATGCCGACTTCGTCACCGCGATGATGGCATTCTTCCTGCTGATGTGGCTGCTGGGTGCAACCACTGAAAAGCAGCGCAAGGGGATTGCCGACTATTTCACCCCGACGCTCGTCAAGACCCGCCAGGGCAGCGCCGGTTCCAATGGCCTGCTCGGCGGATCGTCGTTGACCGATGTCGACAACTATCCCTATCGCGCCGGGCAGACCGGCACCAAGACGATGACCATTCCGCGCGATGCGACCGGCGGCCCCAAGGACGGCGGGTCAAAGATGAAACGCACCGCGACGCTGCAACAGCGGCTGCAACAAAAGCTGCAGGCCAACCAGCAATTGGCCAAGCTGGCCAAGCAAGTGCGGCTGACCATGACGCCCGAAGGCATCCGGCTCGACCTGATGGACGATGCCGATTTCTCGATGTTTCGCATCGGCACCACGATCCTGACGCCCCAGGCGACCCAGCTGATCCAGACGATTGCCCAGGCGATCGCGCCAGAGCCCAATGGCCTTACCGTGCGCGGCCATACCGACAGCCTGCAATGGCGCCCCGGCGATCCGGCGAACAACTGGTCGTTGTCGGCCGGGCGCGCCGAAACCACGCGGCTTGCGCTGATGCGCTTCGGCGTGTCGGAAAAACGGTTTCGCCGCATCGAGGGTGTGGCCGATCAGGATCCGCTGCTCCCCGCCAGCCCGACCGATCCGCGTAACCGGCGCATGTCGATCCTGCTGATGGATTGACGCCCACCCCTTCCCCGCCGCCTCCCCGCAACGGCCGTCCGGAACGCTCCGGGCGGCCGTTTTCGTATCGGGTTGGCAGATACATTGACGCCCGGCGGCCTTGCGGTCGTCGGGCGTCAATGTGGCGGGGTCTTGATGATCCGGCCGCGCGGAGGAGACGCGCGGCCGGATGGGGGATCGGCGCGGGGGTTTACTTGAGCAGCGAGAGCACGTTCTGCTGGCTCTGGTTGGCCTGGGCAAGCATCGCGGTCGACGCCTGCGAGAGGATCTGCGACTTGGCGAGCTGGGTGGTGGTCGCCGAGTAGTTCGTATCCTGGATCTGGCTGCGCGCCGAAGACAGGTTGGTGATGTTGGTGTTGAGATTGTTGACCACCGAGGTCAGCCGGTTCTGCGCCGCGCCGAGCGAGGCCTGCGTCGCGTTGACCTGGGCCACAGCCGAATCGACATTGGTGATCGTGGTCGCGGCGGCGGCCTGGGTCGTCACGTCCATGGCCTGGGTCGCGCCGCTGGCCGAACTGTACGACGTGTTGCCGGTGCCGCTCGTGCTGCCGA
This sequence comes from Novosphingobium sp. Fuku2-ISO-50, assembly GCF_001519055.1. Taxonomy (GTDB): domain Bacteria; phylum Pseudomonadota; class Alphaproteobacteria; order Sphingomonadales; family Sphingomonadaceae; genus Novosphingobium. The sequence continues at coordinate 33,925 of NZ_KQ954303.1, read as the reverse complement.
AGAATGTCGACCCGTTGAACGCGACCGAATCGATCGTCACCGTGTTGCCCGAACTGGCCGAGCTGTTGGCGCCGGTCTGAATGGTAAACGTCGCATCCTGCGATCCGTCGGTGGCCGGCGCCCCCGAGGTGACGGCAAACACGTTGACCCCGTTGAACTGCGTGGTGTTGAGAATCGAAGAGATCTGGTTGGTCAGGTTCGACACTTCCGACTGCATCGAGGTGCGATCCGACGCCTGATACGTGCCCGAGCTCGACTGCACCGCCAGCTCGCGGACGCGCTGGAGCATGTTGGTCACTTCATTCAGCGCGCCGCCTGCGGTCTGCGCCAGCGAGATGCCGTCGTTGGCATTCTGCACCGCCTGGCTCATGCCGTTGATCTGCGAGGTCATCGTGTTGGAAATGGCCAGGCCCGCCGCGTCATCGGCGGCGCTGTTGATGCGCAGGCCGGTCGACAGCTGCTGCATCGCCTTCGACGTCGCCGAGCTGGCAGAGCTCGACGCATTCGACGCCTGCAGCGCCGAAATGTTCGTGTTGATTACACTCATCTGTGATCTCCAGGGTAAATATTCTTACCGAAATGACTGCCGCACCGGTTCGGAACGAAGCGGCTGTCCTACGCTAGAGCGGCAAATTCTTGCCGGTTTTAAGCAAAATCCGGCAATTTAATGCCGCAAGATCGAAAGATTTTTTGTTTGCTTACATGAGGTTGATTTGACCTCTGTTGCCCGGCGACACCGCAACGCAAGAACCCCGCTGCCCGGTGGAGACGGGCAGCAGGGTCTTGACCATCCCGCCGCGCGGTGGAGACGCGCAGCAGAAGAGGGATCGGCGCGGGGGTTTACTTGAGCAGCGAGAGCACGTTCTGCTGGCTCTGGTTGGCCTGGGCGAGCATCGCGGTCGACGCCTGCGAGAGGATCTGCGACTTGGCGAGCTGGGTGGTGGTCGCCGAGTAGTTCGTATCCTGGATCTGGCTGCGCGCCGAAGACAGGTTGGTGATGTTGGTGTTGAGATTGTTGACCACCGAGGTCAGCCGGTTCTGCGCCGCGCCGAGCGAGGCCTGCGTCGCGTTGACCTGGGCCACAGCCGAATCGACATTGGTGATCGTGGTCGCGGCGGCGCTCTGCGTCGTCACGTCGAGCGACTGGGTCGCGCCGCTGGCCGAACTGTACGACGTGTTGCCGGTGCCGCTCGTGCTGCCGAAGAATGTCGATCCGTTGAACGCGACCGAATCGATCGTCACCGTGTTGCCCGAACTGGCCGAGCTGTTGGCGCCGGTCTGAATGGTGAACGTCGCATCCTGCGATCCGTCGGTGGCCGGCGCCCCCGAGGTGACGGCAAACACGTTGACCCCGTTGAACTGCGTGGTGTTGAGAATCGAAGAGATCTGATTGGTCAGGTTCGACACTTCCGACTGCATCGAGGTGCGATCCGACGCCTGATACGTGCCCGAGCTCGACTGCACCGCCAGCTCGCGGACGCGCTGGAGCATGTTGGTCACTTCGTTCAGCGCGCCGCCTGCGGTCTGCGCCAGCGAGATGCCGTCGTTGGCATTCTGCACCGCCTGGCTCATGCCGTTGATCTGCGAGGTCATCGTGTTGGAAATGGCCAGGCCCGCCGCGTCATCGGCGGCGCTGTTGATGCGCAGGCCGGTCGACAGCTGCTGCATCGCCTTCGACGTCATCGAGCTGGCAGAGCTCGACGCGTTGGAAGCCTGCAGCGCCGAAATGTTCGTGTTGATTACGCTCATGGTTACTCTCCGGATAGAGGGCCTGAATTCATGGGGGTCGGGTCCAGTCACTCTCGACCCGGCTCTCACGGCAAAGACCGGCAAAACCGTGCCGGATTTAAGCCCCCCTCCGGCCAGGACTTGCCGCACCTACGCACTTCTCCTCAGGACAGGCACGAGGCTTAAATTACCGGACCCTTTGTCGTTTTCGCGCGAAAAGCTGCTCACGAGACATGGTTAAGACGGGGCAGCAATTGATGAAGCGCGAACACAACGGACTGCAGATTTCAGACGCGGCAAAATCCGCGCATGCACCGCTGGTGCAGCGCGCGGCTTCGGTCATGGGCACACCCGGACCCCATTTTCCGGTCTTTCTGCTCGACGCGGACGAAGTCACGCCGATCCCCCTGCCGCTGGCACGCACGGTACGGCTGGGGCGGGCACAGCCTGGCCGGCCTTGCACCATTCGTCGGGGACCGGGTGAAAAGTTCCATCTGGATTATACCGATGGTGCCGGCGAAGCCTCGCTCGCCGCGCTGATCGCCTGCGCCATGCCGGCGGGCAGCCCTGTCGCCGCCGATCCCGAAAGCCTGTCGGTGCTCGCTCTGGCCGAACGCATCGCCGCCAGCGACATCCCCGTGCTGATCAACGGCCCGACCGGAACCGGCAAGGAAGTGCTCAGCCGCTTCATCCACGATCGTTCGGCCCGCGCGGACAAGCCGTTTATCGCGATCAATTGCGCGGCAATGCCCGAAACCATGCTCGAAGCCATGCTGTTCGGTCATCAAAAGGGCGCGTTTACCGGCGCCAGCGCAGCGGGCGAAGGTTTTTTCCGCGCTGCCAACGGCGGCACGCTGCTGCTCGACGAAATTGCCGAAATGCCGCTGTCGCTTCAGGCAAAGCTGTTGCGCGCGCTGCAGGAACGCGAAGTCGTGCCGATCGGCGCGACCCAGCCGATCAAGGTCGATGTGCGCGTCATCGCCTGCGCCAACCGCGACTTGCCCACCGAAGTCGATGAAGGCCGCTTTCGCGCCGACCTCTATTACCGGCTCAATGTCTTTCCCTTGATGCTGCGCCCCTTGTGCGAACGCCCCGACGACATTGCCCCGCTGGCTTTCACGATGATGCTGCGCCACGTGCCGCAAGGGGCCCGGATCCCGTGGATCGGCGAAGCGGCGCTGGACATGCTGGCCCAGCACCCCTGGCCCGGCAATGTCCGCGAGCTGGAAAACGTGGTGCGCCGCGCGCTGTTGCTGGCGGGCGATGCGCCGGAAATCGGGCCGCAGCATATCGCGTTCGACCGCGCGGTACGCACGGCAGGCGATACGCCGATGGCAGACCCGGTCATGACCGCCGGAAGCGGCGCACGCCTGTCGAACATCGTGCAATTGTCAGAGGCCCGCGCGATCCTCGCCGCGCTCGATGCCTGTGGCGGCAGCCGCATTGCCGCCGCGCGGCAACTGGGGATCAGCGAGCGCACCTTGCGCTATCGCCTCGCCTCGTTTCGTGAAGCCGGCATCGCCGTGGCGGGAGGCCGTCGATGAGCGGCATTTCCGGCATCGGCGCGGCATCGGGTGTTCACGACATCATGGCGCTGCGCCAACAGATCATCGACCGCAACCAACTGCTGCAACAAGTCCGCACCGGCGATACCGCATCCGGGAGCGCACCCGGAGCCGCAACCACCGAAGCCTCGGGCAGTTCGTTCACCGGCGCGCTCAAATCCGCGCTCGACACGGTCAACCAGACGCAGACCCACGCCGAAGCGGTAACCGGCGCTTATGAAACCGGGCAAGTCACCGACATCGCCCAGGTCATGCTTGCGCGTCAGCAGTCGAGCGTCGCCTTCGAAGCCACCCTGCAAGTCCGCAACAAGCTGCTGTCCGCATACCAGGACATCATGAAACTGGGCGTCTAACCCGATATGGCCGACCTCGTCCCCACATCGGGCCCAGAGCCCGGTTCCTCGCTTCTGGCCTCGCTGACCGATCCGGCGGGCGGCAGCCTGCCGGCGCGGCTGGGCCGGTTCATGCAGCAACCGCCCGTGCGCCGCGCGCTGCCGTGGTTTGCCGGTGTCGCGGCGGCTGGCATGGCCGGGCTGCTGTGGCTCGAAATGGCGCCCGCGCCGCAACGCGTGCTTTATACCGCGCTGTCCGACACCGAGCGCGGCCAGGTCGTCGCCGCGCTCGACAAGGCCTCGATCCGCTATGCCATCGACAACCAGACCGGCGCGGTGACCGTGGGCGAAGACGATCTTTACAAGGCGCGCATGGTAGCCGCTGCCGATGGCGCGCTGGCCACCCCAGAAACCGGGCAACAGATGATCGACAAGCTGCCGCTCGGGGCCAGCCGCACGGTCGAGGGCCAGCGGCTTCAGGCCGCGCGCGAGCGCGAGCTGGAATTGACGATCATGCAGATCGAAGGGGTGGAGGCCGTGCGCGTTCACCTTGCCGAACCGGAAAAATCGGCCTTTGTCCGCGACAATTCGCCGCCGACCGCCTCGGTCATGGTCAAGCTCGCCAAAGGGCGCCAGCTTGCCGCCAGCCAGGTCACCGCGATCATCAACCTCATCGCCGGATCGGTGCCCGGCCTGTCGCTCGATTCGGTCAAGGTGATCGACCAGATGGGCCATCTCCTGTCCGCCGGCCAGCCGGGCGATGCCGACCGCATCGAAATGCAGGCCCGGCTCGAAGACAAGCTGCACGAACAAATCGAAGGGCTGCTCACGCCGATGCTCGGCGCGGGCAATTTTTCCAGCGAGATCCAGCTCGATCTCAACATGGATCAACAGACCAGCGCGCGCGAAAGCTATGACAAGCAAGGCGCCGTGCGCACCGAAACGCAGACCGCCTCGCAGACCTCTGCCGGTGCCGGCGCCGCAGGGGTGCCGGGCGTCTTGTCCAACACCCCGCCGCCGCAGCCGCAAGCCTCGCCCGGCGCCCCGACCGGCAACAGTTCGCCCGCAGCCCCCGGCCCGAGCCCGACCAACAGCGACACATCGTCTACCCGCACTTATGAACTGGGCCGCGAAGTCGCCGTTACCAATGCCGGGCCCGGCAAGATCCGCCGCCTGTCGGTCGCGGTCGCGCTGAGCGCGGCGGCGATGGCCAAGGCCAAGCCGGGCGAAATCGATCAGATCAAGCAACTGGTCAGTGCCGCCGTCGGCGCAGATCCCACGCGCGGCGACCAGATCGCGGTGGTCGTGCGCAATTTTCAGCCGGTCACCATCGACCAGCCCAAATTCTGGGAAACGCCGTGGTTCGCGATGGCCGTGCGCAACGGCGTCGCGCTGCTCGCGGTGCTGTTGACTCTGCTGCTCGGCGTCAGGCCGCTGATCAAGGCGCTCAAGCGCGATCCCGCCGCCGCCAGGGCGTTGCCCGCCCCTGCCGATGACGACACCGAGGACGAGGCTGCCGAAGACACCCCGCGCCCCGACATGACTCCGGCGCAAGACCCGGAAACCGGCGCGGTCGATCCCGAACTGCTGGGCCGTCAGGTGGGCCTGGCCCAACAGCTCGTCCGCGAAAAGCCCGATACCGCCGTCGCCGCCTTGCGACAGATGCTCAAAGATCCTGACATGGAGCCGGCGCAATGACCGACCTTTCCCGCGATGGCCTGAACCCGACCGACGCGGAGCGCGCCGCGGTCATGATCATGCTGCTCGAAGACGAACAGGCGGCCTCGCTGCTGGGCCAGCTCGATCCCGCCGAATTGCGCCTTTTGGGCGAAAGGATGTGTGCGCTGGGCGAAATCAGCCCGGCCGCGATTGCCGATGCGATCGGTCGCTTTGTCGAAAAGACCGAACGCATGGGGCTGATCGTGCCCGATCGCGTCGGCCAGGTCCGCGACATGATGACCCGCGCGATCGGCGAGATAAAGACCGAAAGCCTGATGCAGCGCATCGCGCCCGAACAGCGCACCAATTCGCTCGAACTCGCGCGCTGGCTTACCCCGCAAGTGCTCGTGCCGCTGGTGCGCGACGAACATCCCCAGGCGATTGCGGTGCTGCTGGTCCAGCTTGACGCCGATGTCGCGGCGGGTGTGCTCCATGGTCTGGCAGAAGAGATTCAGCCGCAAGTGGTCCATCGCGTCGCCACGCTCGGGCGGGTCTCGCCCGATGCGCTGATCATGCTCGAAGACATGCTCGCCCGGCGGATCACCGAATGCCATGGCCAGGCCGCGCTGACCATGGGCGGCCCGCGCGAAGCGGCGGACATCATCAATGCCGCCACGCGCGCGATCGAACGCCGGGTCATGCCCGAGATCAGCAAACAGGACAAAGCGCTCGCCAAGGCGATCGAGAACGAGATGTTCAAGTTCGAACATCTGTTCGTGCTCGACGAAAAGTCGATGGGCACGCTGCTGCGCGAAGTCGACAGCGACACGCTGATCGGCGCGCTGAAAGGCGCCCCCGAAGACAAGCGCGAAGTGTTTTTCCGCGCCATGTCGTCGCGCGCCGCCGATGGCGTGCGCGATGAAATCGCCGCGCGCGGGCGGATGAAGATGGCCGAAGTGCTCGAAGCGCAAAAGGCGATGATCACCGCTGCGCGGCGGCTCGCCGCCGAAGGGGTGATCGTGTTCGGCGCCGGCGACGACGATTATGTCTGAGCCCGCGCGCAGCCTGTCGCTGGCAGCGCTTGGCCGAAGCGGGCGCGGCTTTGCCCGCGACACCCGGTTCGATTCGCCGTTCGAACGCCTTGGCGACGATCCGGCGCCAGACACCATGCCCGACCCGGTCGAAGACGCCTTTGCCCGCGGCTATGCCGAAGGGGCCGAGGCAGGCGCCGCCGCCGCCCGCGCCGAGATGGCCGTCGCCGACGCCGCGCGCCATCGTATCGAGACCGCGCTGGCGCGGCTGGATGCGACCGAGACCGAAGCCTTTGCCCAGCGGCTGAAAGACACGGTGATCGCGCTGTGCGATGCTGTGCTCGGCGAAGCGGCGATCGCGCCCGACAGCCTGGCGCGCCGCGTCGCGACCGCCGTCGCGATGTTCAAGCGCGCCGCCGACGAACGCGTGATCCGCCTTCATCCCGAAGATCTGGCGCTCGTCCATGGCCGCCTGCCCGAAGACTGCCACTGCGAACCCGATCCAAAGCTGGAGCGCGGCGCGGTGCGCGTCGAGACCGCGGGCGGCGGCGTCGAGGACGGCCCGGCGCAATGGCGCGCCGCGCTCGACGAGGCGCTTCGCGCATGTTGAACCCGGTCTTTCCCTTGCTCGACCGTCTGGCCATGGCGCGGCCCGAATCCGGCCCGCGCCGCTATGGCGTGGTCTCCGCCTGCGACGGCGGCCTGCTCGAAGTCAGCGGGCTGGCGCTGCCGATCGGCGCGCAATGCCGCATCGCGCACGGGCGCGGCACGCTTAGCGCCGAAGCGATCGGGTTTCGCAACGGCCATACGCTGATGATGCTGCTTGGCGATCCGGTCCTGCTGCGTCCCGGCGCACGGGTCCGGCCCGAAGGCAGGCCCGGCATGTTGCCGGTGGGCGAGGCCTTCCTCGGCCGCGCGGTCGATGGCGAAGCGCAGCCGATCGACGGCCGCGGACCGATCGCGGCGGGGCAGGAATGGCCCGCCGGCGGGGTGCGCGCGGGCGCGCTCGACCGGGCGCCGGTCCGCATTCCCTTCGATGTCGGCGTTCGCGCGCTCAACGCGATGACCACCTTCGGCGTGGGCCAGCGCATCGGCATCATGGCCGGATCGGGAGTCGGCAAATCGGTCCTGCTCGACATGATCGCGCATGGGGCAGAGGCCGAAGTGGTGATCGTCGGGCTGATCGGCGAACGCGCACGCGAAGTGTCGGACTTTGTCGAGCGTCACATGAACGGCGCCAAAAAGGCGCGCAGCGTGATTGTCGCGGTGCCCGCCGACCATGCGCCGAACTTGCGCATTCGCGGCGCGATGCTGGCGACCAGCATGGCCGAACATTTCCGCAAACAGGGCCGCCGCGTGCTGTTGATCATGGACAGCCTGACCCGCGTTGCCCATGCCGCGCGCGAAATAGGCCTCTTGCTCGGCGAACCGGGCGCGGCGCGCGGCTATCCCCCTTCGGCGCTGGCGACGATCACCAAGCTCGTCGAACGCGCGGGCAATTCGGCGGCGAGCGGCGGCTCGGTCACCGGACTTTACACCGTGCTGGCCGACGGCGACAACCAGGACGACCCGGTGGTCGACACCGCGCGCGCGATTCTCGACGGGCATGTCGTGCTCTCGCGCGATCTGGCGCAGCGCGGACAATATCCCGCAATCGACATTGCCGCATCGCTCAGCCGGGTGATGAACGACATCGTCGATCCGCGGCACGCCCAGCTCGCCCGGCGGTTCCGCGCGCTGGTCGCGACATACGAAGCCAACCGCGATCTCGTGTTGATGGGCGCCTATCGCCAGGGTGCCGATCCGCAGCTCGACCGCGCGATCGCGATGCACGACCGGCTGAGCGCCTTTCTCGCACAGGCGCAAAGCGACATCGTGCCGCTGGCGCAAAGCATCGCCCAATTGAGCGAATTGCTGGGCCATGAAGGCTGAACGCGCGCGCCTTGCCCGGCTCAAACGACTGGAAAAGCTGCGTGCGATCGCCCGGCAAACCGCGCTGAGCGAAGCCGGACGCGCCGAAGCGCGGCTGGCCGACCTTGAAACGCTGGGCCAGCGCACCGCCACGCTGATCACCGGCTATGCCACGCGCACCGATGCCGACTGCGGCGCGGACCTCGTGCGCCAGCGGATCTATCTGGGCGAATTGCAGCGCATGGCCACACGCACCGACGCCGATGTGGCCCGCGCGCGCGATCAGGCCGATGCCCGCGCCGCCGAAGCCGCCGCCGCCGAGCGCAGCCGCGCCGCCGTCGAAGACCGTGCAACAGCCACCGCCCAACGCATCGCCCGTCATCAGGCCGCCGCTGCCGTGCCGCTCGGCGCCCGCCCATCCCGCAAAACCTGATCCGGTGCGCGCGGACGTCCTGAATTGGCACGCTTCTCGCTTAACCATGAATACCACCTCGCCGGGAGCACCAAGTCGATGACCGTCACGATTGCCGCCGCTGCCTCTGCCGTCAGCGCAACCCCGGCAGCGACCACCTCGACAACGCTGCCCAACCCCGCAGCAAACAGCGATTCCGGTGCTTCGTCGGGAGCCACGGGAGGGTTCGCATCGACCTTGCAGGCGCAACAGGACGCCTCGGCAGCAACCTTGCCGACAGCGGCAGCCCCGGCAACACCCCCGGCCCCGGCGGCAACCCCCGGCAAATCCTTGCCGGTCACAAGCCTGATCTTTGCCGCATCTGCGACCCCTGCCGCAACGCCGGTCGCGACCAAAGCCGCGACGGGAACGGGTATCGGCACGGGCACCGGCCACACCGCGCGCGACAAGTCGGCCAAGGCCAGCGATGCCACCCAGGCCAAGGCGGCTTCGACCGATACCACGATCACGCCGGCGCCGCCGATCCAGCCGACGCCGGTCCCGACGGCATTGACCATGGCGCAGCCCCGGACCGCCGCCCCCCAAACGTCCGGCAGCAGCCAGACATCCACGGCTCAAACCCCGCCCACCGTTCAAACACCCGGCAATCCGGGCGCAGCGACCCAAACCGCCGGTGCTGCGACCGATACGCAGACCCAGACTGCATCGTCCGACCCGGCGACGACGCCCGCCGCAGCCCGGCCCAACGCCAATCTGGGCGCCTATGCCGCGACCGTCGCCGATCCGCAGATCCGCACCGCCACCCTGCCGACCACCACGTCGAGCCGCAGCCCCCGCGCGACAAGCGCCGTCAGCGCTCCGTCCGGCGCCAGGACCGCATCACAGGCAACCGCATCACAGGCCAACGCATCACAGGCCAACGCATCACAGGCCAACGCGTCGCATTCCACCGCCAGCGGCAAGACGGCGACCAGTTCCGACACCACTGCCGCCACCCCGGCCGCCGCGACCGCCGCCACGCTGACGGCGGCGACAGCGCCCCATCAGTCGAACGCGGCAACCCAGTCGTCCACGGCCACGCCGACAAGCGAAACACCGACCGATTTCGCGACCCTGGTCGATTCGATCGCCCGCGCGCGGTCCGAAAGCACCAGCGCCGCCGCTGCGGTCGGCGTGACCATGCAGCATCAGGATTTTGGCCGCGTCTCGATGCAGTTCAGCGCACGCGACGAAGGCCTGTCGGTCACCATGAACAGCGCCGATCCGGGCTTTGCCCCGGCCGTCGTCGCCGCGACCGCAAGTTCCGGGGCAAGCTCAAGTGGCCTCGATGCCGGCAACACCAACAGCGGCGGCAATCAGCCCGACCAGAGCGCGACCAGCACCGGAAATCAGGGCAGCACCGGAAATCAGGGCAGCACCGGAAATCAGGGCAGCACTGCGAATCAGGGCAACAGCGCAAGTTCGAGTTCCGGCTCCGGGTCCGAGCAGGCGGCCAGTGGCGGCAGCAATCGCCAGGCCGCCGCGCAGGCGCGCCCGGCCAATCCATCACCCACCGCGCGGAGCGGCAGCGATGCCACCGACGCCAGCGGGATTTTTGCTTGAAGGGGGCGTGTGACGCGCGATGAGTGAGAAAAAGGACAAAGAGGCCAAGCCCGCAAAAAAGGGCGGCGGCATGATGATCAAGATCGTCGGCGCGGTCGCCCTCCTGGGCGTCGGCGGCGGCGGGGTTTTCGGACTGGTCGCCTCCGGCCTGATCGGCGGCGGGAACAAAGTCGTGATCAAGGAAGACAACCACCCCAAGCTGATCCGCAAAGGCGAAGCCGATCCTTTCGCCCCGGCGGCCAAGGAAGCCGAAGGTGAAGGCGGCAAGGCAGTCGATGGCGACGGCGGCAGCGAATATCGCACGCTCTATTTCAGCTTTTCCGAGGATTTCACGTCGAACCTCAAAGGCAGCGAATCGCTGGTCCAGATCTCGGTCGCCTGTTCGACGCACCGCGATTATCGCGTGGTCGCCTGGCTCAAGAAACATGAACTGGCGATCCGTTCGGCCATGCTGGCGGTGCTGGCCGACACCACCGACGAATCGATCCAGACCCCGCAAGGCAAGGAAGCGCTGCAACGCCGACTGACCCAGGCGATCAACAAAGTGCTGACCGATACCGAAGGCTTCGGCGGGGTCGACGCGGTCTATTTCAAGAATTTCATCATCCAGTGACGACCGCCCATACAAAACAGGTCTTTGGCCCATGAGACAGGACTTCGACATCGTCGCCGAGCGCGCGCTGGCCCGCCACAGCGCGGCGCTGCTGCGCCCCGGCCCCGCCCAGGCCGACCTCATGACCGCGCTCGATCACGCGGCGGCGCGGCTGGCGCGCGCGTTGCGCGGCGCCCTGGCGCGGCTGTGCGGCGGCGATCCGCTCGATGTCGCGATCGCGGCCCCGCACGAAGTCGCCTTTGCCGATTTCGCCGCCGAAGGCCTGTGCGCCTACAGCACCTATAGCGCCTCGCCGATGCCCGATCGCCTGTTGAGCGCGATCGATGCCGAAGCGGTGCTGCGGCTGGTCGACCGGGCCTTCGGCGGCCCCGGCGAAGCGCCGCGACCGATGCCGCGCGAATTGCCGATGTCGGCGGACCTCATGGTTCAGCGCATCGAGACGATTCTGGCGGCACGGCTGGGCGAAGCGCTGGGCGGAACAAGTGCCGCGCGCCCGACGATCCGTCCGTTGCGCCGCGATACCGACCTTGGCCAGTTGCAGCCCTTTGCCGGATCGACGCGGCTCGCCGTGCTCGACATCGCCATATCCGAAGGCACCCGCGCGCCCTGGCCGATCCGTCTGGCGCTGCCGCTGACAGCGCTGCCGATGCTGACCGGCATGACGGGCCAGACCGACGCGGGCGCGCGCAGCCCCGCTGCCCCCGCCGCCCCCGAAAGCGAACCCTTTGCCGCGATGCCGCTGCGGCTGACCGCGCTGCTGGTCGATACCCGGCTGCCGCTCCATGTCGTCACGCGGCTGGAGCCTGGGCAAGTGCTGAATTTGCCGATCGCCCGGCAGGTTCCGCTGATCGCCGGGCAACAGGCGATGGGGCAGACCATCGGGCATCCCATCGCCCATGGAACCATCGGCGCCGTCGACGAGCGCGTCGCGATCCAGATCACCCAGCTTTCCTGATCCCCCAAATCACCTGATCGCACCCCGATCAGCCATTCGAACACGAGGTAGCAATGACCTTCACCCCCCGCGGCTTCGACCTGATCAAGGATGTCGATGTGCGCCTGACCGTAGAACTCGGCCGCACCGACATGAAGCTCAAGGACGTGCTCGGCCTGACCACCGACAGCGTCGTCGTGCTCGACCGCATGACCGACGAACTGCTCGATGTGATGGTCAACGGCAAACTCATCGCGCGCGGCGAAGTCGTAACCCAGGGCGAACGGTTTGGCCTGCGCATCGTCGAACTGGTCGGCCAGGAGGGCATGGCCCCCGAAGAGCCGCGCCGACGCGCAGGAGGGTCGCAGTGATGCTGTGGTATATCGCCAAGCTGATCGTCCTGCTGCCGCTGATCGGGCTCGTCGCCTGGGGCTCGCTGCGTCTGGCGAAGCGGCTCGAAGGGCGCTTTGCGATGAGCGAGGGGCCATCATCGGGCCTGCGTATCGTCGAAACGCGCATGTTGTCGCCCACCATGCGGCTGGCGGTGATCGCGTTTCACGATCGGGAAATCCTCGTCTCCACGTCGAAGCAGGGGCTGGTGCGGCTGGCCGAGGGTCCGGCCCGGTCGCCCAAAGGGGGCGATGATGCCTGATCTGGCGCTACCCCTTCGCATCTCCGCCATCTGGCGTGCCGTGCTGATCGCGTCCGTCGTGATCCTGGCCCTGACGCTTGCCGGGGGGGCCCATGCGCAAGCGGCGCAGGCCGGAACCGCTGCGGCAACCGGCGCCAACCCCGGCGGCGGCGCGATCCCCGGCGCGCTCGACCGCGCCTTTGGCGAACTGTCGGGTGCGCAGAGCAAGGGCAGTCTGGCGCTGTCGCTGCAACTGCTGCTGATCATGGGGCTGCTGACCATCCTGCCCAGCCTCGTGCTGATGATGACCAGTTTTACCCGCATCCTGATCGTGCTGTCGCTTTTGCGTCAGGCGCTCGGGCTGCAACAGGCGCCGCCCAATCCGGTGCTGATCGGGCTGTCGCTGTTCCTCTCGCTGTTCGTCATGGCGCCGACGCTCGACAAAGTGAACGCCAATGCGATTCAGCCCTATTCGGCCGGTACGATCAACGCCGAACAGGCCTTTGTCGCCGGCGGGCGCGAATTTCACACGTTCATGATCCGCCAGACGCGCCAGCGCGATCTGCTGATGTTTGCCGACATGGCCCATGCCCCGCGCTTTGCCAGTCAGGCCGACGTGCCCTTTTCGATCCTGCTGCCCGCCTTTGTCACCAGCGAACTGAAAACCGCGTTCCAGATCGGCTTCATGCTGTTTCTGCCGTTTCTGGTGATCGACATCGTGGTGTCCTCGGTGCTGATGAGCCTGGGGATGATGATGATGAGCCCGACGGTCGTGTCGCTGCCGTTCAAGCTCTTGCTGTTCGTGCTGGTCGACGGCTGGTCGCTGCTGATGGCGAGCCTGGCCTCCAGCTTTACCTGAATCGGATCTTCACGATGGACGATACCGCAACCCTGCTCGCGCTGGCCGACCGCATGCTGTGGACCGCAGCGCTCGCCGCCGTGCCCGTCTTGCTGGCCAATCTTGCCGTCGGGCTGGTCGTCGGGATCATCCAGGCGGCGACGTCGGTCAACGAACAGACGCTGACATTCGTGCCGAAGCTGGCGGTGACGACGCTCGTGCTCGTCCTGCTCGGCGGGGCGATGCTCGCGCTGGCGGGCGATTTCCTCAAGGACGTCATGGCCCAGATCGCGACTACAGGCCGATGATCGGGCTCGATTTCGGCTTTGGCCCGCTTGAAGCGGAGTTCTGGCGCTTTCTTTTCGTGATGACGCGGATCGGCGCGGCGCTGTTTGCCGCCCCGCTGTTCGGCGCAGGCGCGGTTCCGCCGCAAGTGCGCGTGATCCTGACCGGCGCGCTGGCCGCGTTTGTCTGCGGCTGGACGTCGGTCGTCGCGCCGCCCGCGATCCTCTCGCTGGCAGGGCTTGTCGATCTGGGCGGCGAAATGGTGATCGGCCTTGCCATCGGCTTTGTCATGCAGTTGGCCTTTGCCGCGCCGTTGATCGGCGCGGAAATGATCGGCGCGGGGATGGGCATGGCCATCGCCTCGACCGCCGATCCGATCAACGGCGCGCATTCGGCGGTGTTGGGACAATATTTCAGCGTCGTGCTGACCGTGCTGTTCTTTGGCGTCGGCGCCCATCTCGACTGGATCAGCCTGCTGGTCGAAAGCTATCGCACTTTTCCGCCGGGAACACCGTGGATGACGCCCGACCGGCTGCACATGATCGACGCCTTTGCGGGCGACATGTTCCTTGCCGGGCTGTCGATCGCGCTGCCGGTCGTGCTGCTTTTGCTGGTCGTGCAGATTGTCACCGGGACGATCGGGCGGTCTGCCCCCGCGCTCAATCTCATGGCGCTGGGCCTGCCTGCCGGGGTGCTGGCGGGGATCACCGCGCTGATCGCGTCGGCGCCGCTGATCGGCGACCGGCTGACCGAGCTGGCGCATACCGCCGTGGCCTATAGCGCCGCGCTGCTGGTGAAATAGAAAGGCGCGCAAACGATGTCCGAAGACGCCGGCGAAAAGACCTTTGCCCCGACCGCCAAGCGCAGGCGCGAGGCGATCGAGGGCGGCGATGTCCTGCGTTCGCGCGAATTGACCGTGGCCACGGGGATCGCGGTGGGCGTGGCCTGGCTCATTCTGGCGGGCCCATGGATCATGCGCGGGCTGACCAAGGCGATGCGGCTGGGGTTCGTGTGGGATCACGATACGCTCGACCGGTTTGACCCCGGCGCCATGCTGCTCGATTCGCTGGGCGGGGTGCTGCCCCCGGTGCTGGTGCTGGGCATCTGCGTGCTGGCGGGATCGCTGTTTGTGCAGCTGGGGCTGGGCGACGGCGCCTTTGTCGCGGGCAATCTTGCGCCAAAGGCATCGCGGCTCAACCCCGTAAACGGCCTGTCGCGCATGTTCGGCGTGCAAGGGCTGATCGAGATCGGCAAGGGGCTGGCCAAGCTGGCGCTGCTCGGCACGCTGTCCTGGGTGTGGCTCCGGTCGCGGCTGGCGACATTTGCCAGTCTGGGCGCGGGGCAGCTTCATGCCCAGCTCGGCTTTGCCTGGAATGCGATCACCATGCTGCTGGTCTATCTCGCGTCCGGGCTGCTGCTGATCGCGCTGAGCGATTTTCCGATCCAGTGGGTCCGCCGCCAGCACCGTCTGCGCATGAGCCGCCAGGAAATCCAGGACGAACACAAGGAAACCGAGGGCAGCCCGGAAAGCAAGGCCGCGCAACGCCGCCGCCAGCGCGCCATCGCCAAGGGATCGGTGCGCAAGGCGGTGCAGGAAGCGCAGTTCATCATCACCAACCCTACCCATTTCGCCGTCGCGCTGAGCTATGATCCCGACATTGCGCCCGCGCCGATCGTGCTGGCCAAAGGGCGCGGCGAAACCGCGCTGGCGATGCGCGAACTGGCGAACGAATTCGGCGTGCCGCTGCTCGAATATCCCGCGCTCGCCCGATCGGTCTATTACACCACGCGCGAAAACCAGGTGATCCGCGAAGAGCTCTATGTCGCGGTGGCCGCCGTGCTGGCCTTTGTGATGAGCCTGAAACGCGGCGAAAGCCCGCCTGCGCCGCATGTCGAAGTGCCGCTGGACGTGCGTTTCGATGCCGATGGCGCGCTTGAAATCACCCAGGCGTAAACGCATGAAATGGCGCCTGCGATCCCTTAACCCGCTACACGATCGGTCGTTCTTTCCGGTATGACCACAGTCTCTTCCACCAGCTCGTCAACCGGCACGACCAGCTCGACCACGAGCGCGACATCGTCGACCGCCAGCACCTCGACAACCTCGACCGGCAGCGCGACCGAGGCGCTGCTGACGGCGCTTGGCGTCAGTGGCGACATCAATGCCAGCAGTCTGGCCGACGAACTGTCCTCCGCGGAATATTCCGGCCAGATCGACACGCTCAATACGCGCACATCGACACTGGCGACCCAGATTTCGGATTCGTCCTCGCTGATGAACCTGATGTCGACGCTGGCCAGTTCGCTCGACACGATGATCACCACCGGCAGCCTTGCCTCGACGCCGCAGATCGCCAACAGCGCGGTCGCGACCGTCAGCCCCGGCACCACCTCGGGCAGCGGCACCTCGACTCTCGAAGTCGACACGCTCGCCCAGGGGCAGACCATCGCCAGCCCGACAATTTCGTCTTCGGCGACCGATGTCGGCTCGGGCAGCCTGACGATCCAGCTCGGCACGGTTTCGGGATCGACTTTTACCGCCGGCAGCCAAAGCGCGATCACGGTCAATATCGCATCGGGCTCTTCCCTGGCCACAGTGGCCAGCGCGATCAATGCCGCAGGAGCCGGTGTGACGGCCTATGTCGCCAGCAATTCCAACGGTCAGCAATTGGTGATTTCCGGCCAGCAAGGCGCCGCGAACGCCTTTACCGTCAGCGCGACCGAAGATTCGTCGGACCCCGGCCTGTCGCAATTCGCATGGAACCCCACCAGCAGTTCGACGACCGGCGCAACGCTCGCCGCCTCGGCCACCGATGCGAGCTATATCCTGAACGGGGTGACGCGCACATCGGCGTCGAATTCGATCACCGATGCGGCGCCCGGCATCTCGCTCAATCTGACCGGGACCAACAAGGGTAGCCCGACGACGATCAGTTTCAGCGATCCGACCAGTTCGGTCAGCACCGCGATGAGCGATCTGGTCACCGCGCTCAATTCGATCGTGAGCACGCTCAATACCGATACCGCCGCGGGCGCCGCGCTCGCCAACAATTCGGGCGCGCGCCAAATGCAGCAGGCGCTGTCTGCGCTCAGTTCGACCACGATCATGCCCTATGCGACCAGCGGTCAGCCCGCAACGCTGGGCGATCTTGGCCTGACCACCAACAAGGACGGCACGTTCTCGCTCGATTCGACGGTTCTCAACAGCGCGCTGTCAGCCCATCCACAGGCCGTGGCCGCGATGTTCACCACCGGCGCCAACGGTATCTATGGAACGCTCGAAGACTTGTCGCTGCAGGTCAACAATTCAAGCGACCCGAATTCCCTGGCCGGCTCCTCCAAGTCGCTCACGACGCAACAAAGCAGCATCACCACGCAATTGAGCAAGATCGCCACGCAACAGGCCGCGCTGCGCGCCACGCTGCTGACGCAGTTTTCAGCGCTCAACTCCGTGGTCACGGCGGACAAGTCGACCCAGTCGTTCCTGACCCAGCAAATCGCGCTGTGGACCAACAGCACGACATCGGGCTGATATGCTGCTCAACCGCGATCCTTCCGAAGCCTATCGCCGCGTCGATTTCGACGCCCGTGTCAAAGGGGCGAATTCGCGCCAGCTGGTCGATCTGTGCCTCGAACAGGTCGCCGGATCGGTCGGCCGCGCGATCCATGCCAACGGGCGCGGCGATAACGGCGCAAAGAGCGCCGCGCTGACTCGCGCGGTGGCGGCGCTGACCGCGCTGCAAATGGGCGTGGACGGCAATGCCCCGACCGGGCAGGCCCTGCTTCAGCTCTATATGGCAGCGCGCACCACGATCCTCGACAGCGTGCTGACTTTCGATGCCGCCGGCCTTGCGCAGATCCGGCAGGATTTCATCGAGATCCGCGCAGCCATGCTCGGCGCAGCCCCCGCCTCCTGAAAAGCCCAGCGTCCCGAAAGTACCCCCCGTCGCTTCAGGTGGGCAAACGAACGCGCGCCACACAGGCAACCACACGTCTTCCCGGCCCAGAGCCGGGAACCCGCTGGTTCTTTGGGGCAATTGGGCATTGTCTCACCGGAATTCGGTGTCGCCGGAATTCACAGACAACGCCGTCAGTTAGCGCGGTGCACAAAAACGGATAACGGCACGGAGACGGCGATGCGAGAAACCGGTTCCTAGTTCTTCTTTCCGACAAACACGCCTGCCACATTGACTGAAAGCGGCTGGGCGTAGGTGCGCCCTTCATACGAAAACGCTGCACCCGCTTCAGCAGCGCCAGGTCCGTAAAAACCGCCAGCCATCTGTCCGGTGCCAGCGGTTGCATTCGCGCCAAACGACGTTCCGGTGATTGTCCCGGCATAGTCGATGCTGCCCACCGCCTGCGTAGTGCCACCGCCAACCGGCGTTGCATTCAGGGTCAGTGTCGAAGTCAGTGCTCCGGACGCGAAATTGGCGCTCAATTGCCCGGCTCCCCCAAGAACGAAGTCCCCGGTCCCAAACGCGTAAACATTTCCCCGGCCATAGACCACGCCCGAATAGGTTGCCGAGCCGGAGGTGGGCATGGAGGATTGCGCGGTCGGGATGCCGAACAACTCGAAATGATCGACCGTATAGCTGGGATTGCTCCCCCCTTGCGATACAGTCTGGGCCATTTCTGCAAAACTGAGATAGGACAATTGGATAGTCGGATTGGATGGCCCGGAATTGAGGATCCGCCCGGTCATCGTGGGCGTGGCATAGGCTGTGAAAGTCGCATCGCTTTGCGCCGGCACCACATCTGCTGCGGTGACTGTCCCTGTAAGCAGAGGCAGGCCATCGGCATTGAATTTGAGGCCGGTCGATCCGATTGTGTATGTCTGGTTCACCGGATCGTAGGTGATCTGGGTGACGCCCCTGAACGCCAACTGTGTATAGCCGGGGAATGTATAGGGCACATTCGAGTAAATGGACTCGTTCGCGGCAAACGTCGCCGGACGAGTGAGCGTAGCCAGTGTTGCTGCGGGATCGAGGATCGCCGGGTTGAAAACCCCGGTCATCGTTCCGGTCAGACTGCTGCCATCGGCCCCCGCCCCGTTGAAAACCGCGCCGATTTCGGTGGCAGCCGGGCCGTAAAGCCGCCCTTGCCAGTTGCCTGAATAATTCGTGGCCCCCGCGACCGTCAGCGTGCCGGAGAAACTGTTGGCGGCCGATGATAGCGTGCCGGTGCCCGCCAGCGTTCCCAGATTGGTGAGGGATGACCCGACATCCTGCAATGTCGCCGCCGTCGTCACCGCGCCGCTTGCCAGATTGATCCCGACAGTTCCGCTACCGACGACTTCGGTCGGGCTTGCTGTGGTGCCTGACGGGACGAGTATACCGTCGATAAACGTGTCATAGGCGGCATAACCGGTGCGCGGTACGGCAGATGCGGGAGTCTCGAATCCAAAAGTGAACTGGTCATAGACCGGGCTCGCACCGGTCTTGTCGAAATAGACCCCCGCCCGCACATATTGGTTCGCAGCCGTATCCGTCAGAATCACGCCTTGCCCGTTCGCCGATGCCAGAGCATTGGTCACTGCAAGCGGGTGGGGATAGGTCACAGGCCAGTATGCATACGACATCGCCCACGAAGAACCGGGTCCGATGAACACAATTGACGGCATGCCCTGATTCATCAGGCCCAGTGCTGCCGTTCCCAACTGACCGTTGGTTTTGCCGTTTTGCACCACCAGATCGGCGTTGAGCAACTCGGCACCGGCCTGGCTGGCAAAGCTCGTGTCAGTCGCCCCGGCTGCCCCGGTACGGCCCAGAAACACGCCCGCCGCCACATTGGTGCCATCGTTCGCCGTATAGAATGAACCACCGATTTCCTGGCCGGCAGGCCCGTACAACCGTCCGCTCATCTGCCCGCTACCGTCCGCGTAGGTAGTGGACAAATTGAACGCACCGGAAAAACTGCCCGAACTGGATAACGCGCCACCGCCACTGAAACCGCCGCCAGACGTCAACGATCCGCCCAGAGCCAGCGCGCCGGTCGAAAAGTTGACCAACAAGGAACCGGTGCCGGAAATGCCCGACACGGTCGTGCCGGTTGTCTGCGCGCCGAGCATATCGATTCCATAGGTCGCGGTGCCGCTTGTGGGAACCCCGCTCGCCGGCGTGGGTTCGCCATACGCGACGGCATACAGGCTGCCGTTGCCCGAACTGGTCGAGGCCAGATTGGTATTCTGCCAAAACGCCGCGCCCACGTATTCATAGGTAAAATGCCCGCTGGTGCCGGGCTTGGTCAAAGTGAGGCTGTCGGTCGTATTGCCGGATTTGATGATGTACGTGGTAATCTGGCTGTTGGTCAGGGACGGGTCGATGTTCGATGGGCCAAAGCTTTGCGAATGCCCCCCGACCGTCATCGTGTAAGTTTGCGACGCGGCATTATAGACAAAGCTGGCGGTTGTGGCGCCAGCGGCAACCGACCCTGCACCATTGGCTACGGTGAGCGCGCCTTGTGTTGCGTCGTTGACAAAAGTTTCGCTTTTCAGCGAACCGAGCAGGCTGGCATTGGCGCCGGCAGGTGGCGGCGGCGTCGGGGTGGACTGAACGCCGCCCCCGCCCGAATCCGCACCCCCGCATCCTTCGAGTGACAGACAAGCCAACGCCGTCGCTGCCAGCGCGGCGATCTTCACTTTGTTCATCACAACTCCAGCCCTGTTGCCCACGCCACCAAGCTAACGATTTTTCGAGCAAAGACCAGTCGACTTTCGATCCGGTTTGGGAACGATATTCAAACAGAAATGCGCAACGGTTCAAATCATCACGCGTAATTCCAGGGCCAGTAGGCGTAATTCAAACGCCAATAGAGCATGTTCCCGGCTCAAGGCCGGGAAGGGCGGCATTCTCGGCGCCAGCAGCCGTTTGTCCCGCCGCGTAGTTGCCCAAAAAAAGATGCCCGGAACCGCATGGCGCGGTTCCGGGCAGTTTGGGGCGCGCCATTCAGGGGGTAGCGCGCGCTCAGGGGTGGAAAAAAGGGGTGGCCCCGCGCGATCAGCCGATCCCGCAACGCGCCAGCACCGCCGCGCCCATCTCGGCCAGCGGCACTTCGCGACTGGCAGCATCGAGCGCGATCACCGCTTCGGGCGCCTCGCTTACCAGGGCTGTCTTGCGATCCTGAACAAATGTCTCGCTGCCGGCTTCGCGCAGCAGCCGCAGGCCCCGCGCACCATCGCTGCCCATCCCGGTCAGCACGGCGCCCACCGTGGGGATGGCACCGCGCGCAATCGATCCGAACATCAGATTGGCCGAAGGCCGCGCGCCGTCGACCGGATCGCGCTCCATCAGCCGCAGACGCGGCGGCGAACCCACTTCGACCACGACATGGCGTTCCGGATCGGCGGCGATGTAAATCGTCCCCTGCGTCAGCGTCGCGCCGTCCCTGGCGGGCCGGACATGACACTTGAGCATGTCATCGAGCCGCTTGATGAACGTGTCGACGACCATCGGTTCGGCCTGAAGACAGACCAGAGTCGGCGGACAATTGCCCGGAAACTGGCCCAGCATGGTGGTCAATGCATCGATCCCGCCCATCGAGGCGCTGACCGCGACAAGGTGACCGTTCCATTCGAAAGGCGCCTCGCTCGTCTTCTGCTCGGTGCGCACCTTGCGGTCGCGGACATTCGAATTGGCCGCAGCGAGCACGATCTTGCCCAGCTTGCCGACCGATTTCGCAAACTGCTCGGGCGTCGCCTTGAGCGGCTTGGGAAAGCATTCGACCGCGCCGAGTTCAAACGCACGCAGCGACGTTTCGGTCCCCGCCTGAGTCAGCGATGACAGCATGACCACCGGAAGCGGATCTTTTTCCATGATTTCCTCAAGGAAATCGATCCCGCTCATGCCCGGCATTTCCACATCGAGCGTGATCACATTGGGCTTGAGCTCGGCAATCTGTTCGCGCGCGTCATCGGCGCTGCGGGCCGTCCCTACCACGCGAACGTTCTTCGCCTGGTCCAGGATGTCCGAAAACAGGGCGCGCATCGCCGCAGAATCGTCGACAACCAGAACGCGTGCTTCGTGCATGGTACAAATACCCTTGGCCAAATTTCGCGTCGCTGTGCCGCGACGCCTGCTTGGCATCCAGTTAACCGTCAAGGCGCCAGCAAATCCTGAGGTCGGGGGTAGGTA
The DNA here is from genome assembly GCF_001519055.1 of Novosphingobium sp. Fuku2-ISO-50. GTDB lineage: Bacteria > Pseudomonadota > Alphaproteobacteria > Sphingomonadales > Sphingomonadaceae > Novosphingobium. The sequence goes on along the minus strand of NZ_KQ954303.1, from coordinate 12,255 downwards.
TCTCACCCTAAGGCTTCGGCAAGCCGACCTTTGCCGCTTGGCGTCTAAGCCCGGCAACTGGACGTGCAGCCCTCCCTGTTGATCGCGTCATCCGGACCCATCGGGCCGGACACGCTGGGATGGCCGCCACGATTCGCCAGATTGCTTCACTCCGATCGCATTTTGAGGAAACCCGCCCCATGCCCACGATCAGCCTGCCTTCCCGATGCGACCGGGCCGCGGCCGAGGCGCTTTTGCCGGAAATGATCGCCGCGCTCGACGCGGGCACGCTGACGATCGATGCGCGCGAATGCACGCAGATCGGTCAGGCCATGCTGCAAGTGCTGGTCAGCGCGCGGCGCACCGGCGACGGCGCAGTGATCGAGGCCTCGCCGCATTTGCGCGAGACCGCGCGCCGGCTTGGCCTCTCGGCAGAGCTGTTCGATGACGCGCCCGCAACGGGCAAGGGGATCTGCGCATGAACGCCGAGGAAATTCAGGCCATCTTCTTCGCCGAATGCGAAGAATCGCTTGCCGCCGCCGAGCAGGGTCTTGCCGCGTGCATGGCCGGGACTCAGGACGATGACACCGTCAACGCGGTGTTCCGGGGGGTTCATTCGATCAAGGGCGGCGCCGGCGCATTCGGCTATATCGCGCTTCAGGGCTATACCCACACATTCGAAACGCTTTTGTCGGACGTGCGCGATGGAACCGTGCCGATCACCGATGCGCTGATCGAACTCATGTTGCGCGCGCTTGACACGCTGAGCGACCATGTCGGCGCGGCGCGTGGCCTGGGCGAAACCCCCGACGATGCCGCATTGCAGGCAGAGCTGACTGCGGCGATGGCCGCCAATGCGGGCTCTGCCCCCGCGCCCGCCCCGGCGGCAGAGGCGCAGCCCGCATCACCGCCGACGGTTCATGCCCATGACGACGACGACGAGGTGACCAGCGATTTCGATTTCGCCGCGATGCTCGACGATATTACCGGCTCGACGAGCATCGCCGAATCCTCAGACGCGCCGGACGACGATGCCGATACGAGCTGGGTGGTCAAAGTGCGCCCCCACGCCGGTGCGATGCGCAATGGCAGCGAACCGCTGCTCATGCTGCGCGATGTCATTGATTTCGGCGCGATGTGCATCGCCTGCGATGTCAGTCAGGTTCCCCCGCTCGATTCGCTCGATCCGGGCACCGGCTATCTCGGCTGGACCTTTGCCATCCCCGGCGAGGTAGACGAGGCGATGGTCCGCGACGTGTTCGACTTTGTCGGCGACGAATGCGGCCTGGCGATTGGCGACGATGCCCCCATGCCGCCCGTCCGCCTGCCCGAACCGCGCGCGCTCGCTCCTGTGGCTCAGGCCGCTCCCCCGATCGCCGCCGCGCCCGCCCCGAAGGCCGCCGCGACGCCGATGGCCAAACCCGCCGCGCAGCCCCCGGTCGCCGCCGCGCCGCCTGCATCGGCCCAAACGGCACCTGCCCCATCCGCAGCGCCTCCTCCCGCCCCTCCGGCCATGGGCCAGTCGATTCGAATCGAACTGGGCAAGCTCGACAAATTGATCGACGCGGTCGGCGAACTGGTCATCGCCCAGGCGATGATGGCGCAGCGGCTCGCCGGTGACGGCCTTGCCGCCACCGAAGAACTGGCGCTGCTCGAAGGATTGACCCGCGACATCCAGGAATCGGCGATGGCAATCCGCGCCCAGCCGATCGGTTCGGTCTTCAGCCGGGTGCCGCGCATCTTGCGCGAATTGACCGCGAGCACCGGAAAGCACGTGCGGCTCGACGTTTCGGGCGAAAGCACCGAGCTCGACAAGACAGTGATCGAACGGCTGGGCGAACCGCTCACGCACCTGATCCGCAATGCGGTCGACCACGGGATCGAACCGGCCGAGGAACGCCTCGCTGCGGGCAAATCGCCCGAAGGCACGCTGACGCTGTCGGCCGAACACAAATCCGGGCGCATCCTGATCCGCATTGCCGATGACGGGCGCGGGATCGACCGCGAACGCGTTCTGGCCAAGGCGATCGAAAAGGGCCTCGTCGTGCCCGACGTGATCATGTCGAAGGAAGAGATCGACCTGCTGATCTTTGCCCCCGGCTTTTCCACCGCGCAGTCGATTTCCAACATTTCCGGACGCGGCGTCGGCATGGACGTCGTGCGCCAGAACGTAAAGGAACTGGGCGGGCGGATCACGATCGAATCCGAGCCCGGCTCGGGCACCACGTTTACCATGACCCTGCCGCTGACGCTGGCGATTTCCGACGGCATGGTCGTCAATGTCGGCGACCAGACGCTGGTCGTGCCGCTGGCCAACGTGGTCGAAAGCCTGCGCCCCGAGCCCAAGGAAGTGCAAGGTCTCGGCGCACACAGGGCGATGATCAACGTGCGCGGCCGGTTCATCCCGGTCCTGCCGCTCTATGCTGCGGTCGGCGCGGCAGGCGCGGTCGAACGGCCCGAGGAAGGGGTGCTGATCGTCGTCGAAACCGAAGGCGCGGGCCGCGCCGCGCTGCTGGTCGATGCGATCTGTGACCAGCGCCAGGTGGTGATCAAGAGCCTCGACACGCATTACCGCTCGGTCGAAGGCGTCGCGGGCGCAACGATCCTGGGCGACGGGCGCGTGGCACTGATCGTCGATGTCGACGGCCTTGTCGCCAACAGCCTGTCGGATGCAGGCCAATTCGCCGCAGGCCAGTTCGACACCGGTTTCGTCGAGGCCGCATGACGATCATGGCCTCCTTTGCCGAGTCGCTGCCCGGGATCAGCCCCGGCGTCTATGGCGCCGATGACTTCCGCGCGATCAGCGAAATCGCCTATCGCGAGGCGGGGATCGTCCTGCCCGAGGGCAAGGCGATGCTGGTCTATTCGCGGCTGGCCCCGCTGGTGCGCAATTCGGGCTGCGCAACATTCGGCGCCTATGTCCTGCGCATTCGCGAAGACGCGGCCGAACGGTCAAAGACGATCTGCGCGCTGACCACCAATCACACGTTTTTTTACCGCGAATCGCACCATTTCGACCATTTCCGCGATACCGTCCGCCCGCAACTGGTCCGGCGGCTCGAACAGGGCGGCAAAGTGCGCCTGTGGTCGGCGGGCTGTTCCAGCGGCGAGGAAACCTGGTCGCTGGGGATGACCTTGCTCGGCCCCGATCGCAAGGCCGGACTGGCGCTCGCACGGCAGGACATCCGCATCCTGGCCAGCGACATCGCCGCCCATGCGCTGAGCAAGGCGGTTGCCGCGCGCTATCGCAGCGAAGACCTGAAACCCGTTCCGCAACCCTTGCGCACGGCATGGACGACAACCAACGGCGACGAAACCGAGATCGCGCCGGAATTGCGCGCGCTGGTCCGCTTTCGCACGCTCAACTTTCTCGGTGACTGGCCGATGCAAGGCCGGTTTGACGTGATATTTTGCCGTAACGTCATGATATATTTCGATACTCCCACAAAAGAGCGGCTCGTTTCGCGCTTTGCCGGGATGCTGGCGCCCGAAGGCACGCTCTATGTCGGACACAGCGAACGGGTCACCGGCCCGGCGCTCGACCAGCTCCTGCCGACCGGACCGACCGTCTATCGCAGGAGAGCTGCCGCATGATCGATGCCCATCCCGCAAACCGGGTCGCGGCCCCCATTCGTGTGGTGCCCATTCGCGTTGTGATAGTCGAGGATTCGCCGACAATGCGCGCGATTCTCAAGACCCGCCTCGAACGCGAAGGCGACATTGCCGTGGTCGGCGCCGCCTGCAACGCCGCCGAAGGACGCGCGATGATTCGCGAACTCGATCCCGACGTGATCACGCTCGATGTCGAAATGCCCGGCATGAACGGGCTCGACTTTCTCGAAAAGATCATGGCGCTGCGCCCGACGCCGGTGATCGTGGTCTCCGGTTCGACGCAAAAGGGCGCCGATACGACGGCGCGCGCGCTCGCGCTCGGCGCAGTCAATTGTTATGCCAAGTCGGAAAAGTCGGGCGGTCTGCCGTTTGACGATGCCGGTCTGCTCGCCGGCCTCATTCGCGAGGCGGCGCGCGTCCGCTTTGGCGAACGGTCGCCCGTTTCGCAACGCCTCGCCAGCGAAGCGCGTCATTCGCTCGCCGACCGGCCGCGCGTGATCGCGATCGGTTCGTCGACCGGCGGAGTCGAAGCCTTGCAGATCCTGCTCGGCGGATTTCCGGAAATGTGCCCGCCGACGTTGATCGTGCAACACATCGCGGCGCGCTTTGCCCCGGCGGTGGCGCGCACGCTCGATCAGCATTGCCCGCCGCGCATTCTGCTGGCCGAACCGGACATGCCGCTGCGCGACGGCCACGTCTATCTCGCCCCCGGCGACGCGCGACATCTGACCGTGAGCGGCAGCAGCACTTTGTCATGCCGCCTGCGCGAGGGCGAGCGAGTCTCGGGCCATCGGCCTTCGGTCGATGTCCTGTTCGGCTCGGTAGCCAGGGTCGCGGGCGCCGGCGCGATCGGCATCCTGCTGACCGGAATGGGCTGCGACGGCGCGCAAGGCCTGTTGGCGATGGCCCAACAGGGCGCGCGCACGATCGCCCAGGACGAAGCGACATGCACGGTGTTCGGCATGCCGCGCGCCGCGATCTCGCTCGGCGCCGCAAATGTCATCGCCCCGATCGGGCAAATCGCCCGCCACGCATTCAACAAAGCTGCCTGACCGATGTTCGAACAACGCATCCTTCCCCCCGGTTCCCCGCCGCCGCCCGAACGCATCACGGTGATGCAGGGGCAGGCTCTGGTCAGCGGCGATGCCCGCGCAGAGTTGTCGACCGTGCTTGGCAGTTGCGTCGCGCTATGCCTGTTTGATCCCGAGGCGCATCTGGGCGGGATGAATCACTTCCTGCTCGCCGAACCGCCGGCCAGCACCCGCGGCGGCCCCGTCGACGAATATTACGGCACTTATCTCATGGAGCTTCTGGTCAACCAGATGATGGCCAGGGGCGCGCGCAAAAGCAGGCTGAAGGCCCATCTCTATGGCGGGGCCAACGTCAACCGCAACATGATGCGCATCGGCAGTGCCAACGCCGATTTCGCCCGAAGCTTCATTCAGCGCGAAGGAATCGAACTGCTGCGATCCGACCTTGGCGGGACCAGTGCCCGACGCGTCGATTTCCGGCCCGCGTCGGGCCAGGTGCGCTGTCGCCATGTCGAGGATCGCTTTGCCCCGCCGGTACAGCCCACCATGAGACCCGAAAAGGCCACCGGCGATGTCGAGCTTTTCTGAAACCCCGCCCGCGACGGCACCGCACCCTCTTGCCGATTGCGCATCCCGCCATTCCACACCCCCCCGTCTTTCCTCACCCCCCAGCCATTCCACAACCAGCGAGCCAACCAGCATGACCACCGCTACCCGCGTTCTTACTGTTGACGACAGCCCGTCGATGCGGGCGCTGCTCAACCACGCGCTCACCACGCAAGGTTTCGACGTGTCTCAGGCCGAAGACGGCATGGCCGCGCTCGACTGGCTGGCGCTCAACGAAGTCGATGTCGTGATCACCGACATCAACATGCCCCGGCTCGACGGCTTTGGCCTGATCGAGCGGCTGCGCGAAGGCAGCCGCCATCGCGACCGGCCGATTCTCGTGCTGACCACCGAAAGCAGCGAGGACAAGAAGGCGCGCGCGCGCGCTGCCGGGGCGACCGGCTGGATCGTCAAGCCGTTTGACCCGGCCAAACTTGTCGCGGCCGTTCGCCGCGTTGCGCATTGAACGCCGTGCACCAGGCCAGGAGAAGAGCCATGCTTCGCGAACTGATCACTTTCGAAGTCGAAGGGCAGGTCTTCGGGCTCGACATCATGTCGATCCGCGAAATCCGCGCCTGGAGCCCGACAACCCGGCTCCCCCGCGTGCCGCATTATGTTGCCGGCGTCGTCAACTTGCGCGGCACGGTGCTGCCGGTCATCGACCTTGCCGCCCGGCTCGGCTGGCGAGCGACCGAACCGACCCCGCGCCATGCGATCATCGTCACCCAGATCGGTGCCCAGGTCGGCGGATGGATCGTCGATTCGGTCAGCGACATCGTCACCGTGCCCGACAACGCCTTGCAACCGCCGCCGCCGACCGCAGGCCAGGATACCGTCGTCCCCTTTCTCGAAGGGCTCGCCGCGATCGAGGATCACATGGTCATGGTGCTCAATCTCGCCGCGCTGACCGACGGGGCACAACTCGTCGAAGCCGCCTGAGCGCCGCACACCGGGGCAAAAGCCATCAGGTCGGCGCATCAGGCGGCCGCACAAGCAGGAGGCCTTCGATGGTCAACGTCGCCACCCACCGCCAGATCGCGGTGGTGCTGGAAGAGCTCTCGCAGGAAGTGGAGGCGCTCGGCGCCACGCTGTGTGTCGACATGGACATCGCCATGCGCCATGTCGACACGCTTCAGGCGATCGATCTCATTGCCCAGAAACAACGCTCGCTCGCCGCCTTGCTCGAAGCGGATTGCCCCGAGGCACAGATCGAACAGATCGCCATCGATACCCTGCGCGAACGGATGCGCCTGCTGCGGTGATCGCGGAAAGAATGGCAAACTTGTCCATGGGGTGCCAAACTTGCCCATGGGGTGCCAAACTTGTTCATGGGGTGCCAAACTTGTTCATGGGGTGATTGTCATGCTGGACTTGGCTTTGTGCGATCGGCCATTATGGCGGGTATCATGTGGCACCTTTACCAGTTTCCGATCTGTCCGTTCAGCCGCAAGGTTCGCCTTCTGCTCAGCGAAAAAGGCGTCGGCTATGAACTCGTGCGCGAAAACCCGTGGGAACAGCGCGAAGAGTTCCAGATGCTCAACCCTGCGCTGCGCACGCCGGTTCTGACCAATCCGGAACGCGGCCTCGTTCTGGTCGACAGCCGGGCCATCACCGAATATTTCGAAGAGACCGTCGACAAGGCGCCGATGATCAACGGCACTGCGGCCAATCGCGCCGAAATCCGCCGGCTGGTCGCGCTGTTCGACGAAAACTTCTTTGCAGGCGTTACCGGCCCGCTGCTCGACGAGCGGATGAAAAAGCGCCTGATCCTGCGCCAGCCGCCCGATGCCCGCTCGTTGCGCGAAACGATCCGGCTGGCCAACGACTATCTCGACTATGTCGATTTCCTGATCGACAATCGCCCGTGGCTGGCAGGAGCGACCATGAGCCTCGCCGATCTTGCCGCAGCGGCGCAGATTTCGGTGGCCGACTATCTCGGCGGAATCGACTGGTCACAGCACGAACAGGCGCGCGGCTGGTATTCGGCGCTGAAAAGCCGTCCCAGCTTTCGCCCGCTGCTGACCGAACGCATGGACGTGATCAAACCGCCCGATCACTATGGCGACGTAAACGCCTGAACGGGGGCCTGCCCGCCCGATCAGGCCCCCGTTCAGACGGCGCCGACGCGCGTCCCGAACCGGCCATGCTTGCGCCAGGTCACCAGCCAGCGGTCGAGAAACAGGTCGAGCGGGCGCGGCGGCACGCCGAGATCGCGAATCCCCGGCAACGCGCCCGAAGCGACATTGCCCTGACGCAGCAGCGCATATTGATCGCGTGAAATCGGCGTGAACGGCAATGCCGCGATCAGGCTGCCCATCCCGTCGGACAATTCGACAAACAGCGGCGAACGGCGAGTGGCGCGCGCGATGCGGCGGTTCAGCTCCAGCACGCTCAGCACTTCGGGCCCGGCCAGTTCACAGGTCTTTCCGGCATGGACCGCAGGCGCTGCAAGCACATTGCCGATCGCTTGCGCCGCGTCATCGACATCGAGCGGCTGCAATCTGGCCGCAGGCGCAAAGACCGGCAGGACCGGCATCGCCATCAGCCCGGCAAACAGCGTCAGAAACCGGTCGTCCGATCCGAACAGCACCGAAGGACGCAGCACCACCGCGTCGGGAAAGGCAGCCAGCACGGCCGCTTCGCCCTCGGCCTTGGTCCGGGCATAGGCAATCGGCGAAGCCGCATCGGCGCCGATCGCGGAAACATGGACAAACGCCCGCGCCCCCGCCTCACGCGCAATTGCGGCGATCTGCCCGGCGCCCTTGCCCTGCACGTCATCGAGATTGCCGGAAAAGGCGCCGACCAGATTGACCACCGCATCGACGCCGGTCAGCGCGACCCGCAGCGTGTGCGGCTTGGTCACATCGACCGCGACGATCTGGACCTGGCCCAGATTGCCCAACGGCTTGACCTTGAACCCCTGCTCGGGATGCCGGCTGGCAATGCGCAGGCGCGCACCACGATCGAGCAATTCCTGCGCGAGGTGCGTCCCGAGAAACCCGGTCCCCCCAACCAGCGCGATAAGCTTGCCGTCCAGATCGCGCGTCCTGCCGATGGTCATGCTCAGTCCTCAAGATGTCAGTTGCGCCGCGTGTCGCCACACGGTGATGATCAGTCATCGCGATTCGCCGCCTGTCGAAACCGGCGCACCGTCGCGAATGCCCAATGGCACAGCTGCCCCAATGGCACAGCCGCCCCAATGGCACAGCCGCCCCAATGGCACAGCCTCCCCAATGGCACAGCCTCCATAGCCGATTCAATGGCGAAGCTGGAACCAAAACAAAGGAATCCCATTCTTTTGCCAAAGCCTTGTTGACAGCCCCGCCGCCACCCCTTATCGGCGCCCTCCTACCCGGCGGAAGGCGCTTTGCCCTACGCCCCGTGCCCAGATGGCGGAATTGGTAGACGCACCAGCTTCAGGTGCTGGCGCTCGCAAGGGCGTGGAGGTTCGAGTCCTCTTCTGGGCACCATATGTTCTCCCCGGCAACGTCCGGGGAGATCCAGCAAGAGGCTGGTTTCAAAGCACATTTTCATCGAAGATCGCTGGCAACCGTCCGGGTTGTTCCAGCTGCTTCCAGCACAATAACCACACATTTGTGGCTGTTGTCGTGGCTGTTGGGCGGGCCCGGAAAAACCGGGATCACGACGATGCTCACACAACTCCAGATCAGTGCCGCCAAGCCAAAGCCCAAGCCCTACAGACTCGCCGACGGACAGGGTCTCGTCCTCCTCATCAATTCCACCGGATCGAAGCTCTGGTGTTTCCGCTACCGCTTCGCCGGCCGCCAGAAGGCGCTGCACATCGGGGCTTGGCCAACGGTCTCGCTCGCCGAAGCCCGCGAAAAGTGCCGTGAGGCCAGAAAGGCGGTCGCCGACGGCATCGACCCTGTCCTGGAAAAGAAGCGAGCGAAAGTCGTGGCCAAATTTGCCTCGGCGACCTCCTTCAAGGATGTCGCGCAGGAGTGGCTCGGCAAGTGCGAACGCGAGGGACGCGCCGAAGTCACCCTCGACAAGGTTCGTTGGCTTTTGAGCATGGCCTATCCGCTAATCGGAACGCACCCGATCAACGGCATCACCCCCCACGAGGCTCTCGCCGTTCTTCGCAAGGTCGAGGCTAACGGTCGTTATGAGAGTGCGCGCCGCATGCGAAGCGTGCTGAGCCGGGTGTTCCGCTATGGCATTGCGACCGCGCGCTGCGACCGCGATGTGGCCGCCGATTTGCGCGGTGCCCTGACTACGCCACGGACAACACACCACGCCGCTATCATCGATCCGGACGAGGTCGGGATCCTTCTCCAAACCATCGACGCCTACAACGGCCAGGCGGTCACAAGAATGGCGCTAAGGCTCTCCCCGCACCTGTTCGTCCGCCCGGGCGAACTGCGCCAGGCGGAATGGACCGAGATCGATGTCGACAAGGCGATCTGGTCGATCCCGGTCGAGAAGATGAAGATGCGGCGGCCGCACAGGGTACCTCTCTCCCGGCAAGCTCTGGCCATGATCGAGGAACTCAGAGAGTTGACTGGCCATCGCCAGCACCTCTTCCCCTGCATGGGAAGCCCGAGGCGGCCTATGTCGGAGAACGGCGTGAACCAGGCCTTGCGTCGGATGGGGTACGCCAACGGTGAAATGACCGCTCATGGCTTCCGGGCAATGGCTGCGACCCTGCTCAACGAAATGGGCCGGTGGAACCCGGATGCCATCGAGCGGCAGTTGGCCCACCAGGAAGCTTCATCGGTTCGCCGTGCCTACGCGCGCGGCGAATATTGGGACGAGCGGGTAGCCATGATGCAGCATTGGTCAGACTATCTCGACAGCCTGCGGGAGGCGGCGGCTGGCCCCAGACCCGTGCCGATAATTCAGGGGAAAGCGAAGAGCGGGAAGGCGAAACCGGAAGCGCCTCGAGGACGCCGTCGCGGACGCCCCCGCAGCCGTCCGTTACAGTGACCAAATTTTCCCGATCGGGCAGAATTTTCAGCAGTCAGCTTGGCTCCTGCCATTTCTTACCGATCGGGATTTGTTCAGAGTAGAAGAGTTTGACGTGCAACCGAACGGTAACTTCATGTCGATGAGATCGATCGGTACCATTTTGCAATGGGTGCGGTCCTTCCATGCCTGAGGGCAGCCGACTCAGTCTTCGTTGCGTTGGTCGCTGGCCACTTGTTTCGGGGAAGCGGCAACTCCGGCACGACATTTCACTGGGTACGCGTGCCTTATGCTCTCCGATGGTTCTTTCGCGACGAGCTCGAATTACAACTCCTCAAACGCCGTTTCGAGTAGGCGCAACCGGGCAGGCATACTGGCCGCGATGCTGTCATGTACCTCTTGCGCGAAATCGCCCGGCATAAGGGACAGTGCCTTGTCCGGCGCGTTCTTGGCGCGCTCAAGAATGTCTGTAATGGCCTTCTTCATGAGGGTGGAGCCGAGGCCGGCCGCCTTGCCGGACTGTACGAAGTGCCGTCCGACCACTTCCAGGATGCGGTAGTGGCGACTTTTGCCAACCGACATGGCGAGCTTGTATTTGTTGTTCGGAATCTGGCGCTTGTCGAAAGCGGGCTGTGCAGAGAGCACATCGTAGAACGGCGTCAGACTGTACCGGCCCTCCGGCTTCAGGAATAAGCTGAAATTCTTGCCGTGCCCGTCTGTTGCCCCGATCAGCCAGAACAGGATCTGGCTCTTAAAGAAATCCACTTGATCCATCTGCGGCTCGTCCGAGCGTTGCAGCAGGGTCAGGATATCGGCCATGCCTGGGCCGCCATTGTTCTGGTATTTCTGCGCCGATGGTATGCCCATTGCCTGGCAACAGTCTTCCTGCGGCAGGCGCAGAAGATGCCCGACATTTCGCCAGCGCCGATCGAAGCGTTCGACCACCAGCACGCGCCGCTCGCCGAATGTGACGACCTCTGTCTGTGCGACATCGAGGCCGAAGGCCTCCATGAGCTTCAGGCAGTAATGCTCGTTATCGACGCTCGCTGCCATGTCGATCGGACCGAAGGCGGTCGGGATCTCTCCGAGTTGAGGTTTCAGGAGATGGGTGGTCGGGGTTGTCCCGATGGGCCGCATCCATTGGCCTTCATGCCGAAGGAGTGCCGTCTTTTCCTGGGCGCCCGCGATTGAAATGCGAAACTCTTGCTCCTTGTCCATGCCAAGCGGCGCCGTCGCGAGGCTGGCGAGAATGGCTTCAATCTCTTCGTCACTGACGGGCTCGCCCTTCACGTAGGGCTCGACATCGGCGGGCACGTCATCGGGCAGGAACTGCATGGCCCCCACACAGTCGCGCCCGATTGCTGCCAGCAGGCTGAAGTAGTCGGCCCCTTGGGTCCCCATGCGTTCAGCCACACGCCTGCGCACGTTTGGACTGTCGGGTAACAGATTGTCGAAGACGGCGACGACTTGCTCGCCGCTATAGGCCGTTTCGCGCATAGGCAGCGACAGGGAGATCGCGAACGCCGGATCCCAGTCAAGCCAGGTCTGGTCATATTGAAAGCTGACCGCGCCACTCGCCTCTTTGCGCAATCGCCCGACGAGGCGATTGTTGATGAGGACATTGAGCGGCGCATGTGCCTTGCGGCGCGCCATCAGAAGATGTCCTCGATATCCTTGGCCGGTCGTCCGGAACGAGTGTCGACGACCAACTCAAGATCAAGCGCGGCAAACAATGCGTATATCGACGAGAGCTTGGTGGCTTCGTGCCCTGTCTCGATCTTCGAAACCATCTCTTGGCGTAGCCCCGCCAGATTGGCGAGCTCGGTTTGCGTCAGGCCCCGCTGCTTGCGGGTTCGCTGTATGATGTTGCCCAACTGGCGGGGGGACCGGGCGATACGCGACATAGGTTTCTCCTAGATCGCTTTATGCCCTAAATCACATAAAATGGCAATATGCTATTTGGGGCATAAAATTTGTTTATGCGATTTATGGCATATGGAGGTCTTATGCGAGTTTTCGCATAAGCGTGCTTGGTAAAGAGTCGAGGCTCTTCCCTACCCCCCGATAAGCGCTTTTAGGCTCTTGTACTGAATCAACGTGT
>NZ_KQ954302.1 GCF_001519055.1 Novosphingobium sp. Fuku2-ISO-50 | reverse complement strand
AGATTTACGGCATGCAAAGCTGCCAGAATCCGAGTGTCCACAAATGGTGATTCACATTTTTCGTTCATATCACGCGCTCAATGATAGAATTTTCTGAGACATTGTCTCGCTGATTTCACCATGTTCCAAAAGGTATTGGAATAATGCACTTCCGAGTTTGATGAGCGCATCTCTCTCTACGCCATCGCCGCCGCGACTAAGGTAAGCCCATGCGGTTGCGATGGAGCGAGCATATGTTTCATCCAGACCTGCTTGATCCGGCCGACCCTCGCCGGTCAAAACCCAAGAGGCGCTTACCTTGTAGCGCTCCGCGAAGCCAAGAATGACGCTGGCAGGCGGTTCGCGCAGGCCTTTTTCATAATTCACCAGAGCGCCATGCGAGATCCCAAGCTCCGAAGCGACGTCGGCTTGATTCAGGCCGAGAGCCTTTCGGATCTCCAGAATGCGCCCTCCGATGCTCATTCAAAATTCCCCTTCCAAGGGCCTTGACGAATCTCACATATGTGAGTTAACACACTAATGTAAACTTTTTACAGATGATCGTCTGTAAAATACAACAGGAGACGCGCCCATGCAAACAGTGCTTTTGCGTGTGCTTGGTGATGGACTGGGTGCGCAACCGCGCGCTCATCGAGCGTTGAAATGCGGGCCGCAACGATTTCATACGGAGCCCTGAAATGACGTCACGCCGCAGATTGGTGCCATTGGCGGAGATTCAGCAGGCCTATGACTGGTGGACCAGTTTGGGCCACACAGCGGCCGGCGTCGATATTCGCGCCGATGGCGTCACCTTCATTCCCCCTGCCACACAACAAGTTGGAAGTGCATTCGATGCGTGGAAGGCAAAAGACCAGGGTCGTGACCGGACTGCACATAGTCGGTAAGCGATCGGCCAAAGGCTGCATATGGTACGTCTATGCTTGGCGTGGCGGCCCGTGCATCCACAAGGCATTCGGTGAGCGGCCAGTGGTCGATATGGCCCTCATCATGAAGGCCGAGAAGGCCCGCTCTCCATCCAAGGGGACGCTTGAGACCCTAGACGATGTTCTGGATCGCTATCGACAAAGCCCCGAATTCGTGAAGTTGGCCGAGAGCACCAAGAGAGATTACCGGCTTTGGCTGGATCGTATCAGCGAAAAGTTCGGTCCAGCACCCATCGCGGCCTTTGAGGATCAGCGCATGCGCACGGAGATCATCGACTGGCGCAACACCTGGGCAGAGCAACCGCGAACCGCAGACAAAGCAAGCGTCACCATGGCGACCGTGCTTGGTTGGGCTCAGGGCGAAGGCATTCTGCCCGTCAATATCGCCACTGGCATCAGGCAACTCCATCACGTCAACAAAGCCGACCAAATTTGGGAGGACAGGCACTGGGATGCCATGAAGTCCAGCAAGGACAAAAATGGCCGGTCGCTCTACTCCGATCACTTGGATCGCGCGCTGCGTCTCGCCAGCCTAACGGGTTTGAGATTGGGTGATCTGGTACGTGTCACATGGGAGAACGTTGGCGATAAGGCCATCATCCTGACTACCCGCAAGCGTAAAGGGCGAGCCATCATTCCGATTCTCCCCGACCTTCGGGCGCTACTCGACTCGATTGGTGCAGGAACCGGACCGATCCTGAGGAACAGCCGGGGCGAACCGTGGACCGAAAGCGGGTTGGGAAGCGTGTTCCAGAAGGCCAAGCCAACAGGCTTCGACAGGACCATGCACGACCTGCGCGGGACCTATGCGACTTGGCTAGCCATGCGCGGTCTGACCGATGAAGAGATCGCCCGGACCATTGGCTGGACGGCCAAACGGATCAGCGAAATTCGCAGCCGATACGTCGATGAAGCACGTGTCATTGTGTCGATGGTGGAGCGCCTCAGCGCCTAGCGGTTTACAGAGTTTGTAAACCGGCCCTGTTTTGGAGAGACTGTGATGGACCTAAGTTATTGTTTTTATGGTAGCGGAGGAGGGACTCGAACCCCCGACACGCGGATTATGATTCCGCTGCTCTAACCAGCTGAGCTACTCCGCCCCAAAGGGCCGCTTTGCACCGATCCGGCTGGGCCGGTGCGAAGGCAGGCCGCGCACATAAGCGTGGGGGGCGGCGGGGTCAACCCGGAATTTTCCGGTTTTCCCCGCCGCTTTCGCGATCAGAACTTGTTCGAGAATTTCAGGCCGACAAAGCGCGGCTTGTTCGGCAAAGTGCGGGTATTGCTTGTGCCTGTTGCCGGGTTTGCACAGATCGAGATCGCGCAGAACGTGTTGCGCGACATCTGTCCGCGTGTGTCGGTGAAGTTCTCGACAAAGAATTCCAGGCTCCACTTGTCGCGGCTGACCCCGGTCGAGAAATCGGCGCTGGTAAAGCCGGGCACATCGCCGAGCAGTTGATCATTGACGGCGTTGAGGTCCGATGTCGACGAGGACTGGTGATCGGCTGCCACCTGCGTAAAGGCGTCGAGACCAGCCACGGTGTAAGAGTACCGCGCCTGAAGTTGCCCCTTGAAGCGCGGTTGGCGTGGCAAGCGGGTGCCTGCGGCGGCGGCCAGGGTGCCTGCGGCTACCGAGCAGGTTGAGAGCGGCACGAGGGCGCTGATCGAAACGGCATCGCACAAGTCCGTGCTAAGCTTGGCATCGTTGTACGCCCCGGAACCTGACAGCGCCAATTTGCCGATGTGCCAGTCGAAATCGCTTTCCAGACCATAGACGCGCGCGTTGCCGGCATTGATGATTCCACCGTTGCCGTTGTAGCCGACCGGAATGACAGAGTACTGCAGACCCTTCCACTGTTCGTAATATAGCGCGGCGTTGAGCCGAAAATTGCGGCCCCAACTGGTCTTTACGCCCAATTCATAGTTCGACAGCGTATCCGCCTTATAGGATTGGGTCGGCGCGATGACGTTGTTGCCGCCCGGCCGGAACCCGGTCGAATACGTGGCATAGATCATTTTGCCGGGGGCAGCCTGATAATTCACCGTAACTTTGTGCGTTTCACCGCTCTGGTCATAGGGCGTTGCCGTGCCGACGTTGTTGCACGCTTGCAGGCGCGGCGCGGTGAATGGCGTGGCGCAACCGGCTATGAACGCGCCGACATTTGCGCCGTTGGCGGTGCCGTCAAAGCCTGTGGACTGGGTCTTGGCGCGGAAAACGCGAATCCCACCGGTCAATTTCAGCCGGGTGGTGATCGGGTAAGTGCCTTCGGCAAACAGCGCGTAGTCGTTGGAGACCTGGTTGTTTTCGGTCAGGTAAAAGGCGTCGCCGCGCAGTCCCTGACTTTGCAGCACCCCAGCCGAGTTAAGAACTTCGTTGACAGCCAATTGGTTGACCTGGCCAAAGCCTGCGGGCCCATAGGATTCGTTGATCTGTTTTTTCTGCCACTGGTAGAACGCACCGGCGGTCAGTGTGAATGGCCAGGATTTCGGCACGGACACGCGCACTTCCTGGGTAAACTTGTCGTACGTGTTGTCGCCGGTATATTCCTGCGTCGGGTTGATCAGGTTGCCGTTCTTGTCGTGGAACCAGATCGACGAGGTGTTGCCCGGCTGGTCGTAGTGTGCGGTATAATACGTGTAATCGTTCGAGTTTTTGATGCGGCGATGGAAATAGCCGCTCGATGAAATCACGTCAAAATCGCCGACTTTGCCGTTGATCGTCAGCGCTGCCTGTACCCATGCGTCGCGGTTTTCGGTCGGGCCGAAGTCATGGACTGTGAGATCGCCAAGCTTTGGGTCGTAGTTGAACGAGCCTTTGGCGTCGAGATATTGATAGACCACCTGCGGCAGGACCGACCAGTCACCGAACTGTCCAAGCACGGCGATGCGCCCGCCGTATTCGCTGACCGGGTTGGCATTGCGTTTGGCAATGTTGTTGGTCGAGTTGGCAGCAAGCGTGCTGCTGTTGCTGATCGTGTAAGTGCCAGTCGGCACGTTATTTGGGTTGTTTACGTTGTTCGCGCCGTTCGGATAGACCTGATAGGTCAGCGTCGCGGGCGCATTGTCGATATAACCGCCGGTGTGGTCGTAATAGGCCATCATGCGCACGGCGATGTTCTTGGTCACGGGGATATTGATAAAGCCTTCGTCCACCGTGCCGCTGTTGGCGCCGCCTTTGGTGAACTTGTTGACTTCGACGTCGTATCCGCCTTCAAACACGCCGAGCTTGGGCTTGTTGGTGATCAGGCGCAGCGTGCCCGACAAGGAGGACGATCCGAACAGCGTGCCCTGCGGACCAGACAGCGCTTCGACGCGCTGCATGTCATAGACGTGCACTTCGGGCATGCGCCCGGCGGAGGTCATCGGGATTTCGTCGAGGTAGATACCCGCGACCGATTCCTGCGTGACGTCGCCGGCGCCTTCGGATGCGAACGAGATACCGCGGAAATAGAGGTCCGAACGACCGGGCCCGAGCGATGCATAGCTGACCGACGGCAGCAACGCGGCGTAGTCGGAGAAATTGACGACCTGACGCTGTTCGAGCTTTTCAGTGGTCAGCGCCTGAAGGCTGATCGGAACCTTCTGCACGCTTTCCGAACGACGAGTGGCGGTCACCACGATTTCGCCAAGACCGGCGGGCTTGGTGTCGCTGGCCCCTGACTGATCGGCGGGGACGACCGCTTGCGCAAAGGCGCTGGCGGGGGCGAGCACGCTCAGGCTCGTGGCGGCGCAGAGCAGCCATTTGCGCATGCTGCTGGCCTGATGACGGTATGAATTGCGGTACATCGACGTAACCCCCCTCGGTCCGGTTCGTAAAGTGATCCCCTGATGCCGGATGGTAACGCGCTGTATTGACGTTGTTTGCTGGCAGGGATCACAGATAGATCAGCGGCCTATTCACCGCGATGGGTCGCAATTGTCAAACGCCTTGCTTGCGGACGGTCCAACTGGTCGCGCGGTGTGTCGAAAAAGTCACGAATTCCCTGTTTCGGGGTGGTGCTGACCGGCTGTTGGCGATCGTGGCGGCGCGCGAGCAGAGGCGCGCGACCCGGCGGCGCGACTGCACCTGACATGCATTCGCACCTGTGATCGTGAACACGCCTTGCGGCGGTCAGGGGGCTTGTCAGCCCGCGCGCACCCGCGTCATCGCCTGTTCGTAGGCGGATTGGATCATCTGCCCCTGGTAGCGCGAATATTCGCATTTCGCGAGCGCGGTTTCCGCAGGGAAAATCACCGGATTGTCGCGATATTCCGCAGGCATCAGCGCGAGCGCCGCCTTGTTGGGCGTGGGATAGCGGATCGTTTCGAAGATATGCGCGCTGTTGTGCGCGTCGAGCACGAAATTGATGAATTCGTGGGCGAGCGCGGGGTTTGGCGCCCCTTTGGGAATGCACAGCCCGTCGCTGGCGAGAATGCCGCCTTCGCGGGGCACGACAAAGCCGAGATCCTTGTCCTCGCGCATGACCTGGGCGATGTCTCCGTTATATTCGATGACCAGATCGATGTCGCCGGCGAGCAGCAGATCCTGCCCGTTGTCATCGTGAAACGTCGCGATATTGGGCTTTTGCTTCAGCAGCATCGCCTGGATCCGCGCGATGGTGGCCGGATCGGCGGTGTTGGCGGGCAGGCCGAGGTACTTTGCGCCGATCTCGAACAGTTCGCTCGCTTCGGCCAGCAGGCCGATCCGGCCTTTGTACCGGTCGGAATCGAGCATCCATTTCCAGCTGTCGGGGACGCCGTCGACCTTTGACTTGCGATAGCCGATACCGGTCACGATCCAGGTATAGGGCACCGAGACCTTGCGCCCCGGGTCGAACGGCGGATTGAGAAAGCGCGGATCGATATTGGCGAGATTGGGGATCTTGGCATGATCGAGTTCGGTCAGTGCGCCCGACTGGTGCAGGCGCTCGACAAAGTCGTTCGACGGCACGATCACGTCATAGCCCGGATTGCCGTCGCGCAGCTTGGCAAACAGCTCGTCATTGTTGGCAAACAGGCTGATATTGACGTGCGAAGCGCTCGCCTTTTCGAAATCGGCCAGCGTGTGTTTGCCGATGTAGGTGTCCCAGGTGTAGAGATTGAGCGTGTTGACGCTTTTGTGTCGCGCGCAGGCGCCCAGCGCGCCGGTAAAGCTCAGCCCGATCCCGGCCAGACCGATGTCCTTGAGCAAAGTGCGCCGGGTACGCGTCATTCAGTGGGTCTCCTGCGATGAAGCGCCGTTCTTAAACGCACAATCACGCCTTGAGCAACAGGTGGTCCCGTTCCCACGAGCTGATCACTTCGTCGTAGGCCGACAGCTCGTTCATCTTGATCTCGTAAAACGCGCGGATAAACCCTTCGCCGAGCAGTTCCATGACCGGCTCGCAGGCGATCATCTGTTTCAGCGCGCCGTCGAGATTGCGCGGCAGCGTGCGCTCTTCGAGATAGGCGTTGCTGGTGATCAGCGGCAAAGGCTCGATCCGGTCGCGCAGCCCGATATACCCGGCGGCAAGGCTGGCGGCGATGGCGATATAGGGATTGGCATCGGCGCCGGGCAGGCGGTTTTCGATCCGCGTGTTCTGCATGTTCGACGTCGGGATGCGCAGGCCGCAGCTGCGGTTGTCATGGCCCCATTGCACGTTGATCGGCGCGCTGTGGGCCGGGCGCATGCGGCGGAATGAATTGACATTGGGCGCAAACAGCGGCGCGATTTCGGGCAGATAGCGTTGCAGCCCGCCGACGAAATGGCGAAATTCGTTGGTGATCCCCGCCGCATTGCCAAACAGGTTGCGCCCCTGATCGTCTTCGGCGGAAATGTGCAGGTGCATCGCGCTGCCCGGCTGGGTCTCCATCGGCTTGGCCATGAACGTCGCATAGACCCCGTGTTTGAGCGCGACCTGGCGGACGATGCGTTTGAAGATGGTGACCTGATCGCACAGCGCGATCGGCTCGCCGTGGTTGAAATTGATTTCCAGCTGCGCGGTGCCGCTTTCGTGGATCATCGTGTCGAGTTGCAGCGAGGCGATTTCCGAATTGTCGTAGATCTCTTCGATGATGTCTTCAAATTCGGTCACCGATTCAAGGCCGTAGGGCTGTGGTGAGCTTTCCGCGCGGCCCGAGCGCCCGCGCGGCGGGACGATCGGCAAGTCGGGATCGGAATTGATTTCGGTAAGATAGAATTCGAGCTCGGGCGCGACGACCATGTTCCAGCCGATCGCCGAAAAGAGGTCGAGCACGCGTTGCAGGACATAGCGCGGGGCGATCTCGAACGGCGCTCCGTCGCGATGCAGCGCGTCGGCCACGACGAAGGCGGTCGGCGTGCGGAACCCCGGCGCGACGCAGATCGAGCGGATGTCGGGGCGCAGCGAGACATCGGGATCGCGATAGAGGAAATCGTCGGCATCGGTGTCGGCATAGTTGCCGGTGATCGTCACCGAAAACACGCTCGAGGGCAGGCGCAGGTTCATGCTGCCGGCGGACGAGATGAACTTGTCGGCGGGAAACACTTTGCCGCGCACGACGCCGTTGATGTCGGGCACGAGGCATTCGACTTCGCTGATCCCTCTGCTGCGGATCCATTCGGCAAAGTCGGCGATCGGAGCGGGTTCGGTCATGGGCATATACTTCCGTCTGAAAGGACGGCGCCGGTCAACCGGTCAAAAGCGGTCGCGCAGCGCCATGAATCGCATGGCGAGGGCCTGGGTCGGCCACCGCAACCATGGTCCCCCGGGGAAACGTGGGGAGGGCAGTCGCCGCACAAGGTCATAGGCGTTATTCGCTTCGCCCGCCATGGCCCGCCCGACGGCATCGCCCAGCCAGGGCGCGAGCACGACGCCGACGCCGGAAAAGCCGTTGACGGCATGGAGGCCGGGGCGCGGCTCGATGGCAAAGGGCAGGCGGTTTGGCGAAATCGCCAGACTGCCGCCCCAGGCATGGCTGATCGGCACGTCCGCCAGTTGCGGAAATATGCGCGCAAGATGCGGTCTTACGAACGCAGCAATGTCGCGCGGCATGCGATAGCCATAGCTTTCCCCGCCGCCGAACAGCAGGCGATGATCGGGCGTCATGCGGAAATAATAGACTACAAAGCGTGAGTCGGAAACCGCCGCATCATTGCGGATCAGGCTTGTCGCGAGCGCGGGATCGAGCGGCGCGGTGGTGGCGATATAGTTGTTGATCGGCAGGACATGCGCGTCGCTTTGCGGCACGAGCGCGCGCGCATAGGCGCCGGTCGCGTCGAGCACTTGGCCGGTGGTGATCGTGCCGTGCGGGGTTTTTACGCGCCAGCCGTCGCGGGCGGGTTCGAGCCCGGTGCAGGGGGTATGGGCATGGAGCACGGCGCCTGCGTCCTGCGCCGCGCGGGCCATCGCCTGCGCCAGCTTGAGCGGGTGAAGATGCCCGCCGCGCGCGTCGAAGCTGCCGCCGTGATAGTCGGGGCTGCCGACCATGGCGCGCAGGGCATCGCGCGACAGCGGGGTCAGGCTGTCATAGCCATACGTCTCGCGCATCATGGCGACATGCGCGTGCGTCGCGGCGACGTGATCGGCCTTGTGATCGGCGTGGATCAATCCGGCGCGATAGTCGCAGGCGTCGTCCGCCAGTGCGATCAGGCTGTCGAGATGCGCCCGCGCATCGAGCGCCGCCTGCCACAGCGCGCGCGCGCGGTCGGTGCCGAGGCGCTGTTCAAACCAGGGCTGATCCTGTTGCCACCCGACATGGACTTGCCCGCCGTTGCGCCCCGACGCGCCCCAGCCGATCGGGCCCATTTCGACCAGCCGCACCGAGCGGCCCCGCCGCGCCAGCGCGAGCGCCGCGCCAAGCCCGGTAAAGCCGCCGCCGATGACGCAGAAGTCTGTGATCGCATCGCCGCCCAGCGCCGGAGCAGCAATTGCCGCGCCAAGACTGGCGGCATAATATGAGCCTGGAAAGCGGCTCGTATCCTCGCCGCTTGGACCTGCCCGCTCGATGGCCCGCTCGCTGGATCGAGAGACAAACATTGCGATCGAATCTACCAGCCGCGCCGGGGCCGGTCAATCGACGTCGCGGTTATCCCAACAGGACAATTGGTGCGTCGGGCGCCCAGTGCAGCCAGACTGCCGTTCCGGCGGGCAGGGCGGGGCTGGCGCTGCGGGTGCCGTTGGGCGCGCTGACCTTGATCATCGTGCCGCCCGCCGTTGCGACATCGTAAAACGTGACCGCGCCGAGATAGGCGCTGGTCATGATCGTGCCGTGGGTGACATTGGCCTGCGGCATCGCGGCGGGGCCGGTGGGACGCGGGCCGCTCGCCGGGGTCATCGCGATTTTTTCGGGGCGCACGCCGACCCAGACTTTCGCATCGGTCGCGCCGGTCACACCGTGATCGACATGGATCGGCGCATCGAGCGCGGGCGTGGTGACGGCGGCATGGTCCGGGGCGTCGACGCTGAGCGTGCCTTCGAACAAGTTGATCGTGCCGATGAAGTCGGCGACGAAGCGGTTTGCGGGGTATTCATAGAGATCGCCGGGCGTGGCGACTTGTTGCAGCGTACCCCGGTTCATCAGCGCGCAGCGGCTGGCCATGGCCAGCGCTTCGTCCTGATCATGCGTGACCATGACGAAGGTAACGCCGACATCGCGCTGAATCTGCGCCAGTTCGCCGCGCATCGCATCGCGCAATTTGGCATCGAGCGCCGACAGCGGCTCGTCGAGCAGCAGCACTTTGGGCCGTTTGACCAGCGCGCGGGCGAGCGCGACACGCTGGCGTTGTCCGCCCGAAAGCTGATCGGGGCGGCGGTGGGCAAATTCGCTCAGCTTGACCAGCGCCAGCGCATCGGCAACGCGCGCCTCGCGCTCTGCCTTGGGCACGCGGTCGATTTTCAGGCCGTAGGCGACGTTTTGCGCCACGTTCATATGCGGAAACACCGCGTAGGATTGAAACACCATGTTGACCGGGCGGCGGTTGGGCGGAACACCGACCATATCCACCCCGTCGATCAGGATGCGGCCCTCGGTCGGGGTTTCAAGGCCCGCCAGCATGCGCAGCAGCGTCGTCTTGCCGCAGCCCGACGGGCCGAGCAGCGAAAAGAATTCGCCCGCTTCGATATCGAGGCTGACATCGTCGACCGCGATGAAGCTGCCGAAGCGCTTGGTGACGTTTTCAAAGCGGATGAGCATTTACGGAGCTTCCGATCGGGCGATGTCCGCCCCTTGCAGTTTCATGCCGAGCAGCGTCATCGCCACGGTAATCGCCATCAGCACGGTCGAGGCGGCGTTGACCTCTGGCGTGACCGAAAAGCGCACCATCGAATAGATTTTCACCGGAAAGGTCACGGTGTTGGGCCCGGCGGTGAAAAAGGTGATCACGAAATCGTCGAGGCTGAGCGTAAAGGCCAGCAGCGCGCCCGAAATCAGCGCGGGGCGCACATGCGGCAGCAAGACATCCCACAGCGCGCGCAATTCGCCGGCGCCCAGATCGCGCGCGGCTTCTTCCATCTCACGGTTGAACGAGGCGAGCCGGGCGCGGACGACGACCGTGACAAAGGGAAAGCTGAAGGTGATATGCGCGATGGCGATCGCACCGAGATCCAATGGCCAGACCAGATCGCGCGGCCAGGGCATGATCGTGCCGAAAAACACCAGCATCGCCACACCCATGCAGATTTCCGGCACGACGATCGGCAGCGTGATCATCCCGTCGAACAGCCCTTTTCCGGGAAAGCGGAACCGCCACAGCGCAATCGCCGACATCGCGCCGAGCACGACGCTGAACAGCGTGGAAATCGCCGCGATCGTCAGCGAATTGGTAAAGGCGCTGATCAGGGCATCGTCGTTCGCCAGTTTGCCGTACCAGTCGAACGTAAAGCCTTCCCAGCGGATGGTGCGCCTGGAATCGTTAAAGCTGAACAGGATCAGGCTGGCGAGCGGCAGATAGAGAAACAGCATCACGCCCGCCACCCACAGCCGCAGCGACCAGCGCCCGGCATAGTCGAGCGGCCCGCTTTCGCGCTTCTTTCCAAACAGCGCCATCAATGAGCCTCCTTCCCGGCGGCGCGGCGCTCGGCCAGCGCGCGCCAGGCCATTGCCGCCAGCGTCAGGTACATCAGCATGAACGACAGCGCCGCGCCGAACGGCCAGTCGTTGGCGCGCTTGAACTGGCGCTCGATCACGCTGGCGATCATCTGGCTGTCGGGCCCGCCGAGCAAATCGGGCGTCAGGTACGAGCCCAGCGCCGGAATGAAGCACAGCAGGACCGCCGACAGGATTCCCGGCCAGACAATCGGGATCACCACCTGAAAGATCGTCCGCAGATGCCCCGCGCCGAGATCGAGGCTGGCTTCGATCAGCGAGCGGTCAAGCCGGTCGAGCGTCGAAAACAGGGGCAGCACGATAAACGGCAAGTGGACATAGACCAGGCCCGTGATCACCGCGAAATTGGTGTGCAGCATTTCGAACGGGCCCAGCCCGACCAGGCCGAAGCCATCGTTGATCCACCCCTCGGTGCGCATCACCGCCATCAGCGCATATGTGCGCACGAGCAGGTTGGTCCAGAACGGCAGCATGATCGCCAGCAGCAACAGGATCTTGGCGCGCGCCGAAGCAAACGTCATGACCAGCGCATAGGGAAAGCCGATGATCAGGCAGATCGCCGTCGTCACCCCGGCAAAGACCAGCGATTTGGCAAAGATCATCAGGTAGACCGGATCGAACACGCGGACATAGTTGGCCAGCGTTCCGGTCACGACGACTTCGGTCAGGCCCAGCGTCCGGCCAAAGCTGTAGGCCCAGATCACCGAAAGCGGCACGACGAAAAACAGCATCATCCATAGCGCGGGTGTCAGGAACACCGCCCAGAATGCGCTGCGGCTGCCGCCTGAAATGCCCCGCGCTGACGCCATGGCGTGCCCCTTGCTCCTTCGCACTGTCGTCTGAGATCGCAATTACGCAGCGGGTCGGGACGGGTCAATCGTCTTGGTGCGCTGATTTAGACGGCGTCGTCGGATGCGGTGCGCCCGCATGTCGTGCGGGCGGTCCTGTAACTGACTGAATATAGATCAAGTCCTGAATGCCGCTTCGTCCGGGCGGGCGCTTGACATGACGCGGTGCTTGCTGCGAAATGCCGGGTGAATAATCGAATTTCGGGGATATTTATGGCTGTCACGCTGACGATCAACGGTGAACGGCGCACATTCGATGCCCCGCCCGAAATGCCGTTGCTGTGGCTCTTGCGCGATGTCGCGCGGTTGCCGGGAACCAAGTATGGCTGTGCTGCGGGTCTGTGCGGCGCGTGCAGCGTGCTGCTCGACGGCATGCGCGTGTTCGGGTGCCAGACTCCGGCGGGCGATGCCGTGGGCAAGTCGATCACCACGATCGAAGGCCTGACGGAGCAGCCGCTGGGCAAGGCGCTGATCGCGGCCTGGAATGAAGTCGATGTCGTGCAGTGCGGCTATTGCCAGCCGGGGCAGATCGTTGCCGCCGCGTCGCTGCTCAAGGACAATCCCAAGCCCGACGATGAAGCGATCGATTCAGGGATGAGCGGCAATATCTGCCGTTGCGGGACTTATCCGCGCATTCGCGCCGCAGTCCGCCGTGCCGCCGAAATCCACGCGGGAGAAAAGGCATGACCCTTAAGCGTGCCGATGGCGCCACCCGTCGCGACGTCCTGATCGGATCGGGCGCGGTATCCGGCGCGCTGATGGTGCCCGTGGCGCTTGGCGCCAGCCGCAGCCGCGCCGCCACGCCGTCCGCGCTGGCGGGCAATGCCTGGCTCGGGGTCGATGGCGAAGGGCGGGTCACGCTCGCCTTGCCCAAGACCGAAATGGGGCAGGGTATCCTGACCACGATCACCATGATCGCCGCCGAAGAACTCGCGGTGAAGCCGCAGGATGTCAAAGTCACCATTCCCGATGGCGATGCCGCGCGGTTTGCGCCGATCGACCAGGGCACGGGCGGATCGACCTCGGTGCGCGATGTGTGGCAGCCGTTGCGCGAAGCGGGTGCCAAGGCGCGCCTTGCGCTGGTCATGGCCGCGGCGAAGCAATGGGGTGTGCCGGTTGCCGAGTGCGATGCGCATGATGGCGCCGTGGTTCACAAGCCGGGCGGCAAAGTGCTGCCTTATGCCGCGCTCGTCGCGGCGGCGGCGGCGGCTCCCTTGCCCACCGAAGCGCCGGTGCGTCCGGCATCGAGCTATGGCGTGATCGGCAAGTCGCATCGTCGGCTCGACGGCGATGCCAAGGCGCGCGGCACGGCAGAATACGGCATCGATGTCTTTGTGCCGGGGATGAAATACGCCGCGATCATGGTCTGTCCGATTTTCGGCGGAAAGCTGGCCGGCGTGGACGAGGCTGCGGCGCGCAGCGTGTCCGGCGTGATCGGGGTGATCCGGGGCGATGACGTGGTCTATGTCCTGGCGGAAAACACCTGGGCGGCGCGGCAGGGGATGACGGCGGCCAAGGCGCAGTGGACCGCCGATGCGGCGCACAGCGGGGCGCAGCATGCGGCGATCATCGGCGCGGTGACGGCTGCGCTCGACAAGCCCGGGTTTGTCGCGGCGACGTCGGGCGATCTCGATGCGGCGCGGGTCGGTGCGGCGCATCGCTTCAGCGCGACTTATACCCAGCCGTTCCTCGCCCATGCGACGATGGAACCGGCCAATTGCGTCGCCCATGTCCATGACGGCCAATGCGAAATCTGGAACGGGACGCAGATCCCGTCGGACGCGCGCAAGGCTGCGGCAACGCGGCTCGGCCTGCCGCTCGAAAAAGTCACGCTGCACAACCGGCTGATGGGGGGCGGCTTTGGTCGCAGGCTGGAGCCGGACATGGTCGAACGCTGCGTCGATCTGGCCAGGCAGGTGCCGTTTCCGGTCAAGCTGATCTGGTCGCGCGAAGAGGACATGGGCCACGACTGGTATCGACCGGCTTATGCCGACCGGATCGACATCGCGATTGGTGCCGATGGCAAGATCGCCGCGTGGGAGCACAAGATCGCCGGATCGTCGATCATGGCGCGGCTGATGGGCCCGGCGTTCAAGGGCGTCGATGACGATGCGGTCGAAGGCGCGATTACGCCGATCTACCCGGCCACCGCGCGCAAGGTGACGTTTCAGCAACAGGAAAGCCTGGTCCCGACCGGGTGGTGGCGCGGGGTCGGCCCCTTGCGCAGCGCCTTTGTCATGGAAAGCGCGGTCGACGAAGTGGCGCACAAGCTGGGGCAGGACCCGATCGCCTGGCGCCTGTCGCATATCGAGGATCCGCGCGCCCGCGCTGTGCTCGAGATGGCGCGCGACAAATCGGGCTGGGGCGAAAAGACTGCGCCTGGCATCGGACGCGGCGTGGCGGTGATCCACTTGTGGGATACCTATATGGCGGCGGTCGCCGAAGTCGCGGTCGACAAGGACCACCAGATTTCGGTCAGGCGCGTGACGATCGTGGTCGATTGCGGCCAGGCGATCAACCCGTCGGGTGTCGCCGCGCAAATCGACAGCGGCGTGATTTTCGGCACTTCGGCTGCGCTCTATGGCGAAGTGACGATTGCCAATGGCCGCGTCGAACAGTCAAACTATCACGATTACCGCGTCTTGCGCATGAACGAGGCGCCGGTGATCCACACCACGGTCATCGAAAACCACGAAAAGCCCGGCGGCATGGGCGAACCGCCCAACGCGGTGATCTTCCCCGCTCTCGCCAACGCGGTCTATGCCGCAACGGGCAAGCGCGTGCGCGCGCTGCCGCTGCAGAAGGGGCTGGGGACGGCTTGACGCTCAGTCAGCCGCTCAATTCCGGGATGAGGAAATCACAGGCAACAGGCGTGTGACATGAAAAGCCCCTCCCCGTGCGGGGAGGGGTGTTCGGCGGCTAGACTTCGCGGGTACCCCCTCACCCAACCCTCTCCCTGAAGGGGAGGGCTTGTTTACCCCAGCGCAGCCAACTGGTCTGCCGACGCATCGAGCGCCGCCACAATCGTGTCGACCAACTGGTCGATTTCGGCGTGGGTGATCACCAGTGGCGGGCTCATCACAATGGAATCGCGGATGGCGCGCACCATCAATCCGCGCGCGATGCAGGCGTCGCGGACGATCGGGCCGGCTTGGCCACCGGCGCCATGGCGGCGATTGGTGCCCTTTTCGGCGACGATCTCGACGGCGCCGATCAGGCCGAGCGAGCGCGCTTCACCGACCAGCGGGTGCGGGGCGAGGCGCTCGGCCATGGCTTTGGCGAGATAGGGGCCGGTGTCTTCGCGCGTGCGTTCGACAAGGTGTTCGTCTTCGATGATCTGGATGTTGCGCAGGGCAACCGCGGCGCAGACCGGGTGGCCCGAATATGTATAGCCGTGCACGAAATCGTCACCCGAAGCGCGCAGGACATCGACGATTTCGCTCGACACGCCGGTGGCCGAAATCGGCAGATAGCCCGATGACAGCCCTTTGGCCATCGACACGATGTCGGGGCGAATGCCGAAATGCTGAAACCCGAACCATTCGCCCAGCCGGCCAAAGCCGCAGATCACTTCGTCCGAAACCAGCAGGATGCCGTATTTGCGGCAGATCGCTTCGACCTTTTGCCAATAGCCCGGCGGCGGGATGATCACGCCGCCCGCGCCCTGCACCGGCTCTCCGATGAAGGCGGCGACGTTTTCCGGCCCGACCGCCAGGATGCGTTCCTCGATGGCATTGGCGGCGCGTGTCGCGAACGCCTCCGGGTCTTCGCCGAACGCCTCGCCAAACAGGTAGGGCTGCATGACATGTTCGATGCCCGGGATCGGCAACCCGCCCTGGACATGCATGTATTCCATGCCGCCAAGGCTGGCCGAGGCGACCGTCGAGCCGTGATAGGCGTTGTGTCGGCTGATGAAGATCGTGCGGTTCGGCTCGCCCTTCATCGTCCAATAAGTGCGCACCAGGCGGAATACGGTATCGTTCGATTCCGAACCGCTGTTGTTGAAAAAGACGTGTTTGAGATTGCCGCCGAGCAGTCCGGCGACTTTGGCCGCCAGTTCGATCGGGGGCACGGTCGCGGTGCGGAAAAAGGTGTTGTAGTAGGGCAGCTCTTCCATCTGGCGCGCGGCGACTTCGACCAGTTCCGGGCGGCCATAGCCGACATTGACGCACCACAGCCCGGCCATGCCGTCGAGGATGGCGTGGCCTTCGCCGTCATAGACGGTCGAGCCTTTGGCATGGGTGATGATCCGGCTGCCGCCCATGTCCGCTTGCAGCTTGTAGCTGGATTGCGCGGGCAAGTGGTGCGCCACGTCAAGCTCGCGCAGTGCGGGAATGTCATAGTTGCGGACGGGGACGTGGCGGGTGGGGACCATGAAACTCTTTCGCAAAACAGCCGGCTTACTAAGATCACAGATACGTCGATAGTCGTGTCGGGTCAATCCGGTGCCGTTGTCGGGTCGGCACCTTTGTTGGCTGTTCGTGCTGTTTGCGCCACTGCCGAATGAAACGCGCTGTCAGTCGTGGAAAAAGGGTGGCATTGTCACCTGGCAAACGGCATGCGCTTGCACGAGTTTGCGATTGAGGGTCGACGATCGGATCGGTCGCGACAGTTTGCAGTCACTGTTCGTGGAATGGTGTGTAAAGGGGGCATGGCGCTTGTACGGAGGACAATCGAACGCATGAAAATCGTTGCGAGCGCTGACCTGGATGCGGATGGGCCTATCGCCGATGGGGGCGCGCATTCGGGCGAAATTCCCGCCTCGTTGCGTGAAAAGGTCTATGACGACTTGCGCTATCGCCTGATCACAGGGCGCATCGCGCCCGGGGTCGGCATTTCGACGCGCGGGCTGGCGCAGGAAATGGGTGTCAGCCAGATGCCGGTGCGCGATGCGTTAAGCCGCATTGCGGCAGAAGGCGCGGTCGAGATCCGGTCAAAGCGCGCGGTCATGGTGCCGCGCATGACCGCGGCGCGGTTTGAGGAAATCATGCGGCTGCGCCAGCTGCTCGAACCGATGGTGGCGCGCGCCGCCTTGCCGCATATCGGCCCCGACCTCTTGCGGCAGATCCGCGCCGCCGATGAAACGATCGATGTCGCGCTCGAAGGCGGCGACGTGCGCGCCTATATGGATCAGAACTACCGGTTTCATTCGTTGATCTATGGCGCCGCGCCCTTGCCGTTGGCGCTGCGCATGATCGAAAGCCTGTGGATGCAGTTCGGCCCGTTCATGCGCGTGGTCTATGGCCGCTATGGCACGGCCAACCTCGTCGATCAGCATCGCCAGGCGATCGCGGCGATCGTTGCGGGCGATGCCGACGCGCTGGTTGCGGCGATTTCCGCCGATATTGGCGATTGCGCGGACCTGATGCAGGACTGGGAACGATTGAATTTGTAGGGATCGCACAGCAAGGCCGTTTGGGCTTTTTGCTGTGATCACATAATGTGCCGGGCGAATGCGTCCCTGCCGACGGGGCGCCAGACATGAGAGCGGAAATGCAGGTTCCTCTATCGAATATGCTATCGTCACGCAGGGGTATTCTGGCAGGGCTTGGCGCCGCAGCCGCAGGGATCAGCTTTTCCGGCCTTGCCGGGTGTCATCATGCGGAGAAATCGCGCCTCAATTTCTACACCTGGGATACCTATATCGGCAAACATACGCTGTCGGGCTTTGAAGCGGCGAGCGGCACGCATGTGAATCTCAGCCTGTTTTCGAGCAACGACGAACTGTTTGCCAAGCTGCGCGGCGGCAATCCGGGCTATGACGTGATCGTGCCCAGTCATGATTTTCTGCAGCGCATGGGCAAGGCCGGGATGCTGATGCCGCTCGATCATGCGAAAATCCCCAACATGGCCAATATCGCGCCGCAATTCCTGCATCCGCCGTTCGACCCGCTGCGCACGTATGGCATGCCTTATACCTGGCTGGTGCTGGGCATCGGCTATCGCAAGTCGAAGGTCGACGGCATCCCCGACAGTTGGAAATGGGTGTTTGATTCCGACAGGTACAAGGGCCGCATCGGCCTGTTGTCCGATGCACCGGATTTGTGCCGGCTGGTCGAGATCTATCAGGGCAAAGACCCCAATGTGTTCGATCCGGTCGCGCTTCGCGCCGCGCAGGATCTGCTGATCCGGCAGAAGAAGAATGTTGCGGTGTTTCACGATGACAACGGGCAGGATCTGCTGCTGGCGGGCGATGTCGACGTCGTGATCGAATACAACGGCGACATCGCGCAAGTCATGCGCGAGGACAAGGATCTTGCCTTTGTCCTGCCCAAAGAGGGCAGCCTGATCCAGTCGGACCAGCTTGCCATTCCCAAAGGCGCGCCCAATCCCCAGGCAGCCCATGCCTTTATCAACTATCTGCTCGGCGCCGAGGCCGGGGCTGACATTGCGCGCACGATCGCCTATCCCACGCCCAATGCCGCCGCGCTCCGGCTGATGGATGATGCCTATCGCGCCAATCCGGCGATCTTTCCGCCCGAGGCGGCGGTGGCCCGGTGCAAGTATTCGCAATACCTTGGCGAAGATTCCTATCGCGCGTTTCAGGATGTGATCACGCGGGTGCGTGCCGCCTGATATTTCCATCGCCCATATGACATTGCTCACAGGACAAGGCAGACGACGATGATCGGCAAAGCGGTACTGACGGTCTTGCTGGCAACGTGTGCAGGTTCGGCGCTGGCGGACACGCCGCCCGTCGATCATGTGGCGGTGGCGGGCTTGCAGGCTCCGGCCAAAGTCATCGTCGATCGCTGGGGCATTCCCCATATCCGCGCGGGCAATGTTCATGACGCCTTTTTTGCCCAGGGCTGGAACGCTGCGCGCGATCGGCTGTGGCAGATCGATTTGTGGCGCAAGCGCGGGCTTGGGCTGTTGTCGGCGAGTTTCGGCCCCTCTTATGCGGCGCAGGATCGCGCGGCGCGGCTCTTGCTCTATCGCGGCGACATGGCGGCGGAATGGGCCAGCTATCCCGCCGAAGCGCGCGACGAGGCCGAAGCGTTCGTGGCCGGGATCAACGCCTATGTCGGCCAGATCGCTGCCGGGCATGCGGTCTTGCCGAAAGAGTTCGTGCTGACCGGCACTGTGCCCGATCGCTGGAGCGCCGATGACGTCGTGCGCATCCGCAGCCATGCGCTGGTCGGCAATCTGGCCGACGAAGTCGAACGCGCGCGGCTGGTGTGCAAGGGCGGCACGCCGTTTCTGACGCTGCATCGGCGGATCGAGCCCGCGCACGAACCGCGTGTGCCTGCGGGGCTCGATCCGTGCAGCATCCCCGCCGATGTGCTCGATGCCTATTTGCTCGGGACCAGGGGCGTAAGCTTTGCGCCGGGTCCGCTGGCGCAGGCGGGTTTGCCCGATACCGTCTGGGCGGAGAATCTCGATCGCGCCAATCAGCAGGAAGGGTCGAACAACTGGGTCATCGATGCCGCCCATTCGGCGACCGGGCGCCCGATCCTCGCCAACGATCCGCACCGCGCGCATGGCGTTCCGTCCCTGCGCAGCGTGGTCGATATGGCCGCGCCGGGCTTGCACATTGCGGGCGCGGGCGAGCCGTCGTTGCCGGGGGTCAGCTTTGGCCACAACGAGACCGTGGCCTGGGGGCTGACGATCTTTCCCGCCGATCAGGAAGATCTCTACGTCTATGAAACCAGCGCCGAGCATCCCGGCGCCTATCTTTATCAGGGGCAATGGGAACCGTTCCGCGTTGTCCACGAAAGCATTGCGGTGCGGGGCGAAGGCCCGCGCGATGTGGAACTGGCCTTTACCCGCCATGGTCCGGTCATTCATCGCGACGGGGCCCATGCCTTTGCCTTGCGCACGGTGTGGAACGAGCCGGGCGGCGCGGGCTATTTCAATGCGTCGTGGCTCTATCGCGCGGACAAGTGGGCCGATTTTACGGCGGCGCATAACCGGTGGTCGGCCCCGCCGCTCAATCTCGTCTATGCCGATACGCATGGCGACATCGGCTGGCGCCCGTCCGCGTTCATTCCGCAGCGCAAGGGCTGGGACGGCATGATGCCGGTGCCGGGCGATGGCCGCTATGAATGGCAGGGGATGATGCCGGGGCCGGACTTGCCGGAAATCCGCAATCCCGCCAAAGGCTTCGTCGCCACGGCCAATGCGCTCAACATGCCGCGCGACTGGCCTTTTGAAACGCGCCCGATCACCTTCGTCTGGTCCGACCCGTCGCGTATCGACGAGATCGAGGCAAGGCTGTCGGCCAAATCCAAATTCACCCTCGACGACATGACCGCGCTGCAGACCGACACCACCAGCCGCCTTGCGCTGCGGGCGACGGCATTGCTGAACGGGCTCGAAACCGACGATGCCGATGCGCGCGCCGCCGTGGCGCTGCTCAAGGGTTGGGACGGCAACGAAAGCGCCGACAGCGCGCCCGCAGCCTTGGCCGAAGTCTGGCTGGCCAGCCATCTCGTGCCGATCACGGCCCATGCCGTGGCGACAGGCGAATTGGCCAAGGCGCTTGAGGATTCGGGCGCAGGCGCGGTGATCGACTGGCTGGCGCGCGGCGATGCGCGGCTGGGCGGCGATCCGGCGGCGACGCGGCGGGCGATTCTGGTCGCTTCGCTGGCCGAGGCCTGGCGCGATGTCGTCGCGCGGCTGGGTGCCGATCCCGCGCGCTGGCGCTGGGGCGATCTGCACCTTGCGCAATGGTCTCCGGCGATCCTGCCGCGCGTGCCGGTGGGCGAACGCGGCCAATGGACGGTCGGCCCGCTCGGCGTCGGCGGATCGGGCAGCACGCCGATGGCGACCTGGGACGCGCGCAACGCCTACAATGTCGGCGGCGGCGCCTCGGTGCGCATGGTGCTCGATGTCGGCGCCTGGGACAATTCGCGGATCATCAACAATCCCGGCGCCTCGGGCGATCCCGACAGCCTGCATTACCGCGACTTGTTCCCGCTCTGGGCGGCCGGGCGCACTGTCCCCTTCGTCTGGAGCGATGCGGCGGTCATGGCGGCGGCCGACCGGGTGATTGCGCTCGATCCGGCGAAATAGCATTCTTGCTCCGGGCCGCTACACGCGTCATGCTGCGCCGGTTTCAGCAGAGGGGATGGCGATGAACACGGCGAAACGGACGCTCGCGGCACTGTTGTTGGGGGCGAGCCTGATTCCGGTGGCGGTGCAGGCGAAAGAGGCGGTCGATCTCATTCTTCACGATGGGCAGGTGTTGACTGTCGATGCGGCCTTTTCGATGCGATCCGCCGTTGCCGTGCGCGGTGGGCGGATTGTCGCGACGGGGGGCGAGGATGTGCTCGATCGTTACAGCGCGCGCCAAGTGATCGACCTGCACGGAGCGACGCTGCTGCCGGGGTTCATCGATACCCATCTCCATCCGATTCCGGTGGGGCCGAGCGACATCAATCCGCTGACGGCGCATTCGATCGTCGAGATTCAGGCCATGGTGCGCAAGAAAGCGGCGGAGCTGGGCCCCGGCAAATGGATCACCGGCTATGGCTGGCAGGAAGCGGCGCTTGCCGAAAAGCGCAATCTGACCCGCGCCGATCTCGATGCCGCCGCGCCGAACAATCCGGTCCTGCTGGTGCGCGCCGGGGCACATTCGGCAACGGCCAATTCCATGGCGCTGAAAATCGCCGGGATCGACCGTAACACCCCCGATCCCAAAGGTGGGCTGATCGAGCATGATGCGACCGGCGAACCGGCCGGGGTGATCCGCGAACGGCAGGACATCGTTGCGCGCTTTATCCCGCGACCGACCTGGGCCGAGATGAAAGCGCCGATGATCCGCACCTTGCAGGACTTTCTGGCGCTCGGCATCACCAGTTTTCACGATGCCAGCGGGAATATCGATGACGAGCCGGTGGGGCAGGGCGGGATTGCCGCGTCAAAGCCCGGCGAAGAAGTCGCCAGCGGCCAGATGACGTTTGCCCGTGCGCGCGCGCTCTATGCCGAAATGGGCGATCGTCTGCCGCGCCTGACGATGTATATCTCCTATCCCGGCGCGGATCGGCTCAAGGCGTTTCCCCATCACACCGGCTATGGCGATGATCGCGTCCGGCTCGGCGCGATCGGCGAAAACCTTGTCGACGGGGGCTTTACCGGGCCGACCGCGTGGTTGCTGGTCGATTACAAGGGGCAGCCGGGTTTTCGCGGCAAGGGCCGCTACAGCGATGCCGAATTGCAGGACATGGTCGACACCGCCAATCGGCTCGGCTGGCAGATGGGGCTGCATTGCATCGGCGATGCCGCGATCGTGCAGACCGTCAACGCTTATGCCCGATCGCTCGAAACGATCCCCGATCCCGCGCACGCGCCCGATGATCGCCGCTGGTTTACCGACCATTTCACGATCATGCCGCCCGATGCGACGATGGCGACGATGGCGCGCGATCACATCTGGATCGCGCAGCAGCCGAACTTTCTCTACAATCTTGAAAACCGCTATGCCGCGCTGCTCGACGACTGGCGGCTGGAACACAACAATCCGATCGCGACCCCGGCGCACAAATTCGGCATTTTCATGGCCTTCAGCAGCGACAACCTGCCGGTCGGGCCCTTGGTCGGGCTCTATGCCGCGATCACGCGCAAAGGGCCGAGCGGCACGGTCCACGGTGCCGAAGAGGCGGTCGGGCGCGCCGAGGCGATCCGCATGTACACGGCCAATGGCGCCTATCTGTCGCGCGAAGAGCATGACAAGGGCACGCTCGAACCGGGCAAGCTGGCCGACATGATCGTGCTGTCGTTCGATCCGCTGACCGCCGATCCGCAAGGGTTTCTCGACGGCCATGTCGCGATGACCTTTGTCGGCGGCAAACAGGTCTACACCCACCCCTGAGGGAAAGGCTGCCCGATGCGAAAGTCGATCTGCGCCGCGCTCTTGCTCGGCTGCACCAGCCCCGCGCTGGCGGCGGACCCGACCGAGGCGCTGTTGCGCGAGCTGAGCGAAGCGCCCGGCCCATCGGGTTTCGAGGAAGCGGTGCGCGCGATCATGGTGCCGCGCATGAAGCCGCTCGCCGATGATCTGCGCTATGACGGGCTCGGCTCGGTCATCGCGCGTCAGGGCAGCAGCGGCCCGCGGATCATGCTCGATGCGCATATGGACGAACTGGGCGGGGTCTTGCGCCGGGTCACGCCCGATGGCTTCGTGTCGATGCAGATGCTCGGCGGCTGGCTCGATCAGGCGCTCGCGGGGCAACGCTGGGTGATCATCGGCAGCAAGGGCCCGGTCCACGCGGTCAGCTCGATCCGCGACATTCACCTCGCCCCCGCCGAAGAGCGCGGCGCGCTGATCAAGCGCGATCAGGTGTTTCTCGACGTCGGGGCAAGAACGGCGGGCGAGGTCGCGGCACTGGGGATTGCTCCGGGCGATCCGGTGGTTCCCGACAGCGGGTTTCAGGATCTCAACGGCACCGGCAACTATGCGGGCAAGGCGTGGGACGATCGCGTGGGTTGCGCGGTGCTGTTGCTGGCGATGGAGCGGCTCAAACAACTCGGCCATCCCAACCAGATTTTCTTTGTCGCCACCGTGCAGGAAGAAATCGGCCTGCGCGGGGCACGCGCGTCGAGCGCGATCGTTCATCCCGACATCGGCATCGCGATCGAAGGCGGGGTCACCGGCGATTCCGGCGGCGCGCATCCCGAGGAATCACAAGTCAGACTGGGGGCCGGGCCGGGCGTGTTTCTGTTTGACAGCAGCGCGCTGCCCAATCGCAAGCTGGTCGCGCTGATCCGCAAGGTCGCCGCCGATGCGGGCGTGCCGCTGCAAGTCGACCTGGTGCAGGGCTATGGCGATGATTCCGCCGAAATGCAGACCGTGGGCGGCGGGGCGCCGACGGTCAATCTGGTCGTTCCGGCGCGGTATACCCATGTCCATACCGGGGTGATCAACCGCCGCGATTTCGATCGGACGGTCGATCTGGTGGTCGCGCTGTTGCGGCGGCTCGATGCCCGGACGGTGGCGGAACTGCGCGACTTTACGCCCTGATCCGGCCCATCGGGCATGGCCTGATCAGGCTCTGGTGTGGGCGTATTCGGCCAACAGCCGATCGCGGTCCATCCCGTGCCCGGTCGGTTCGGGATCGCCGCGCATGGCCGGTTCGACAAGCGTGATGGTGCAATTCAGCAGCCGTTCGCTCAGTGTTGCGTTGGCCGCGCCGCAAGTCCGGGCATATTGCCACGAAGTTCCGTCCAGGCAGTAGAGCGTCATGGCCAGATCGAACAGCGCCGCATCGCTCCATTTCGCCCCGAGCATCAGCAGCAGTTCGACCAGGCGCTGCGCCAGATCGATCGCATGGAGCACGTCGAGCCGCTGGATTTCCGGGATCAGGAAGACCGCGTTGGCCAGGCTCTGGTCAAAATCGACGCTTTGTTCGGCGGCCTTGAGCGCGCGGATATAGGCGGTCAACGCCGCGCGCCAGTCGTCATCCGGGCGCACGGCCAGCCGCGTTTCCTCGCCCATCGCGCGGACCGTGGCGATCTTGTTTTCATAGACCTTGCAGACGATCGCCTCCTTGTTGGGAAAGAGGCGATAGACCGTGCCCACCGCGACGCGCGACTGTCGGGCGACGGACTGGGTGGACAGTCCGTCGATCCCTTCGGTCTTGAGGATATGGTGCGCCGCCTCGAGGATCGCGTCGAGCGTGCGCGTTCCGCGTTGCTGTACGGGCAAGGTTCGCTGTTCGAGGTTGCGCCCGGCCCGGGCGACAGGCTTGATCACGCGCAGAGTCTCCTTGCGCGGCCTCCTGTCATGCGTTGGGCCTGGTGTAAACCAGCTTGCCCCGGAACCATGTTTTCAGCACGCGGGTCTTGCCGATCGCCTCGGGCTTGGCCTGATGCTCGAGGTCGAGAATGTCCTGATCGATCAGGATGAAATCGGCCGATTTGCCCATGGTGATCGATCCGAATTCGCGATCGCGACCCATCGCCCGCGCGCCGTCGATGGTATAGGCCTGCAAGACCTGGCTCAGCGCGATCCGCTCTGCCGGATTGGCCGGGGGCTGCCCCGGAACGGCGCGGGTCACGGCCAGTTGCATGTTTACGAACGGCTGCGGATCGGGCGTGTTGACCGGGGCGTCGGACCCGGCAACCAGTATCCCGCCCGCGTCGCGTGTCTGGCGCACCGGATAGAACTGCCGCTCGTAATAGGAATCCGGGTTGTGAAAGGCCTTGTAGCCGGTGCCGGTGATCCGCTCGAAAAAGGGGACGACTGCCAGGTCATACTCGGGTTCGACATTGGCCCAACTATACGTGTAGGCCAGAAACAGGTGATCCTTGCCGATGCGGGCGACGTCTTCGGGCGCCACGATCTGCAAGTGCGCGATGGTATCGGGCAGGTGATCGTTGCCATCGGCCGCGCGCGCGCCTTCGATCGCGTCGATCGCGGTGCGCACTGCCGCATCGGCAATCGCATGGATATGCAGGGTGAAACCGGCCAGATGCGCGGCCCGGGCATAATCGAGGATCACCTGACGGTCATGCTGCAACCGGCCGGAACTGATCGTGCATTGGGCAGGCGTGTAGCCATGCGCGCGCGCAAAGGCCGCCGCGGTCGCCGCGTCGGAAAATTTCGCCGGATTGGCGCGCACGGTGGCGCACAGGGCCGAGCCGGTATCGACATAGCCCTTGACGATCAGCTTGCCATCGGCGCCGGGGCCGAAGATGGGCTGCAGATAGGGTTTGAGCGAGGGCGCATCGGGCAGCGTCGGCGGGTTGGCATAGGGATTGCCCTCCAGCACGCCGTCGGCGAAAATCTTGATCGCTTCGGCCCGGATCAGGTCGTCGCCTGCATATTTCGTGCGGATCGACCGGGCCTGATCGACCACCGCCTGATAATCGATCGCGCCGTTGGCCGTGCGGAACTCTTCCGGATTGTAAAGCTGCATCAGATTGACGCGGAACGACATTTTTCCCGACTGACGCAAAAGATCGTAATAGGGCAGCATCGCCGGCGTGACATAGGCATCCTGCACGGCGGTAATCCCCGAACTGGCGAGGCGCTCGGGCACTTTTTCGGGGTGTTGCATGATTGCGGCGAAATTGACCGTCAGCAGGTCGGGGGAGCCGAGCGCCACGCGCGCATCTTCGTTGACCGTGCCGTCGGGTTCTCCGGCCTGATCGACCCCGACCAGCTTGACATAGTCGGCCAGATCGCCGGCCAGCGTCGCCTTGCTGAATCCGACGACTTTGCCCATCGCGTTTCGCGCTTTGGCCAGTGCCATGCTGTTATAGGCGCCATGGTGGCCGTCATTGCCGAGCAAGGCGACCGGATGGTCGCGCGATGCGCGGTCGAGCGCGGCGCGGAAATTGGCGGCTTCGGGGCCGGGTTCGTTGCCTTGCGAGAAATTCCACTGCGACACGGCGACCCATTCGCCGGGCTTGATCTGAAAGCGGCGAATGCATTCCTGCACGAACGGCGCGAGATCCTTCAGGCTGATCGGTCGGGAATCGAGCGTGCATGACGGGACGTCGGCGGTCGCCAGCGGATGAATATGCGCATCGACCAGCCCGGGCAGCACGACGCGTCCACCGGCATCCTCGACCGTGGTGCGGTCGCCGACAAAGGCCAGCGCCCCCTGATGATCGCCGACATAGACGATGCGTCCATCGCGCACGGCCACCGCCTCTGCACTTGGGCGCGACTGGTCTTCGGTAACGATCCGCGCATGGTCGATGACCAGATCGGCGGGCGCTGCGGCCATCGCCGGGCCGGCGCAAAGGCCTGCCCCGGCCAGCAGAATTGCCTTGATGTTC
Organism: Novosphingobium sp. Fuku2-ISO-50; assembly: GCF_001519055.1. Taxonomy (GTDB): domain Bacteria; phylum Pseudomonadota; class Alphaproteobacteria; order Sphingomonadales; family Sphingomonadaceae; genus Novosphingobium. The sequence goes on along the minus strand of NZ_KQ954302.1, from coordinate 55,134 downwards.
ATGGTCTTTCCCTTGTTTCCTGACAGTCTTTGGCAGGTCAATAGCGATAAGTCGCGGTCAGCCCGGCGGTCATTGGGCGGAAGGTGAAATCGCGGTGCACCGAATTGCCCAGCACTTCGGAATAGCGCGTGAGCAAAGGCCGTGAATTGAACAGGTTGTTGACGAACGCCGACACGTCGGCGCGGCCAAAGCGAACCCCGGCGCGCAGATTGACGAGCTGGGTCTGCGGTGCCGGAACCGCCGCCGCATCATAGCCGCCGTTGGCCGTGTCGAGCAGGGGCGTGGTCGACGACCGCGAATGATAGGTATAATCGACCCGCGCATAGCTCTGCGCCGCGCTGGACAGCGCCCGTTCATAGGTTGCACCGACCGTGCCCGACCACGGCTGGGTGTCGATATGGTCGCCCTTTTGCACCAGATACGGGATGGTCTGGGTAAACGTTGCGCTGGTATAGCCGATGGCGCCTTCGAGGGTGAAACCGTCGAACGGTCGGATCGTGATCTGCGCATCAAAGCCGTTGGACTTTGCCTTGCCGAGATTGTCGACAAACTGCTGACCGCAATTGCTGACATAGATCAGCTGTTGAATGTTGCTCCAGTTGACGTGATAGGCGCTGGCGGCAATTTCGAGATGGCGGTCGAACAGCTTGGTCTTGGCCCCGAGTTCATAGCTCCACAGGCTGTCCGAGCGATAGGTCAGCGGGACGCTGGAATAGCCCTGCGCCCCGATGTCGCAGAAATCCGACAGCGGCGCATTCGACCCGCCGATGCGATAGCCTTTGGCGGCCGTGGCATAGAGCAGGGTGCCGGGGTTGGCCTGATAGGCCAGCGCAAACTTGGGCGTGACCGGCGTTTCGGTGGTCGACGTGCGCGGCGCGATGATCGTCGCGCCGGCGAACGGGCCGGTCGACGATCCTTCGCCGATAAAGGTCGCCACCGCGACACGCAGCCCCGCCGTGACTTTCAGCTTGTCGGTCAGATGATAGTTCAGCTCGCCGAACACCGCCGCCTGGCGATCCTGGCCCGTGCTTTGCGCGATCAGCGAATATTGGTTGTCGATCAGCGGCTGGCCCATCACGTCCTGCGGCGAACCGCCGAGCACTTCGCCGAATTTCGGATCGGAGATGGCTTCGTGGGACCGCTGCTGCGAAGTCGACAGGAACAGCCCCGCCACCCACGACAGCCGTGTGGCGCGATCGGTCGATTGGGCGCGCAGTTCCTCGGTCCACGACGTCTGCACATTGCGCATCGCCGCATAAGCGGAATAGCCGGTGTCGCCCGCCACGAAATTGTTCGGCGGGGAAAAGATCGCCGGGATCAGCGTCGAATAGTCGTCGATCGCATTGTCGACCCGGTCGAAGTACGAGGTGTTCGAGATCAGGTTGACCCCCGGCAGATCGAGCTGAATGCGGATCGCGGGCAGGACAAAGGTATCGTGATCGGGCTGGGCCAGCGGCTGACCGTTGAGCAAGTGCCCGCCGTCCTGCCCCTCATAGCCCTCCCAGAACGTGCTGATGTCGTGGACCTTGCGATCCTGGACCAGCACCGACGGGCTGATGCTGAGATTGTCGGCGGGTTTCCAGGTTGCCGCAAACCGGCCGACGACGCTGTCGGTGTGATTGGCGTTGCGCTCGATCGGGGCCTGTCCATTGAGGGCAGGGTTCATGTTCTGACGGTCGATATAGCCGCCTTCGTGCTGGGTCCAGATGCTGGCGCGAAAGCCCAGCTTGCCCGCGATGATCGGTGCGCCGAGCGCCACGCCGATTTCCCCGCTCGCATCGCCGCCCTTGGTCGCGGACACTTCGGCGCGGCCATAGGCCGATACCGCATTCAGGCTGGGCTCGGGGGTGATGAAGCGGATCGCGCCGCCTTCGGCCCCGCTGCCGAAGAGCGTGCCTTGCGGGCCGCGCAACACTTCGACGCGGTCGAGGTCAAACACCATCGGATAGGTGTTCGTCGAGGAATAGCCGACGACGCGCGTCTGGATCGGCGTGTCGTCGACATAGATCCCGGTCGTGGCCGAGCCGACCTGCGAGCTGATCCCGCGGATCGAGATGTCCGCCTGCGATCCGAATCCATTGGGATTCAGCGTGACGCCGGGGGTCATCGTCGAGATGTCGGCGATCCCCTTTATCCCGCGCTGGTCGAGCGCCTTTTCGTTCATCGCCGATACGCTCTGGGCGATCTTGGACAAAGGTTCGGCATGGCGGGTGGCGGTGACCACGATTTCCGCCGGTTGGCCGGCTTCGGCTTCGGCGGCCTGCGCCTGAGCCCCGGCAAGGCCGAGCCAGATGCAAGGAGCAATCCGCAAACTCTGTTTCAGCCGTGCGCTGCGCTGTCCGGTCATGTCTGCCCCCATCTTTATATGAATATGAATTCATATTCATGTTGTCGGAACGGCGAGTCAAGCGCCTGTTTGTAAAAAAAGGGGCCTGCCCGAACTGGCGCAATGGCCGCTTGCCCATGGCATGTGCCGCCGCATACACCCACCGCCGACGCAGATCGTTGAAAGCTCCCGATTCATGACCGCTCGTTTGATGGTTTTTGGCCGTACCTGGATCATCGCCTCCGTTCTGGCGGTGCCGCTGCTGATGGTGGCGCCCGCCCGCGCCGATGACGCACCGCTCAAACAGCCGGGCCTGTGGGCGCAGGACTATCTGCACCGCGAGGCCGATCCCGCGATGCGGTTCGGCACGCTGCCCAATGGTCTGCGTTATGCGATCATGCACAACGATACGCCCAGCGATGGCGTCGCGATGCGGCTGCGCATCGGGTCGGGCTCGTTGAAGGAGCGCGACGACGAACAGGGACTGGCGCACTATCTCGAACACATGGCATTTCGCGGCAGCACGCATATCGCCGATGGCGAAGTCGTGCGCATGCTCGAACGCCACGGTTTGCGCTTTGGCCCCGATACCAATGCCTTCACCGCGCAAGACGAAACCGTCTACATGTTCACCTTTCCCAAGGCCGATGCAGACGCGCTCGATACCGGGCTGACGCTGTTTCGCGAAATCGGCGAGCGGCTGACATTGGCAGGCGCGGCGGTCGATGCCGAACGCGGGGTGATCCTGTCGGAAGAGCGGCTGCGCGACACGCCGCCCTATGAATCGATCAAGGCCAATCTCGGCAATTCGCTGGCCGGGACGCGTCTGCCGCAGCGCTGGCCGATCGGTCTGACCGAAACGATCAAGGCCGCCACGCCCGAACGTCTGCGCCGCTATTACGAAGCCAACTATCGCCCCGACAACGCCACGATCGTCATCGTCGGCGCCATCGACCCCGCCAAAGTCGAGGCCGAGATCAAGACGCGCTTTGCCGACTGGAAACCGGCGGCACCTGCCGACCGGATCGATCCCGGCATACCGCGCCCGGCGCATCCGGCAGCAGAATTCGTCGCCGCCGGGGTGCCCGATGCGCTGAGCCTGTCGTGGCAGCGCCCGGTCGATCCGCGCGCCGAAACGATCGCCTATGACCGCGAAAAGCTGGCCGAACTGGTCGCAATGACCATTTTCAACAATCGCCTCGGCGATCGCGCCGCGCGTCCGGGTAGTCCTTATGTCGAAGCACAGGGGCAGATTTCGGCCTCGCTCTATGGCGTTGCCGCGCTGACGTTCGTGCAGATTTCCGCCGCGCCCGAAAAATGGCGCGAGGCCCTGGCCGCCGTCGTCGAGGAACAGCGGCGTCTGATCGCCGATGGCGCGGGTGAGACCGACCTGAAGCGTGCCCTGACCCAGACCACGACGATGCTCGAAGCCGCAGCCGCCAATGCGACGACGCGCAAGGACGGCGACATTGCCGACGCCTTGGTCTCCGCCGTCAATGACGATCAGGTCTTCACCAGCCCGGCGCAGGATCTTGCGCTGGCCCGGCCGATGCTGGCCGCGCTGACCCCGGCGGACATCGGCGCCGCGCTGAGCCGGGTCTTCGCCGGTGCCGGGCCTGTGCTGTTCCGCGCGGCGCAGGCCGGGCCCGTCGGCACCCCCGCGCTCGAAGCCGCGCTGGCGAGCGATCAGCACGCCGCGCTTGCCGCGCGCGCCGTCGATGCGGCGGTGGTCTGGCCCTATACTCGCTTTGGCACGCCGGGCAGCGTTGTTGCGCGGCAGGACGATGCCGCGCTCGGCACGACGACGGTGCGCTTTGCCAATGGCAGCCGCCTGATGGTCAAGCCGACCGCATTCGAAAAGGACCGCATCACGGTCAAGGTCTTGCTGGGCAACGGCCGCGCCGGGGCAGATCCGGCGCAAATTCACGCGCTGTGGGCCACAGCGATGCTGCCGACGGGCGGCACGGGCAAGCTGGCGGCGGGCGACATCGAGCGCTGGGCCCAGGCTGGCGGCCGCACGATCGCGACCGAGATGAAGGCCGACCCGCGCGCCTTCGTGCTCGGCGGGACCACGCGCCCCGCCGATTTCCAAAGCGAAATGCAAGTGCTTGCCGCCGAAGCGCGCGATGCCGGGTTTCGCCCGGAACTGGGTGACAAGCTGGCCGCGATCGGGCCGATGATCGCGGGGCAGATCGATGCCAATGCCGGTGCGGTGTTCAGCCGCGCGCTCCATCGCCTGCTGACCGGCGGCGACACGCGCTATGTCGATGTGCCTGCTGCCGCCGACATCGCGGCGACCCGCGCGTCGGACTTGCCGGTGTTGGTAAAGGATGCGCTGGCGGGCCCTGCCGATGTTGTCGTGGTCGGCGATGTCAAAGTCGATGACGCCATTGCCGCGATGCAGGCGACGTTTGCCGCAGGCCCGGCGCTGCCCGCGCGCGCCGACGTGGCCGCGCGCCCTGTCTTGCCCGCGCCTTCTGCCGATCCGCATGTCGCGTATCACACGGGCCGCGCGGATCAGGCCTATTATGGCGAATACTGGCTGCTGCCCGATTATTTTACCGATCCGCGCCTCAGCTACACAGCGCGTGTCGCCGCCGCCGTTCTGCAATCGCGGTTGATTGACACGGTGCGCGAAAAGCTCGGGATTACCTATACCCCGATGACCGACGCCGCTGCCTCGGTGCAATTGGCGGGGCTGGGCTATCTCGGCGCGGTGCTCGAAACGCCGCCGGCCAATTTTCCCACATTCCGCGCGATTCTTGCATCCGAATTGAAAGACCTCGCGGCAAAGCCGGTGACACCCGACGCGCTTGACCGCGCCCGCCGCCCGCTGGTCGAAGGCCGGATCAAGGACATGGAGAGCAATGGTTTCTGGGCGACCTGGCTGCCGCTGGTGCTGCGCGATCCGCGCGTGCGGCAAGCGGTGCTTGAATCCAGGGCCGGGTTCGGCGCGGTCAGTGCCGAAGACGTCCGCGCGCTGTTTGCCCGGATCGCCGCCGACACAGCGCCGCTGACCGTCGAGGCGCGCGCCAAATAAGGATGGCGATTTTTGTGATCACAGTGCCATAGTGGGCGCAACGAATCATCCTTTGGGGGAATTGTGCCATCATGAAAGCCCGCCTGCTCGCGACGATCGCCGCGGTTCTGCCGCTTCCGGCGCTCGCCCAGCCCGCTGCCGACACCGTGCTGACGGGCGGGCAGATTCACCTGCTCGATGCGGCTGACCGGGTCGTTCCTGCGCTGGCGGTCCGTGACGGGCGGGTGGTCTATGTCGGTGCCGATGCCGGGGCGAAGGCGCTGGTCGGGCCCGGCACGCATGTCATCGATCTGGCGGGCGGGGCGGTCATGCCCGGCCTGATCGACGGGCACATGCATCCGCTGGCGGGCGGGCTAGGCCTGCTTTCCTGCACGCTCGACTATCGCCGGCTGACCATTCCCGAAATTCAGGGGATCATTCGCGGGTGTCTGGCCAAGGATCCCGGCGCGGGGGATGACAAGTGGCTGGTGGTGATCAACTGGTTTCAGCAGGAGACCCAGCCGCTGGGTGTCGAAACGACGCGCGCGCTGCTCGACGCGCTGCCGACGAAGCGGCCGATCCTGATCTCGTCGTCGTTTGGCCATTCGTCGCTCGCCAACACCCGCGCGCTCGAACTTGCCGGGATCACCGCAAAAACGCCCGATCCCGCTGGTGGCCAGATTCATCACGATGCCGCAGGCGCGCCGACCGGCCTGCTTGAAGACATGGCGCAAGGCCTGGTGACCGACAAAGTCCCCCCGCCGAGCGAGGCAGAAACCCAGGCCGCCGCGCGCGCCGCGCTGGCGGCGATGGCGCGGCAGGGGATCACCGGCTTTCTCGACGCGGTCGCGCCGCCGAGCGACATTGCCGCCTTTGCCGCCGTCGAAAAGCAGGGCGGCCTGACCGCGCGCGCCCATTTCGCCCCGTTGATCGAGCCCAAGGACGGCCCCGCGCCCGATGCGGCGATTGCTGCAATCGTCGCGCTGCGCACCCAATACGATCAGGGCGCGCTTCGCCCGCAGCCCACGATCACGGTGCGCAATGTCAAGTTGTTCATGGATGGCGTGATTACCGCGCCTGCGCAAACCGGTGTCATGCTCGCCCCTTACTGGACCAATCACGGCAGCGCCGACCACCCCGATTGGCGCCCCGGCCCGACCACCGGTCCCGCGCCCTATTTCCCGCCCGCCGTGCTTGCGCCGCTGATCGAGAAGATCGCCGCGCTCGGCTTTGATCCGCACATGCACGCCGACGGCGATGGTGCGGTGCGCATCGCGCTCGACGCGGTGGCGGCCTTGCGTGCGGCGCACCCTGCCTATGATACCCGCCCGGCCATCGCCCATGACGAGATCGTCGATCCTGCGGACTATGCGCGGTACAAGGCGCTGAACGTTGTCCCCGTGCTGTCACTTCAATGGGAAAAGCGCGCCGCCGACACCGTGCCCGGCGCACGCGATCAGATGGGGCCCGAACGTTTCGCCCGGCTCGAACCGTCAGGTTTCCTTGCAGATGCCGCCGCGCCGATCGCCTATGGCAGCGATTGGCCGGTCGATCCGCTGGACGAATGGTTTGCCTTGAAAGTCGGCGTCACTCGCCGGAACGACCCCGCTGCGGGCGCCGACTACGTGGCGCCGCTGCCGGGCCCCGGCCTGACTCTGGCGCAAACCGTCCATGCGATCACCACCGGGGCGGCCTATGAATTGCGCGAAGAGACGGTCGCCGGCTCGCTCGAACCGGGTAAATTTGCCGACCTCATCCTGCTCGATCATGACATTTTCCACGATGCCCCCGACACGCTGGCCAAGACCACGGTCAAGTTCACCATGGTCGGCGGAAAAGTGGTCTATACGGCGGACGCGAAGGACAAGACGGCGAAGTAATTGACAGCGGGGGGCTGACACACGCCGCATCAAGCGCCTATGCCGACGGCCAAAGCACAGGAGGCGTCATGGCCGATCTTTATCTGAAGGCGCTCGAATCCGAGCGCAAGGCATTGTGGGCAACGTGTCGGCTCAAGGGCCTGTCCAAGGACACCCCCGAACGCCAACGCATTGCCGCGCTTGACGAACTTTTGCGCGAACACAAGGCGAAGCGCAAAGCCTGAACGCGGCGTCCTGCGCCTTCTACACCATGCGCCGCAAAAGGCCGATGGGGCGGATCAGGGTGTGCAGGATCACGCCTGCGACATGGAGCACGATCAGGCCCGCCAGTGTCGCGCAGCCGGCGCGGTGGGCCCAAAAGAACAGACGGAGCGCCTGATGCGTGGGCGGGCCGCCGTCGAACGGTGTCGGCACCGTCATCAGCCCGAACAGACTGTAGCTTTTGGGCACCATCAGATAGCCGCTGATCAGCACTTCGGCGATCACCGCGTAGAGCGCGTTCTGGACCATGCGGGCAGGGCGGATCTGCGCGGGGGTGAGCCCGGCGGGCGGCGCAGGCTGGCGGCGGACCATGCGCCACCACAGACGCAGCGGAAACAGCACGATCAGCACGCTGGCCAGCGACATGTTGAGCCGCGACAGCATGGTGTGCACAGGCCCCGGCGCGATGAAATGCAAGCCGTAGCCGACGATGGTCGCGTAAAGGATGCCCACCGCAAAGATCCAGTGCAGCGCACGGGTCAGCGGGTCATGGCGAGCGATGTGCGCCGCCGGTGACAGGCCGCCGGGGGGATTCCCGATCGTGTCCGGCTTTACCTCGCGAACGACCGATTGGGGCAAGCCTCGTCCTTTCCTGTCGAACGGCACCGACCATTGCAGTCTGGTCGGCGCCAATCCGCGCCTCTTAGCCGATGTGCCGGAAATATCGACCGCGATGTGTCTGTTTGCCTGCAAGAATCCCCGTAAAAAATGATCTGCTGCAATCTGCTCGGTCATTCAGGCGGGGCGAGGATCGCGGGCGCCATCTGTGCGAATGTCGGAACATTGTCGGGGATGGCGTGCCATGCCGGGGCTGATGCGGTGTAGATGTGCATTTGGGGGGCTAGGTCGGCCGTGTCATCGAAGGCGCCGACCTTGACCGGTATGAACGGCTTGTGTTCGGGGACGCTCCACAGCGGGGTGCCGCAGTCGGGGCAGAAAGCGCGGATGACTTTGTCGCCGCTGTCGCCCCTGTCGTGGAATTCGTGCGGAGTGCCGCGCGTTATGGTGATAACGCCTTTGGGAACGAGAGCGACGTAGTTGGGGCCGCCGCCCGCGAATTTCTGGCAATTGCGGCAATGGCAGGCGCCGGTTCCCAGCAGTGGGGCGTCGATGGTGAAACGGATGGCGCCACAGGCGCAGCCTCCTTCGCGATGCATGGCAAATCTCCTTGTGCGGTGGTCGATGTGCAGCTCTTGCCATGGCGCTGCTGCCACCGTTATGTCAGCAGCCTGACAGCAGGGCGGAACCATGCGACGAACCGAGCGGCTTTTCCGAATCATTCAGATCTTGCGTGGCGCGCGCCGGGCACAGACGGGGCGCGACCTGGCCGTTGAGCTGGAAGTGTCGCTGCGCACGCTGTATCGCGATATTGCCGAACTGATCGCGCAAGGGGTGCCGGTGCGCGGCGAGGCGGGGACGGGCTATGTGCTCGACAAGGGCTACGATTTGCCGCCGCTGATGCTGACGGCGGATGAACTGGAGGCGGCGGTGCTCGGTGCGGCGTGGGTGGCGGGGCATGGCGATCCGCAATTGGCCAACGGCGCGCGCGACCTGATTGCCAAGCTGAGCGCGATCGTTCCGGCGGACTTGCGCCCGATCCTGCTCGACGCGGGATCAAAACCGATCAGTTTTGCCCAGCGTCCGGTCGACGGGATCGATGTCGCCGCGCTGCGCCGGGCGATCCGTGACCGGCATAAAGTCGCCATAGTCTATACCGATGCGCAAGGGACGGTGACGCAACGCGTGATCTGGCCGATCTTCATCGCCTATATCGAACACGTGCGCGTGATCGTCGCCTGGTGCGAAACGCGGCAGGATTTTCGCCATTTCCGCACCGATCGGGTCGAGCGGTTAAGCCCCGTCGGCACCGGCTATCCTGCCCGGCGCGAAGCTTTGCTGAAAAGCTGGCAAGCAGACTTCGACCGGAAACAGGCCTGATTCGCCCAGGATTAGCGGAAATTGACCGGCACGGAAAATGCGAGGTCTGCCTCAGCCAGGTCCGCAGGCGGTGGCGGGAAGGGGGCTGCATCTTTCACGGCGCGCAAGGCCAGCCGATCGAGCAACACGATCCCGCTTGATCGGGCGATATCGGCGGATACGAGATGGCCGGTATGATCCAGTCGAAATTCGACCAGCGCACTGCCTGCAAGCTCGATTCCCGCAGGGCGATGCATCTCGATCCGTTGCCATAACAGGGCGGTATAGGCGGATTGTTCGCGATGCGCAGGTGCCGCCGCCACAGGCGCCGGGGGCGGCGGCGAATTGTCCTCGGCAGATTGCGCCAGAGGCGTTGCGGATGCCATCGCCGTGGTCGAGGGTATCACAAGTCGCTGCGCGTCCTGGCGCGGGGCAGCCTCGGCGACGCGATCCGTGACGGCATGCACCTTTGCGGGCGATGGTGATCGCGTCGGCGTGGGCGGCGTGGTCAGATTGACCAGCGTCAGCCCGGCGGTGCGTGGGGGGAGCACCGGTGCGGCGGTTCCTGCTGAAAGAGCGGACAACGCTATCAACGCCAGACCGTGAACGCCTGCCGATGCGGCCAGTGCCCAGGGGCGCAGGCGCGCCGTCGCGGACGGAGAGTACCCGCCGATACTCTCCGCCGCGATTGTTGGCCGATCATGATCCCGCTGCAAGGCGTTGCAGCGGCTCGCCCGGCTCATGTCAGAACCGGGCGGACAGCCCGAGATTGAACGACCGACCGCGCCCCGGCACAGGCCGGATCACGGTGCCGCCGCTTGCGGTGTAATCGCCCAGCGAGATGCCGCCGAGCGGCAGGGCATAAGCCGTGTCGAACAGGTTTTCGACATCGAGGCTGACCCGGACAACGCCCCATGAATAGGCCGTGCGCAAGTTGACCAGGGCATAGGCCGGTGTCGTCGGTTCGTTGCGCGCCGGATCGACGCGGGTCTTGGTCGACACGGCTTCAAGATCGAGCCCGCCCTCGAACCCGCCGATGCGGTGGGTCAGCCCGGCTTTGATGTCGAGCGGCATCTGGTGATAGAGCGGCGTGTGAGCGGTCAGGTTTTGCCCATGGACATAGGCCAGCGATCCGGTCAGCCGGGTCTGGCCCAGGGCGCCGCCATTCCACAGCGGAACCGCGCCGGATACGTCGATGCCGTACAAGGCGGCCTCTTCATTATCGAACTGCAATTGGGAAAAGCCGGTGGGCATGCCCATCATATTGGTAAAATTCTTGACGAAGCCCGCATCGATGTAGTCGTTGACATGGGTGTACCAGGGTTCGACTTTGACGAACCAGCCGGATTTGCCGCCGCCGCTGGCGGTGACCGCGACGCTGACTGTATCGGCGCGTTCGGGCTTGAGATCGAGATTGCCGATATAGCCGTTGCCGTCGCCGAACCAGCCGATCATGCTGCTCGACATGCCGCCCGTACCCCAGCTGTAGCGTTCATAGAGATTGGGCGAGCGCGCCTTGTGCGCATAGCCGAGCTCGGCCACGACGCCGGAGGCGGGGGCCCATGATACCAGCGCCGATGCGCTCCAGTTGTCATCGGCGCGCCGGTGATCGGCGGCGTTGAACGCCATGGCCGCCATGTCGTCGGCCATTTGCATCATGCCGGTGCCATAAGGCGCGACCTGGCCGGTGTTCATCACCACCCGGTCGAGCCGGGCGCCGATCAGCGTCGAAAGCCGATTGCCCCATTTCGATTCCAGTTCGCCATAGAAGCCCAGCCGATCGCGCGTGCCGCCGTTGATATTCTCATAAGTATTGGGCCCCATCATCATGCTGCCGGCGACGGGCGGCCACCAGTCGTCGAGCGTTTCGGCATGGTATTCGTGGCCGAGATGCACCGTGTTGCCCGCCGCGACCGGCACGTCGAGCTTGATCGTATAGCCGCCCGAACGGACGCGCGTATTCATCGGCATGCCGCCATCGGCATAGCCGCCTTTGTCGGGCAGGAAATTCATGCGGTGATCGACCGCCTGGTAATTGCCTTTGAGATCGATCGCCGCCCAGCCCAGATCGTCATGCCAGTGGCCGTTGACAAACCAGGCCTTGTTGCTGGTCATATCCATGTATTGATTGGGGAAACCTTCATAGGGCGCATAGTGATAGCCGCCCTTGATCTCGATCAGGCCCAGATTTCCCTGATAGGCGAGCGCCAGTGTGTGATCGGTCTTGCGATATTCGGTCGAATGGACTTCGCCCAGATTGCCGCCGCCCCAATAGCGCCCGGCCGAAGCAAACGACCCGCTATAAGTCGCGCTGAGGCTTGAAGAGGCGACTGCCACTTGCGCGCCCACGCCTGCGGCGCCGTCATTGCTGCGGAAAAAGGCCGATGCCTCGCCTGTGTAAAGCAAGCCATCGCCACGGGCAAAGCGCGGCGCGGGGCCATTGACCGCAATGATCGCGCCGATGCTGTCGCCGCCCAGGCTGACCGGAGCGACCCCGGTGATCACCCGGATCGAGGCCACCGTTTGCGGGTCGGTATAGGATAGCGGCGTATTCATGTCGTTTGGACAGGCGGAATCGACCGGATGGCCATCGACGGTCATGCCCAGCCTTTGTTCGGACAGACCGTGGATGGTCGGCATGCTGGAAAAGCCGCCGCCGGTGTTGGCGGCAATGCCCGCGATCGCGGAGAGCAGAGCGGCGGTGTCGCTGCTGTTGCTTTGTATCGCGCGGATCGCGTCGCGTTCGATCCGGTCGGCCGTGGCCTGTGTGGCCGCAGGCGTTGGCGCGCTGTCGACATCGACCGGAGGCAGCGGCGTTGCCTGCTGGGCCATGGCGGGTTGCGATACCGAGGCGAGCAGCGCCACGGCGAGCGATGAAGCGTGAAATTTCATGAACAAGGATCCCGTCTTGAACGGTTGCATGGCCGAGGATCATGACCTCGGCCTGCGCAAGGCAAGGCGCGCGCCGAGCGGCGTCGCGGTCACGGCAAAATCGATGGCTGATCGGGAAAAAATGCGCGGCGCCAGCATCTGGGCGCAGCAGAGCCAAGGCTCAGATCAGCGCGATCGCGCCGGGAGGGCCGCGCGGGGGCGGCAGGGCATGGAAAGTCCGCAAGGGCGCGGGGGCCATGCGCGGGGGAAAGGCGGGCGCCGACGCAAGTATCGGCGCAATCGTCAGGGGAACGCCGGGGGCATCGGCAAGACCCATGCCGCCCAATACGGCGTAAGGACAGACGCTGGTGGTTTTGCCGTGATCGGTCCGGCCATCTTCGGTCTTGCCTGTCTGCGGCAGGGCGATTGCGGCAAGCGTCTGGTGCTGTGTGCCGTCACAGATCGCGATGACGATCGATCGCGTTTGCGATTCGATCATGGTGCCGGCGGGTATCAGCGCCTTCAGCGCAAGCGCGAGCACCACGACAAGCGCGGCGAGGCCGCGATGGTGCTGAAAAAACGCGCGCAATTTCCCCATGACGATGGCTGCTTACGAGCAATCCGCAGGCTTGTCACCGCGCCAGATCAAATCGCCGGGGCTGCAAACGATTTGCGATGGCCCCCGGCGAAGGATGGTCAGCGTTTGACCGCGACCAGTGCTTCGGGCGCGTCGGCCAGGATCGCGAGCATGGCGGTCCAGGCGGCGACGTTTTGGCGCAGTTGGTCCGGATCGATGCGGTCGAGAGTGTCTTCCGCAGTGTGATGCACGTCGAAATAGCGCAGCGCCGACTGGTTGAGATCGATGCCCGGCGTGCCGAGCGCGAGCATCGGTTCGACATCGGTGCCCCCGTCGACCAGTTTTCCGCCGTGGACCACGCCGAGCGGGGCAAGCGCGGCGGTCAGGCGGGGGATCACGGTCGCGGCGCTGTCGGGAAAGGCTGTGCCAAAGCGCCAGACGCGATCGGCGCCAAGATCGCTTTCGGCGGCAAGCGCGTGGGGTTCGCCGGCGTGCGCTTTGGCATAGGCCTGTCCGCCGAAACCGCCGGTTTCTTCATCGCCGAACCAGACGACGCGGATCGTGCGTCGGTGCGGCCCGGCCTGCATCAGCAGGCGCGCGGCGGCGGTGGTGATCGCGACGCCCGCGCCATCGTCGATCGCGCCGGTGCCCAGATCCCAACTGTCGAGATGGCCGCCGATCACGATCACGCCCGCCGCCGGATCGGTGCCGGGTACTTCGGCAATGACATTGCCCGACGGCCGCGTGCCGAGCTGATGATCGTCGAGCTCGAGGTGCAGCATGACCGGCCGGTTGTCTGCTTGGCCCAGTTTGACCATGCGTTCGAGGTTTTCGGCGTCGGACACCGACAGCGCAGCGGCGGGGATCGGGGTCACGCCGGGGGCAAAGTCTGTCGCGCCGGTGTGGGGTGCGCGGCTGTGGTCGGTGCCGATCGAGCGGATCACGATGGCCGCTGCGCCGCGCCTTGCGGCCTCGCTTGGCCCCATGAAACGCGCACGGCCTTCGCTGCCATAGCTTGATGCGTCCTGCGTCGGCTGCATCGCGTTGGTGACGAAGGCGATCTTGCCCTGCAGGCTGCCGACGGGGGCCAGCAACAGATCGTTGAAGCTCGCGAACCAGGCAATCGGCAGAGTGAGGCCGCCGGGCGGGGTCGGCGCCGAATTGCCCAGGCCCGCGATATGCAGCGGCTGCGCATAAGGCGCGACCACGGCGGCGCTTTCGGCACCGCGCTGCCATGCGGGCAGCGTGAAAGGCTCGACATGGACATGGGCAAACCCCAGCGCCTTGAGCCGCGCCACCGCCCAGTCGCGCGCGCGGCCCTCGGCCTCGCTGCCGTCCGGGCGCGGGCCGATTTCCGTGGTCAGCCCGGTAACGACCTCCAGCGCGGTATCATCATGCAGCGCACGCTCGCGCAAGGCGGCGACTGCCGGATCGACGGGGGCAGGCGTTTCGGCGCCCTGCTTTCCGGGAAGGGGGGGCTTGCCGGGAAGGGCGGGCTTGCGGAGCAGGGGCGCTTGCTGCGCCGTGGCGGCACCGGCCAGCAAAAGCGATGTCGTGAGGGCCAGTGCAGACAGTTTCATGGGCGATTTTCCGTTTCGGGACGAAGCGATGGGGTGAGCCTGACCTAAGCGGTTCATCAGGCTATCCGCAAACGCTTTTGAGGTTCGCGCGATGTGTCACGCAGCGGTCACGTGCAACAGGCAAAGGCAAGCGAACAATTGCTTATGGGGAGTTAACCAGGATGAGCGCTACCGCAGCCGCGTTGCCAAGCCCGCGCCCCGACCTTGATGTCGGTCTGGGCGATGTCGGGCTATATGGATTTCTTGCCGTGCTGGTCGCGGGACTGGGGTTCGTCGGATACAGCATTTATGCCGATGCGACGGCGGCCGGGGTGCAGGCCATCACGCTCCTGCCGTTTCTGCTGCTGTTCGTCGCCTTGTTGATCGCGCTTGGCTTTGAATTCGTGAACGGGTTTCACGATACCGCCAACGCGGTGGCGACGGTGATCTATACCCATTCGCTGCCTGCCCATGTCGCTGTGGTGTGGTCAGGCTTTTTCAATTTTCTGGGCGTCATGGCTTCGACCGGCGCGGTTGCTTTCGGCATCGTCTCGCTCTTGCCGGTCGAGCTGATCCTTCAGGTCGGCAGCCAGGCCGGCTTTGCCATGGTCTTTGCGCTGTTGATCGCGGCGATCGTGTGGAACCTGGGCACCTGGTATCTCGGGCTGCCGTCGTCTTCGTCGCATACGCTGATCGGCTCGATTATCGGTGTCGGTATTGCCAACGCGCTGATGCACGGGCGCGACGGAACCGCCGGGGTCGATTGGGATCAGGCTGTCAAGATCGGCCAGGCCCTGCTGTTTTCGCCGTTGATCGGCTTTTTTGCGGCGTTGTTGCTGTTTCTCGCGGCCAAGGCGCTGGTCCGGGTGCCGGCGCTTTACAAGGAACCGGCGGGCAATGCCCCGCCGCCGTTCTGGATCCGCGCGCTGCTGATCCTGACCTGCACCGGGGTGTCCTTTGCCCATGGGTCGAACGACGGGCAAAAGGGCATGGGCCTGATCATGCTGATCCTGATCGGGATCGTGCCCACTGCTTATGCGCTGAATCGCGCGGTTCCGGCGCATTACGAAACGCAGTTTCACATCAGTTCACAAGCTGCCGAGCGTGTGTTTGCCGCCCACGCTGCGCCTGCACCGGCGATCACGGTCCCGGCTGCGCGCGCCGAAGTGACGCATTATATCGCGATGCGCCAGTTTACCCCGGCGACGATGGGCGCGCTGACCGTGCTGTCGGGCGACATCGATCATCAGGTGGCAAGCTATGGCTCGTTGACCAAAGTGCCGGCGGCCATGACGCGCAACATCCGCAACGACATGTACCTTACCGGATCGGCGCTCAAGCGACTGGGCAAGGAAAAGGCCGTGACGCTGAACCCCGCCGAGACCAAGGCGCTCGATGTCTATAAAAAGGATCTCGAAAAGGCGACGCAGTTCATTCCGACGTGGGTCAAAGTCGCGGTAGCGATTGCCCTGGGTCTGGGCACGATGATCGGGTGGAAACGGATCGTGGTCACTGTCGGCGAAAAGATCGGCAAGAGCCATCTGACTTACGCGCAGGGCGCCGTTGCCGAACTGGTGACGATGGCCACGATCAGCGCGGCCGACAATTTCGGCTTGCCGGTCTCGACGACGCACGTGCTGTCGTCAGGCGTTGCAGGGGCCATGGCGGGCAATGGATCGGGCTTGCAGATGGGCACGTTGCGCAATCTCGCGATTGCGTGGGTATTGACGCTGCCCGCGTCGATCCTGATCTCCGGCTTGCTCTATCTGGGGCTGTCGCAAGTGATCTGATCGGACCTGGGTCCGGGTGTTCAGCGCGCCAACAGGCGCGTGGCCCGGGCGAGGTCTTCGATCCGGTCAATGTCGAGCGCGGCATGGCCGGGCAGCGGCAAAGCGGGGGCGTCGCGCAACAGCGCCCCCGCGCCGCGATCGCCGGTCAGCGCACAAAGCGCGGAAAAGTGGCGGGCGCCAAACAGGGCCGGGGGCAAGGCCGTGCGCGAAGCAGTGGAATCCGATGTGCTGCTGGCCAGACGGTCGCCGTCGAACCGGGCAATCATCGTCAGGACATGCTCGGGCGGCACGAGCGGCATGTCGGCCAGCGCAATCAGCACTGCCTGCGCACCCCGTGCCTCGGCCGCCGCCACGCCCAGTGCCAGCGAGCGCGATTGCGGCGCACCGGGGGGATCGAGCAGGATCGTGTCATAGCCGGGCAGTGGCGGCGTATCGGGGCCGACGACGGCCAGATGCGCGCGAAACGCAATCGCGCGCAAAGGGTCGGCGCAATGGCGGGCGACGGGTTTTCCTGCGAGCAAGGCGGCAAGTTTGCCCCCGCCGAACCGTTCGCCGCGTCCGGCCGCAAGCAGGACCAGCGCGATGTCGGCCGCGTTCACGTGCGCAGCATGGCCCCACGCGCCACTACGGTCGGCCCCCAGACTTCGCGCCCGGCGCAGGCTTCGTAATCCTGGACGAGTTCGGCCAGGATCGACAGCGCGAGCGTGGCCGGGTGGCGCGTCGCCGGGATCAGCCCGATCGAACCGCGCAAGGCGTCGATCCGCGTTTCGGAGACGCCGAGCTTGCGCAGCCGCTCGATCCGCGCCCGGTGCGTGCGCCGACTGCCGACCGCGCCATGATAGAATGCCGCGATGTCCAGCGCCTGGGGCAGCAGGAATTCTTCCCAATCGCGGTCGTGAAACAGGAATACCACGGCGGTCCATGCGTCGCCGACGATGGCAGGCAGGCGCGTGCGCGTGACCAGCGGTAACACGCCTTCGTCAACCGCGGCGTCGTCCGTTGGCGCATAGGCGCAGACGTCAAGCCCATAGGCACGGGCCAGCCGGACCAGCGCCGCCAGGTCTTCGCCATGGCCCAGCGCAATCAGGCGCAGCCGCGGCGAGTAAGTCTGGAGATGATCGCCAAGCTGCAATGTGGCCGCCTCGCGCCGGTCAAGCCGGGCCAGTGCATCGGCCACTTCGGCAAGATCGGGGTGCGGCGTGAACAGAAGGTCGATCCCGCCGCCACAGGGCAGGCGCACGTCGATATAGGGCGATCCAATGCCATAGCGCACCGTGCGCGCACTTCCGGCATCGAGCACCTCGAGCGCTTCGGCAATGATCGCGCGCTCGATGCAACCGCCCGAAAATGAACCGACGTGGCGCCCGTCGGCGAGCACGGCCATTTGCGTTCCGATCGCCCGCGAGGAGCTGCCCTCGATCCCGATCAGCGTGACCAGCACGCCATCGATGCCGTTGCGCGCGCCCTGGTCGATCAGCCGCAAGGCATCGACGGGCTGCGCGGCGATCATTGCGCGGTTCCGGGCTTTTCGGTGATGTAAAGCTGGCGGATCGAGGCGGGCGCGTGGCACTGCTGCACCAACTGGTTGGCAAGGCGCAGGCGTTCTGCCGTCAGATTTTTGTTGGTCAGCGCCAGCTTGCGTTCGCGCGCCACTTCATCGGCGGTGAACGGGGCGGTTCCGACAGGCGCGGTGCCCTTGCCCAGCACGAACACGACATAGTTCATCATGTCGGCGAGCTCGGCATTGTCCTTGATCCGGCTGTGCGCGACATTGGGCAGGCGGATCAGATAGGCGCGCGCTTCGGGCGTACACATGAACCAGCCGACCCGACCGGCCAGTTCGGGCAAGTGCGCGGGCACGGTATCGCCGGCGACGCCATGGCAGCCGCCGCAATTCTCGACATAGTCGATCCGTGCCTGATCAGGATCGGCCATCACACTGTGGGGATCGGGGATGGCCGGGGCGGCATGGACGCCGCCCCGAGCCAGGATCAGCATCGATGCCGCGGCAACAGCGCCCAGCATCGCAGCGGTTTTGACACCCGATCGCATTTTTCCTGCAAATCTCATGACTTGCCTCAGGCTGCGCCCACCATCACCGCCGTCGAGCAGTGGTATTCCATGCTCTTGGTGCCAAAGCACCAGATGATGTCGTTGTTGAGTTGCTGCGTATAGAGCTGTGTTTCGCGATCCGACCCGTCGCAGTTGCACTTGTTGGCAAAGGATTTGCCGCAGCAGTCGCGATAGGCGATCAGATAGGCCTTGCCGTCATCGGGATTGATGCAGGTGCCGACCCACGACACCGGCGAAGGCTCGGCGCCCGGCGGGCAGCTGTGAATGCCGCCGCCCGAGCACGTGCAGAGCGACCCGTCGATCGCGCAATAGCGCCAATAGTCGCACTTGGTGTCGTCGGTCGTCTGCGCGTTGCGGGCGAAGACGGTCTTGGATTCGGGCGAGCGGTCGGGCTTGGCCGCTTCGGCACGGCTTACCGGCAAAAGCGGAAAGACCGGCGCAGCGACCAGCGCGACACCAATACGGGCGAGCATGCCGCGCCGCGAAGTCCCACCGGCAAAGCGGCGCAGAACCTTTTCACCCAGGCCGTCAGCATTGAATAGTTTCATCGTTTCCCCCGTTGTCCGGTCGGTAGGCAGGGGCCGCGATTTGCCCCGAACGATGTCGGGATGCGGCCCATGCCGGGCATGGTGGTTCAAATACGTTTCGTCGCCTGCGATCTGTCCCTCAGGCCAGCTCAGGCTTCAATCCATCGATATAGTCCTGCACCGAGCGCACGCCCATTTCATGAGCGATAACCAGGCTTTCGAGATGTTCGCGGCTGTTGACCAGGCCTTTTGACAGAATCACGCCATCGGCATCAAGCAGGATCGCATAAGGCAGCTTGCCCACCTGATAGGCCTGACCGACATCGGGACCGTTGATGAACTGGTATCCGGCGAGGCCGTGACGATCGATCATTGCCCGTTGCACGTCGGGCGTATCGTCGCCGACAAAGATCAGCTGCACGCGTTCGTCGCGGGCAAAGCTTTTGGCCATCGGGATCAGGTTCTTGCACAGCGGGCAAGAGGCCGACACGAACATCAACAGGCGCAGCACCGAGCCGGGCGCTGCCCCGCCCACGGTGACATGGGCGCCGTCGAGCGTCGTGGCCGGGATGGCGGTCGATTTGCCGCCGACAGCGGGGCCGCCGGCGGTGGTCAGGGCTCCCGCCGGTGCGACACGAATGTGCAGCACGCCGACCTGGCGCGCCAAAGCGAGCAAGGCCACGACCAGCGCCAGGATCACCACCCAGGCAAAGATCGCGGAAATGAGAAGGGCAGTCAGCATGAGAGGTCTTATCTCCGTCCGCTGGCCAGCGGCGAGGCCGCCAGCGCAGCGAGGGCATTGAACAGCAGGAAGAACAGGAACAGGCAAACCCCGGCCGCCAGCGCCAGCGCCAGATCGGCCGGCACGAAGCCTTGTGCCGGCGCGATGGCATGAACCGCGACCAGCATGGCCAGCACGACATTGCGCGCCACCAGGCCCCAGCCGAGCGGTTGACGCAGTTGCGACCGACCGCATCCGCAATCGATGTGGCTGCGTCCGCGCCGGATATTGATCGCCATGCCGAGCGCAAACGCCAGGAACAGCGCCGCCGCAGCCAACGCGACCCAATGCAGGGTGCCACCCAGGAAAACGCTGGCGATCAGCGCGAGCCCCAGACCCAGTTCGAGCGGTGGCAGGATCATCGCGACCGGCGCAACCAGCGCTTCGGGCAGCAGCCGATAATTGGCCACGACCCCCGGCACGAGTTCGCGATGGCGCAGTTTGGCCAGGCCCGCCTCGACGAACACGATCCCGGTGCCGATGGCACCTGCAAGACCGGTTTCGACGAGAATCGTGCTCATGACTATTTTACTGCCTTCGCTGCGTAGCGGTTAGTTGGGCGTTGCGGCTTAGTTGGCGAGCTGAACCAGACCCGATCCGGCGTCCTTGATGCTGTGCTTGATTTCGCCGGTGGCGGGATCGATCACTTGCGCGGTGCCAGCAAAGCCCGAGCCGGCGCCCTGGCCTTCGCCTTCAGCGACGACGATCAGCTTCGGCGACGCTTCCTGCGTGACATTCAGCACCGTGGGATGACCTTCGACCGCGATCCGCTTGACCACTTTGCGCGCGGCCAGATCGACGTCCCAGATCTCGCTCGCGCCGTCCTTGTGCGTCCAGTATTCGCCGGCATGCATCAGCACGAAGAGATGGCCTGAAGCGCGGTGCAGCGCGGTAGGCTGACCGCCGCCGGGATACCAGTTGAGATCGAGCGGCTTGGCTTCGGCCTTGCGCAGACCGGCTGCTTCCTGGAGCGAGAACGGCGCGCCGACAGTCGGCTTGGCGCCCAGCTTGGCCGTATAGACGAGCCCGGTATAGCTCATCATCACGACCTGACCTTTGGCCTTGTCATATTGCACGTTGTCGAAAATCGGGTCGGTCGTCGCGCTGAAGAACGGATCGGTGCGCGTGATGTCGACTTTGCCGCCGGTCAGGTCGATCGCCGCGAGCGAACCGTCGGAGCACAGCGCGGCAAGGCCGACGCCGGGGTTGAGAATGAGATCGGCGCAACCGGGCAGTTCGAAGCTCTTGACGAACTTGCGCTTGGCAAAGTCGACGATGTTGACCGACGAGACCGGGCTGAAATTGTAGATATAGCCGGTCTTGCCGTCATCGCTGACGATGAAGTTGTGTTCGCGTCCGCCGACCAGAATGCGCCCCGGAATGTCGATGTCACCTTCGAATTTCAGGGTGGTGCTGTCATAGACCGAAATGTAGTCCTGACGCGTGCCGTGAATGCGGCGGGTCCAGTGCGTTTCGGCCGAATAGTAATACTTGCCGTTCGGGTCGATCGCCAGATCGCCCAAAGTCGCGGTTTCGATCTGTGCCACGTACTTGCCGGTGGCGCTGTCATAGATCGCGGTGCCGGGCAGGACAAAGCCGCGCTGGACAAAGAACCAGCTCGGCTTGGGGGCGGGAATCGAATTGACAGTCGATTCTTCCGGTTCGGTCGAGACCGTGCCGGCATGGGCCGAGGCCGAAACAAGTGCGACCGCGCCAAGCGCGGTGGCGGCGGCGAAACGGAGTGCGGCGGAAAGCCGGAAATTCTGCGCGGCGGACTTCATCGTTGTTTGCCCCCTATGGACGCGGGTGACGTCGGCATGCGTCGGTGGCGGGCCGCAAGGCCCAGGATTGTGATCACAACGTTTGACGGATGTCCTATTTTAGTCAAGCCACATTTGGCGAGGCAAGGTGCCTTTGTTGTTCACATAGTGCCCGAAAGGCCATGGACCTCTTCGGAGGTGATCGTCTGGGCCAGGCGGACGAGATGGCTCGTGGCAATGCGGATGAGCGCCGGCATGCGGTCGGCCCACGGTTTGAGATGGCCCGCAAAAGGTGTCGTTCCTTCCATCGAGGCGCTGATGAAGATCGCCACGGTGCGGACGTCGTCGGCAGGCAGCGCAGGATTGAGCGCGGCGACATATTCGGCAATCACATCGTGTACGCGCTGATAAAAGGCGCGCACCCTGTCGGCAATGAACGGATTGTGATTGGCCAGAGCCCACAGTTCGGTGAACAGGCGTGTCGTGCGCATCCGGGCAATGTCTTCCAGGCATATCTCGATGACCAGTCGCAGGCGGTCCTGCGTGCTCAGGTCGGGCTGGCGGACCTGGTCGTCGAGCAATTTGTCATAGCTTTCGAAAAGATCGTCGAGCAGGACCTGGATCAGCAGTTCCTTGCGCGGGAAATGATAGCTGACATTGCCGACTTTCATCCCGCATTCGGCGGCGATCCGGCGAATGGTAAAGGCCCCGGCGCCTTCGTTGATCAGGACGCGCAAAGCCGCTTTCAAAATTGCGTCGACCGTCTCGGTGCCGCGCACATAGGTTCCTGGCCGACCGGCCTGCGCGGGCGCGTCGGGTGGGGGCGGTGCCGCCTGTGCCTGTATTTCCACGGCTTCGCCGGATTTCACGACGTAGCCGGAGGGGGCATCGCCCGCGTCATCGTCGGAACCGTGTTCGAATGCCTGCGTTTTCAAGTTTGATCCTTAAGCCGGTCGGGCCTTGACTGGTCGGGCCTTGGTCGGTCGGGCCTTGGTCGGTCGAGAGTGTGCCGCGCGCCCCGCCCGCCGCTCGCTTGTCGCGAAATGTGCGTCAAATGACGGTTCGTTGCCAGCGCAAAGTCAGGCAACGGCGCTTTTAGCGTGTGCGATCTCCTTTGTTCGGGTGCGTCGCAATAAAGCGTTTGACCAAACTCTGGACACCTGTTCAGTTTTGGCAAGTTCAATCAAGCGAATCAGTGTTGTGGCCGCAGGTCGTGCGGTGCCGCTCCGGCGATTTTGGTCGCGGGCGCGGTGCAATGGGCCGTGTGCGCAAACCGGAACGTTCATTCCATTGGCAAGGGGACAAGACTGGCATGATGGGCCCTGTTGCGGAACATGAAACCGAAACGTCTCAAGCCCCTGCCTGGGCGGTCGGCGGGCGCAGGATGCCGCGCGGGGCCAGGCTGTTGCTGGCTTCGGCGGCGCTGGTCACCGCGAGCGCGGTTGCCGGGCAGGCCGTTTCGGGCGGCGGCGCGCCTTCTGCTGCGGCAGAGACCGAAGAAGGCATTCCGGTCACCGACTCGCTGACCAGGGAAAAGTGCGGCGCCTGCCACACCGCCGATGCGAAAGGCAATCTGTCGCGGATTTCCTGGGTGCGCACGACGCCCGAAGGCTGGGATCAGGCGATCAAGCGCATGGTTCGGCTGAACGGCGCCGCGGTCACGCCCGAAGAGGCGCGGCATATCGTCCATTACCTCGGGTCGAGCCACGGGCTTGCTCCGGAAGAGGCCAAACCCGTCGCCTATTTCGCCGAAAAGCGGATGATCGACGAAACCAATATCCCCAGCGAATCGCTGCGCACCGCTTGCGCCGCGTGCCACGCCTTTGCCCAGCCGCTGTCATGGCGCCGCTCGGCGCACGAATGGAAATTGCTGCAGGATTTCCACGTCGCGCTCTATTCGCAGGCCGATGCGCAGTACCGTCGCCCGGCGACCGACGAGCCCGGCGATGTGTTTGGCCAGGTCAAGCCTGTGGCGGCCAAGCCCGGCGCAATCCCGTTGACGTCCGGCGAAGTCGCGCTGGCCTATTTGCGCAAAGTCGCGCCGCTGCATTCGCCCGAATGGGCCGCATGGAGCCAACGCGAACAGAGCCCGCATCTGGCGGGCAAATGGCTGGTTTCGGCCAGCCTGCCGGGCAAGGGTTCGTTTTTCGGAACGATGGAGGTTTCGCCCGGTGCGACGGGGGAAGCCTTTGCCACGCGCACCACGCTGGCACCGCTTTCCGGCGGCCCTGTGATCACAACAAATGGCGGCGGCGTGGTCTACGGCGGCTATTCCTGGCGCGGCAAGGCACAGACCGGCATCGCGGGCAAACCGGCCCCGGATTCGTTCGATCAACCGCTGCGCGAAGTCATGCTGTTTACGCCCGATCGCAAGAGCGCGGCGGGGCGCTGGTTCTGGGGCGAATATCAGGAATTCGGCTTTGACGTGACACTGACGCGGGCCGATGGCGCGCCGGTCATCGGCGCCATTTCGCCCGGCGGGATTCAGGCCGGGGTCAAGGGGCAGACGCTCACGATCCTGGGCGATGCGTTCCCTGCCGGGCTGACCGCGCGTGACATCGACCTTGGCCATGGCCTGGCGGTGACGAAGATCGTTTCGGCCTCGCCCGGCGAAGTGGTGGTCAGCGTCGATGCCGATGCGGGCGTGGCGGCGGGTCTGCACGATGTGACGGTGGGGTCGGCGGTGCTGAGCGCGGCGCTGCCGGTGTGGCACCGCATCGCCTATATCAAGGTCGCGCCCGAAACGGCGCTCGCCCGGCTTGGCGGGGCGGCGCATCCGGCGGGTTATGGCCAGTTCGAAGCCTGGGGCTACGATGCCGGCCCCGACGGCAAGCCTTATACTGCCGACGATGTGAAAGTCGGCGTGGTCGATGCCGATTTCAGCCTTGAGGAATTCCGTGCCACCTGGTTCGACGACGACATCGATTTCGTCGGCAAGATCAGCAAGGCCGGATTCTTTACCCCCAATCTCGACGGTCCCAATCCGCAGCGTTCGGGCAACCGCAACAATTATGGCAATGTCTGGGTGGTGGCGACGGCAAAGTCCGCGCGCGATGCCCATGGTCAGCCGCTGGTCGGCAAAGCCTATCTCGTCGTCACGGTGCCCTCGTTCAAACGGATCGATCAGCCGGAGGTGGCGCAGTGAGCGCCCCTCTGGCGCACCGCTATCGCGCGGGGGAAATGCATCGCTTTGCCGCGGCGGGGGCGGAATTCGTCTATCTGCCGTCGGCGGGGGCGATTTTTGCCTTTGACGAGGCGACGGCGGGGATTCTGGCGCGGCTGTCCGCAGGAATCGTCGCGCATGGCGATCTCGTTGCCGCGCTGGTCGAGGACGGGATGACTGCGGCCGATGCCGAGGGCCTGCTGCGCGAATTGCGGCTGGTACGGCTGATCGAGGCGGAAAACGTGGTCACGCCGGGGCCGAAAGTCGATGCGCCGCCGGCCGATTACCCGCTTCAGGCGCTGGTGCTCAATGTCACCAACCAGTGCAATCTGGCCTGCACCTACTGCTATGAATTCGGGGCCGACAAGATTTCGACCCAGACCGGCAAGCCCAAGTACATGACGCCGGAAACCGCGCGCGCCGCAGTCGATTTCCTGCTCGAAAGCGCCAAGGGGCGCGAGGCGGTGCATGTGACGTTTTTCGGCGGTGAAACGCTGATGAATTTCCGCCTGCTGAAGGATGTCGTCGGCTATGCCGATGCGCGCGCGGCGGAAACCGGGCGGCGCGTGACTTATAGCCTGACGACCAATGCCACGCTGCTGACCGATCCGATCATCGATTTCCTGAGCGAACATGCCGTCGGCGTGACGGTGTCGATCGACGGGCCGCAGGACATGCAGGATGCCCGCCGCGTCTACAAAAGCGGCAAGGGCAGCTACGATGTGATCCTGCCGCGCCTCAAGGCATTGATCGCCCGTCACACGACGCGCGCGATTACGGCGCGTGTGACGCTGAGCGCCGGGGTGACCGATGTCGTGCGCATCTATCATCATCTCAAGCACGAGATCGGCTTTCACGAAATCGGCTTTGCCCCGGTGACGACGACGGACGACGGGCATGATTTCGGGCTCAATGGCGATTCGATGGGCGCGGTGCTCGCCGGGTTTCACGCGCTGGCCGACGAATGGCTGGAATATGCCTTGCGCGGGCAGATGCACGGCTTTTCCAATGTCTCGGAAACGCTGAGCGAGCTGGTTTCGGGCACCAACAAATCGCATCCGTGCGGCGCGGGACTGGGCCTTTTGGGAGTCAGCCCGTCGGGCGACCTTTCGCCGTGCCACCGCTTTACCGATGCCGACGAGCATGTCCTCGGCCATGTCGACAGCGGGCTCGATCAGGACAAGCGCGCCGATTTCCTGACTAGCGGCCATGTCGGCGCGAAGTATGAATGCACGTCTTGCTGGGCGCGCCCGCTGTGTGCCGGGGGCTGCCATCACGAGGCCTTTGTCCGTTATGGCGATACCGGCCATGCGAACCTGCACTATTGCGACTGGATCCGCGAATGGACCGATCGCGTGCTCGACATTTATGGCACGCTTGCCGTTCGCAATCCTGATTTCCTTGACCGCTTTGCCGACCGAAAGGGCTTGTCATGAAGCACCTGAAGCCATTGAACGCCAAGGCGCGCCGGATCGAGGCCGATCTTGCCGCGCAGGATAATGCCGCGTTGGAAGAGGACGTCGTCGCGCTGCAGCAGGCGCCGCGTCCGCACGTGCCGCTCGGCTGTTCGCTGTCGTTCTCGCCGGGCTGGGAAGTCGATGCCACGGGCGGCACGGCCGGGCTGTGCCAGCCGGTCGAACGGGACATCTATGACTGCTATGTCACCTGCTTCTGGCCGGTGCAGGTGGCCGACCATGTCAATTACTCGCCCGACTGGGCCAGCAATTGCGCCGCAGCCACCAAGGACTGGCGCAATCTGGACATTGTTTTCCCCTAAGAACCTATTTTCCCTGAATTTTCTCGTTTCTCCTCGGGGGGCATGTCATGCAGTTGCGATCGCGCCTGTTGAAATCCATTCATACGCTCTCGGCGCTGATCGCCGTTCCGCTGGCGCTCGCGTCGGGCGCGGCTCACGCCGGGACCTTGCTGCTCGGCACGTATCCCGACAAGCTGTTCACGGTCGATGACACCAGCGGCGCGGTCAAGGACAAGGTCAAGCTCGATGCCGGCCTGCCGGTTTCGCTGCGGCTGAGCGATGATCACAAGAAGATCTATGCCACCACGATCACCACCAGCGGCATCGTCGTGCTCGATGCCGATACGCGCAAGATCCTCAACCAGTTCAGTCTCAACACCCCGACAGTGCGCTATCGCTTCATGGGCGGCGTGCCCGATCCGAGCGGGCGCTATTTCTACACGGTGCTGATCCGCTTCGACAAGCTGAACGACCGCTATACCGTGTCGAAACAGCAATATGCGGTGATCGATCTGGCGCAGAAAAAGATCGTCCGCACGGTCGATATGGACGCGCAGGACGATGCGCTGCCAGGCGGCTTTCGCGCCTCGCTGATGCTCTCGCCCGACGGCAAGACGCTCTATATGTTCAAGAGCAAGGTTCTGGTGATCGATACGGCCAGCCTGAAAGTGGTTGACCGCATCGATCTGCAGAAGGCTGATGCCGCAGGCTATGAAGACGTTGCGCTGGGTGGCGGGGTCGAAGGGCTGCAACTGACGCATCCCAACGAACTGGTTTCGCTGTTCACGGCGTCGGACCCTTATGTCCACAACAAGATCTTTGGCCTTGGCCGCTTTGACCTGACCGCGCGCAAGTTTACCTTTACGCCGATCGGGCCGATCACCAATCAGATCTCGGGGCTCGAAGTGACCCCCGACGGCAAGACGGCCTATACCACCGCGACCAACGGCCTGACCGGCAGCAAGCGCTGCGAATTCTGGAAATTCGATCTCACCAGCCTGAAGCTGACCGACAAGCAGGAATTCCATTGCCGCTCGCGCTATACGCTCGGCATGTCGCAGGATGGCGCCAAGCTCTATATCTACGGCGCCAGCTACGACATCGAAGTCTATGATGCGGGCACGCTGAAACACGAAAAGACCTGGGATCTGGGCGCCGACGCGACCATGGCCGGGATGCTGGCGCTGCATTGATCATGGCAGTTCCGGCTCGGTCGGGCGGCGTTGGCATTGTCGGGCGCGGAATCGGTGCCGCTACGGCGGCGCATTGCCTCTTGGGGGGGGGGATCCCGGTGGTGCCGATGGTGCCGCCGGGATTCTCGCGCGGACGTGCGCCGCTGGTCATGCTGGGCGATCAGGCGCAAGCTCTGTTGCGCGATGTCTTTGTCGGGCATGCCCCGCTGATCGCCGGGCTGGATGGGGCTCATCGGATCACGCGGCGGATCGTGCGCTGGGGCGGCGAAGACCTTCATGCGGTGCCCCATACGGGGCTGGTGATTGCGGCTGACCGATTGGGCGATGCGCTGCCCTGGCCCGATGCGGCCGAGGCCTGCCCGCGTTTCAGCCTGTCGACCGAGGCACCCTGCGGCAGTGCGCTGCTTCGCTTTGGTCGGCGCGAAGCGGCGGCGACCCCGGTCGTGCTGCGGCCCGAAGCCGATCGCCATGCCGCGCTGGTCGAAGCGATCGAGGCGGGCTGGCTATTTTGCATTCCGACGGGCGATGACACCGGCTGGCTTTTGACAGTGGGTGCCGAGCCCGATCAAGCCTTGCGCGAGAGCCGTTTGGTCGCACCGGCGCTCGCAGCAACCGGCGCGGTCTCGAACAGGTTCGAGACCGCGCCGAGAATGCTCGATGATCCGACAGCGCCCGGATGCCTGACTCTGGGCAGCGGGGCGGTAGCGTTCGATCCGATCTGCGGCGATGGCGTGGCGACGGCGGTGCGCGGGGGGATTCTTGCGGCGGCGGTTGCAGCCGGGATGGTCGACGGCAAAAATCGGGAACTGGATCACGGCGCGCTGATCGGGCATTACCGCGCCATGCTGATTGCTGCGATGCGCCGCCACCTTGCCGTTTCCTGGCCGTTCTATGCGCGCGGAGGAACGGGGCCGTGGTGGCAGGAACAGGCCGAGGCGCTGGCCGAGGGGCACGCCTGGTGTACGCGTCAGCTTGCCGCGGCGGGCGAGGCGCGCTTTGTCCTGGCCGGTAATCGGCTCGTGCCCCGGGATTGCGCAGCCTGACCCCCTCTTCGCAACCCGCACCCTCTGCACCCGTTGCCAGCTGGCGCACCTATCGCCGGCTGGTGCCCTGGCTCATGCCCTATCGCGCGCGGCTGGTCGGGGTGCTGCTGATCAGCTTGTGCGCGACTGCTGTTTCGCTGGTGCAGCCGTGGTTGTCGAAGCTGATGATCGATGATGCGCTGCTGCGTCACAATTTTACCGCACTGGTGCAGATCGCAGTGGCGGTGGTGGTGGCGACGGTGGCGGGCGCGGTGCTCAATATCCTGTCGTCCTATCGCTATGTCGCGCTGTCGGCGGCGATGCTGTTTGACATCCGTGTTGCGCTGCTGGCGCATCTGCAGCGGCTGAGCCCGCGTTTCTATGCGCGGTTCCGGCTGGGCGATCTGATGAGCCGGATCAACAGCGATGTCAGCGATGTGCAGCGCGCGGCGGGCGATACCCTGCTGGCCGTGCTGGGCAATGTGCTGTTTCTGATCGGCTCGCTGGGCATGATGGCCTGGCTCGACTGGCGGCTGTTTCTGGTGGGCACGGTGCTGGTGCCGGTGGCGACGCTGCTTTTTGTGGCACTGCAACGCCGGCTGGTCGACATTACGCGCACGATGCGCGAACGCGGCGCGGATCTCGGCAGTTTTCTCGTCGATACGGTGATGGGCATGCGCGTGGTCACTGCGCTGGGCGGCCAGGCGCACGAGGCGCGGCGCTTTGCCACGCGCAATCGCGCGTTTGTCGGGTCGATGTTGCAGATGCAGATGGCCTCGTTCCTCGCCGGGGCCTTGCCCGGTGCGGTGCTGGCGGTGTCGAGCGCGGCGGTCACGCTCTATGGCGGATGGCGCATTCTGTCGGGGGCGATGACGATCGGCACGCTCGTCGCGTTCATGGCCTATCAGTCGCGCCTGTTCGCACCGGTGCAGTCGTTGCTGGGGCTGTCGGCGGGGCTGGCGTCGACGCGGGTGGCGCTGGGGCGAATATTCGAACTGTTCGACACGGCCCCCGATGTGCTCGATCCCGCAACGCCGCGCGCGCTGCCGCCGGGGCCTTTGTCGATCGTGTTTGAAGGCGTGCATTTCCGCCATGATCGCGACGCGGTGCTGACCGGGGTCGATTGCACGATCCCGGCGGGCGCGATGGCGGCCATTCTGGGGGAAAGCGGCGCGGGCAAATCGACGCTGGCCGATCTGGTCGTGCGGTTTCGCGATCCCGATGCGGGCCGGGTGCTGATCGGCGGGATCGATGCGCGCGATCTGGCGCT
The DNA here is from genome assembly GCF_001519055.1 of Novosphingobium sp. Fuku2-ISO-50. Lineage (GTDB taxonomy): Bacteria > Pseudomonadota > Alphaproteobacteria > Sphingomonadales > Sphingomonadaceae > Novosphingobium. Next base: position 25,389 of record NZ_KQ954302.1, on the reverse strand, counting down.
GGCCGATCTGCGCCATGCGGTGGTGCTGATCGATCAGACGCCGTTTCTGTTCAATGCGACGATGGCCGAAAACATCGCCTTTGCCGTGGCGGGCGCGACCCCCGAGGCGATTGCCGATGCGGCGCGCGCGGCGGGCCTCGGCGATCTGGTCGCGCGGCTGCCGCAAGGGCTCGATACCCCGGTCGGCGAACGCGGGCAGGCGCTGTCGGCGGGCGAGCGCCAACGGATCGCGCTGGCCCGCGCGCTGTTGCGCCGCCCGGCGGTGCTGGTGCTCGATGAGCCGAGCGCGGCGCTCGATAGCGAGACCGAACGGCGCGTCGCGGCGGGCCTGCGCCAGGTCTTGCCCGATGCCACGATCCTGATCATCACGCACAAGCCCGCGCTGGCGGAGCTGGCCGACAGGGTGATCACGCTTGCCGACGGGCAGGCGCAGACCGAGCTGCGCAAGCGTGCCTGATCGCGTGCGCGTCGCGGTGATCGACAGCGGCGTCTATCCGACGCACCCGCATATCGTGCCCACCCGCCTGTTGCCCGGCGTGGCGATCGCCGCCGACGGCACGATCGATCATGGTGCAGACGCGACGCTCGATCGGCTGGGCCACGGCACGGCGGTCACCGCCGCGATCCAGGAACTGGCGCCTGAAGCGGACATCCTGCCGATCCGCGTGTTTCGCGATGGCCTGCGTGCCAGCGCGCGCGCCCTGACCAAGGCGATCGTCTGGGCGGCGGGGCAGGGGGCGCAGGTCATCAATTGCAGTCTGGGCACGATCAACCCGGCCCATGCCGCCTTGTTTGCCGAAGCGGTGGCCCGGGCGGGCAACGCGCGGATCGTGGCGCCCTGGACCGGGCCCGATGATGCGCCATGCTGGCCGGGGCAATGCGCCGGGGTGATCCGCGTCGGGCTCGACTGGGATCTGCCGCGCGGGGTGGTGCGGCTGGCCGATGGCCTGCACTACGCCTCGGGCTATCCCCGCCCGATCCCCGGTGTCGAACAACGCCGCAATCTCCACGGCATCAGCTTTGCCACGGCGCAAGTCAGCGGACTGTTCGCGGCCGAGCGCATGTTCTGAAAAAAATGCCCCCCGTGCCTTGGGCACGAGGGGCATCTGTATGCGATGGGCCGGGATCAGTACTTGTAGCCGAGCTTGATCCCGAAGAATTGCGGTTTGATCGGATAGCTTCGCGAGGAATTGGCGCAGAGCTGGATCGAACAGAACGTATTCTTTGACAGAATGCCGCGTTCGTCAAAGGCATTCTGGATGAACGCCTCGGCGGTCCACTTGTCCTTCTTGATCCCCGCCGAGAAGTCAAAGCTGGCAAAGCCCGCCGTATCGCCCAGCAGACTGTCATTGAGCGCGATCACGTCCGACGTGCTCGACGTCTGGTAGAACATGGTGCCCTGAACGAACGATTCGAGACCGCTAACCTGGAAGTTGTACCGTGCGGTCGTTTGCAGTTTCAGGCGCGGCTGGCGCGGCAGGCGCGTGCCCTTGGGGGCGGCAACGTCGGCAGAATTGGGGCAACTGGCCAACTGGGTGTAGTAGTTGTTGTTGGCATCAAGGTTGCAGATGTCCTTGGACAGGGCTGCGTCGTTGTACGCACCCGAAGCCGACAGCACGAGTTTGCCGAGCCGCCATTCGGCATCGAGTTCGGTGCCATAGACGCGGGCGGCGCCGGCGTTGAGCGTCAAAGTCGAGCCTTGCGTATTCGGCACGACGACGCCGAACTGCATGTTGTTCCATTTTTCGTAATAGATCGCGCCGTTGAAGCGGAAATTGTTGCCCCAGCGCGTCTTGAAGCCGAATTCAAAGTTGTCGAGCGTATCGGCCTGGTAATTCGGACGCGGCGTGCGGTTGCCGCCGCCCGGACGGAAACCGGTCGAGTATGTGACGTAAAGCATCTTGTCCGAAGCGGCCTGCCACGTCAGGCTGAGCTTGTGAGTCTCGCCGGTCTGGTGGAATGTCGTGTTGGTATTGATGCAGGTCAGGCGTGGGTTGCCTTCGAATTTTCCGTAGATGACCGTCGGATCGCTATTCCAGCAGCCCGCCTTTCTGGCCTGTTTCCATTCACCGCCAAACCCGACCGTACCATTGTCCGAGACATAATAGCGAACGCCGCCGGTCGCCTTGAGGTTGCTGAGGATGTTGATGCTGCCTTCGGCAAAGGCGGCGCCGTCCTTGTAGTGCTGGTCGGTTTCAACGAGGTATAGCACGTCGGGATTGAGTGTGGTGTTGATGGCCGGCGAAAAGCCCGTCCACGCACCAGTGCCCGTAGCCTGACCCAGGCCCTGAATGTAATAGTCGCCGTTGTTTTCGGCCTTCTGGAATTGATAGAAACCGCCCACGGTCAGGTCAAAGGGCCAGCTCTTGGGCACCGACAGGCGCACTTCCTGAGTAAACTTCTGCTGATGGATCAGGCTGTTATACTGCTGGGTCGGATCAATGACATTGCCGTTCTTGTCCAGAAACTTGGAATAGACGCCGTAATCAACCGGGTCTTTTTTGGCAAGATTGTCGTAAGTGACCGAATAATAGGTATAATCACTGGCATTGCGGATCTTGCGGTTGAAATAGCCGGTCGCCGAGACCAGGTCGAAATCGCCAATTTTGCCGTGGACGGTCAGCGCTGCCTGATACCAGCCGTCTTTGTCGTAGGTCGGGCGGAAGTCGTGGACCGCGAGATCGCCGATGCGCGGGTCGAAGTTGAACGAACCTTTCGCATCGAGATATTGGTATGTGAATTCAGGCGTGATCGTCCAGTCGTCCGAAGCCTGGATCGTTGCCGTCGCGCGGGTGCCATATTCGTCGACCGGGTTGTAGTTCTTGCCGGCAACGGCTGCGTTGTTGGTGGTATAGCCCGTGTACTGATAGGTCAGCGTGGCATAAGGGTTGTTGATATAGCCGCCATCGTGGCGATAGAATCCGACGAGGCGCACCGCAATCTTGTCGGTTACGGGCAGGTTGATGAAGCCTTCGATCATCCCGCCGGCATTGCCCTTGCCGTATTTGTTGGCCTGAACGTCAATGCCGCCCTCGACCACGCCGAGCTTGGCCTTGTTGGTGATGATGCGGATGGTGCCGGCCATCGAGCTTGAGCCGAACAGGGTGCCTTGCGGGCCGGAAAGCGCTTCGAGGCGCTCGACGTCATAGATGTGAACTTCGGGCAGGCGCCCGGCCGTGGTGATCGGGATTTCGTTGAGATACGTGCCGACGGTCGACGCGGCGCCGCCCGACGCGGTGATGCCGCGAAAGAACGGCTGGCTGCGACCGGGCCCGAGCGTCGAGAACGAGACCGACGGCAGCATGTTGGCAAAGTCGGCAAAGCTGACCACCTGATGCTGTTCCAGCTTGGCCGGGTCGATTGCCAGCATGCTGATGGCGACTTTTTGCACGCTTTCCGTCTTGTGCGTCGCGGTGACGACGATTTCGGTAAGGCCGGAGGAGGTGTCGCCTGCGGCTGCCGGTGCGCTCTCTTGCGCCGCGGCCAGCATCGGCCATGCCATGCCGGCCAGCGCCGTGGTTGCACCCAGTATTTTCAACAGTCGCGATCGGCGATCCGTTTGCATTTCCATTGCTTGCTTTCCCCCATGTCTATGCATGTCTCGTCGCTCTCATGCCGCAGTGCGGCATGAACGAAGGCCGGTCGTGTCGGCGCTGGCATCATTGATGGCAAAAGTCCCCCAATGCCGGAATCAAGGCACATGCCCCGGCATCGGGCGCGCTAGCGCCACATCAGCAATTGCGTTTGGTTCCCCTTGAACTTTCGCCGAATTTCACAAATACATGACGACCGTCCAAGGTTGATAATGGTGCAACGCGGCGCTGAGTCAACACCCTTGTCTGCGCCTTGTTTGACAAGGATTGTGGCGCTTCAAATCGGGATTCGGGCGATCGGCGACGGGCGCGTATCATGCGGTTGCGAAGGTGATTGAGGTGCAAAAAAGGCGGGAGGGGCGTGGGCCCATCCCGCCATGTTTTGGTGCAGGTCCGTGATCAGTACTTGTAGCCGACTTTCAATCCGAAAAACTGCGGCTTGGTCGGATAGCTGCGCGACGATCCCGAGCAATACTGGATCGAGCAGAACGTGTTTTTCGACAGGATGCCCCGGCTGTCGAAGGCGTTCTGAATGAATGCCTCGATCGAGAACTTGTCGATCGAAGTGCCTGCCGAAAAGTTGAAGGTGGTAAAGCCGCTGGTATCGCCCAGCAGTTGGTCGTTCGACACGTCGAGGTCTGACGTGCTGCCCGACTGATGAAAGACCTGCGCCTGGAAAAAGGCATTGGTCCGGGCCAGTTCAAAGTCATAGCGGGCGGTTGCGCTGCCCTTGAAGCGCGGCTGGCGCGGCAGGCGGGTGCCCTTGGCGGCGGCCATGTCGCCAGTTTGCGTCGCCGGGTCGAAGAGGACCGAGCAATTCGGAAGCTGGGTGAGGTCGGTTCTCGATGTCAATTCGCAGAACTTGGATGACAACGCCGCGTCGTTATAGGCGCCGTTCGCCGACAGGCTCAGCCCGTTGAACGGCTTCCATTCGACATCGCTTTCGATCCCGTAAACGCGCGCATTGCCGGCATTTACGGTCACCCCGGCGCCCTGATACCCCGGCGGGATCACGACATATTGTACGCCTTTCCACGCTTCGTAATAGATTGCGCCGTTCCAGCGCAGATTGCGGCCAAAGCTCGTTTTCCAGCCCATTTCGTAGTTGGCCAGCGTATCGGCCTTGTACGGCGCGGCATTTGACAAGCGGTTGCCCCCGCCGGGGCGGAAGCCTGTCGAATACGTGGCGTAGAGCATTTTCGAAGGCTCGAACTGCCAGGCCAGGCTGACCTTGTGCGTTTCGCCGGTCTGGTGATAGCCGACGTCGGTGTTGATGCAGCTCAGCCGGGATGGGTGGATGAACTTGCCGTACAGCACGCTCGAATCTTCGTTCCAGCAGCCACCGGTGCCATTTGCCTGATGGGCGTTGGGCGAGTCCGCGCTGCCCCAGGTGCCTGCAAAGCCATAAGTGCCGTTGTCCGATACGAAATAGCGGATGCCGCCGGTCGCTTTCAACGTGCTGGTCAGATTGACATTGCCTTCGGCGAAGGCTGCGCCATCCTTGAAGTGGCGATCTTCTTCGACGAGGTAATAGGCATTGGGGGTGTAGACCCCGCCCACCGCCGGAGAGAATGGCGGATACGTGTCCGGCACGCCGTTGTTTGTTGCGCTGCTCAGGCCCGGAATGTAATAGTTGTCGTCATAGCTCAGGCGCTGGTATTGATAAAATCCGCCTAATGTGACTTGGAATGGCCAGATTTTCGGGGTGCTCAGGCGTACTTCCTGGGTAAATTTCTTGTCATGCTCGTGGCCGTAGTATTGTTGCGTCGGGTTGATGTATTTTCCATTTTTGTCCGTAAAATTGGTGTAATAGCTTCCCACCTTGCCTTTGGCGACGAGTTGGTCATAGGTGACCGAATAATACGTGTAGTCATTGGCATTGGAATAGGTGCGTGAAAAATATCCGGTGGCCGAGACGATGTCGAAATCGCCGATCTTGCCCTGAATCGACAGTTCTGCCTGATACCAGTGATCGCGCAGCCAGGTCGGGCTGTAGTCATGGACGGCCAGATCGCCGACGCGCGGATCGTAATTGTACCCGCCTTTGGCATCGAGGTATTGATAGGTGATCTCGGGCGTGATCGTCCAGTCGGGCGCGACTTGCCAGGCGAGGGCGGCGCGACCGCCATATTCCTCATCGGGGTTGTAAGCGTTCTGGACCAGCGCCGCGTTGTCGAGCGTAATCGGCACCGACTGGTAATTGTAGACCCCGTGCGTGTTGTTGATGTAGCCGCCGGTCTTGTCGTAAAATGCCATCAGGCGGATCGCGACAGTGGGCGCGAGCGGCAGGTTGATAAAGCCTTCGATCTGGCCCCCGGCGTTGCCTTTGCCCCATTTGTTGGCTTCGACATCGATGCCGGCTTCGATCTTGTCGAACTTGGGCTTGTTGGTGATGATGCGGATCGTGCCGGCGAGCGAACTGGCGCCGAACAGCGTGCCTTGCGGACCCGAAAGCGCCTCGACGCGCTCGACGTCATAGATATGGACTTCGGGGTTCGATCCGGTCGAGGTGATCGGAATGTCGTCAAGATAGGTGCCGACGGTCGAGGCCTGGCCGCCGCTGACCGAAATGCCGCGAAAAAACGGTTCGCTGCGTCCGGGCCCGAGCGTTTCGAACGAAACCGACGGCAGCATCTGCGCATAGTCGGCAAAGTTGGAAACGTGGTTCTGTTCGAGCTTGGCGGAATCGAGCGCCTGAAGGCTGATCGGAACCTTTTGCAGGCTTTCCGACTTGTGCGTCGCGGTCACCACGATTTCGGTGATGCCCGAACTTGTCGCCGGTTGCGGCGCGGTGTCGGGCGCTTCGCCGGCGCGGGCGATGGTGGGGGCCAATGCGGCAAGGCCGGTCAGCATGGTCGAAGCCAGGATCATGGAGGCCCGGCCATGCGCCCGCCGGATTTGCTGCGTCCGGATTTGCCGGAAATGTGTTTGGCTCATTCTGCGCACCCCATGTTTGCCCGGCCTCTTGGCCGTGGCGTATCCGACACGTTTGGAGGTCCGCGAAAATCCCCAGCCGGCTGGCTGATTTTCGCGCACGACCGGCTCAATGGCCTGCCTCGCAAAGGCCTGTTTCGAGGCGGCAAACGGCTTTTGTATTGGGGGCAGCCGCATTGAGGTTGCCCGTCCGGAATTCAATCTGGCAGTGATCGTTTCGCAGTCAACGACCTTGCTCGCAGGTGCGTAAAAAGGGTGGCGGGACATACGATCGGCATAAGGCGCGCAGGACTCGACAAGCTGCACCAGATGCCGCAGGACTTGACGCAATCAGGCGCAATCAAGACGGGTCGTCGCAATCGATCGATCCGAAGGCAGGAGCATACAAGCCATGGCTGGACCCAATGCGGCAGGAGAAACCACCGTTTCCCTCGATGCTGCATTAGCTCATGCTGCAGCCCTGCGGGGCCGCGATCCGCGCATGGCGCTGGAGCAGGTGCGCGAAATTCTGCGCGTCGTGCCCGGCCATCCGCAGGCGCTGCTGATCGAGGGGCAAGCGCTGCACATGCTCGGCGATCTGCCGGCGGCGCGCATGGTGCTGACGCGGCTGATGGCCGAACAGCCGCGTTCGGCGCTGACCGCGTTCGAGCTGGCCTTGACGCATGGGGGGCTGGGCGAACACGATCTGGCAGTCGACGCGCTGGAGCGCACGGTCGCGTTGAAGCCCGATTTCCTGCCTGCCTGGCACGTGCTGCCGGTCGCCTTGCGCGCCGCCGGGCGCGAGCGGGAGGCGCGCAAGGCCGATGTCCGCGGCGTGGCGGCATCGGCGCGCGATCCGATGCTGGTCAAGGCGGCGGTGGCCATGCACGAGGCCAAGGACAGCGGGGATTTCACGCCGGTCGAAGCCATGCTTGACGAGCGCGTGCGCCTGATGCCGCGCGATGCGGCGGCGCTGCGTCTGCGCGGCGAAGTGGCCTGGCGGCAGGGCAAGCTGGACGAGGCGATGGACCTGCTCAACCGGACGCTGGAGATTGCGCCGGGGTTTACCGCCGCGCGCGAATTGCTCGTGCGGATCATGCAGATGGGGCCCGATGTTGCGGGCGCGCTGGTCCATGCCACCGAACTGCTCGATGACGAGCCGGACAATGTCGGCCACGCGCTGCTCAAGGCTTCGCTGCAAGTGCGGCTGGGCGAACAGGACGCTGCTGCCGAAATCTATCGCGCGCTCGTCGCGCGCGGCATCAAGAATCCCCGTATCTGGCTCAATCTTGGCCATGTCGACAAGACGCTGGGCAATCAGGCTGATGCGATCGCCGCCTATCGCAACGCGCTGGCGCTCGATCCGGCGCTGGGCGAGGCATGGTGGAGCCTTGCCAATCTCAAGACCGTGCATCTGACTGCCGAAGACATCGCCGCCATGCTCGGCGCCGAAGCGAATGTCGAAGACGACGAACAGGCGAGCCAGCTGCAATTCGCGCTGGGCAAGGCCTATGAAGACGCGGGCGACGCCGCCAAAAGCTTTGCCCATTACGAGCGGGCCAACGCGTTGCGGCGCAAGGATGTCGATTACGAGGAAGCGCGCATCCTCGGCGGGGCGCAGGAACACGCCGCGCTGTTCACCGCGCCGTTTCTGGCCAGCCGGGCCGGGCAGGGGTGTCCGGCCAATGATCCGATTTTCATCGTCGGCCTGCCGCGCGCGGGATCGACGCTGGTCGAACAGATCCTGTCGAGCCATTCGCAGATCGAAGGCACGATGGAGCTGCCCGATCTGATGATGATCGGCGACCGGCTCCATTCGCGTGTCGAAGACGGCGAATTCGCCAGCTTTTCCGACGTGGTGCGCTCGCTCCCCGCCGCCGATCTGGCGCGGCTGGGCGAAGAATACCTCGATCGCACGCGCGTCCACCGCAAAGAGGGCAAGCCGCGCTTCATCGACAAGATGCCCAACAACTGGATGTATGTCGGGCTGATCCGCCTGATCCTGCCCAATGCGACGATCATCGATGCGCGGCGCCATCCGATGGGATGCTGCTTTTCCGGGTGGAAGCAGTTTTTCGCGCGGGGCCAGTTGTTTACTTATGATCTTGCGGAAATCGGCCGGTACTATCGCGGCTATGTGGCGCAAATGGCCGCGTTTGACCGCGAAGCCCCCGGCGCAGTGCATCGCGTGATCTACGAACGCATGGTCGCCGACACCGAAGGCGAAGTGCGCCGCCTGCTCGATCACGTCGGCGTGCCGTTCGAAGAAGAGTGCCTGTCCTTTTACCGCAACCGCCGCGCCGTCCGCACCGCCAGCTCGGAACAAGTGCGCCAACCGATCTTCACCGGCGGCGTCGACCACTGGAAACAGTTCGAACCCTACCTCGGCCCCTTGCGCGATGCGCTGGGCTCGGTCGAGACGGCCTATCCGGACGTTCCGGCGGATCTGGTCTGACTCGAGCGCGGGGCGATGGGGCGTCTTGCCGGCGCGCTATTGGAGTGAGTGGAATTGGGGACGGACGGGAAAGGCTGCTGTCAGCAGGGAATGGCAATTGCTGTCGTTCATTCAAGTCTTGCGCGACACCGGATTGAAGGCGTAAAATAAGAATACCACTCCTCGAATTTTCCTGACCAGATGATCTCTATAATCTTGGAAAGGCCGATGGTCGATCAATTGCCGCAATGTCGGCACAAATCGCATTAGCAATTTCAAAAACTTTTGAACGAACAATTTTTGTCCGTCACGCCATTAAAAGTAAAAGATCTCTTTTTGCTTGAGTTGAACATTACAACTGGACCATCGTCCTGATCAGATTGATAAAAATAACTTCCGCCATCAGCAGGGTATTTTTTTCCTTTATAATATATGAAAACTTTATCGTGATCGTAACCCTCGATCATCAAATTTCCATACTTCTTAAAGTTACAAACATATCTCCACTCTAGTCCGTCAGGTGCTCTTGCATAAGAAAAATCGCATATAGAAAAAAATAATAAAACTAGAATTATTTTGCGAAATTTAATATTATTTGACATAATGAGTCGCCTATTTATTCGAAATATTACTATTGAGGCAATTGAATGCTGTATGCTTGAGGTTTGAACCTTTGAAGCGATGGAACCGTTCCGTGTACGTGTATCGCGTTTCCACGGCCAAATACCGGCCCGTCAAGCGCCCTAATCCAGGCGATGTTGTTTGGACTGGAAAAGTTTGGGTTGGCATAATTCAGGTTTTCGCCAACAGAGGATGGAGTTCCGTTGGCGCGGTCCCGAAGATATGAATCCACGAGGTCGCTGACATTGGGCTTGACCCAATTATCCGGTATTTCCTCAACAGATGAATGTGGTCCAATTCGATCCTTACCAGTCCAAGCTATGGGTCCGTTAATATCAGAAAACTGCTTTCTCGCATCAACAACATCAAAAACATTTCCTCCCCAATGCCCTGATGATACACGATTAAGTATCGTATCTATGATGCCATACGCCTGTTGATTCCCCGCACTTCTGACCCATTCTGTCTGAAGAGTTTTTTTTAAATTCGTTATGTCTTCTCTTGAAAGAATAAGAGTGTTGTCTGTCTTCCCGGGGTTTGCTTTGGCTATCGCTGCGGCCGTTGTCATAGGCGCCGTTACAACAATTTCATTGTTGCTGTCCGTGGGCAGCGCCGCTGACGCCTGCCCTTGCTGCGAATTCGAGCCATCGATTGTGCTCTGTGACACGGCGGCGGGCGCATCTGCGTCCTTTGCAGTAAGCGAGGCAGGGCCGGTTGGGTTCGGCGCAGCCGCACTTTCGGGCGGCGCGGCCTCATTTGCAACGCCCTGCCGAGCGCTAGCCCCATCCGCGACAGCATTCCCGGTGGTATCACCATCCAAGCCAGGCGCCCAACCGGGACCAACAAGATGCGCGATCCCGGCGATCCGCCCATATTTCGCGGCGAAGGCCTGGGCTTCTGCGATTGGCGCAGCAAGCAGAGCACCAGCCCCTGCATTTTGCGCATCACGCGCCTTTGCCGTCAAATCGGCATCGGGCTCCCAGCGATACTGGTCGATCCTTGGCGTTCGATACAATACCCCTACTTCATTGGTCACGTGGTTCCAGGCGAGCACATCCTGCTTGGAAGGGTCCGGTTCGCTTGCGGCAGTGCCATCCGCAGGCGCACTTGTGGCTGTGCTTTCACTGACCGGCGTTCCTGCAGCGTTCACATCCGCAGGCTGGGCCACAGGTGTTTCGGAAGCATCAGCACCGGTGCCTGCTGCATCGATCACCTGTTGTGCAAGCGCGCGTTGCGCCGCCAATGTCGTGCCGCGCGCAATGCCCCACTTGAGATCGTTCATGGCGGCAAAGCTGTCGTTGTGTCCCCAAATCGGGCGCGGCGTAAACACTCCGGCCATCAAGTTGGCGATACGCGCGGGGATCGGTCCCGTACCTGGGTAGGGAGGCGTCGGGTCATCCGTTGATGAAATGATCGGAGAGGCCCCCGTGCCGGGACCATTTGCGCCCACATCGCCTGCGTCGGGCACGCGCGCCGATGGATTGCCTGCGGCAGGCGAAGACAGCGACGGGTCGTATGGCGGCACGGTCAATCCACTCACGTCAGGGGTGAAAGGCATTGGCGGATCAGATGACCACATCGGAATTTCCTTTGCAAGGCGGCGCAACACCCTGCTGCAACCGACAAAGAAAATTGGATCGCGCAGGACCACACTTCGCCCTGTTTCGAATTCGCGTGGGTCGCATATCGGCAGATACTCAGGGAGCTGGCCCTTAGTTCGCGCAGTACCCTGTAGTCGGCCATTCCGGCCACCGGAGAAGCAGAACGGGGCATTCAGACCTTGACCCCGCCGTGCATGAACGACACCCCTGGAATGCTGGCCAAGAGGTCGGACCAAAACGTCCTTTGAAACCCCGTGACATTTGGGCGATTCGCTTCTTCCTCGATGAGCACAAGCGAATGCGAGATCGCGCGCTGTTCGATCTCGCCATCGACAGCAAACTACGCGGCGGATTGGCGATCTCGTGAGCGGGGGATCTGTGCGAAACCGCGCTACCGTTATTCCACAGAAGACCGGCAGGCCGGTGCAATTCGGAATCATGACCGAAGCGCGCAACAGCCTGGCGATCTGGCTGGCGAGGCGGGGTGGTTCGCTGCGCGATTTTGTCTTTCCCAGTCGCGTGGACTACCTCGGTCATCTCAGTACCCGCCAATATGCGCGACTGCTCGATGAGTGGGTCTCGGCGGTCGGCCTGGACAAACGTGAATATGGAACACATTCCATGCGGCGAACGAAAGCTGCGCTGATCTACAAGGCGACTGGGAACCTGCGCGCCATCCAGATTCTGTTGGGTCACACCAACATTGAGAACACCGTGCGTTATCTCGGTGTCGACATCGATGACGCTGTCCGAGCGAACGGAGCGCTGATCAATTGCTGGCCCATTGCACTGTCGGTGGGCCGACAATCACATCGTGAACCAACGACGGCTTACATCGACGTGAACGGCCAGCTTAAAGGTCAGCTTTTAGGGCGGCAGCCGACCGTTTTGACGCCGGGGCCTGTTCCTATTACGGACGGCGGCATGATTGTCCTTCTTTCGCCTGCAAAGACGCTCGACTTTGAGCGCGCTCTCCCGCCGCTGGAGGCCACACGGCCGCATTTCGCCGAGGAGGCGCGTGGGCTTGCCAAGGCGGCGGCGGACTTGTCAGCGCAGCAGTTGGCGAGCCTGATGCATATCTCGCTGCGGCTTGCCGAGCTGAATGCTGGGCGTTTTCGGGACTTTGACAGTTTGCCCGAGCGGGCGGCGCTGTTTGCCTTTGCCGGGGACGTGTACACCGGGTTTGAGGCGCATACGCTGGACGAGGCGGGGGTTGCCTTTGCGCAGGACCATGTGCGGATGTTGTCGGGGCTTTATGGGCTGCTCCGGCCGCTCGACGCGATCCGGCCATACCGGCTGGAAATGGGTACGCGTTGGGCGCCGGGGCACACAAAACTGACTGACTGGTGGGGGGCGCGTATTGCCGAACTGCTGCTTGGGCAGTTGGCCGACGAGGGATCGGGCGTGGTGCTCAATCTCGCCAGCTTGGAATATTTCGCTGCCGTCAAAGGCAAGCTGAGCGGCGCGCGCATCATCGAGGTCGAATTTCGCGAGCCCGGCCCGGATGGGCCGCGCTTCGTCAGCTTTCATGCAAAGCGCGCGCGCGGCATGATGGCGCGCTGGCTGTGCGAGCATCATATTACCGACATCGATGCGATGCGTGGTTTCGACAGCGACGGCTATCGCTTCGATGCGAGCCAGAGCGAGGCCGATCGCTGGCGGTTTACCCGCGCATGAGCGGCTCGGGAAAGGGTTCCGCCGTCGTCATCGGGGCATCCGGCGGGATCGGCGGCGCATTCGAGGCGGCGCTGATCGAGGAAGGCGCGTTCGATGCCGTTTACGGCTTCGCCCGGTCGCGGGGCGGGGCGCAGCATCTCGATCTGACTGACGAGGCGAGCATCGCGGCAGCCGCCGCCATCGTGGGCAAGGGGGCGCCTCCGACGCTGGTGATTGTCGCGACGGGGCTGCTCCATGCAGGCGGCCACGGGCCCGAAAAGGCGTTGCGCGAGCTCGACCCGGCCTGGCTCGCACAAGTCTATGCCGTCAATGCGATCGGCCCTGCGCTCGTGGCGAAACATTTTCTGCCGATCATGCCCAAGGCCGCGCGCACGGTCTTTGCCGCGCTTTCGGCGCGCGTGGGATCGATCAGCGATAACCAGCTTGGCGGGTGGTACGGCTACCGCGCGTCAAAGGCGGCGCTGAACATGCTGGTGCGCAACCTCGCTATCGAGGAACGCCGCCGCAACGCCCGCGCGATCGTCGTCGCGCTGCACCCCGGTACGGTCGACACCGCGCTGTCCCGCCCGTTTCAAGGCCAGGTTCAGCCCGGGCGGCTGTTCGACGCCGAACGGGCCGCGCTGCAATTGCTCGATGTGATCGAAGACCTGAAAGGGCCCGACAGCGGCAGGCTGTTTGACTTCGAGGGCAAGGAAATCGCATTTTGACTGCGTCAAGCGACGGCGCCGCCTGAGCTGCACCCTGCAAAAAAAGGGTTCATCGCGGATTTGCGGGATGAGTTTGTCAACTTTGTCACCCCGGACTTGATCCCTACGGCATTCACACATTCCACTTTTGTTCATCAATTCCCGCGAAGGCGGGAATCCAGAATTCGACGTATGATCAAGACGTCAGGCTGACTGGATTCCCGCCTTCGCGGGAATGACGATGGTTTATACCTCATTGATTTCACGGTATAAATTTCGTGAGCCGTGATGTGTGAATGCCGTAGGGATCAAATCCGCGATGAATCAAAAAATAGGGGGAACCAAAAAATGGGGGCCAACTTGCGTTGGCCCCCATTGTCATCCGCGTCTGCCATTCGGCAACCGTACAGTCTGCAACCATGCGTTTGGGCGCATTCCCCGCCGAGGGGGCGGGGCGGTCGCGACCGGTCGGACGGGCTTCCCCGCGGGGCAAGGCCATCTGGCCGGGTGCCGTCGTTGCGTGATGCCCTTCTTGCTGAGGCAAGGTGGCAGGCATGCGCGCCGCTTCGGCGGATGGTTTCCTTCGCCCCTCATCCTTGCGGCATGATCCCTTGCGGGGCTCTGCCTGTAGCACCGCTCCTTTACCGCGCGCCGGCTGACGCGCGATGAAAGACGGATTCCCACGGGCAGCGTGGGGAAGGTGCGGACACTGCCCTTATGCCGACATTCGGGCGCACTTCATTCCATTCGGCGCGGAGCGGGTCCGCGTCGGCCGGGCGCATGCAAGCCACGCTTTTCGTGTCGGTATTCGGTTCGCATCCTTACGGCGGCCTTGCCCATGACGCACCGTCCCTGCCCGAGCAGCCGCGAGCGCTCGTGCCGGTATGGCATGCCGACAGGGTTCGGATAACCGTTCCAAGGCCGGGAATTTCGCTTACCGATCAAGCGCTTCGGCCGATCATTCGGCGATATTTCCAGTCTCGATGAAGAGAAGCTGCGCCTCTGTTCCGAGTCGATCAAGTGAAATTTTTCGAACTTATCCACAGGTCGCGATCTTGGCGGTGGACAATCGGGCAAGCCTTTGGCGGTGTGTCAAAAAACAAAAAAGGAGGGCGCAAAACGCCCCCCTTTCATGTCCGGAATGCGTTTGCGCTTAGCGGTCGCGCTGGGCGAGCAGGCGCAGGCGCAGGGCGTTGAGCTTGATGAAGCCTGCCGCGTCTTTTTGATCATAGGCGCCGGCGTCGTCTTCAAAGGTGACGTGGCGTTCGGAATAGAGGCTGTCGGGCGATTTGCGTCCGACGACAGTGGCCTGGCCTTTGTAGAGCTTCAGCCGCACGGTCCCGTTTACCTTGATCTGCGAATGGTCGATCGCGGCCTGCAGCATTTCGCGCTCGGGGGCGTACCAGAACCCGTTGTAGATCAGTTCCGCATACTTGGGCATCAGCTCGTCTTTGAGATGCGCCGCGCCGCGATCGAGCGTGATCGATTCAATCCCGCGATGCGCGACGGCATAGATCGTGCCGCCGGGCGTTTCGTACATGCCGCGGCTCTTCATCCCGACGAAGCGGTTTTCGACGAGGTCGAGCCGCCCGATGCCATGCTTGCGACCATATTCGTTGAGCGTGGTGAGCAGTGTTGCCGGGCTTTGCGCCACGCCGTTGATCGCGACGCCATCGCCCTTTTCAAAGTCGATGGTGATATATTCCGGCTCGTCCGGCGCGTCTTCGGGATTGACCGTGCGCGAATAGACATAGTCGGGGACTTCGGCCCACGGGTCTTCGAGCACTTTGCCTTCGGACGAGGTGTGCAGGAGATTGGCGTCGGTCGAAAACGGGCTTTCGCCAAGCTTGTCCCTGGGCACCGGGATCTGATGCGCCTGGGCCCATTCGATCAGCGCGGTACGGCTGGTCAGATCCCATTCGCGCCAGGGGGCGATGACCTTGATGCCCGGTTCGAGCGCATAGGCCGACAGTTCGAAGCGGACCTGATCGTTGCCTTTGCCGGTGGCGCCGTGCGAGACGGCATCGGCGCCGGTTTCGCGCGCGATCTCGATCAGCCGCTTGGAAATCAGCGGGCGCGCGATCGACGTGCCGAGCAGGTAATCGCCTTCATAGCGGGCATTGGCGCGCATCATCGGAAAGACGAAATCGCGCACGAATTCTTCGCGCAAGTCGTCGATATAGATGTGTTCCGGTTTGATCCCGAGCAGTTCCGCCTTGGCGCGCGCGGGCTCAAGCTCTTCACCCTGGCCGAGGTCGGCGGTGAAAGTCACCACTTCGCAATTGTAGGTGACCTGAAGCCACTTGAGGATGACGGAAGTGTCGAGCCCGCCGGAATAGGCAAGGACGACCCGCTTGATATCGGACATGTGCGATTCCCTCATGAATCGGGGCAGAAATAGGCGTGGGCGCGCGTATCAGGCGACGCCGGTCGACGCAACCGCCCGGCTGCCGATCACCCGGCGGCGGAGCGCGGGCAACTGCGTCGCGAGCGTCGCGGCGCGAAAGCCATAGCTGATCAACAGCGCCAGCCAAACCCCGCTGTCGCCAAACGGGCGCAAGACATAATCGCAGGCGAGATAGCCCATCGTCGAGACCAGCGCCGCATTGCGCAAGGCGCGCCCCTGCGTCGCGCCGATGAACACCCCGTCGAGCAGCCAGCTCGGCGCGCCGACCAGCGGGGCGAGGGCGGCAAAGGGCAGAAAGGCGAGCGCGGTCTGGCGGACATGCGGATCGGTGGTGATCGCGGCAACGCCCCAGGGCCCGCCCGCCAGAAACAGCGCCGACAGCAGCGCACCGCCCGCCAGCGAAAATTCCGCCGTCAGCCGCAAGGCCCGATCGAACGCTGCCGCCGAGCCGCCGCCGATGGCATGGCCGATGCGTTCTTCGGCCGTCAGCGCAATGGCATCGAGCATGAACGCGGCAATCGCGATGAATTGAAACAGCACATGGTTCGCCGCGAGCGTCACTGCGCCGAGCCGAGCCCCGGCGCTGGCAAACCAGGTAAACAGGATCAGCAGCGCCACCGTCCGGATCATCACATCGCGGTTTACCACGAACAGCCGCGCCAGCCGATCGCGCGCGAGCACGACGCCAAGGCCCGTGCGCGCCAGCAAGGCCCGCGGCCGCGCGCCGCCGGGGCCGATCGCCAGCGCCAGCCCGATCGCCAGCGCCGCCCATTCCGCCGCTGCCGTGCCCAGCCCGACGCCGCGCGCGCCCATGCCGAAATGCCACACCAGCGTGACATCGAGCGCGACATTGATCGCGTTCATGGCCAGTTGCAGCACCAGCGCCAGCCGCGTCTGCCTCCGCCCGATCAACCAGCCGTTGACCGCAAACCCGGCAAGCGAGGCTGGCGCGCCATAGAACCGCGCGGCGACAAATGCCCGCGCCGGCCCCGCCACCGCGCCGCCTGCCGGCAAGGCGACAAAGCCCAGAGCCATGATCGGCCCGGTCAGCGCGAGCAGCAGCGCCCCGATGGCGAGCCCCAGCACGACCCCGCGCACGAGCAAGGCATCGCCTTCGTCCGCATCGCCCGCGCCCGCCGCTTGCGCCACCAGACCCGAAATCCCCATGCGCAAAAAGCCGAAGCTCCAGAACACGAGATCGATGATCGCCGCCCCCAGCGCCACGCCCGCCAGCGCCGCAGCATCATCCATCCGCCCGATCACCATGGTATCGACCAGCCCGACCAGCGGCACCGACGCCTGCCCGATCATGATCGGCCAGGCCTGCGCGATCACCGCGCGCCGGGTGAGCGGGCGTTCGGTGTGATGGACGTGATGCGGGGCAGGATCGCTCATGCCCCCGTCCATCGGGGGACGTCGCGGCCAAGGCAAGATCTTATCGGCCGCTCTCCGCGACAGTCGCAGGCGGAACCGGCCACGGGGCACATTACCGATCCTATCGCTCGGATCTTGCCGTACTCTGGGTGACCACGGTCAGGCTTTCGGGCGGGAGCGTTATCGAAAGCCGCGCGCCTTTCAGGCGCGACAGGCGCGGCGGATCGCTGCGCAAGGGGTGGCTGTCGGCGCCGTCATCCTTCCACGCATATTGCGCGGGGCCATATTGCATGAAACGGGCCGGGCCATGCATCGCACTGATCTGCCTGCCCCGGTTTCTTGTCAGGAGTTGCACCGTGAACGGCTTGGTCGGGCTTCGGTTGATCAGCAGCACGCCGAGGCGGTGGTCGGGGCGGCGCACGGCATAACTCATGACCCATTCGTCCCGGCTCCCTTTCACGCGCGCGCCTTTCACGATACTGGGCAACAGTTCATGACGACCGCCGCCCGGCACCAGCCAGTCCCTGGTGATAAGATGCGCTGCCTCGAAGCTGGGCATCGGCTGAACGGCCTGACCGTTGCCGTCTGCGGTGTAGAGCATCATGTTGCCAAAGCCGCTGCACGGCTGGCTTTCATTCATCGGCAGGTCCGGCCCATAGCCGTACATATAAACGGCCCCGCCGCCCGCATCGAGAAACTGGCCGATAATGTCCGCCATCAGCAAGGCACTGGGCATTTCGGCCATGGCGCGCCCGGCAAAGGCCGAGAAGCCGTACTCGGAAATGACCCAGGGAATATGACGCGGCACCCCGTCGGCTGCAATTCGTGCGAGCGCCGCCCGCATCAGCCGGTTTTCCTCCAGCAGCTTGGCATGAATATCGCCGCAGATGTCGTCGAACGGGAAATGTTCGAACGAAAAGAAGCCCAGATCGCCCATCCGCCCGCGCGCCTTCAGATAGCGCATGAAATGGCTGTTCCATGAGTGATCGGGATCGGCATCCAGCTCCAGATCGGTAAACGCGCTTTGCAGGCTCGGCCCGCCAAACGTGATTCCGGGATTATCCGGCTTCAACTGGTCGACCAGCGCGAGATAGAGCGCGCCATAATCGGCCGCTTCGCCATATTGCCCGTCGGGTTCCTCGCCCAATTCGACCTGACGAACCGGATAGCCGCGCCGACGGACGTATCGCGTCTCAGCCACGGCATTGTCGGGCGTGTCGTACAACAGGCCGATCGGCAGCAGTATCGGCCGACCGTTGCCCAATCCGTCGGCAAAGATGCGGTCCAGTCCGGGCTGTTCGGTATCGTCATCGCGGTCCTCTTCCCGGTGCCACGGGTCGGTCGAGGAAACGCGCGCGAAAGTCTGGTTTTCTCCGGACGGGAGATGGTGGATCAGGTCGATCAGGTGCCCATCGGGTCCGGCCTGGCCCAGCGCAATCTCGCGCACGGCAAAGCCCGCCTTGTCACGCCAGTCGCCGCCGCCGCCGGGCATCGCCGTGTGCGATCCCTGTTTGAGCAGCACGCGCACAAACTTCGCCGTGATCGGGTGATCGGTCAGCCGCAGTGTCTCTGTTCCGCCTTTGCCGCGAGCGTGTCGTTGCAGCGGAAAGGTAGTCCAGGTTGCCGTGTCGTCGTATTCATCATCGCTGGTCCAATACTGGACTTCGTATTGCACGGCGTAGGGATCGGCCCAGGCAATCCTGATGGTATCGATCGGCGCCATCGCATCGAGCCGCACGACCAGCCATTGCCAATGCGGCTGGCCATCAAGGACATGGGTCGGATCGAGATAGGGGTTCGACTTCCAGAAACTGCTTTCGTCACCGTCGGTCAGCCGCGAGTAGTCCTCGTCATTGGCCTGATCGGTGGTGTCTCCCCGCCTCGGCAGCCGATAGCCCCAGGACAGCCGGATCGGCGGCCCGAGCGCGTCGCTCGATGTCCAGTAGCCCTGTTTGTGAACCGGGTCGCTCCATTGGCCGACGGGGTTCCAGTGCCACGCCTCGATGCCCAATTCCGTCCGCAGCCGATAGATGGAGGACTGCAGGCCCGACGCTTTCACGGCGGCGATGTTGCCGGGCGTCAGCAGCCTGTCGCTGTCGCCGGCCCTGACGCCGTCGATCCCGATGCCCAGCGCCTCTGCCGGGTCGAAGATGCGGTGTTTGCCGGAGGCCAGATCAACGATCACTTGCGCCCGATTGCTGTCCTTCGTTTCGGCCCGGGCATCCCCGGGGAGCAGGGCCAGGCCGATGGCGCAGCCGAGCATGCGGCGCCCCCTGACGCGGGCCGTGCCGTGACCGATCGACCCGGCACTCAATTGTGCGGTTGGGGTGCTGAGGTTGGCTGCGCGTGGGGATGGTCCCAGTGGCTGGCGGCGTTGTCGTTGGGGTTTTTGTGCTTGTCTGTATTGGAATGGCCGGGCTGGGCCTGCGGGCCGCGATCCGGCGCGGGCATTGGTGCAGAGGCGTGGCGATTGGGGTGCGTTTCTGCCGCTGCGGCGGGATGCGCAGGCAGAGTGCGAGCAGGGAGGGCATGCGTGGGGCGGGGGGCTGCGGGGCGAGGCAGGTTCTGATGAGACGGGGCAGGCGCCTGCGGATTCACGCTTGCCCGTGGTTGCGCGGCAATCGGGGCAACGGCGTGATGCGGCAACGGGGGCTGGCGAGCAGGCATCACTGCCCTGTATGGCGCGGGCTGCATCGGCGCCGGGTTCTGCCGTTGCGGCTGGGGTTGCGGGCGATTGGCAAAGGCGCCTTGTCGGGGCTGGGCTGCAGGCGGCGCGTACTGGTTCTGTCGGTCGCCGGAATAGTTGCCCCCGGAATGGTTGCCTGACGTGATGATGGCCGTGCCGACGACGGCGGCTCCGATCGCGACGGCATAGGCGGCGCGGCGGTCCTGTTCGGGCTGCCAGGTTGCGCTTTCGCCCTGCTGATGCTGATCGTGCCACGTCTGCCAATCGGAATCGCGTGACCGTGCTGCGTTCCAGCGTTGTTGCTGCTGGAACAGATTCTCGCGGCGCGCCTGCCAATCGTCGGCATAGGCCGCCTGTCGCTGACTATATTGCGCGGCGTGATAGATCGCGCGCGACCGATCGTAGTAGCGGGCCGCGTTTGCTGCCCGCTGCTGTGCATAGCTGTCGGAAAGGGGGGCTCCATCCGGGCCGTAAAGACCGACCAGATTGTCCCCGTCATAGGCATATCCGCCATCGGGATCGGTAATGTAGAATGGCCGATCGGCGCCGCGTTCATAATAATAGGTGCGCTGCCCGCCGGGCAATTGTTCGACCATGCGATAGCTGCCGTCGTCCGAACGCCATACCCACGGTCTGGTGCCATCATAGCTGACGGTATAATCGGGCGGTGTATCGCCAAAGGCGCGGCTCATCGCATAGGCGCGGTCGGTATATCCATAGCGCGTCCGGTCATGCCTGAGGCCGACGTGGATGGGCTTTGCGACCGGCGGGAGCGCGGCTGCCGACGGGGCATAGGCGATCGGTGCCGCAGGTGTCGTTGCCAGGGGAAGTGCGGCAATCGGGGGAGCCGTCGCCGGCTGATCGCTGGCCGAAGCGCTTTCGTTCGCGCCGGGCTTTTGACAGGCGCTCAGGCTCAAGGCGAGTATGCAGGCCGTCATGGCTGTTCGCGATGCGGTAGAGCGAAATGTCGGCATGGATTTTCCAATGTGTTGTGGCGATTATGACCGTTACCGTGCAGGAAAATCCGTGAACCGGGCCTGAGGTGGCCAGTCATTGGGCATTAACCTGGCCCCCTTTGTGGCGTAGATGTTCACCACTGAACGGGGCGGTCATATCGGCTTTCGCCAAGTATACTGGGGCCTATACCGGGGCCGGCAGTCCCGCGGCAGCTTCGGAAAATACGCAGAACCAACGTGCAGCTTCTCACAGGTGCGCGCAGGCCTGTCGCTATTGGTTTTTTATCCTGAAATGCCTGCCGACTCGGCGTGTCTGTCGTTGATGGTCGTTTGCGGGCGATGGATCATCGGTCCAAAGCCCGATATTCCCGAGTTCCGGCGCATATTTCCCCGGTAAATCCGTACTTTTCGTCAAACCTGCATACATCGCTGCGATCTGGTGCTAGGGGGCCCGATTGAACATTCCCCAAAATTGCGAGCCCTATGCCTTTTCCCCCGCTTCCATTGCCGATTTCCGAAGCCCTGACCGAACAGGGATATGCCGAACCAACGCCGGTGCAGGCCGCCGTGCTGGCCCCCGAGGCGCAGGGGCGTGACCTTCTGGTTTCTGCGCAGACCGGCTCTGGCAAGACGGTCGCCTTTGGGCTGGCGATGGCCGATGCGATTCTTTCCGCCGACATGGGCCCCGCTGCGCGCGCGCCGGTCGCTCTGGTGATTGCGCCGACGCGCGAACTGGCGCTGCAGGTCAGCCGCGAATTGATGTGGCTGTTTGCCAAGGCCGGGGTGCGGATCACGACTTGTGTCGGCGGCATGGATGCCTCGCGCGAACGGCGTGCGCTCTATCAGGGGACGCAGATCGTCGTGGGTACGCCCGGACGCTTGCGCGATCACCTTGAACACGGCGCGCTCGACTTGTCGTCGTTGCGCTATGTCGTGCTCGATGAAGCCGACGAAATGCTCGACATGGGCTTTCGCGAAGATCTTGAGGAAATCCTCGAAGCGACGCCGGGCGATCGCCGCTCGCTGCTGTTTTCGGCCACGATGCCCAAGCCGATCGTCGCGCTGGCCAAGCGTTATCAGCAAGACGCGCTGCGCATTTCGACTGTCAGCGAAACCCCCGGTCACGGCGATATTTCGTATCAGGCGGTGGCGGTTTCGCCTGCCGATATCGAAAACGCGGTGATCAACCTCTTGCGCTTTCACGAGGCGGAGACCGCGATCCTGTTTTGCGCGACGCGCGACAATGTTCGCCATCTCCATTCCTCTCTCACCGAGCGCGGCTTTGCCGCTGTCGCCTTGTCGGGCGAACACAGTCAAAAGGAACGCAACGCCGCTTTGCAGGCCTTGCGTGACGGGCGCGCGCGGATTTGCGTGGCGACCGACGTCGCGGCGCGGGGGATCGATATTCCTTCGCTGAGCCTCGTCATCCATGTCGAAACGCCGCGCGATGCCGAAGTGCTTCAGCACCGCTCGGGCCGTACCGGGCGCGCCGGGCGCAAGGGCGTGGCCGTGTTGATCGTGCCCTATCCGCGCCGTCGCCGGGTCGAGGGCATGTTACGCATGGCGCGCGTTCAGGCCGAATGGGTGCCGGTGCCTTCGGCCGAAGCGATTCGCGAACGCGATCGCGAGCGGATGCTGGCCGATCTGGTCAAGCCGGTCGAGGCAAGCGATGCCGACCGCGCGCTGGCCGAACAGATCGTCGACAAGATGAGCCCGCTGGACCTCGCGCTCGCGCTGGTTCAGGCGCGCAAGCACGGCATTCCCGAGCCCGAAGACCTGATCGAGCAGTCGTCGGGCGATGGCCCGGTACGCCCCGAACGGCGCGCAGGGTTTGAAGACGTGGCCTGGTTCCGCATGGACATCGGGCGACGCCAGAATGCCGATCCGCGCTGGATCCTGCCGCTGCTGTGTCGGCGCGGGCATATTACGCGCAACGAGATCGGGGCGATCCGCATTGCCGCCAACGAGACCTATTTTCAGGTTCCCACGGCGGTCGAGGCGAAATTCCGCGCTGCGTTGAAGCGCACCGGAACGCCGGGCAGCGAAGACGAAAACGGCATCACCATCGAGCCTTCGCTCGAAGCGCCGCAGGATGGCGGCAATGACGGCCCGCGCCAGCCCCGCGACAATTCGGCGCCCCGGCGGCGCGGCCCCAATGCCGGACCCAATTCCGGTCCCAGGGGCGGGGCCAATGGCGGCCCCGGTGGCGGGCGCCCGACTCTGCATCGCAAAGGCGCGCCGCCCCGGCGCCGGGACTGATTTTTCGGGAATTGGACTCAAGGCGCGCGGCGTTAAAGGCGCCCGCGTGCCGTTCAATCGGCTTGGCGGGCCGAGAGCATTTCGTGCTCCCGCTTCTTTCGGAGCATGATGAATGACGGCGCACCACCACGTTTCTCTGTCGGGCCGCTGCTTGCATGGCTGAGCGGATCTTGGGGCAGGCGCGCGCCGACAGGGCTTTGCGGCGAGGCGGAGGCGACTCTGCGGCGCTGGATACCGCACATGCGGCGATGGCGGCGGGCTGCCGCTTCTTGATCGTGCGCGGGCTGACCGTGCAGGGGCCAGAGTCGGCCATTCGCCCCAATATCCGCCTGCGCCGGGTGGGCAATTGCCTCAATGAACTCGATCGCTTTCTGTCGGTGCTGATCACGGAATGCGTTCGTGCGGCGGGCCTGGCCCCGGATGGCCCCGCAGACGGAGCGGATGATTTTCCGCGTCGCCTGGATACCGCGCGCCGCTTGCGCCGGATCGAGGCGCATTGCGGATATTTTTCCGCCGCGACGACGCGGTTGCGCGCCATCGGGCGTATTCGGGAAATGGCCTGCGGCGATGGCCTGCTGCGTCCCGGCGCCTGGTTGGAACGCGATATGGCAGTGGCCACGGCAGGCGCGGAATTCGTGCCGGGACAGCCGACAAAAGCGCCTGAAATCAGCGACCAAGCCCTTGCCGCGATCGCCGAATTTTATGTCTCGATCGCCGATCGACTGCACGTGTTCTTTGCGGCCACTGCGGCAGAGGCTTGACTTTTCGGGATTGTGGTTCCATATAGACAAGTGCTCACGTCGCCTGCGACGGAATTTGACGCCTACCATCGGCTCTCCTTCCTCTCTCACGCTACCCGGCTCCATCCGCGCTGTTGCGGGTGGGTTTTTTGTTTTCGTGATAAGGAAACGTTTCATGCCTATTGGTGTCGTTAAATTCTTCAATGCCGACAAGGGCTATGGCTTCATCGCGCCGATCGACGGCGGCAATGACAGTTTCGTCCACATCAGCGTCGTTCAGAAGGCGGGTCTCGCCACTCTGAACAAGGACCAGCGTCTGAGCTATGACATCGAAACCGATCGTCGTGGCAAGCAGTCGGCTGTCAATCTGGTCGAGGCCTGATTGCATGGTTCGCCGGGGTTCCTTCGGGATCTTCGGCGAACTGCACGGCGCGGCGGTGGATTTATCCTCGGCGTACCGGCCCGTGTCTGGCCTGTTTGAGCCGCTCGCCGCGTGATCGCGGGCCGGGCACGGGAATATTCTGTATTTACCCGTCTTGTAAGGTTCAGGCCATGGTTTGTTTGATACGAACCTGGCCCCACGCCGAACCCTGTTTCAGGGCTTAGGCCGATCCGGCGCTCCCAAAGTTGCCATGACTCGCCAGAGTTACCATGCTCCCGGGCCCCGACGATCCCATTCCTACCCAATATCGCGCGGTTACAGCGCACGATTTTCGTAAAGTTCCAAGAATAGTCTCATGCATTTTTCATCAAATAATTTTCGTTCGATTTCAAATAATCCCGCAATTTTTGCATCGCCTGCCCTGGGCAGGGGATTCGCTTCCAGCCCGACGCGCCATGCCACGCCCCAGGGCGGCACGCTGTCCCGGGCCGAATTGCAGCGGATCGTCGCCGACATGGTCGGCTGAATGCGCTGATCTCCGGCATGGGCCGGACAATGAAAGGAAAAGTTCATGTCCGGCACCAGTGAATTCTATCTGGCCTGTGCGGCGCAAAGCCTGCGCGATGCCGATGCCAGCACGTTGACCAATGTGCGCGATCGGTGCCTGCGTTCGGCAGCGTCATGGCAAGCCATGGCCGTTCGCGCCGCAGAGATCGAAGCCAACCGCCGCGCCCGCGAAAAACGCGCGCCGGACGCCGTGGCCGATCTCGGCGACCCTGTTTCCAGTTGATCGAATGCCTTGGGCCCGGTGCCCAAGGCGGCCGTTCGGCAGGGACAGATCTTCGGCACTGGCATCGCCGCACTCGGCAGCGTGGACAAATTCGAGCCGCTGCTTGATGCGAAGTCGTATGGCCGGAGTCGCCCCAGTTGCTGTCATTAAGAGGCAATGGGCAAACCCATAAAAGTCGCCATTCCCCCTCGCGATAAAAATTCGGTCCGAATACAGTTATTTCCCTCCGTCCGGGGCGCTATGATGCTTTGATGCGCATCAAATGACGAG
>NZ_KQ954301.1 GCF_001519055.1 Novosphingobium sp. Fuku2-ISO-50 | reverse complement strand
CGGCTGATTCCGTTTTCAGGCTGGGTGCTCTAGCATCCCCTGAGTGGAGCTGGTGGTGCGGCTGCCTGGAAGATCCAAACATCTCTCAGGCTTTTTGCTGCGCTGGCCGTCAACGCGCCGGGGAAGGGATGGAAGCGCAAGGCAACAACGCTACGCGGGCCTTTCCCGGTTCTCCCGCGTCAGAATTCATGCACCGGCTTGGCGGTAAGCGCCGCGCCAATCGACGATGCCGGCGCCGAAGTCCTCATGCACCCGGAAGGCCACCCCAAGGACGTCCCAACCGTTCTGCATTTCCATGATCGGGCCATCGGAATTGTTGCGGCTGGCGTATTCCATCGTCGGCACGAACGACGGATCGGCAAACAAATACCAGAAACCGGCGGACAGACGGGGATCGACCAATGGGGTGAGCTTGCCCGCGAACGGGTTGGCATAGTCCACTTGGTTCGGATTCAGCGGGATAGAAATCAGCTTTTCAATAACGGTTTCATATCCCGGCGGGGAAAGGATAAATTTCGGCGCCGCATTGATATAGGTTGTTCCGTCGAGGTCGGTCTGGTTGCGCATCGCCTGGCGCGCTACGTCCAGAGCCGCGACTGAGGGAGCGGAACCGGTCGCATTCAGATTGCCATGGGACGATGAAAACAGCGAGTTGCCATCCGACATGACCGGGTTGGCGTTGATCAGCGCGGCCAGAAGCTGCGCCTCGGTTTCAGCGGCGGCGCGACCCATGATCGTCAAAACATCAGTGAACGCGCCCAAATCATCGTTGATCAGCGCCTGCCGCGTCAACGTGAATTGCTTGGCGAAGGTCTGCATCGAATAGACCTCCTGGCGTTCAGCGAATTTGCCGGTCGTGACCTCACCACTCTCGGAAACCACTGGCAAGGTTCCGAATTCGGAGAGCTGAAGAGTCTTGATTTGACGGAAATCCTTGGCCGCACGGGGGCGGGCAATCGACTTGAGCGGTGATTCCGCGTTGCGGTACATATCCAACAGATACCGCTGACCGGTGCCCTGGAGAAGGTCGGGGAAGTCGCCGGTTGTTCCGGTGATATCAGCACTCCCATATGTCCCGCCGCCGCCCCATTGGCCAGGGCTGGTTGCGCCGCGCGGCCCAGAGCCGACCCACGCCGCCGCGTTGAGAATCTGATCGGGCGTCATGCGACGGGAATTGCCGCGTCCCGTGCGGTCGACCAACTCGGCCGCCATATCGACGATCGACATGCCCCGGAAATGTGCGGCGGCGCCCTCTGCCGGCTTTCCGGACATCTTGGCATACATCGCATCGGCCAGCGCTTTGCCAAGAAAGTTGGGGTCGTCGAAGGTCACCACAGCACCACCCAAACCGATGCCGGACGTTGCCATATCGCGCTGGGCGAGAGCCTCAAGGATCGTTTCGCGGGCATCGGCTAACGGCGAACCACGGTTGACCAGCGTCATCGCCAGCGCGCCGCCAAGACGATGCCGCTCGCAAAGGGATTGAATCTGGGTCACGCGTTCACGCTCTGCGAGCGCGGCCTGGGCGCCAGGATTTGCTTGGGGCATGGTAGTACGTCCTTTCAAATTTAGGGAAGGTCCGCGCCGGAAGCCACACGCGGTAAGGTCGGCCATGGCGGCCATGGGAAGCGTCGCGTTCACCCGATCGGCGAAACCGAAGGCAACTGCCTCGGTCGCATCGAGCCAGGTTTCAGCCGCCAGCATTACGGAAATTTCGTCAGGATCGAGGCCGGTGCGGCCAGCGTAGATATCGACCAGGCTGGCCTCCATCTTGTCTAGCCGGGCCGCGTCGGAGCGAAGCTCATCGGCGTTGCCGATCGAGCAGTCCCACGGCTTGTGAATCATCATCAGCGCGCTTTCGGCCATGATGATCACCTGACCGGCCATCGCGATCACGCTGGCCATCGATGCGGCCAGGCCGTCGATGATCACTGTGACGGTGCCCGCGTTGTATGCCTTGATGGCCGCGTAGATCGGCAAACCCTCAAAGACGTAACCGCCGGGACTGTTGATACGGACGGTAAGGTCGCCCGTTGAGTTGCGAATTACGGGACAGACTGTCGCCGCGTCAAGTTGGGCATCGGGGTCGCCGATCGTGCCATAAAGTTGGATTTCAGCCATGCGGCCAAAATGCCGCCGATTCGCGATCCTGTCGCCGGACGTATCTGGCCAAAGCCGGACATGTTCGGCCAAAGCCTACACCTTTGCCGGCGAACGACATCCCTCGCGGAAAGAAATCAGGTCGGCCAGGCTGTAGCGAACCCGTCCGCTTGGCAGCGCCATGTGTGCAACCTGCCCGGCGCGGCGGTAGCGGCGCAACGTCCGATCGCTGATTCCCAAGATGCGCGCCGCTTGCGCTTCGGACAGGTCCGGATCGCGAATCGACTCAGCCATTTCGCGCACCGGCCGCTTGGTCGCTGCGGGCCAGCATCTCAAGGCCGAGCTGCTGGATAGCCGCCCTGCGCTGCATAGGATCGAGCACCCGTGCCTGGGTAAGAGACCGCACGAATGCCGCCGCCGCGTCCAGGTCGATGCGGTAGGACTTCCCTTTGCTGCCCCGGCGCAGAATTGGGAAGTCGGGATGGATCGCGATCAGCCGGCGCAGCGTCACATCGGACGGCATACCGGGAAGACGGGACAAGTCTGTCAGGTTTCCAATCATAAGAACCTCAAAACAAAACAGAAAAACACCATCCGGCAAAATTGGGGGCACTCGCACATGCTGCGCTTCGCTTACCCCCATTGCGTTCGGCCCCCGCAAGGCCCCAAGGGTTAGGGGGTAGGCGCTGCCGATCGCTGCGCATGGTCAATTGCAGCGCGTCGCGCGCCAGGCTACCCCGGTCGTGTCGAGTGCCTGCGTCATCAGCGCGAGCGCACCCTCTTCGCCGAAACTGCGCCGCAGGATCGTCGCGGCCGCCGACATCAGCGCCGACACCGCGTCGGCCGGATGATCAGCACCATCCAGCGCGTCCCGACACAGCGTCGTCGAAAGCGCAGTCACAGACGGGCGAATTTGCCCCTTTTGTCCATTTTTCATCGCCATTCCTCCAATGCACGCGCCAACAGGCGCAAATCTGCCTCAATTTCCGATCTATCCTCGAAATACCGCTCCGGATCGCGCCAACTTGGCGACAACCGACCAACTCGCCTGGACAGCGACCGAACTTGGTCGGCTGGGGAAAGCGAACGCGCCGATTGCGGTTGGACCAGCATGTCATCGCCCGGCCTTGCTAGCCTATTCGACCTTGCCGGCAACCCAAGCCGTTCGGCCGGCGATGCCAGCGGTACCGGTCGGGACACTACGGGACACCCCCCTTTAGGGGGTGTCCCGTAGTGTCCCGCCGTGTCCGCATCGGGACATTTTCGATTTGTCCCGGAATGTCCCGCTTGTCCCGATAGGTCATAGCTCGCTCTCCACAAGCCACACCAGATCATAACCCGCCTCGACTAAACCCTTGTCAATCAGGCCCTTCGTCGCTCGCGCCGCTCGCTTCTTGCGCGCATCGAACGCGCCGTCCTCACGATCGCGGAAGGCGTCCCGCCATGTCCCAACCGGGACACGGGCCGTTTGTCCCGCAATGTCCCGACTGTCCCCGGCCAGTTCGCGCAACACTTTGAGCGCGCGACGCTCTGCATCGGAAAGGCTTGGCCGTTTTCCGCCCGGGCGCGCACCGGCGGGATCGATGACGCAAGAGACCATAGGCTCTCCATCGTCGTCAGTCCCGACAGCCGTTTGCGCAAGCGTGTATGAAAACGGTCCAACCTCACCGCCGTCTTTGATTGCCACCACCTTGGCCTCGCAAAGCCCGGTGTCGGCGTCCTTCGTAACCTCGATCGCCGCATCCACCGCGCCAAGCAGCGCATTGGATCCTCTCATTCCACGATCGCGGTCTTTGCCCGAGTGGTGCACGATAAGCACGTGCGCCCCGGTCAATCTCTGAATTCGTTCAGCATTGCGCACGACCACATTGACGTCGCGCGCCTTGTCTTCGTCGCCACCGCCGATCATGCGCGACAGCGTGTCCAGCACGACCAGACCAACTGGCGCGTTCATCGGTTCGGCGATTCCCCTGATGTCGGCGATCAGCCGGTCCAGCTCGTCGGGATCATCAAACATATTGATGGACTGCGGGATCAGCGCAAAGGGCGCGCGCGGATCGCCGTCACGCTCCTGGCGCCAAGCCTTCATGCGCTGGCGAACACCGGCCGCGCCTTCTCCGCAGATATAGGCGATACCGCACCGCCGTGATCGCAGGCCAAACCAGTCGCGGCCATGCGCGAGGTGCAAGGCCAGATCGAGCGCGGCAAAGGTCTTTGTCGATTTAGGCGCGCCGAAAAATACCGACAAACCGCCCTCGACAAGCAACCCACGCAGCAACCACCGCAGCGGCTCTCCTGCGTCCTCTTGGCCAAACCATACCAGCGGAAACCGCGACTTGAATACCGGTCGCCATTGCTGCGCTTCTGCGACGATCGCGAGCAACTGGCCCGCCGTGCCGCCGCCGTCGAGCCAATCGCTTATGTCTGCCTTGCGATCGGCGAGCCCCAGCTCGACCAGGCGAAGGTCGCTGCTGTGACCGCGCAAAGCCTGGGCAATCTGCAACGCATGCTCCGTGCCGGCTTCGTCGTTGTCCGGAACGATCGCGACCCGCGCACCCGCCAATTGCGAGCTATGCTCCGGTTTCCATTTTCCGGCGCCGCCAGCATTGCACGTCGCGACCAGGCCAAGACGATTGAGCCTATCGGCGTCCTTTTCACCCTCGACAACGAAAACCAGATCACTGCGCACTGCCGCATCTGTCACGCGGGGCAGGTTGTAGAGCGTCGGTCGGACGCCCTTCATATTCCAGAGATACCCGCCCTTGCCGTCCGGCCGGCGCTGGCGAAAGCTCTTTGGCTCATAGCGCACGACTTCATGCACAAGCTCGCCGGCCCAATCCTCATAGCGATAGACCGCGACCTCACGACCAGGATCATTGGCCGCCGCGTCACTCTCGAAGTTGTCCCGAAACCACGCCGCCGCTGCTTTACGATCACCGCCAAGCTTGTGCGCGATTAGATCCAGGACACCGCCGCCATGGCCGGTTTCATGGTCGCGCCAGGTGCCGCGATGATCGCCGGCGATCGTAACGCGCAAGCTGCCATGCGACCCAAAGCGCAATTCGCCGTCTTTGGACTGCCGCCGGTTCGGCTCGCCGAAGAGCCGCTTGGCGACAGCCTCGATGCGTCCAGCAAGGCCATTGTCCGGGATCATTTTTGCCCGAATGCGTTAGCCAGCCCATCTTTGCAGCCCGCAGAAATCCGTCTGCGCGCTGGACCGGTTAGCCGGTCTATCCGATTGAAATTACGTTTTTTCGATAATCCTCGCGGGGCATCCATTTTCCTGAAAAATCTGAAACCAGATCGTGCTTCGGCAGGCGAGTCGCGCGGAGCGGTTGCTGCGGCGTGGTGGCGATGGGCATGGCGGACTGCTGTGCAAATGCAAATTGCTCGCATTAAGATTGCAATTGAGAGCCAGTCGCAATAAAGAGCTTCGGTCTTTGAGGTCGGAGTGACGGATGCGATTTGCCGGGAAAGTGGTTGGCCGTGGGCGCCCTTTGGCAGCGAGCGTGGTGAAAACCGGCGCCTTGCTGGCCCTGGGCCTGGCCCTGGGCCTGGCATCGACATCGGTCCGCGCCGCGCCGCCGCCGATCATGACCGTGGTGGCCGACGGCACCAACGGCAAGCAGGGCAGCGATCCCCTGGCCTTTCTCCACGCTTGGCGCCGTGACGGCGCGCTGTTTGGCGATTGGTGGGGGCTGCGGCGCGATCTTGCCCACAAGGGCATTTCCATCACCGTGCAGGAAACCAGCGAGGCGCTGGGCAATGTCTCGGGCGGCACGCACAAAAGCCTTGATTACGACGGCCTGACCCAGGCGGTCGTGCAGGTCAATTCCCAGCGCGCCTTTGGCTACTACGGCGGTACGTTCAACGCCTCGGCCCTGCAAATCCATGGGCTCAACCTGTCACAGCGCAATCTGGGCACCTTGCAGACTGCCAGCGGTATCGAGGCGGACCGCGGAACCCGGCTTTGGGAACTGTGGTACGATCAGAAGCTTCTGCCCGAAGATCGGCTCGACATTCGTATTGGGCAGCAAAGCCTCGATCAGGAATGGATGGTCTCGTCCAACGCACTGATGTTCGTGAACACGATGTTCGGCTGGCCGATGATGCCTTCGGCCGACATGCCCGGCGGTGGTCCGGCCTATCCGCTTTCGACGCCGGGGATTCGCCTGCGCTATCGCCCGGTCAATGCCCTGGCGATCCAGTTGGGTGCGTTCAGTTCCAGCCCGTTCACCATGAGCAATGCGCGCGCGCAGGCATTGGGTGCCGATGCGCAGCAGCTCGATGCGTCGGGCACGAGCTTTCCGATCTTTCATCATGGCGCGCTGTTTCTGGCCGAACTGCAATATACGACGCCGGCGCTTGGCGGCATGGTCGCGCCGGGTGCCAGGCCGCCGCTGGCCAGCACGTACCGGCTGGGCGTATGGTATGACACCGAACAGTTCGCTGATGTCCGTCTTGGCGGCGATGGCCTGCCGCTGGCTGATCCCGCGAGCGATGGCAGCCAGCGCCTCCATCGCGGCAATCTTTCGGTCTATGGCGTGATGGACAAGATGATCTGGCGTTCGTCAAAAGATCCCAATCGCACGCTCAATCTGTTTGGGCGTGCCATGGGAGCGCCTTTTGCCGACCGCAATCTCGTCGATTTCAGCGCCAATCTCGGCCTCGTGCTGAAGGACCCGTTCCCCTATCGCACGATGGATTCGCTGGGGATCGGCATGGGCTTTACCCATGTCAGCGCCAGGCAGGCCGCCGCCGACTCCGACATTGCGCAATACGGCAACAGCTATAATCCGCGTCGTACCAGCGAGACATTTATCGAGGCGACCTATCAGCGGCAGGTCACCCCGTGGTTGCAGTTGCAGCCCGACATCCAGCTCGTCTTCAATCCGGGCGGTGGAGTGGTCGATCCCAATGTCGATGCCAGACGTGTCGGCAATGCGATCGTCGTCGGCGTCCGTACCAACATTCTGCTCTGAGGGGGGCGTCATGCGTCGTACATCCATTGCTTCTTCGGCATTCATCGCTCTGGCCGCTGTCCTCGGCCTGGCTGCGACACCCGCGCTGGCCGACCGCGCGGGCTATCTGGAAACCATTCACCGCCACACGACGCTTGCGCTGACCACGCCCGACAATGGCGATCTCAATCCTTATGCTGTGGTGGTGGCGCCGGTGTCAGCGGGCAAAGTACTCAAGGACGATGTGCTGGTCAGCAATTTCAACAATATCAGCAATCTGCAAGGTACGGGCACGACGATTGTCGATTTCAATCCGGCAACCAGAAAGACGACGCTGTTCGCGCAGATCCCGCGCGATACCGCCCAGTGCCCCGGTGGTGTCGGGCTGACCACGGCGATGACGATGTTGCAATCGGGCTGGGTGATCGTCGGTTCGCTGCCCTCGAAGGACGGCACGACGGCGACACGCGGCGAAGGCTGCCTGCTGGTGCTCGACCCGAACGGCAAGCTGGTCGCGACATGGTCCGGTCCGACCATCAGCGGCCCCTGGGGCAACATGGCTGTGGTCGACAAGGGCGATCGGGCCACCCTGTTCGTCTCGATGGCGGGCTTTGATGTGCCGGGGCCGCGCGTGCTCGATCCGGAAACGCATTATCCGATCGTGCTGCACAAGGCGACGGTGCTGCGCCTTGAACTGGCCATCCCCAAGGACAAACCCCCGGTCCTGACCAGCCAGACCGTCGTGGCGAGCGGTCTTGCCCAACGGGCCGATACCGACAATTTCCTGTTCGGTCCCACCGGCCTGGCGCTGGATGACGATGACACGCTCTATGCCACCAATGGTCTGGAAAACACGATCATCGCGATCGACCATGCCTCCACGCGCAGCGATAGCGGCGGCACGGGCCGTGTTGTCACGCGCGATGGCCTGTTGGCCTGGCCGCTGGCCATGGCGTGGACGCCGGAAAAGCACCTGCTCGTCACGAATGGCAAGAACGGGCAGGTGGTCGAGATTGACCCGAGGGCGGGCAAGCAGATCTATGCGCAGTGGATCGACAACGATCAGGCGCAATCGCCGCCGGGCAATGGCGATCTCTTTGGCATCGCGATGCTGCCCGACGGCTCGGGCTTCTATTACGTGGAAGACGACATGAACACTTTGGTCAAGGCGACCCGCTGATGGCAAACACCACGCACAAGGGCGCTTCGCGTCGCGGATTTCTCGGCGCTGCCGCCGGAACGTTGGGCGGCGCGGTGTTTGCGGGCGCCGCCGGGGCGACGCCGCCTGCGCCGATGCATGGATATGGCTTGTTGACCGGTCAGATCGAGCCGTTTCATGGCCCCCATCAGGCCGGCATCACCACGCCCGCGCAAAAGCATCTCTATTTCGCGGCATTTGACATCATCACCGACAAGCGCGCCGAAGTGGAGAGCCTGTTGCGCCGCTGGAGCGAGGCGGCGGCGCGGATGACGGCGGGATTGCCTCTGGCCGGGGAGGAAGCGGTTGATCAGGCGCCCCTCGATTCCAGCGAAGCCGACGGCCTTGGGCCCCAGCGGCTGACGCTGACGATCGGTTTTGGCGCGGGGCTGTTTTCCAGGGATGGCACGGACCGCTTCGGCCTTGCCGCCCGGCGGCCCGAAGCGCTGATCGACCTGCCTCATTTCAACGGCGATCAATTGTTGCCCGAAAAGACCGGCGGCGATCTGTGTGTTCAGGCCTGTGCCGACAACGCGCAAGTCGCGATGCACGCCGCGCGCCATTTGGCACGCATCGGCTATGGCGTGGTGCAGATGCGCTGGGCGCAGGCCGGGTTCGGCTCCGGCGGCAAGCCCGGCGTCACCCCGCGCAACCTGATGGGCTTCAAGGACGGCACGATGAACCCCGATGTGCGCGACCCGGCGGCCATGGTGCGTCATGTCTGGGTCGGTGACGAGGGCGGCTGGATGAAAGGCGGCTCCTATCTGGTGGCCCGTCCGATCCGCATCAGCCTGGAACATTGGGACAGGATGAAGCTGGCGTTTCAGGAACAGGTGGTTGGTCGCCACAAGGCCAGCGGTGCGCCGCTCGGCGGCAAGGCGGAGTTCGAACCGCTCGATCTTGATGCCACCGATGCCGACGGCAATCCGCTGATCCCCGAAAACAGTCATGCCAGGCTGGGCGCGCCGCAAATCAATGATGGGACCCAGATCCTGCGTCGGGCCTATTCCTATGACAATGGTGTCGCCCATATCGCAGAGCGGTGGCCGCCGTGGCGTCAGGGCATGATGATGGATGCCGGGCTGATGTTCCTTGCCTGGCAGCGCGATCCCCGGACCGGCTTTGTCAGGATATTCGAAAACATGGCGAAGTTCGACATGATGAACCAGTTTGTCACGCATATCGGCAGCGGGCTGTTTGCCTGCCCGCCCGGCGCCGCTCCGGGCGGCTTTGTCGGCGAAGGGCTGTTTCGGACCTGATCCCGATGCGCGGCCCGGTTCGCTGGGGCTGCGGGCCGCTTGTCCATCATTGCGTCTCAATCACTGTGCAGCCTGTCTTGGCAACGGCGTTCCTCGTTGACTTGAAGTCCTGATCCAGCGCTTTGCACGCAGAGCGAAAGTTACACGCAGCGGGGTCTTGTCGACCTTGCCCGGCGTGAAAGCTGCGCGCCCAATTCGTCGTCGGAGGTTTCGGCGTAATTGGTTGTGAATGAAAAAGCTTGGGGACGCTTTATGAACAAGACTGCATTTGTATTTATCGGGGTTGCGTTGGCTGTCTCGACGCCTGCCTTGGCGCGTGATGGCGATTGGTATGTCGGTGTCGATGCCGGTGTCGCCCTGGTCAACCGGGCATCGGTCACCCCTGTCGGCGGTCTGGGCTATGAAGCCGGGCCGCAATTGCCGACATCGATCAAGACCAGCGCCGGCTATGATATTGACGGTGTGGTTGGCCGCGATCTCGGGCTTTTCCGCCTCGAAGCGGAAATCGCCAACAAAAGCGCTGCGAACAAGAGCTATACATCGGCCGGCTACACGGCGTTTCCGACACCCGACGGCGGGATCGCTGTTGCAGGACCCGGGACATACGCCGATCTGTCCGGGCGGCAGAGCGTGTTCAGCATGATGGCCAACGGCCTTGTCGATGTCGGGCATGACAAGGGGCTGCAGGCATCATTCGGCGGTGGCATCGGTTGGGCGCGCAGCCATTACCGGCTCGGGATCAACTCTTACGGCGATGTGTTGAACGATCATCAATCGGGCTTTGCCTGGCAATTGCTTGCGGGCTTGCGCATGCCGGTCAGCCAGAGCGTCGATCTGGGCGTCAAATATCGCTATTTTCAGGCGCCCACCGCGCACCTGTCGACCCTTGGGGGAACCGATATTACCTCAAGCTTTCATTCGCATAGCGTGATGGCGAGCGTCAGCTACAATTTCGGGAAGCACAAATGACGCGGCAAGGGGATTGATTTGTCCCAGTATTGATTTGCCAAAGAGTTGCCGGCGGCCTTTGCAGATTCTGACATTTGCCCCCCCCATTTACAAATGCCGGAATGGGGCCGCCGGTGCCGACTGCGCGGGCTATTGGGCCTCGCCCGGGCAGTCGGCGTTTCCCGCCCGGGCGATCATGCTTGCCAGTTTGATCGCATCCAATGCACGACGGGATTGGCGATTTCGCGGCTCGGCTCGAAATGCCTTTCGGACTTTCGCGCCTTGCTGGGACAGACGCCGTAGGTCGCCTTGAACAGCCGCGCAAACGTCGCTTCGCTGCCAAAGCCCCAGCGGCGCGCGACAACGCTCACGCGTCCGCTCTGCCCGTCTGTCTGCCACAAATCGGCGTAGGCGCGTTGCAGCCTTGCCCGCCGGATATAATCGCTGATGCCGCCCAAGGGCGCGACCAGGCGATAGAGCGTGGCGCGCGATACGCCGAAATGGGCGGCGATACTGGCGACGCCGAGCTTGGGGTTGGCCAGATTGGTGTCGATATGCCGGCGAATGGCCATCGCGATCGCATCGGTCGATCCGGTCGAGCCCGCCGGGCCGGGAATGGCCTGGGCAAAGGCGGCACTGAGCAGGGCAAGCGTGCCGTCGACCAGAGCTTCGGACTGCAGGGCATCGAGTTCGTCGACGAATTCGTCGATGGCGAGCATGTGCCGCTGAAGCACTTTGGTGAAGCCCAGTTCGCGTCGCAGCACCAGCCCATGCAGGTTTGCGCCGACCGGCATGCGCGAGGCCAGCAAGGCGCGCGGAATGATGATGTTGATATTGTCGAAATCGTCCGCTTCGGTGGATAGCGTGCAGGCGAGATCGAGCATGGAAATGTCGCCCGCGCGGACATTGATCGGGCCATGCGAGGTCGTGCCGCGATAGCCGCCCGTCACGTAAAACTGGATCAGCAGCCAATCGCAGCCGCCGCGCGCCAGAACCGGATTGTCGCGGATGAAACGCTGCGCCTGCGCGCGGGCCCGGCCAATCAGCATCGGGCCCAGCTTGAACGCGCGCAGCGTCGCGGCAAAGCCTTCGCCCGGCGGGCGCAACGGTTCGGCATCGAACAGCAAATGGACGGTTTCGAGCCATTGCGCCACGGCGCCTTGCGGCCCCGGCGCATCGTCGGCAAACGAAAAGCGCGGGATGCCTCCCGCCCGGTCGGCGGCCTTTTCAATCATCCACGCGATCCCGCCTGCCGTTACCGTGTTGCCAGCGTTTTCGCGATATGGCCGGAAACCACCCCTTCGAGCAGATCCAGCGGCACACCGCCCGACGTGATGATCGCATCGTCATAGGCGGCAAGATCGAACTTTGCGCCAAGCGCGGCGCGGGCCTTTGCGCGCAGGCGCAGGATTTCGTTGTGGCCCATCTTGTAGCCGCAGGCCTGCCCGGGCGAGGCGCAATAGCGATCGACCTCGCTGGTCATGCCCACGCGGTTTTGCCCCGTCTCGACACACAGGAAATCGATCGCGCGATCGCGGCTCCAGCCCAGGGCGTGCATGCCCGTATCGACGACCAGACGGCAGGCGCGGAATTGCTGCGCCTGAAGATAGCCGAGCCGGCTCCACGGATCGTTGTCATAGAGGCCGCTTTCGTCGACCAGTTGCTCGGCATAGAGCGCCCAGCCTTCGACGAACGCATTGAAGCTGATCAGCGAACTGATCGCGGGGATCTCGCCGTGATGTTCGGCCAGATAGGCGAGCTGCCAGGTATGCCCGGGAATGCCCTCATGCGCGGTCAGCGTGGCCAGCGAGGGGCGCGGCCACATCGCCGTCGTTTTCAGATTGATGTAATAGATCGCCGGGCGCGACCCATCGAGCGCGGCGGGTTGCATATAGCCCCGTGCGGCGCCGTCCTGAATGTCGGGCGGCACGCGGCGGACCCTGACATCGGCTTTCAGCCCCAGACGGCTGAACCGGGGCATGATGTCGCGGACCATGGCGATGCGCTGTTCGAGATAGGCGATCAGCGCCGCGCGGCCTTCATCGGTGTTCGGATATATCTGGCGCGGATCCTTGCCGATCGCATCGGCGCGCTCGCCGACACTGCCCCTGGTCAGACCTTGCGCCTTGAGCAGGACATCCATGCGCGCCTTGATTTCGGCGTTTTGCTCCAGCCCGATGCGATGGATCTCTTCGGCAGAATGGCGCGTGGTGGTGCCGAGGCGCAGGGCCCAGCGGTAATAGGCCTCGCCATCGGGCAGGCGCTGGACCCCGGCTGTCATCGGGGCATTGGCCGTCGCTGCGGCAAAGGCGGCGATTTCGCGGTCGAGCGCGGGATAGACGAGGGTTTCCATGATCCGGATCGCCTGCTCGTCATACCCGGTCAGCCCCAGCGCCCGGGTCTTGGCGGCAAGGCTGGTCACCAGCGACTGTGCCGCCGCCGGGCGCGCGCGAAATCCCTTGAGAATGCCCAGCGCATTGTCCGCGATGAATTTCGGCGGCATGATCCCGTTTGCGGCATCGGCGGTGATTTGCGCGGTTTCTTCATCGATCCGGCGCGCAAAGGCGGCGATGCGGGCAACATAGGCTTCGGCATCGGCCTTGTCGGTCACGCCATGCGACGACACCAGCAATTCGGGGATCGTGCTGACCGCGCCGTTCTGCTGGCTGACGACATAAGGGCTGGTGCCGCCCTGAATCCCGGCCAGGCCGCCGCCGCCATAGCGAAAGCTCGTTCCGTCGAGCGCGGCCTGAGCCGCATAGCGCAGCGTATCATGTCGCAACCGGTTGGCCGACGAGAGCGTGGCGCGATCGGTTTGCAGCAACCTTTGCAGGATTGACCGGACAGCGGCATTGCCCTGTTCTGTGGCCGTCGGCGTGATGTGGGCCAATTCGCCGCGCAGCGAGGCGAGCGCGCCCCGGTCGAGGCCCAGTCGCGTGGCCGTTTCAGGCAGGCGTTTCAGCAATTCGTCGGTGAACCCGTTCAATTGCGCACAAAACGCCTGATCCGCCGCAGTTCCCTGTGCATCTTGCGCCAGGGCGAGGCCCGGCAGGAGCCCGCCCAATCCCATCGCCCCGGCCAGCCCCACGCCCCCGGCCAGAACATCGCGGCGTACAAATCCATTCGTCATAACAAGCTCTTGCGCAAAACCGGGTGGTTCCCGTGATCAGATCGCGCAGTACCTGCCGCAAAGCCGGGCGGATGGATAGTACCCTTTTGAACGGCGCCCTGGGATGGCGGTTCACGGCGTGCTTCATCTGTGGGCGTTTCAGACCTGGGCCAGGGCAGGATCGGTCATGGCGGACCATGGCCCCTCGACGCGCCCGGCGAGGCGGCGTTGCCAGCCATGGGGCGCGGTGATCAGCAGATCGTACCAGCCATGGGTCGGCGCGAGCGGCCATTCCATCGTGCCGCCCCGGTCGTCCGGCGCCCAGTCCCGATGTGCCTCGGCATAGGCCCCGGGCGTCACCTGCACCCCGGCGTGGCCCGGCGCCAGCGTCAGGCGCAGCCGGTCGCCGACCTTTTGCCAGCGCACGTCGGGCTCTGCGCCCGCTTGCCCGACAAAGGCGCGGTGAAATCCGGCGGGGCCGAGCACCCACAGATCATAGGCGCGCGCGGGGCCTGCGAGCGACCAGTCGGCGGCAAGCTGTTTGCCCGGCTCGACCGTGAAGCGGCGCGGCACGCGGTCGAGATGCAATCGGTCATAGACCTGGAACACCCCGGCGAGCCCGGCACCGGCGGCAAAAGTCAGGCGGATCGCCGAACCATCGGCAAGCGCTTGTCCGGTGGTTTCGAGCTGATAGCGGGCTGGGCAGGCCGGGCGCCGGCCGGGTGCCTGCGTGGGGAGCGGCTGGGCCTGCGGCGGGTGAGCATCGGGTTGCCTGGCGATGGCGCGGGCGCGCTCTGCCCGCGCGGGGGCCCGGGTCAGGCTGTCGGCCAGAGCAGGCGCGAGAATTTCGGCGGCGGGGGCGGCGGCGAAATCGAAGGCCGTGGTCAGATCGCTGCACACCGCGCGGCGCCACGGGCTGATGTTCGGCTCCATGACGCCAAAGCGCGCCTCCATGAAGCGGATCACCGAGGTGTGATCGGCGACTTCGGAATGGATTTTCCCACCGCGCGACCAGGGCGAAAGCGCATACATCGGCACGCGCGGCCCCAGCCCATAGGGGCGCCCGCGCAAGGCGATCCGGTCATCATCGG
Source organism: Novosphingobium sp. Fuku2-ISO-50 (assembly GCF_001519055.1). Taxonomy (GTDB): domain Bacteria; phylum Pseudomonadota; class Alphaproteobacteria; order Sphingomonadales; family Sphingomonadaceae; genus Novosphingobium. The sequence continues at coordinate 75,524 of NZ_KQ954301.1, read as the reverse complement.
CGCCGGGCGCGGCCATGCGGTGATATTCGCCCAGCGTCGAGACCGTGCTCGCCCCGGCAAAGCCGCCGGGTGCGTCGGCATCGGGCGAGGGCGGCGCGGGCGGCGGGACATGGTCGAAAAAGCCGTCGTTTTCGTCGAAATTGACGAACAGCACCGTGCGCGCCCAGACGTCCGGATTGGCGGTTAGCGCCTCGATCACCCGGGCGGTATAGGCCGCGCCTTGCGCCGGGCTGGAGGGGCCGGGATGTTCCGAGCCTTCTGCCGTGGCGACGATCCAGCTGATCTGCGGCAGGCGGTCGGCCAGGACATCGGCGCGCAAGGTATCGAGCGCGCGGGTCGACAGCGCCTTGTCCGCCAGCACGCGCCGCGATCCGGCATCGCCGCGCAAGGCCGCGCGATATTGCAGGAAATTGGCCAGCGGATTGTCGGTAAAGAAATCGGCCATGTCCTGATAGACCGCCCAGCTCACGCCCGCCGCTTCCAGCCGTTCGGGATAAGTGGTCCAGAAAAAGCGCGGGGTACTGGCCGCATCGGGTTTGGCCAGATCGTCGTCGGGGTTCTGGATCGCCGGGCCGCCGCCCCGGCCAAACGGATCGTTGGTGCCGGTCCACAGAAACAGGCGGTTGGTGTTGGTGCCGGTGTGCATCGCGCAGTGATAGGCATCGCACAGCGTAAACGCGTCGGCCATCGCCCATTGAAAGGGCAAATCCTCTTGCGTGTAATAGGCCATGGCGCGCTGCGTCTTGGCTTCGGGCCAATGGGCCATGCGCCCCTGATCCCATGCGGCCTGGGCATTGGGCCAGGCGTGCGGGGTGCCCTGCATCCGCATCAGGTCGTAATGCGCCTGAGTCGAAATCGGGAACGGGCGGATCAGCCGGGGCGGATTGGCAGTGGCGTCCTGCTGATCCCAGACGGTGCGCAGGCCGCCCATGGCCGAATCCACAGGGATCGGGAAGCGGTCGCCAAAGCCGCGCACCCCCGGCATCGTGCCGAAATAGTGATCGAAACTGCGGTTTTCCTGCATCAGCACGACAATGTGCGCGACATCGCCGATCGTGCCCGTGCGGCGATCCGGGCCGATCGCGCGGGCCCGTGCGAGAATGGGCAGAAGCGCGGCGGCGCCGAGGGACTGGCGCAAGAGGGTACGGCGATCGATCATGGCGCGGAATCCTTGTGGGTATCGGTCACTTTGGCCAGTCTTGACACAGGCTAGTCTTGACACAGGCCAGTCTCAACACGGGCCAGTGGTTTGTGCCGGAATTTCCCCAAAGGCGAAGTCCGGCGCGTCAGATCGGTACGTCTATGGCAAGGCCAGTGAGAGCATGACCGCCCGGGAAAGCATATGTCGGCATAGTGTCAGAATTCTTGCACACGGTCGCCACCTGGCATGCCGTGTTGAACAAAGGACGCCGCGCGCATGCGTGCGCGCCATTCCACGTTGCGGCGCACCATCATTTCGCGCAATGTCCTGCCCCATGATCAAGGCCGGATTGCACCATCTCACCCGTTATACCTATGCCAGACCGGTCCGTCTCGGGCCGCAGGTAATCCGGCTGCGCCCGGCGCCGCACAGCCGCACGGCGGTGCCCAATTATTCGCTGAAAATCAGCCCGGCCAATCACTTCATCAACTGGCAGCAGGACCCGCTGGGCAACTGGCAGGCGCGGGTGGTGTTTCCCGATCCGATCGATCATTTCGCGATCGAGGTCGATTTGCTGGCCGAGCTGGCCGTGGTCAATCCGTTCGACTTTTTCGTCGAGGACTACGCGCAGGAATATCCCTTCGCTTATGACGAACTGCTGGCCAGCGACCTTGCCGCCTATTTCGAGATGGAGGAGCAAGGGCCGCGCTTTGACGCGCTCTATGAAAAATTCCGCGATTACGAAGGGCGCACGATCGATTTTCTCGTCGCCATCAATCAGGCGGTCAATGCCCAGGTCGGCTATGTCATCCGGCTTGAGGCCGGGGTTCAGGCGCCCGAGGAAACGCTCGAAATCGGCAGCGGGTCGTGTCGCGATTCGGCCTGGCTGCTGGTTCAGCTGTTGCGGCGGCTGGGTTTTGCGACGCGGTTCGTGTCGGGCTATTCGATCCAGCTCACGCCCGATGTCGCGGCGGTCGAGGGGCCGCGCGGGGTGACGCAGGATGTCTGCGACCTGCACGCCTGGACCGAAGTCTATGTGCCGGGCGCAGGCTGGCTCGGGCTCGATGCGACCTGGGGGCTGTTTGCGGGCGAAGGGCATATCCCGCTGTGCGCCACACCGCATTATCGCACCGCCGCGCCGATCGAAGGCGCGGTGATGGAGCAGGTCCACGCCGATTTCCATTTCGAGATGCAGGTTTCGCGCATTGCCGAGGCGGTGCGCATCACCAGGCCGTTTACCGAGAGCCGCTGGGAAGAGCTGATGGCGCTCGGCGACAAAGTCGACGAGGATCTGGCCGCGGCCGACGTGCGGCTGACCATCGGCGGCGAGCCGACCTTTGTCCGCGACGGCGATTTCGAAGCGGGCGAATGGAATGCCGAAGCGGTCGGCCCGACCAAGGCCTGGTTTGCCGATCGCCTGATCCGCATGTTGCGCGATCGCTTTGCGCCCGGATCGCTGCTCCATCATGGGCAAGGCAAGTGGTATCCGGGCGAGAGCCTGCCGCGCTGGGGCTATTCGCTCTATTGGCGCAAGGATGGCGTGCCGGTGTGGAACGACGCCCGGCTGATCGCCACCGGCACGCTGGACGCGCCCGCAGCGGCGGTCGATGAGGGCGATGCCGAACGCTTTCTCAAAAAGACCGCGCAGATGCTCGGGGTCGATGCCGATTTCGCCCAGCCGGTCTATGAAGACGCGGTCGAATGGATCGTGCGCGAGGCGCAATTGCCGGGCAACATCGCGCCGACCGATCCCAAACTCGACGATCCCGAGGAACGGGCCCGTTTCATGCGCACGTTTCAGCGCGGGCTGACCCGACCGGTCGGGCATGTCCTGCCTATTCAGCGCTGGTGGCAGGCCGCCGCGCGCCAACCGGTGCGCAAATGGCGCTCCGAACGCTGGAAAGTGCGGCGCGGGACGCTGTTTGCAGCGCCGGGGGATGCGGCGCTGGGGTATCGGCTGCCGCTGGGCTCGCTGCCTTATGTACCGCCCGCGCAGTATCCCTATATCCACCCGCGCGACACGGCCGAGCCGCGCGAACCTTTGCCCGACGTGCGTGCGCAAGTCATCGAGCGCGCGCGAGAGAGCGGGGCTGCGGCCCAGCGATCGGTCGCGGTCGATACGCCGCAGCCGTCGGACCAGGGCTATGTGCCGCAAGTCGCGATCGAGGGCGCTGTGCGCACCGCGATCACCGTCGAGCCGCGCGGCGATCACTTGTGCGTGTTCATCCCCCCGGTCGAAGCGCTTGAAGATTACCTCGATCTGGTCGCCAGCGTCGAAGCCGTGGCCGAAGAAACCGGCCTGCCGGTTCGGATCGAAGGCTATCCGCCGCCGCCCGATCCGCGCCTCATGGTGCTGAAAGTCACGCCCGACCCCGGCGTGATCGAAGTCAACATCCAGCCCGCGGCAAGCTGGCGCGAATCGGTCGCGATTACTGAAACGCTCTATGAGTGCGCGAGAGAGATCGGGCTGACGGCCGACAAATTCATGGTCGACGGGCGCGCGACGGGCACGGGCGGGGGCAATCATATCGTTCTGGGCGGGCCGAGCCTGCTGGATTCGCCGTTCATCCGCCGCCCCGACCTGCTCAAATCGTTTGTCATCTACTGGCAGCGGCATCCCTCGCTCAGCTATCTGTTTTCCGGCCTGTTCATCGGCCCCACCAGCCAGGCGCCGCGCATCGACGAGGCGCGGCACGACGGGCTCTACGAGCTGGAAATCGCGCTGAGCCAGGTGCCTCACCCGGATTGGCAGCAACCTCCGGCGTGGCTGGTCGATCGCCTGTTCCGCAATCTGCTGGTCGATGTCACCGGCAATACCCACCGGACCGAAATCTGCATCGACAAGCTGTTTTCGCCCGATGGGCCGACCGGGCGGCTGGGACTGGTCGAATTTCGCGGGTTTGAAATGCCGCCCGAGCCGCGCATGTCGCTCGCCGCGCAATTGCTGTTGCGTGCGATGACCGCGTGGTTCTGGAAAGAGCCGGTCGACGGGCCGCTGGTGCGCTGGGGCACGCAATTGCACGATCGCTTCATGCTGGGGCATCACGTCTGGGCCGATTTCCGCGACGTGCTGAACGATCTCGATCAGGCGGGCTATCATTTCGACCCGGTATGGTTCGAGGCGCAGCACCAGTTTCGTTTTCCCGTCCATGGCACGATCGAGGCCGGCGGGGTCCATCTCGAAATCAGCCACGCGCTCGAACCATGGAACGTGCTGGGCGAAACCGGCGCGATCGGCGGGACGGTGCGCTATGTCGATGCTTCGACCGAGCGGTTGCAGGTACGCGCGACGGGGCTTGTGCCGGGGCGCCATGTGATCGCCTGCAACGGCAGGCGCGTGCCGATGCATCCGACCGGCGTGCATGGCGAAGGTCTGGGCGGCGTGCGCTACAAGGCTTGGCTGCCCGCCAATTGCCTCCATCCCCAAATGCCGCCACATGCGCCGCTCACATTCGATGTGATCGATATGTGGAGCGGGCGGTCGCTGGGCGGCTGCGTCTACCATGTCGCGCATCCCGGCGGGCGCAGTTATGACACAGTGCCGGTCAATGCCTACGAAGCCGAAGCGCGACGGCTTGCCCGTTTCCAGTCGCACGGCCATAGTCCCGGGCGAGTGGCGCCACCGCCGCCCGAACAACCGGGGGAATTTCCCATGACGCTCGATCTGCGCCGCCCTGCGTGGCTGGCCTGAGGGCCGTCGCTTGGCAACTAGGCCAACTTCCGTGCCGATCCGGGCGCGGCTGAAGGATTATCCGGTCGGCGCCGATGCGCTCGACCTCTATCGGCTTGCCTCGCCCGATATCGCCGCCAAGTGGCAGGCCATGGCGGCAGGGCTCGCCACTTTGCGCGATGAGGCGGGGATTCCGGTCGCCGAAGTGGTCTCGCGGCAGATTCAGGATCTGGGCCTGAGCTTTCGCATGACCGGCGATGCCGAGGAACGGCCCTGGCCGTTGTCGCCGATGCCGCTGGTGATCGGCGCGGCGCAATGGCACGAGATCGAGCGCGGCCTCGTGCAGCGGGCCGAGCTGATCGAGGCGGTGACTGACGACATCTATGGCCCGCAACGGCTGATCAGCGAAGGCCATTTGCCCGCCGCGCTGGTTGCCGGCAGCCGCTTTTTCGCCCGCAACCTGATCGGCGCGCGCGAAACACGCGCGGAAGAAGGTTCGGCGCGTGGTGGGCCGGGGAATCTGCTGTCGGTCTATGCGGCCGACCTCGTCTGCGGGCCGGGCGGGCAATGGCGCGTGGTTGCCGACCGGCTGCGGTTGGCCAACGGCATCGGCTATGCGCTGGAAAACCGGCTGGCCCTGTCGCGCAGCACCGGCGCGCTGCTCAGCGACAGCCATGTCCGGCGTCTGGCGCAGTTTTTTGCCGACTTGCGCAGCGGCATGGCGCGCGCCTGTTCGCGCGAAAGCCCGCGCATCGCGCTGTTGACCCCCGGACGGCTCAACCAGTCCTATCCCGAACAGGCGCACCTTGCGCGCTATCTCGGCTTTCCGCTGGTCGAAGGGCGCGATCTGACGGTCAGCGACGATCGGCTCTATGTCCGCACGATCGCCGGGCCAAAGCGGATCGATGCGCTGTGGCGCTGGATCGATACCAATGCGCTCGATCCGTTGGCGTTTGATTCGCGCAGCGAGATCGGCGTGCCTGACGGCTTCGAAGCCTGGCTGCGCGGCGGGGTCGAACTGGTCAATGCGCCCGGCGCCGAAGTGCTCGAAGCACCGGCCTTTGCCGCCTATCTGCCGCGCCTGTGCGAAGTGCTGCGCGACGAAGCGCCGATCCTGCCCAATATCGCGACCTGGTGGTGCGGCGAGCCCGGCCAGGCCGATGCCGTGCGCGACCGGATCGGCGAGCTGGTCATAAGCTCTGCCTTTGGCCGCAAAGTCGAAGGCCTGACCGGTGGGCAAGGTTCGTCGGGGCAGACGCTGTCGCGGCTCGATCGCGAAACCCTGCTGGCGGCCATGGATCGTCGCCCGCTCGATTATTGCGGGCAGGAAATCGTCGCCCAGGCCACCACGCCGACGCTCGTCGACGAACGCTTCGTGCCGCGCGCCTTTACCTTGCGCGCCTTTGTCGCGCGCGGCGCAGACGGCGCCTGGACGGTCATGCCCGGCGGCTTTGCCCGGCTGTCTTCATCGGACGAGATGCACACCGGCTGGATGGGCGAAGGCGACATGTCGGCCGACGTGTGCATTGTCGATGAGGCGCCGCCGACCAATTTGGTACAGACGCGCATCGCGCAGACTCCCAAAGTGCGGCGCGGCGGCGGCATTCTTGCCAGCCAGGCGGCGGACAACCTGTTCTGGTTTGCCCGCTATGTCGAACGCGCCGAAATCACCTTGCGCGTGATCCGTGCGGTGCTGGGCAGCATGATCGAGGTCGACGCAGGTGTCGGCAGCAACACCGAAACGGTGGCGGCGCTGCTCGATCTGCTGGTCGAATGGAACGCGATTCGCCCGGCGACGGCGCGCTTGCCGGTGGCGCAGGCGGTGCTGGCGGCGCTGTCGGAAACGCGGCTGCCGGGCGGGGTGGGCACGCTGTTTTCGCGGTTCCGCGCCACCGGGCTGACGCTGCGCGACCGGATCACGCCCGATTTCTGGCGGCTGGTCAATCGGCCGTTGCCATTGCTCGATTCGCATCGGCCGAGCGCCTTGCTGCGCGTCACGCGCGAATTGATCGAGCGGTTGAGCGCGCTGTCGGGGATGCTCGCGGAAAATTTCAATCGGGGGCCGTCGTGGCGCTTCATCGATCTCGGGCGGCGGCTGGAACGGGCGCTGGGGATCTGCGACACGGTGGCAACACTGGCGGGGGAGGGCGAAGCGCCCGAGGCGCTGGGCGTGCTGCTCGACCTGTCGGACAGCCAGATCACCTATCGCGCGCGCTATTTGACCGGGCCGAGCCGCGATCCGGTGTGCGATCTCCTCTTGCTCGACCCCGACAATCCGCGCAGCCTGGTGTTTCAGGTCGACGCCTTGTGCGATCATATCGCCGCGCTGCCGAGCCTGGGCGAAGACATGATGCCCGAAGCGCCGTTGCTGGAGGCGCGCGCCTTGCAGGCGCCTTTGCGCTCGGTCGTGATCGAAGCCTTTGACACCGGCCTGCTCCGGGCGACCGAGGCGCGCCTGCTGGCACTGTCGGACACGATTGCGGCGCGCTATTTCCTGCAATACGAAAAGAGCCGGACGACGACCGGCGGCAGCCTGCTGGCCTGAAATCACCATGCTTTACGACGTTCGCCACCTGACCACGGTTACCTATGCCAGCCCGGTGCGGCTGGCGCGGTTCAATGTGCGGCTGCGGCCTGCGCCCTGGCCGGGGCAAGTGCTCGAGCGGTTTGCGCTGACGATCGATCCGGTGCCCTGGTCGGTTCAGGACGATTGCGGGCCGTTTGTCGTCAATCGCAGCCGGTTGATCATCCGCGAGCCCCTGTCGCGCCTGGCGATAGAAAGCCGGTTTCGCGTCGAAGTGTCCGAACCGTCGCTGCCCGAACCGTCGCTGATCTCGGCGATGACCGGGCCGAGCGTGGCGCAAGTGCGCGACCGCGCCGCGCGCAGCCGCGATTTGTCGGCGATGGGCCCGGCAAGCTATCTCTATCCTTCGCCGATGGCGCCGAACTCGCCCGAGATTGCCGCCTGGGCCGCGCGTTTTTTCCCTTCGGCGCAGGGCGCGCTGGCGGCGGCATGCGCGCTGATGCGCGCGATCTACGATGAATTCACATATGATGGCGATGCCACGACCAGCGAGACTTTGCCCGATCAGGCGTTTCAGGCGCGCCATGGGGTGTGCCAGGATTTTGCGCATGTGATGATCGTGGCGGCGCGCGCGCACGGCATTCCCGCCGCCTATGTCAGCGGATATTTGCGCACGATCCCCCCGCCGGGCCAGCCGCGGCTGATCGGGGCGGATGCCACCCATGCCTGGGCCACTTTGTGGTGCGGCGAAGAACTGGGCTGGGTCGGGTTCGATCCGACCAACGATACGCTGGCGCGGTCGGATCATATCTTTACCGCGATGGGCCGCGACTATGCCGATGTCGCTCCGCTCGACGGGGTGTTCCATGGCGGCGCGGGGCAGCGGCTCGCAGTCTCCGTCGACGTCGCGCCCTGTGAAGACTGATTTGCACTGAAAATTATTGATTCTACTGCATTTTTATCCGCCAAAACAGCATGTGGCTGCCGGGAGCCAGGTTGACCGGTTCGAGCCAGCGTGGCGTCTGGCCGCGCAGCAGTTGCGCCATCAGGCCGTTGGGGGCGTAATACTTGTAATTGGCCGGTTCTGCCGTGTCGGGGCATACCGCGATCAGCGTGGCGTGACGCCGCTGTATGATCGCGCGGGCTTCATCCGGCTTGGCGAGGAACGCGGCCATCACATCGTGCATCCCCGCTGCGCCCCGATGATGGCCGGTTGCGACCGCGCGCTGATGCGTGCGCACCAGAATATCGGGGCCGATGTCGAGCGGCAGGAACATGTCGGTTGCCGGCAGCGCGTTGAGTGCACGTGCGGCCACGTCATAGCGGCATGACGTCGGCGTCGGCATCCCCGAATAGGTGGCGTGGCGTGTGAAAAGCGCAGCCAGCCTGGCCACGGCCATCACCGGCATCGGCGGCATCAGCAGCGCCAGAATGCCGAGATAGGCTGCAATCCTGCGCATCGGCGGCACATTGCGCACGGACGCGATCAGGCGCAGGATCACTGCAGCAGTCGGCACGGCGGCAATGCCGCAAGCCGTTGCCGATGCGCGTGCCAACATCACCCCGATCAACAGGGCGCCTGTCAGCACCAGCCCATGATCGCGCCACCATGCCCGTTCCTCTGCGCTTTTCGCGTCGCGCCACAGCAGCACGATGCAGAACAGACCGACCAGCGGCACGCCTACCAGCTCGACCGCAGCGGGTAGCGGCGAGTGCCAGAACGGCATGCCTTCGGCGATGTTTTCGTACCAGTATTTCCGCATCATCGGATCGAGCGCGACAAACGCCCCGCCCCGGCACTGCGGCGCCGCCGTGAGGTAGAGCGCCAAAGTCGCCACAGCGGTAGCGCCCAGAGCCCCCAACGCCACGGGCCAGCGTCGTGGCGCCAGCGCGGCCAACCCCGCACTGGCCATTGCAACCAGACCAAACAGCGCAAGATGGATGGGCGAAATCTGGTCACAATACGTGCCAAAATCGCCGATCCCGCGCGTCCCAAGGAAAATCGCGCTGCTGACCAGCGCCAGCGCGGCGCTCGCGGCGGCAAGGCCGACATAGCCGCGTGTTGTCGTCAATCCGCGCAAGGCCAGCACGCCCAGAAACACCGCAGTGATCGGCAGGCCTTCAATCGAAATTGCCAGTGATGCGGCAAGCGCTGCACCAACCGCCAGCCCGCCACGCAACGCATCGCGCGCGGCCAGCCCGTTGAGCGCCGCCAGCGCCAGCACGATTTGCCAGCCGTGGTGATCGATGCGCATCGGCACCATCTGGAGGAGCAGGGGCGTGCCGACTGCGGTGACCAGGCAGGCGATGCCGACGGTTTCGTTATCAAAGAATTTCGCGGCCAGTCGCCCGACCAGCATCAGCGTGGCCAGCAGAGTCAACAAGGGGACGGCAACCATGGTGACCAGTTCGGCCATTGGCTGACCCAGCATCGGTCGCAAGATCAGGATCATGCCGGCAAGCGGGATATCGACCAGCCGCGACCAGTGCATCAGCACGCCTTCGGGCGCGGCAACGCGATACTGGTGCAAGTCGAACCAGCCTTGCCCGGCCAGCAGATCGCGCACTTCCATCAGGCGCAGCGCATCGTCCGGGTCGCCAAAGCGTCGGGCGGATATGATCGGCGCATCGATCATCAGCAGCAATGTCGCCATCACCAGCCACATGATCATCACGCGCACCTGCCATGCGCCTTTACCGGCGGCGGTGACACCGGCCAGTCCGACGCGCGGTGTGTCTGATGCAAATTTGAGCGAGAGATCGACCATCAGCGGAATGCCATGTCCTGCGCAGCCCCGATCGGCTCGGGGCGAGTCAAACCAAGAAATTCGCCCGCAACGGCGCACGCCGGCTGCAACTGAGCCGGCGTGTCCGTCAAAGGCTTCAGGCCGCCTTGCGACCGGTCTTGGCAACGCGTTCCGGAACCTGGCGTACCGAGTCGAGCGCGGCTTGCTGGTCGGCGCTGACATCACGGTGGCCGGGGCGGGCGGGCAGGGCCTTGGCATCGCCTTCGGCACCTGCTTCATGGTATTCGGCGTCTTCGTTGACGCACCAGATGTCATAGACGCGCGAACCGGCGATGATGTTTTCGACCGTCAGCATCGCGGTCATCATGGCGTGGTCCTGGTTGTTGTAGCGATGCATGCCGTTGCGTCCGACCAGATGCAGCGTCGGGCTGGTTTCTTCCAGTTCCTTGCGCATCGCATCGACGTTGGCGGCATATTCGTCGTCGTAGACCGGATAGGCCTTTTCCTGACGCACCACCGCGCCGCCGATGACCTGCTCCGGCTTGACGAGGCCGAGCGTCGCCATTTCCTTCGTGGCCAGTTCGATCAGCGCATCGTCGCTCGACGCCCACAGATCATCGCCTTCGAAGCAGAAGTATTCGAGGCCGACGCAGGCGACATCGGAATCGGGCACCATCTCGGGCGACCACGAGCGGAAATTCTGGATGCGGCCGACACGGACCTTGCTATCGTGGATATAGATCCAGTTGTCGGGGAACAGATCTTCCGAGCGGATCTTGAGCGCCACGGTCAGGAAGTCGCGATAGCGCAGTTTGCTCGCTTCGAGCGTCGATTTGGGCAGCGGATGAAGCCGCGCGGCCAGTTCGCGCATCGGCGCAGAGCTGATCGCATGGGCTGCGCTGATCACCGTTTCGGTGCCGTCGGCGCGAGTCGAGGTCATGCGCCAGCCGCCCCGGCCGTCGCTCGCCAGTTGCTTGAGCGCCTGGCCCATCAGCACCAGCCCGCCGGCTTCGACGATACGATCGCGCGCGGCATCCCACATCATGCCCGGCCCGAGGCGCGGATAGCGGAACGTTTCGAGCAGGGTCTTGGTCGCCATGCCGTTGTTGGGGCGCTTGTTGAGCCCCAGGCTGCGCTTGAACCCATCGAGCACTGCCGCGCCGAGCGACAGGCCCTTGATGCGCTGGGCGGCCCAGTCGGCGCTCATTTCATCGCAGGGCATGCCCCAGACCTTCTCGGTATAAGTCTTGAAGAAGATCGAATAGAGCTTTTTGCCGAACTGGTTGCTGGTCCAGTCTTCAAAGCTTTTCACTTCGCGAATCGGGAACAGGCGCGACCAGGCATAGCTCATCATGCAGGCAGTCGAGCGCAGAATGCCGAGATTGCCCAGCGCTTCGAAGGCGCGCAGCGGATACGAGTAGAATTTTCCCTCGTAATAGATCCGGCTCATGCGCGGACGCTGGATGAAATCGTCGGGCAGTATTTCGTTCCACAAATCGACAACTTGTTGCGATTTGGAAAAGAACCGGTGGCCGCCGATGTCGAAGCGATAGCCTTCGTGTTCGACAGTACGGCTGATGCCGCCCACGTAATGTTCGTCTTTTTCGATGATCGCGACTTTGTAGCCCTGGCGCGACAGCAGATACCCTGCGGTCAGCCCGGCAGGACCCGCGCCGATGATCGCCACGTCAACATCGTATTGCGTGTCAGCAGCGCCGTTGCCTGCCTGCGTGTCGAATTCGATCGCCATCCCTAGCCCCTTGACTCGCGATTTGTCTTGGGAACTGAGGTGAACGAAATTGGATAAAGGAAAGTTAACAGCGCAACGGGAGGCGGCGATTGTTCGCCGTTTTCGGCAAAGTCGGCGGTCAATTCTTGCCGGTTGTGCCGTGGCCGCGTGAAGCCTGATGAGGCGGGTTGTGCGCACCGGTTTGCGGTGCGGGCAGGCCGGCGCAGCGGTGGGCCAGCTCTTCCAGATGAAAAGTCTGTTCAAAAATAACGCCATAGTGCGGATGATCGCGCCAGCGCACTTTGGCATAGACCGGGGGCAGGATCGCCGTTTCGATCTTCACCAGCTCATTGATCAACAGCCATTTCTCGCTGTCGAGCGCAGCGCCTTGCTGCGATATGTCGCGAATCGTGATCGCGACGGCCTCTCTGCTTGCGTGCAGCATGCCGTCGAGCGTGATTCGCAGCCGCACCTGACGGCGCTGGCCCGATCCCTTCGCTTCATCGAGCAGGCGTTCGAGCAGGATCGGTTCGAGAAAGCGCAAGCCTGCGTGATCACCCGCAGTCCAGACGCATTCGGCGCGGTGACGGTCGCCATTGGCCAGTTCCACCGCCAGCTCGGCATGTTGCGGCAAAGGCCCGAACAGTCTGACTTTCAGCCCCGTTGTCGACGCATCGCGGATGACGCAGAACTGCTCGCGGTCATCGACCACCAGTTTGGCCACACGCAGCAGCAGGGTAAAGCGCGGGGCTGCCCGCTGTTCGATACCCGAAGGCAGTTCGGAATCGGAGCGTGCCGGATCATTCGCCTCGGGAAGCCCCGATGCGTCCGGACGATCCTGCTCTTCGCCGTTCATTGACAAAACCGCCACCCTTTCCGTCGCAACCGGATGCGATCCGGCTTGGCCGACAGTTCGGCATTCCAATGTTACTGTAAATCAAGTGTTCTTTCCATTACGTTACCGTCCGGGGTCAGCAAACGTTGTCGGTCGTCCAGGAAAAGCGGTCAGTGTTCCTTGACCAATGCGTCAACCTGCGCGCTGTATTCGGCGGTCTTGTCGGAAAGAAATCCCGTGTGCCGAAATCGCGGCTTGCCCTGGCGATCGAACAGCATCGTCATGGGCAATTCATTGACTTGCCAGGTCTTCGCAAGCGTTCCCTCGCTGTCCCAGACGACGGGCAGTTTCGATTGGACCTGACGCAGGAAGGCTTCGCCGGGCGCGCGCTGACGTTCCTCGTTGATCGTGATGATGACGAGGTCTTGCGGGCGATATTGTCGCGAAAGCTTTGCCATATAAGGAAAAGCCTGCTTGCATGGGCCGCACCACGATGCCCAGAAATCGACATAGACGACTTTGCCGCGATAGCGCGCGAGATCGAGTTGGGCGGGCTCGGCAAAAGCCGGCGTCGCCGGGCCCGATAGACCCGTCCCCCCGATCGTCGCGCCCAGCGCGGCGATCCAGACAAGGCGACGAACGAACGTTGGCATGGTCATGCGGTGCTCTTCCCAATCGGTCATTCGACGTCATCGCGGCCCCGCGCTGGTCGCCTCTGCGCTATAGCCGGACGGCCATCAGAATTTCGGGATCAATGTGGTCGCCGACGCGGAAGGTGATGTCGGCGATCTTTTCAAGGCCATAGCGGGCATAGAAGCGTTGTGCATCCGGGTTGTCGGCATAGACCGACAATTGCAATTCATCGGCGCCCGCCTTGCGCGCCTGATCCAGCGCCCAATCCATCAGTCGCGCGCCCATCCCGCGCCCGACAAGGTCGGGATCGGTATAGAGCTGTTTCAGCTCGAACGGGGCAAGCGCGTCGCTGTGGCGCGGCAGGGTGCTGGCATACGTGATCTTGCAAAACGCGCCGATGGTCTTCCCCGTTGGATCTCCGGGCTCTTCGATCACCGCGATGGCCATGCCGGGATCGGCCAGTTCGCGCGCGACTTTTTCGGGCGTGTGGCTTTCGGCAAGGAAGGCCGCGAGATTGGCTGCGGAATAGAGATCGCCGAACTTTGCGACAAAGGCGCGGCGGCCCAGATCGGCCAGGGCTTCGATGTCGTCGGCAGTGGCGAGACGCAAGGTCATGGGGCGCAAGGTCATGGGGCGCAAAGTCATGGACTGTGCCTAGACAAAACGCCCAATGCTGCCAAGTGGCCCGTTACTTCGGCGCGCTGGCCTTGGCCGGGCGGGTATAGGGCACAAATTTGTCGAGCCCGACGAACCCGCGCCAGAATCCGCTGGAGCGATCGTGCAATTGCACGGTGTCGATGCTGCACAGCTGCGAACCGGTCAGCCGGGTGACGAGCACATCGTCGCTATCGAGCGATTCGGCCCCGATGCGCGGGCGTTGCACATAATACGTGCTGCCCGACTGATAGACGATGGCGGTCTTGTCGATCACGGTGGACGAGCCGACCATCGGCATGTCGATGCAATCGACCGGCTTTCCGGGCACCCGATCTTTCAGCATTTCGGTCAGTTGCTGTTCGCCGGTCAGCTTCGGCTTGGCATCGGCCACCGCCGCACCCGCCAGAATGGCAAGAGCCCCGGCGCAAGCGAGGGCCAGCTTGTGTCCAGTCCGAATCATCGCTGTCGCATCCTTCGTGGCCGGTCTTCGCGCATCAGGTCGCTCGCAAAGATGGCTTGGCCTGCCTGAACGGCGGCTGACTCGCTATCCCGTGCCGCCGACGGTCAACCCGTCGATCAGCAAGGTCGGCTGCCCAACGCCGGCCGGTACGCTCTGGCCGCCTTTGCCGCAGATCCCGACGCCTTCATCGATCGCCATGTCGTTGCCGATGCCGATCACGCGGTTCAACACGGTCGGGCCGTCGCCGATCAGCGTCGCACCCTTGATCGGGGCGCCGATCCTGCCGTTTTCGACGGCGTAGGCCTCGGTGCAGGTAAACACGAATTTGCCGCTGGTGATGTCGACCTGGCCGCCGCCAAACGATTTGGCAAAGATCCCGTTCTTCACCCGCGACAAAAGCTCGGCTGGATCGTCGTTGCCGCCGCGCATGAACGTGTTGGTCATGCGCGGCATGGGCGCATGGGCATAGTTTTCGCGACGGCCGTTGCCGGTCGATGCCACACCCATCAGCCGGGCGTTGAGCCGATCCTGCATATAGCCCTTGAGAATGCCGTCCTCGATCAGCACGTTTTCCTGAGTCGGGGTGCCTTCGTCGTCGATCGACAGCGATCCGCGCCGCCCGCCGCCCGCGTCATTGCCCAATGTGCCGTCATCGACCACGGTTACCCCGGGCGCGGCCACGCGCTGGCCGAGGCGACCGGAAAAGGCGCTGGTGCCCTTGCGGTTGAAATCGCCTTCGAGGCCGTGGCCGACCGCTTCGTGCAGCAAGACGCCGGGCCAGCCGGGGCCGACCAGCACGGTCATTTCGCCTGCGGGCGCGGCCACGGAGTCGAGATTGACCAGCGCCTGTGCCAGCGCGGTGTCGATTGCGCGGTTCCAGGTTTCGGGCAGGAACAAGTCGTCATAAAGCCGCCGACCGCCAAGGCCGAAGCTGCCGGTTTCGCGCCGCCCGTCCTTTTCGACGACGATCCCGACATTGAGCCGCACCAGCGGGCGGATGTCATGCGCGACAAAGCCGTCGGCGCGCACGATCTCGATGACCGACCAACTGCCGGCGAGCGAGGCGGAGACCTGCACCACGCGGGGATCGCGCGCGCGGGCGGCGGCATCGATCGATTCGAGCAGGCGCACTTTGGCCTCGAACGGCACCGCGTCGAGCGGCGAGGCATCGGTATAGAGATGCCGGTTGCTGGCGCGCGGCGGCGCGGCAGGGGCCCCGCGCGCCGGATCGAGCAGCTTCAGCGTTTCGCCCGCACGCGCGATCGCGGCGGCGGAAATTTCGTTGGCATGGGCAAAGCCGGTCATTTCGCCCGAAACCCCGCGCAGGCCAAAGCCCGCGTCGCGCGAATAGTCCGCCGTCTTGAGCCGCCCGTCGTCAAAGCCAAAGCTCTCGCTGGCAATGAACTGCATGAACAGTTCGCCATCGTCACATTGGCCGAGCGCGCCGGCGGTCAGGCGCAAGGCGTCATCGGGCGTGAGAAAGCCGGGGCGGTACAGCAGCGAGCGGGGGTCGGTGATTTCGGTCATCGCCGCTGCATATAGGCCGCGATTGCCCGGCTTGCTACTGTCAGGCCGCGTTTTCCAGATCGGCCGGGCCGCCCTTGAGCACGAAGCGACGATCGCAATAGCCGCATTCGGCATAGCCCTTTTCGTCGATTTCCAGCCAGACGCGCGGGTGACCGAGCGCAGCGGCCTTGAATCCACCCGTCGAGCGGATGTCGCCTGCGCCGTCGCAGCAGACTCGGGTGGAGGTCGTGAGGGTCGTTTCGGGGGCGTTGCTCATGGCCTCGCCGGGTAGCAAAAGGCCGCCGCCGCGACAAGTCGTTGCGGCCCCCTCCTTTAGGAGATCCACCCTCTTTACGCGGCGAGCCCCCTTTACCTTGTCTGCCGCGCACGGCAGGGATGGCGCATGGAACAGATTCCCGCCATCCGCATCCGCGACCTCGTCAAGCGTTATGCTCCCGCCGGCAAAGGAGAGGGCAAGCTCGCCTTGTCGGGGGTCAGTTTCGACGTGCCCCGCGGGCAAGTGTTCGGGTTGCTTGGCCCCAATGGCGCGGGCAAGTCGACGCTGATCAACACGCTGGCCGGGCTGGTGATGAAGACGTCGGGTGCGATCGAGATCTGGGGGCACGACATCGATCGTGATCGCCGCAATGCCAAGGCCTCGATCGGTATCGTGCCGCAAGAAGTGGTGTTCGATCCGTTTTTCACGCCGCTCGAAGTGCTGGAAATGCAGGCCGGGCTCTATGGCGTGCCCAAGGCGCAGCGGCGCTCGATGGAATTGCTCGAAGCGGTGCATCTGGGCGACAAGGCGCATGCCTATGCGCGTTCGCTGTCGGGCGGGATGCGCCGCCGTCTGCTGATCGCCAAGGCGATGGTGCACACGCCGCCGGTCCTGGTGCTCGATGAACCGACCGCAGGCGTCGATGTCGAATTGCGCCGGCAGCTTTGGGATCTGGTGCGCGAACTCAACGCGGGCGGGGTGACCGTGGTGCTGACCACGCATTATCTCGAAGAAGCCGAAGAGCTTTGCGATCGTATCGCGATCATCAATCATGGTCGGCTCATCGCCAACAAGCCGACGCGCGAACTGGTCGGCATGGCGCGCGAAAAAGTGATTGTGCTCACGCTCGATCAGCCGATTGATGCTGCGCCGCAGCATGACTTGTTCCGCGGCAGCGCGCTGACCGGCGAGCGACAAATAGAGATTTCCTATGATAAGGACACGACGAACGCCGGCCAGATCATGGCGCTGGTTCAGGGGCTCGGCTGGGGTATCGTCGATGTCACCACGCGCGAAGCCGATCTGGAAGACGTGTTTGTTTCCTTGACCAGTGCGCAAGGGGCCGGTGGTGATCGGATGTCCGGGCTACCTGCCGAAAGCTAAAGTATTTTAATCCTCATCAGCGGCATGCGCCGCATTCTGCGGAGGCACGCTGCGCCAGCCGCCGTCCGTTGTGCGGCGCACACTTTTGCCGCAAGACCGGCAAATTCCCTGATAATGGAATCCATTCCATCCCACGCTTTTCCGCAGTGCTTTATGGGAATTGAACAAGCACGACAGGCGACCCACTCGCATTCGATAACCCAGTCCAGATTCGAGTGCTACTATCGGGTGTAACGTAGCACGCTGCGGGTGCGAAGACGATGGAAATCATTGCTTTGCAGTGCGATAACCATAATTCGGTCGGCGATCGCTTGCCGTTCCGCGGCCGATGGCAGCGATCTGTCCGGGACGTTGGTCGCAGCCTCCGCTGTTTTCCTTTGTTGTCGCATCGCTTTGTGTAAAAAGCCGTTTCCCATGCCCATCCCCGCGCATTGCGCCGACGGACACACGAACCATATCTTTTCCGGGACCAGAGCAAATTGACGGAACACGACGTATTGATCATCGGATCTGGCGCAGCCGGGCTGACCGCCGCGCTGGTCCTTGCCGAACGACTCAAAGTGCTGGTCCTGGCCAAAGGTGCGCTTGATGCAGGCTCGACTGCCTGGGCCCAGGGCGGCATCGCCGCCGTGCTCGACGAAGGCGACACGTTCGAGGATCACATTCGCGACACGATGATCGCCGGCGCCGGGCTCAACCGGCGCGAAACGGTCGAATTCGTGGTCGAACATGCGCCCGAGGCGATTCGGCGCCTTGCCGGGCTCGGGGTTCCGTTCAACGAGGAATCGGGCGCGCTCCATCTTACCCGCGAAGGCGGTCATTCACACCGCCGCATCGTTCATGTCGACGATGCCACCGGCTTTGCCGTGCAGGAAGCGCTGATCAAGGCTGCGCGCGCGCATCCCAATATCACCTTGCGCCCCGACATGGTTGCGGTGGACCTTATCACCGACCGGCATCGCGCCGATGGGCAGGCCGCTCGGGGGCGTCAGGTCTGGGGCGTCTATGCGCTCGATGCGCAGACCGGCAAAGTCGAATCCTTCGTCGCGCGGTCGACCATTCTGGCCACCGGCGGGGCGGGTCGCACGTATGTGTTCAGCACCGCGCCACGCGGTGCGACCGGCGATGGCATCGCCATGGCATGGCGGGCTGGTGCGCGGGTGTCGAACATGGAATTCATGCAATTCCATCCCACCTGCCTCTACAACCTAGACGTCAAGAACCTGCTGATCACCGAGGCGGTGCGCGGCGAAGGCGGGCATTTGCGCCTCCCGACCACGGGCGAGCGTTTCATGCCCCGTTTCGACCCGCGCGCCGAATTGGCGCCGCGCGACATCGTTGCGCGCGCGATCGACCACGAGATCAAGCGGCTGGGGCTCGATTTTGTCCATCTCGATATCAGCCACAAGGATCCGGATTTTGTCCGGGGCCATTTCCCCAACATCTATGAACGGCTTCTGGCGCTGGGTATCGACATGACCCGCGAGCCGATCCCGGTTGTCCCGGCGCAGCACTATACGTGCGGCGGGGTGTTGATCGATCTGGCCGGGCGGACCGACCTGCCCGGGCTCTATGCGGTCGGCGAATGTTCGGAAAGTGGGCTGCACGGGGCCAACCGGCTGGCGTCGAACAGCCTGCTCGAATGTTTCGTGTTCGGCGATGCCGCCGCGCGCGACATTCTGGCACGCTGGGATGACTTCCCCGCGTCGCCGGCAATCTGTCCGTGGGATGAAAGCCGCGTCGCCGATTCCGACGAGGAAGTGGTGATCAAGCAGAACTGGACCGAACTGCGCCGCTTCATGTGGAACTATGTCGGCATCGTGCGTACCAACAAGCGGCTCGAACGCGCCTCGCACCGGATCAAGCTGCTCAAGAACGAAGTCAACGACTACTACGGGAATTTCCGCGTGACGGCCGATCTGATCGAGCTGCGCAACCTGTTGCAGACGGCCGAACTGATCGTGAAGAGTGCCAAGGCCCGCCGCGAAAGCCGCGGGCTGCATTACAATCAGGATTATCCGGCCACGCATCCGGCTGCGCGCGACACGATTCTGGTGCCGAATTGATGGGTCTGGTGCCGAATTGATGGGGGGGCGGTCGCGGACGGCCCTCAGAAATGCCTGCCGATGAAAATAAGCAGCATCGCCCCGACGACCGAGGCGATGCAGCCCGCCCGGCTGAATCCTTCGCCCCAGGGGCGGCCATCGCGCCAGCTTGCGGCAAGTCCGGCCACAAGCGAGCCGCCGATGCCGAGCAGGATCGTATGGCCCAGACCCATCGGCACGCTGCCTGGATAGAACAGCCTGGCGAACAGGCCGATGACAAGGCCGCTCAGGATCATCGACAGAAGATTGAACACAGGCTTCATGCCCTCGTTGGGTTGCGCGCGGGCGCCCTTTTGTGAAGGCGCGCTGGCGAGTGTGGATAAGCCGCGAGGTGGGTCTGGACAGCCTCGTTGTCCACAAGATCGTGAGGTTGCCCAGAAATATATTCGACCGCCTCAGATTGGTGCTTGAAGTGCCGCTTGGTCCACGCGTCGCTGCATTGCACAACGGCTGTCATCACGATGAAACGAATCGTGCGTGCGACGAACCGAATCGCCGATGAGGGGTTTACCCTCTTGCCTCTGACACCCGTTCCGGCACTATAGGTTGTGGTTGCACAGACCGGGAACCTCAAGACCTAGTTGCAGACGGCTTGCCTCGCTTGGAGGCATGACACGGTGTCGGCATCTCTTTGCCGATGCTGCGGATTTTCGTCGGCCTGGGTTTTGGCGGCTCGGAAGTGCGCAAATTGATTCATGGTTTGTTCCGGGTGATGCTACATTCGGGCAAGGACGTGAGTCGGATGTCGATGCTCCCGGCGATGTCGCCGGGCGAATGTTCGGCACCGGGGCGGGCGTGGTTGGGGTGGGTCGGCGTGTTGTCGGCCGTCGGCAGGCGATGATGGTCGGCTTTTGGGGCGTGCCCGCGTGGGCGGGCCCCGGCGCCGGAAAATTCGAGGATTGTGGCGTGGATTTCAGGACTGGTGACGGCGCGGTGACGGATGGCGAGGCTGCTCTCGACGGCAACGATGGACCGGGCGCGGAAAAGGCGGTTGGCATGACGGCGCAAGATCATGGCAGCGAGGCACTGGTTGCCGCTATTGCCAACGCGGCGGCTGCGGCAAAGCCGATCCGCGACGACAGCGATTCCAAGGCCGTCCATGCACGCCGGTTCGATGTCCGCACCGATCCGTCGCGCGATGCACTGCTGACCGAGTTCGGCAAAGTCACGCTCGACGATCGCTATCTCCTGCCCGGCGAAACCTATCAGGATCTGTTCGCCCGCGTTGCCGTTGCCTATGCCGATGACGCCGGGCACGCGCAGCGCCTCTATGATTACATCTCGCGCCTGTGGTTCATGCCGGCGACGCCCGTGCTGTCCAACGGCGGCACCGGGCGCGGCTTGCCGATCTCGTGCTATCTCAATTCGGTCGAAGACAGCCTCGAAGGCATCGTCGCGACCTGGAACGAGAACGTCTGGCTGGCCGCGCGCGGCGGCGGCATCGGCACGTATTGGGGCAAAGTGCGCGGCATCGGCGAAAGCGTCGGGCTCAATGGCAAGACCAGCGGGATCATCCCGTTTGTCCGCGTCATGGACAGCCTGACTCTGGCGATTTCGCAAGGCTCGCTGCGGCGCGGGTCGGCGGCGTGCTATCTCGACGTGTCGCACCCGGAAATCGAGGAATTCCTCGAAATCCGCAAGCCCAGCGGCGATTTCAACCGCAAGGCGCTCAATCTCCATCATGGCGTGCTGCTGACCGACGACTTCATGGAAGCGGTGCGCGACGGGCGCGAATTCGAACTGAAAAGCCCCAAGGACGGCGCTGTCCGGGGCAAAGTCGATGCGCGCAGCCTGTTCCAGAAACTGGTCGAAGTGCGGCTTGCGACAGGCGAGCCCTATATCGTGTTTTCCGACACGGTGAACCGCACGATGCCCAAGCATCACCGCGATCTCGGGCTCAAGGTTTCGACGTCGAACCTGTGTTCGGAAATCACGCTGCCGACCGGGCGCGATCATCTCGGCAACGACCGTACGGCGGTGTGCTGCCTGTCTTCGCTCAATCTCGAAACCTGGGACGAATGGCACGAAGACAAGCACTTCGTCGGCGATGTCCTGCGCTTTCTCGACAACGTGCTGCAGGATTTCATCGAGCGCGCGCCCGATGAAATGGCTCGCGCCAAGTATTCCGCCGCGCGCGAACGCTCGGTCGGGATGGGGGTGATGGGCTTTCACTCGTTTCTGCAGAAAAAGGGCATCGCTTTCGAAAGCGCGATGGCCAAGGCGTGGAACCTCAAGATGTTTCGCCATGTCGCCTCGCGCGCCGACGAAGCCTCGCTGTTGCTGGCGCAGGAACGCGGGCCTTGCCCCGATGCCGCCGACATGGGCGTGATGCAGCGTTTTTCGTGCAAGATGGCGATTGCGCCGACCGCGTCGATCTCGATCATTTGCGGCGGGACATCGGCGTGCATCGAGCCGATCCCGGCCAATATCTATACGCACAAGACGCTGTCGGGCTCGTTCGTGGTCAAAAATCCCTACCTCGAAAAGCTGCTGCAGGCGAAATCGAAGGATTCCACCAATGTGTGGAATTCGATTCTCGAACGCGGCGGCTCGGTGCAGCACCTTGATTTCCTGACCCCTGAGGAAAAGGCGGTCTACAAGACCAGCTTTGAAATCGATCAGCGCTGGCTGCTTGAATTTGCCGCCGACCGCACGCCCTATATCGATCAGGCGCAGTCGCTGAACCTTTATATCCCCGCCGATGTCGACAAGTGGGACTTGCTCATGCTGCACTATCAGGCGTGGGAAAAGGGCATCAAGTCGCTCTATTACCTGCGCTCGAAATCGGTGCAGCGCGCCGGGTTTGCCGGCGGGGTCGAAGCCGACAACACCGCCGACGCCCCGGTCATCGAACTGCAGTCGCAGACCGATTACGAGGAATGCCTGGCCTGCCAGTAAAGGCCTGCCGATAAGGGCCGCGTTGCCGTCGGCCAAGCCGACGGCTCCGGCGCTGCCCTTGGCCGGCCGGCAGAGTGGAGTGGATGCCATGGTGGCCGGCGGCTTCAGCATCGTCGGGTCTGGCCGCTCAATGCGAATACAACCTGTCACACTTCAAAGCTTGCCAACCATGATCAGTCCAGCCGACAAAAGAAGTGCTTGCATCCAATGGCCCCGCCGGGCCATTGTTGCGATCAATTCGCAATATCAGGAAATGGGACTCTATCATGCGCAAGTGGCACCGCTGGCTTTCGGTGTTTTTCGCCGTCGTTCTGCTCTGGATCGCCGTGACCGGCGTGCTCAGCCAGATTGTGCCGTTGCTGGGCAAGGGCGAGGGGCCGCGCGAGCATGCTTCTGCGACCGGTGCTCCGGCCTTCGTCTGCCCGCCGGACTATACCTGCCGACCCAAGCCCAAGGCGGGCGATCCGCGCGCGCTGGTCGGTCTGCTGCACCATCTCCATTCGGGGGAAAGCCTTGGTCCCGCAGGCGTGGTGATCGCCACGCTGGCCGGCTTTGCCATGGTGTTTTTCAGCTTTTCAGGGCTTTGGCTCTACATTCAGATGTGGCGCAACCGCAAGGATCGCGGCCTCAGCCCACGCTGGTTCTGGAAATAACCCGGTCGACGCCTTCGCGCGTCGCCGTTGCAAACCGTTCCTGCCCGACTGGCCATCGCGCCGGTCGGGCTTTTGGCGTGCCCCGCCGGGCCGCCTTTCCCCTTGCGACCAAACTGTCGTAAACCCGTTTTCGCGTTTTCCCCGGAGTTCGTCCCATGTCTCTTCTCGAAGCCCGCAAGACCTACAAGCCCTTCGAATATCCCTGGGCCTACGAGTTCTGGAAGCGGCAGCAGCAGGTCCACTGGATGCCCGAGGAAGTGCCTCTGGGCGAGGATTGCCGCGACTGGGCGCAAAACATCAGCGAGCATGAACGCAATCTGCTGACCCAGATCTTTCGCTTTTTCACCCAGGCCGACGTCGAGGTGCAGGACTGCTACCACGAAAAGTATGGCCGCGTGTTCAAGCCGACCGAGGTCAAGATGATGCTTGCGGCCTTTTCCAACATGGAAACGATCCACATCGCTGCCTATTCGCACTTGCTCGACACCATCGGCATGCCCGAAAGCGAATATGGCATGTTCCTCGAATACGAGGAAATGAAGGCCAAGCACGACTATCTGCAACTGTTTGGTGTCGATACCGACGAGGACATCGCCCGCACATTGGCGATGTTCGGCGGCTTTACCGAAGGGCTGCAACTGTTTGCCTCGTTCGCGATGCTGATGAACTTCCCCCGCTTCAACAAGATGAAGGGCATGGGCCAGATCGTGACCTGGTCGGTACGCGACGAATCGCTGCATTGCGAAGGCATCACCCGCCTGTTTCACGCCTTTGTGCAGGAACGCGGCTGCCTGACCAAGGCGGTGCGCGAAGACATCATCGATTGCTGCCAGAAGACCGTGCGGCTCGAAGACGCGTTCATCGATCTCGCGTTCGAACAAGGGCCGGTGCCGGGGATGAGCGCCAAGGAAATCAAGCGCTATATCCGCTATATCGCCGACTGGCGGCTCGCCCAGCTCGGGTTTCAGCCGATCTACATGATCGAGGAACACCCGCTGCCCTGGCTGACGCCGCTGCTCAATGGGGTCGAACACGCCAACTTCTTCGAAACCCGCGCTACCGAATATTCCAAGGGCGCCACGCGCGGCAGCTGGAACGAAGTGTGGGATGCGTTCGACGGCCGCCGCAAGGCAAGGAATGCCGCCAACGCCGATACCCTGCTGGAAGCCACGCCGGACATGTTCAACGTCGCAGGAATCGCTGCCGAATAAGGCTGCGGCAATCATGAAAGGGGCCCCGGTTCGCAGTGTCGAACCGGGGCCCCTCTTGTTTCAGGTCGGCACAGTGTCAGGCCAGCACAGTATCAGGCCAGCACAGTATCAGGCCGGTTTGAGGCTCGCCCGGCGGCGTCGCCACGCGAGCCCTGCTGCGCCCGCTGCGAACAGCGCGATCATGCCCGGCTCGGGCACGACATCGGCGCCGCTGCTGCTGCCCGACGAACTGGTCGATGACGTGCTCGAACTCGATGACGTCGAAGGCAGGCCAAAGCTGGTGCTGAACGTGCCGATGTGCATTTCGCCATTCTGGGTCAGGCTGCCGAACACCGCCGAGCCCTGGATGTAATTGCCGGTCGTTGCCGCCGCGAGCGGCGCCAGCACCGACCCGCCCCAGGCCGTTGTCAGCGAGAGCGATGTCGCATTCGGGAAGTTCCAGATCACGCTCTGGCCGAGATTGTTCGTCCCGCCGAGGAAGTTCTGCGCCAGCGCCACCGACGCCCCGGTCACATTGACCACCACCATGCTGCTGCCATCGGTGTTGAACTGGATCGCGCTCATCCCGGCCAACTGGCTGGCGGTCAGGTTGAACACCGTCGGCGTGGTCGAACCCGAAGGCACGTTGAACACCCCGGTGCTGCCGTTCATCACCACCGAAGCGGTGCCCGCCAAAGTGCCGAGCTGATACGACAGGCCGGTCATGCTCGTGCCCATCGCGCTGCCATACTGGGTCAGGTTCTGGACGAAAGCCGGATTGCTGTTGGCAAGGCCGGAAACGACCGTGTTCTGGTTGACATTGGTGTTGCTGATCGTGCCGCCGACATCGACAGTCTGCGCCGCGCCGTTGAGATTGAAACCGCTGCTGACATTGCCGCCGACGATCGCGCCCGAGCCGTTATCGAGATTCTTGGTCCCGCCGGTGACATTGCCGACCACGGTCAGTCCGGGAACGGTGTAAGTCGATGCAGGGACGGACGAGGCAATTTCATAATTCGACGAATTGCCGGTCAGATTGCCGCCGACGAACGTGCGCCCTTCAACTTCCGAGGACGACGTGAGGTCGCCCAGCACGATCAGATTGTACGCGCTCAGCGCATTGAGGCCGAGCGGCTCCGATTGGGCCATGGCCGGTGTGGCCAAGGCAGAGCTCGCCAGCACAAACAGGGTAAACGCATCGCGCAAGGAAATCATGTCGGCAGTCCCGGACCCGCAAGAGCGGCCCGCCTATCACCTTCACGAAATTCCGTAAAGGGACGCCGCGAGTCCCGTACTCGCGGCGCCTGTTATCAGACGTCGAGATTGGCGACGTTGAGCGCGTTGTCCTGAATGAATTCGCGGCGCGGTTCGACGACATCGCCCATCAGTCGGGTCAGGATTTCGTCGGTCACGTCGGCGTCTTCGATCTTGACCTGAAGCAGCGAGCGGTTGTCGGGATCGAGTGTGGTTTCCCACAATTGTTCCGCGTTCATTTCGCCCAGCCCCTTGTAGCGCTGGACCGACAGCCCCTTGCGCCCGGTGGCAAAGATCGCTTCGACCAGTTGCGACGGGAGAGTCAGTACGCCCGCGCCCGATGTGGGGCGCACGGGCGCGGCGGTTTCCTCATCGCTTTCGGCCACAGGTTCGGCGGGCTCGGCCGCTGCGCCGGTCGACCGTGCGAGGCGCACCGTGCCTTCGTAGACATCGGCATGTTCGCCGGCGAGCCGGGTCAGACGGCGCGCTTCCTGGCTGGCGAGGAAGCCGGGTTCGATCACGTGATGATCGGTGACGCCGCGCCAGATCCGCTTGACGTGATAGCCGCCCTCGGCGGCGAGTTCCGCCGCCCAGCGCGCCTCGGGATCGCCCCGGTTGAGCCAGGCCACCGCCCGCGCCAGCGCCGCGAGGCGGGCCGTTTCATCGAGCGCCGAATCGAGCGCACCGGCCAGCGCCAGCGCTTCGATAATCCGCGGGTCATAGCGACGCGGCACAAAGGCCATCAGATCGCGCATTTTCAGCGCATGATCGACCAGCGCGACCAGATCGGCGCCGCTGCGCGCGCCGCCGCTCGTTTCGAGCACACGGCCCGACAGCCCGGCATCGACGAGATAGCGGTCAAGCGCGGCATTGTCCTTGAGATAGACTTCGCTGCGCCCTTTGGCGACTTTGTAGAGCGGCGGCTGGGCAATGAAGAGATGCCCCTGACGGATGATTTCCGGAAGCTGGCGGTGGAAAAAAGTCAGCAGCAAAGTGCGGATATGCGCGCCGTCGACGTCGGCGTCGGTCATGATCACGATCTTGTGATAGCGCAGCTTTTCGATGTTGAATTCGTCGCGGATGCCGGTGCCCATCGCCTGGATCAGCGTGCCGACTTCCTTCGAGCCGATGATCCGGTCAAACCGCGCGCGTTCGACATTGAGGATCTTGCCCTTGAGCGGCAGGATCGCCTGAGTCTTGCGGTCGCGGCCCTGTTTGGCCGAGCCGCCTGCCGAATCGCCTTCGACCAGAAACAGTTCGCACTTCGACGGATCGCGTTCCTGGCAATCGGCCAGCTTGCCGGGCAGGCTGGCAATGTCCATCGCCCCCTTGCGCCGGGTCAGTTCGCGCGCGCGGCGTGCCGCTTCGCGCGCGGCGGCGGCATCGATCACTTTGTGGATGACGGCGCGGGCATGGGCGGGATTTTCTTCCAGCCACTCGTTCATCTTGTCCGCCATCAGGCTTTCCAGCGGCTGACGCACTTCGGAACTGACCAGCTTGTCCTTGGTCTGGCTGGAAAACTTCGGATCGGGCAGCTTGACCGAAACGATCGCGGTCAGCCCTTCGCGCATGTCGTCACCCGAAAGCGAGACCTTTTCCTTTTTCAACAGCCCGGACCGGTCGGCATAGCCGTTGAGCGTGCGCGTCAGCGCGGCGCGGAACGCGGCGAGATGAGTGCCGCCGTCGCGCTGCGGGATGTTGTTGGTAAAGGTCAGGACGTTTTCGTAATAGCTGTCGTTCCATTGCAGCGCGACATCGATGCCGACGCCGTCGCGCTCGGCGCTGATCGAGATCGGGTCGGGAACCAGCGGCAGCTTGTTGCGATCGAGATATTTGACGAAAGCGGCGATCCCGCCGACGTAATAGAGATCGTGTTCCTTCACTTCGTCATGGCGGCGATCGCGCAGCAGGATGCGCACGCCCGAATTGAGGAACGCCAGTTCGCGATAGCGATGCTCCAGCTTGTCGAAATCGAACTCGGTGACATTCTTGAACGTGTCGTGGCTGGCGAAAAAGGTCACGCGGGTGCCCTTCTTCGGCTTGCCGTCGACGATCGGCGCGGGCCCGCGCACGATCAGCGGCGCCACCGCATCGCCATGGGCAAAGCGCATCCAATGCTCCAGGCCGTCGCGCCAAACCGTCAGCTCAAGCCATTCCGACAGCGCATTGACCACCGACACGCCCACGCCGTGCAGCCCGCCCGAAACCTTGTAGGCGTTGTCATCGCTGGTGTTTTCGAATTTCCCCCCGGCATGAAGCTGGGTCATGATCACTTCGGCGGCGGAAATGCCTTCTTCGGTGTGAATGCCGGTGGGAATGCCGCGCCCGTTGTCCTCGACCGAGACCGAGCCATCGGGATTGAGCTCGATCAGCACGAGATCGCAATGCCCGGCCAGCGCCTCGTCGATGGCGTTGTCCGACACTTCGAAGACCATGTGGTGCAGGCCCGATCCGTCGTCGGTGTCGCCGATGTACATGCCCGGGCGCTTGCGCACGGCATCAAGCCCTTTGAGGACCTTGATCGAATCTGCGCCATAGGAATTGGTGTTGGGGATGTTTTCGTTAGTGCTGGCCATGCTCCCGCCATAGCATCTGTAACCAGAAACCCAAGCGAATCCGCGCCGTTTTGCACAGGAGCAAGTCCTTATTCCGATCGCATGGGGCAAGTGCCCGCGTTGACGCGCGTCGTTCGCCCTGTAGAGATTTGTCTGTAGAGATTTGCCTTTGGAAATTTGATCGACAGCGTGAGCGCGCGCCAGGAAAGGGGAACAATGGCCAGAATCGGGATCATCGGCAGCGCGGGGCGCATGGGCCAGGCCTTGCGCGATGCGATCGCCCAGGGTGGGCACGATTATGCCGGCGGTGTCGACAGGGACGGCGATCCGGCTGCCCTTGCCGCGCAAAGCGATGTGCTGGTCGACTTTTCCGCGCCCGGCGCGCTCGAAAGCAATTGCGAGGCCGCGATTGCCGTGGGTGTGCCGATGGTCGTCGGCACCACCGGCCTCGAAGAGCGGCATCACTGGCTGATCGATGCGGCGGCGCTGTCGATTCCGATTCTGCAGACCGGCAACACCAGCCTCGGCGTGACGCTGCTCGCCCATCTCGTGCGCGAGGCGGCACAGCGACTCGGGCCCGACTGGGACATCGAGATCGTCGAAACGCACCACCGCATGAAAGTCGACGCGCCTTCGGGCACCGCGCTGCTGCTGGGCGAAGCGGCGGCCTGCGGGCGCGGCGAACGGCTGGGCGATGTCGAACAGCGGGCACGCGACGGGATCACCGGCGCGCGCGAGCCGGGCGCGATCGGCTTTGCCAGCTTGCGCGGCGGCACCGTCGCGGGCGACCATGCGGTCCATTTCCTGACCGATCACGAACGCCTGACTCTGACGCACATGGCCGAAAACCGCGCGATCTTTGCGCGCGGCGCGGTGCGCGCGGCGCAATGGCTGCTCGGCCGCGCGCCGGGTCGCTATACGATGCCCGAGGTGCTCGATCTTTGAAACGCGATCAGATCTTCGAATTTTTCCGTCGTCTGGCCGAGGCCAATCCCGCGCCCGAGACCGAGCTGGCCTTTGGCAATACCTATCAGTTGCTGGTCGCCGTCGTGCTGTCGGCGCAGGCGACCGATGTCGGGGTAAACAAGGCGACCAGGGCGCTGTTCCGGATCGTGCACACGCCCGCCGAGATGGTCGCGCTGGGCGAAGCGGGGCTTAAGGAACACATCAAGACGATCGGCCTGTTCAACGCCAAGGCGAAGAATGTGATCGCGCTGTCGGAGATGCTGATTCGCGATCACGGTGGCGAAGTGCCCAATGATCGCGACGCCCTGACCGCGCTGCCCGGTGTCGGGCGCAAGACGGCCAATGTCGTGCTCAATTGCGCGTTCGGCGCCGAGACCTTTGCCGTCGACACGCATATCTTCCGCGTCTGCAATCGCACCGGCATGGCCAGGGGCAAGACCGTGCTGGCGGTCGAAAAGGGGCTGGAGAAAAAAGTGCCCGAGCCGTTTCGCGTCGGCGCGCATCACTGGCTGATCCTGCACGGCCGCTATATCTGCAAGGCGCGCAAACCGGAATGCTGGCGCTGTCCGGTCATTGACCTTTGCCGCTACAAGGACAAAATCACCGAACGGGGGACGATGCCCGCGCCGGTCAGGACGGCGCGTCGGTCGAAGGAGACTGCGACATGAAACGGACCTCTGTTGTATGTGTTGCCCTTGCCGCACTGGCCGGCTGTGCGCCGGTTCATGGCGGCGATGACGGTCATGGCAAGAATGTGCCCGCCGCGCGCCCGATCGGCGCCGCGCAAAACTGTATCCCGATCAGCAGCATCAGCGAAAGCCGCGTGCAGGACGACTGGACGATCGATTTCCGCACCGGCGTCCGGCAATGGTATCGCGTCACTCTGCCGCAACGCTGCAACAGCCTCGGCACGTATCGCGCGTTCAAGTACGAAACCTCGCTCAGCGAATTGTGCAACACCGACATCATCACCGTGATGGAATTCGGCGGCCCCGGCGGCGGTCCGCGCGGATCGTGCGGCATGGGCATGTTTCAGCCGGTCGAAATCGGGAAGTAAGCCCCCCGATTCAGGCCCCCGGATTCAGGCCCCCGGATCGAGATGCAGCCCCCGGCGCCCGTGTTCCGGGGTGTCGTGGGGCGGCATCGGAATCGGCGCGTCGGGGTCGAGCGGGACTTGCAACATGCCTTCCCAATGCGTGATGACCGCCGTCGCGACCGCATTGCCGACGACATTGGTCGCGGTACGGCCCATGTCGAGGAACGTATCGACGCCCAAAAGCAGCGCGATCCCCTCGATCGGCAGGCCGAACTGGGTCAGCGTCGCGGCGATCACCACGAGGCTGGCGCGCGGCACCCCGGCAATGCCCTTTGACGTGATCATCAGCGTCAGCAGCATGGCCACCTGCTGCCCGGCGGACAGCGGAATGCCATAAGCCTGCGCGATGAACATCGTCGCAAAGCTGGTATACATCATCGAGCCGTCGAGATTGAACGAATAGCCCAGTGGCAGGACAAAGCCCGAAATCCGGCGCGGCACGCCAAACCGGTCGAGCGCTTCGAACAGACGCGGCAGCGCGCTTTCCGAGCTGGCGGTTGAATAGGCGAGCAGCAACGGCTCGCGCACATAGCGGGCCAGCAGCCAGGCGCGCCGCCCGAGAAACAGGCTGGCGACCGAAAACAGCAAGAGCCAGAACAGCGCCAGCCCGCCATAGAATTCGGCCACAAATGCGCCATAGGTGACCAGAATGCCCAGGCCCCGCGTCGCGATGACCGAGGCGAGCGCGCCAAACACCGCCAGCGGCGCCGCGCGCATGACATAGCCGGTCATCGTCAGCATCATCGCGACCAGCGCCTCGGCCCCGCGCACCAGCGGCGCGCCCGTTTCGCCCAGCGCCGACAGCGCAACGCCCGCAAACAGCGCAAAGACCAGGATTTGCAGGACATTGTTCTGCGCCATCGCGTCGATCACACTGGTCGGCACGATTTCCATGACGAAATGGCGAAAGGTGAAATCGGCGGTCGACAGCGTGCCGACCGGCGCGGCGGCGGTGAAATGCAGGCCATGGCCGGGCTGAAACAGATTGACCAGCACGAGGCCCAGAGTGATCGAGATCAGGCTGGCGCAGACGAACCAGCCCAGCGCCCGCCCGCCGATCCGGCCCAGCGCGCTGCTGTCGCCCATCGCCGCGATCCCGGTGACCAGCGTTGCCAGGATCAGCGGCGCGATGATCATCTTGATCAGCCGCAGAAACACTTCGGGCAGCAATTTCAACAGGTCGGCGGTTGTCGCCAGCGTCTTGCTGTCCGCCGGCAAGGCCTGATGCAGCCCCGCGCCCAGCGCGATACCGGCAAACATGCCGATGACGATCCACAAAGTCAGGCGTCGCGCCACGTCGTCATGCTCCCCCGAAAGACCCCATCCTGCCGGGCCGGTGCGATTATCCTGGCCGCCCGCGCTTATTCTAGCCGCCCGCGCTTATTCTAGCCGCATTGTGCGCGGTGGAGCAGCCTTTGATCGGCGAGCACTGCCGCCATCATCGCCTCGACCACCGGCACGCCGCGAATCCCGACGCAAGGGTCGTGGCGACCCTTGGTGAACAGTTCGGTCGCTTCGCCTTCGCGCGTGATCGTCGGCATCGGCGTCAGGATCGACGACGTCGGCTTGAACGCGACGCGCACCATCACCGGCTGCCCGGTGGAAATGCCCCCGGCGATTCCGCCCGCATGGTTGGCCGTGAATACGGGGCCGGCATTTCCGGGATGCATGGGGTCGGCATTGCCTTCGCCGGTATTGGCTGCGGCGGCAAAGCCATCGCCGATTTCGACACCCTTGACCGCGTTGATCCCCATCATCGCATGCGCGAGCTCGGCGTCGAGCTTGCTGTAGAGCGGCGCCCCCCAACCGGCGGGGACGCCGGTTGCGATGCATTCGACCACGGCGCCAAGCGACGAGCCGGATTTGCGCGCCTGATCGACCAGCGCCTCCCAGCGTGCGGCGGCGACGGGATCGGGGCAGAAGAACGGGTTGCGCGCGATTTCGGCCGCGTCGAAACGGGCCGGATCGATCGCATCGCCGCCGATCGCGCTGACATAGCCGATGATCGCGACTTCGGGGATCACCAGCCGCGCCACTGCGCCCGCCGCGACTCGCGCCGCCGTTTCGCGCGCGGACGATCGCCCGCCGCCACGATAGTCGCGAAAGCCGTATTTGGCGTCATAGGCATAGTCCGCGTGGCCCGGACGATAGGCCCGGGCGACGTCGGAATAGTCCTTTGACCGCTGATCGACGTTTTCGATCATCAGGCTGATCGGCGTGCCGGTGGTGCGCCCTTCGAACACGCCCGACAGGATGCGCACCTGATCGGGCTCTTGCCGCTGTGTGGTAAAGCGCGACTGGCCGGGGCGGCGCGCGTCGAGAAACGGCTGAATCTCCGCCTCGCTCAGCAACAGGCCCGGCGGGCAGCCGTCGACTACGGCGCCAAGCGCCGGCCCATGGCTTTCGCCCCAGGTGGTGAAGCGGAACACGTGTCCGAAAGTGTTGCGGCTCATGCGCGGCCTTTTCCCCATTCCGGACGAAATGTCCACTGTTGCGGGGCTCGCGAGGTGGTAAGGGAGCATTGCAATGTATCTCGTGGTGTTCCGCAATCGCAAACGGGCCGATATTGACGGCCCGACGTATGCCGCCGATGCCGATCGGATGGTCGAACTGGCGCGCGCGCAACCCGGATTTGTCGCGTTCAAGAGCTATACCGCCGATGACGGGGAAGTGATTGCCCTGTCGGAATGGACGGATGAAGCCGCCGCGCTCGCCTGGCGCCGCGTGGCCGAACACGCAGCCGTGCAGGACAAGGGCCGCCGCGCCTATTATCAAAGCTACAGCCTGTTTGCCGGCACCCCCGGCCGGGTTCATCATTACACGCACGGCGGCGAGACCTGACTCGGGTCCCCCCCAAACGGAGACCGGGACAATGTTGAACGGAGGCAAAGTCGCGGTCGGCCCGATCTTGCCCGAAGATCTCGCCCGGTTGTTCCTGTGGGGCGACGATCCCGAAATCGCCCGGCTCAACGAACCCTATCTGCCCAAGAATCCTGATCGCGAACGCGATTTCTGGCTCAATCCGATGGGCGATCCGCGCCGCATCTTCATGGCGGTGCGGCATCTGGGGCGGGCCGAAATCGCCGGCTATATCCAGATCACCGCGATCGAACCGATCCATCGCAGCGCCAATCTGGGCATCCTGATCGGGCGGGTGGAAGATCGCGGGCGCGGGCTGGGGCGCGAGGCGATGGAGTTGGCCGTGCGCTTCTGCTGGGACCATCTCAATTTGTCGCGGCTGAGCCTTGCGGTTCATGCCGACAATGTCTCGGCCATCGCGCTTTATGAAAAGCTGGGCTTTGCGACCGAAGGCATTTTGCAAAAGGCGCAATTCATTGCCGGGCGCTGGGTGGACCTGAGGCTCATGGCGCTGATTCACCCGCAGCGAGCCTAAGGAATCAGGACGCCTGGGGAATCAATACCATGGCCCCTTCGACCGCGCCCCGGCGCAAGCGGTCGAGCGCCACATTGGCCTGATCGAGCGGCAAGGCTTCGGCATGGGTGCGGATGCCGGCCTGGGCCGCCAGCGCAAGAAACTCGATACCATCGGCGCGGGTCAGGTTGGCGACTGACAGGATCTGTCGCTCTTCCCACAGATCGGCATAAGCAAAGGCGGGGATGTCGCTCATGTGAATCCCGGCGCAGACCACCCGCCCGCCTTTGCGCACCGCGCGCAAGGCGATCGGCACGAGTTCGCCCACGGCGGCAAAGATGATCGCGGCATCAAGCGGTTCGGGCGGGGCGGCGCTCGATGGCCCGGCCCAGGCACAGCCGATCTCGCGGGCAAAATCCTGCGCGGCCTGATCGCCCTCGCGGGTAAAGGCAAAGACCTTGCGCCCCTGCCAGATCGCCACTTGCGCCAGAATGTGCGCCGCCGCGCCAAAACCATACAGCCCCAGAACAGGCGCATCACCCGCCAGCCGATAGCTGCGATAACCGATCAGCCCGGCGCAGAGCAGCGGCGCGGCATGCACATCGTCAAACCCGTCGGGCAAGGCAAAGCAGAACCGCGCATCGGCGATCATGTGGCTGGCATAGCCGCCATCGCGGGTAAACCCGGTGAACAGCGGCGCGTCGCACAGGTTTTCGCGGCCGGACCGGCAATAGCGGCATGTCCCGCAGGCATGGCCGAGCCAGGGCACGCCGACGCGTTGCCCGACGGCAAGGTCGGTGATGC
Organism: Novosphingobium sp. Fuku2-ISO-50; assembly: GCF_001519055.1. GTDB lineage: Bacteria > Pseudomonadota > Alphaproteobacteria > Sphingomonadales > Sphingomonadaceae > Novosphingobium. The sequence goes on along the minus strand of NZ_KQ954301.1, from coordinate 41,347 downwards.
CCTCTCCCAGCGCGTCGACCAGCCCGACGACTTCGTGCCCCGGGATGATCGGCAAGAGCCCGTGAATATCGCCGTCATATTCGTGAAGATCGGTTCGGCAGACACCGCAGGCACGCACGGTCAGGCGGATTTCGCCCGGACCCGGCGCAGGCAGAGGCCGTTCGACGCGGTGCAGCGGCACGCCCGGCGCATCCATCTGCATGGCGTGCATCATGGGCTGATCGGGCATGGGCAAAAACTCCTTTACGGTCAGCATAAAGGCGCCCGCGCGCCGACCGGGTCAAGCCTCGATCGCGCAGGCGGCAAGCGCCTCGGCCAGAACAGCGTCGGGGGCCTTGTCGGCGTCGATTTTCACCCAGCCGACAGGCGGGGCAGGCCGATGCGCGATCTGGTTGCGCACCACGCTCACATCGGCGTCGGAGGCATCGCCGCCCGGCGCCGCGCTGCGTTCGGTCGCCCGCGCGATCATCGTCGCGTCGTCCGCTTCCAGCCAGAGCCCGACAAACCCCGCCCCGGCCTCGGCGGCCGCGCGCGCCAGGCCTTCGCGATCACGCGCGCTGCCCGATACCGCGTCGATCACCACGTCTCGCCCCATCGCCAGATCGTCGGTCGCTTCGGCCAGCATGGCCGCATAGACCCGCGCCGAGGCCGCCTGTGTATAGCTTTCGGGCGGCAGGCGCACTTCGGGTTCGACTCCGGCCAGCCGTTTGCGGATGACATCGCTGCGCAACCAGCGCGCGCCGGGCGCCGGAGCCACAAGCGGGGCCAGCGCTCCGGCCAGTGTCGATTTGCCCGTCCCCGACAGCCCGCCGATCGCGATCAGCCGCGCCGGTGCCTCATGCGGCGCGGCAAAGTCGAGCGCCAGCGTCAGGTAATGCCGCGCCGCCGCGATGGCGCGCGCCGGGTCCGCCTGCCGCACAGCGCCCAGCGCGCCGACATGCGCACGGATTCCGGCGCGCAAGCTGAGGAACAGGCCCATCGCGCCCAGCCCTTCCTGCTCGTGCGGTCGCCGGTCGCAATAGCGATTGAACACGCGATTCGCCGCCGCGCCCAGCCCGCGCGCGCACAAATCCATGATCAGAAAGGCCAGATCGTAAAGCACGTCGGTCGTGGCCAGATCGGGATCGAATTCGAGGCAGTCGAACAGCGTGGGCTGCCCCTGCCACAGGCAGATATTGGCCAGATGCAGATCGCCGTGGCACAGCCGGACATGCCCCTGCGCCGCCCGCCGCGCGAGCATCGGGGCATGGGCATCGAGCAGCCCCTGCCAGCGCCGCACCAGTTCCGCGCCATCGTCGGCGTCGAGCATGCCGGGGGGCAGCGCGGCCATCGCGGCGCGGTTCCCCTCGATCACGCGATGCACCCGTTCGACGCCGTCGTGGCCTTCGACAATCGCTGCGCGATCGTGAAACCGCGCGACGGCATCGGCCAGATCGCGCAGCAGCCCCTGAGTCAATTCGCCGCGATCGGCGATCCCGGCGAGCAGCGCGTCATCGGCAAACCGGCGCATTTCGATCACCCAGTCGAGCGCGTCGCGATCGTCCGCCCCACCCTGATCCAGCTTGCCCGGATCCAGCTCTCCCAGAATCAGACCGCCATCCGCCCCGCGAATCACCGGGCGCAACCCGAGGTACAGGTCCGGCGCCGTCCGCCGGTTGAGCACCAGCTCCGCCCGGCAAGCCGCATGGCGCCGCGCCACGGTCGAGAAATCGAGATAACCGAGATCGACCGCCCGTTTGAGCTTGAAGGCATGGGTCTCGCCCAGCAGGATCACCGCGCCGTGCGTATCGATCCGGCGGACCGGCCCGGCGTTATGGCGCGCGCCAATATGCCGCTCAATCGCCGCGATCACGTCGTCCTGTGGCTGGGACTCTGTCACGATCTGCTTCCCGGTCTGCGCAATGGTCCGCAGGGGACCACCTGGCCGGCGAAATGGCAAGCCGTTGTTGCGGGATCGCGGCCTCGCTGGCATAGCGCCCCACCACCCGGACCGACCTTACGGCCCTCGCGAAAAGGAATGCGACCATGCCGACCGGCGCTCTCGGCATCGACTTCGGCACGACCAATTCGGTCATTGCCCGCGCCGACGCGGCGGGCGAGGTCGATCTCGTCGAATTTGCCGCCCCACAAGGGCCCGATTCGGTATTCCGCTCGGCGCTGTGCTTTTGGCAGGAGCATACGGCGCGCGGCGGCCTGGCGCACGAGGCGGGCCCCTGGGCGATCACGGAATTCCTCGATTTCCCGCAGGAATGCCGCTTTATCCAGTCGTTCAAGTCGGTCGCCGCCAATGCCGCTTTCGAACATGCCGGTCTGTTTGAAAAACGTCTGCGGTTCGAGGAACTGGGCTCGATTTTCCTGTCGCACCTGATCGCCCACGGCGGCGCGCCCTTGCGCGATCTGCCCGAATGCGTGGTCGTCGGTCGTCCGGTGCGCTATGTCGGCGCGCGGCCCGATCCGGTCCTGGCGCGCAAGCGCTACGAGATGATGTTCGCCACGCTCGGGCGGCAGGTGCATTATGTCTATGAACCGCTCGGCGCTGCCTACAGCTTTGCCTCGCGCCTGTCCGATCCTGCCACGCTGCTCGTGGCCGACTTTGGCGGCGGTACCAGCGACTTTTCGATCGTCCGCGTCGAAGCGCCGGGCGCCGCGCGCCGCTGTACGCCGCTCGGTTCGGCGGGGATCGGCATCGCCGGAGACCGCTTCGACTATCGCATCATGGATCATCTCGTCCTGCCCTTGCTCGGCAAAGGCGGGACGTATCGCTCGTTCGACAAAGTGCTCGAAATTCCGCCCGGCCATTTCACCGATTTCGGCGACTGGTCGCGGCTTGCGCTGATGCGCAACCGCCGCACGCTCGATCAGCTCCATCGCCTGCAACACAGCGCCACCGACCCCGCCGCGATCGGGCGGATGATCGCGGTTGTCGAAAACGAGCTGGGTTATGCGCTTTACGATGCGGTCGGCACGCTCAAGCGTGCGCTTTCGCGTGATACCCATGGTCAATTCGTATTCACCGGGGCCGACCTGACGATCGATGCGGACGTCACCCGCGCCGATTTCGAACGCTGGATCGCGCCCGATCTCGCGCGCATCGGCGAAACCGTCGATGAAGCCCTGGCCAGCGCGGGTCTCGCCCCTGATCAGATCGATCATGTCTTCCTGACCGGCGGTTCCTCGTTGATTCCCGCCGTGCGCGCGCTGTTTACCGCGCGTTTCGACGAAAGCCGGATCGCCGGCGGGGATGAGCTGACCTCGATCGCCCACGGCCTCGCGCTGATCGGCCAGGCCCCGGATCTTGCCGACTGGATCGCCCCCGACGAGGCCCCGCAATGAGCGTCGCCTTCCGCCGCGAAGGCGATGACGAACATCTCGAACCCAAATTCGAACTGCCCATTCCGCCCGGCCCCAACCGCGTCACCGCGCGCGGCCTTGCGCTGATTTCGGCGAAACTGGCGGAACTCGAAGCGCTGATTCCCACGCTCACCGACGAAACCGCGCTTAAATCCGCCCGCCGCGAACATCGCTATTGGAGCACGCGCCAGTCCAGCGCCCAACTGATGCCGCGCCCCGACGGCAGCAAGGTCGCCTTCGGCTGCACGGTCACTTTGCGCATGGGCGGTCGCGAACGCACGATCACGCTCGTCGGCGACGACGAAGCCGACCCGCCTGCGGGCCTCCTGTCGTTCACCGCCCCGCTGGCCCGCGCGATTGCCGATGCCGAAGTGGGCGAAGTGCTGGATTTCGCCGGAAAACCAGATGCGATTGCAATTGTTACGATCGAAGTTTCGGAAGACTGAAGTCGAAAAGTCGCAATATTTCAGCCTTTGCCGCCTGATTTCGCGACGGAGTGCGTTACGTTACGGGATTTTTCGAATAAATCACGTCATAATGGTGAAAATGACTTTTTAGAGGCGTAATTGACGTCGGCATTTTTGTCGGGCACCCAATGCGCTCCTTAAGGAGGGCATTATGCGGACCGTCATTCTTGCAATTTCAACGGCTATGGCAGCATTTACATTGTCTGGCTGCGCCACGGTGGTCAATGGCACGCATCAGGATCTTGTCCTGACCACTATTCCCGATGGCTCGACCATGACGGTGACTGGCGGCGAAAGCTGCACATCGCCCTGCAAGATCAAGCTCAAGCGCCGCAATCCTGTCCGTGTCGACATTGCGCATGCCGGATTCAAGCCCACTTATGTGCTGGTACGCAGCAAGGCGGGCGGCGCGACTGTCGGCAATGTGCTGGCGGGTGGCTTGATCGGGATCGTCGTCGACAGTTCGAACGGTTCGAACAATTTCCTTTCGCCCAATCCGGTGAAGGTCAAGTTGGCCCCCGAAGGTTCGGCCGAAGAGTCGAAATTGCTCGACAAGAACGACAAGGAGCAGCTGGTTTCGGCCTACAACGCCACTGTGCGCGCCGATGTTGCCCCGACCATTGGTGCAGAAGCCGCCGGCGTTGTTCCGCCTGCACAGACCGCTGCCGCTGCCCCCGCCCCTGCTCCCGTCTCTGCCCCTGCCGTTGCTTCGGCCACGGCGCCTGCTGCGTCCGATCCCGCCCCGGCGGCGCCTGCGCCCGAGTCTGCCCCCGCTACCCCTGCGGCTCGCTAGATTCCCGTCGAACTGCCGCGCTCCGCAAACCGGGGCGCGGCAACGCGCCAGTTGCCCGCCGCTGTCGGATCGTTAGAGCGGCGGGCAACCTGCAAGGAGCGCGCCATGGCGATAACGGTTTACGGCATTCCCAATTGCGACACGGTGAAAAAGGCGCGCGTCTGGCTTGAGGCGCGCGGGATTGCCTACACGTTTCACGATTACAAGAAGGCCGGGGCCGACGGGGCCCAAGTGGCGCATTGGGTCGATCTGGCGGGGCTCGACAAAGTGCTGAACCGCGCCGGGACGACGTTTCGCAAGTTGCCGGATGCGGACAAGCAGGCGATCGACCCGGCCAAAGCCGTGGCGTTGATGGTGGCGCAGCCTTCGCTGATCAAGCGGCCGATTGTCGAATATCCCGGCGGGTTGCTGGTCGGCTTCAAGGAAGCGGAATGGGTGGCGGCGCTGGGATGAGCCGCGCCGACGCATAAAGCGGCCCGCCCTTTACAGCCTTGCCGCATATCCTTTGTGGCGGGCAGGGTGGGGACGTGATATTATCGTATGCGTGAGCCCAGTAATCCCCCATCTTTTCGCGATCCATGTGGATCCTGCCGACATCGACTTCATGGGTCATGTCAACAATGCCTCGTACCTTAAATGGGTGCAGGACGCCGTGATCGACCACTGGCGCGCGCTGGCCCCGGCCGAAGCGGTGGCGGGGTTGATGTGGGTCGCCCTGAAGCACGAGATCACCTATCGCCGCCCGACGTTCCTCGATGACGCGCCGATCGCGCATGTCGTGCTGGAAAAGGTTCAGGGCGCGCGCGCGATGTATCAGACGGTGATCAAGCGCGGCGAAGAGGTTCTGGCCGAAGTCAAATCGAACTGGTGCTGCATCGATGCCGTCACGCACAGGCCTGCGCGGCTGGCCCGCGACCTGATCGAACGGTTTCTGCCCACCGGCGAATGACGGCTGTTGTCCGGCGCGTGCGATACATCCCAGACAGGACTACCCCATGATCAATCTTGCCGCCTTTGGCGACCTTTCCGCGCTCGATCTTGGCGCGCTCGTTCCCAAGCCGACGTCTTACGAGGGCAACCAGCGCGAAGTGGCCAAAGAGTTGTGGCGCAGCGCCGACGGCGCAACCCGCATCGGCGTGTGGGAATGCACTGTAGGTCGCTTTACCGCCGACCGCACCGCCATGGCCGAACTGTGCCACATCCTGTCGGGCCGGGTCACGCTGCACGATGCCGACGGCACGACTCGCGATTTCGGCCCCGGCGAGATGTTTGTCCTGCCCAAAGGCTGGACCGGCGAATGGACCATCCACGACCCCACCCGCAAGATCTATATCCTGTCCGACGTCGGCTGAGGTTTTCTCGATTTTTGGTCGGCACCGGCCCGCTCCCCCACCCGACCGCCCAACGATAGTACCCTATGGGCGGTCGGGTGGGGGAGCGGGCCGGTGCCGCCTCTCTACATTCAGCTGCGCGTGACCGCGACGATGTAATTGAGCGCCAGATTGTCCGACAGGTGCAGCCCGGTGACGGGGCTCCAGGCGATCCCTTGCGGATTGCCCATGGCAAGGCCTGCCCCGGCCAAAAGGTCGTGCAGCTCGATCGGCGTGATGAAATCATCCCAATGATGCGTGCCGCGCGGCACCATGCCGATCCGCTCCGCCGCTTCGACCATCAACAGGCGCGATGCGGCGGTGCGATTGGGCGTCGACAGGATCATCAGCCCCCGGTCGTCCAGCGCGGCCGCCAGCGCGCCGACAAACGCCGCCTTGTCGGCGACATGCTCGATGACTTCCATGCTCGTGACCAGGTCAAAGCCGGTCAGCCCCATCGCGGCCACATCGCCGCAGCGATAGGCGATCGACAGCCCGCCCGCTGCGGCATGGGCGGCGGCAACGCGCACATTGTCCTCAGCGGCGTCGACCCCGGTCACATCGGCGCCCATCCGCGCCAAAGGCTCGGCCAGCAGCCCCGCGCCGCACCCGACATCGAGCGCGCGTCGGCCCGCCAAAGGCCGCATCGTGCGCGGCTGTGAGTCGAAATGCAGGTCAATCGCCTTGCGGATAAAGGCCAATCGGACCGGGTTCAGCCGGTGCAGCATCGCCGAAGATCCCGCCGGATCCCACCAGTCATCGGCCAGACGACCGAAATGGGCGGCTTCGTCGGGGCGGATCGTGCCCGGAATCGGTGTTGCATTGCTCATTCCCCACCCCTAAAGCGCGCCGCTGGCATGGTCCATGGCCGTGTTGAGCAAGATTCTTTCGAATGGTCAGGAGCAGTTGCGTGGCCCGCATCGTGATGAAATTCGGCGGCACCTCAATGGCCGGCACCGAGCGCATCCGCCGCGTCGCGCGGATCGTGCAGCGCCAACAGGCCGCCGGGCATGAAGTCGCCGTGGTCGTTTCGGCCATGTCGGGCGAAACCGACCGGCTGGTGAATTTTTGCCGCGAGGCAAGCGCGCTTTACGATCCGGCGGAATACGACGTCGTCGTGGCAAGCGGCGAACAGGTCACGGCGGGCCTGCTCGCGCTGCATCTTCAGGCTTTGGGCTGCAAGGCGCGGTCCTGGCTCGGCTGGCAATTGCCGATTCATACCGACGATGCCTTTTCCAAGGCGCGGATCGAGGGGATCGATTCAGAAGCCCTGCTGGCGTCGATGGCTGCCGGCGAAATCGCGGTGATTCCGGGGTTTCAGGGCCTTTCGGACGGCAACCGCATCACCACGCTGGGGCGTGGCGGGTCGGATACCTCGGCCGTTGCGGTTGCCGCCGGGATCAAGGCCGATCGTTGCGACATCTATACCGATGTCGACGGGGTCTATACCACCGACCCGCGCATCGTTGCCAAGGCGCGCAAGCTCAAGAATGTGACATACGAGGAAATGCTCGAATTGGCCTCGGTCGGTTCGAAAGTCTTGCAGACCCGCTCGGTCAGCCTGGCGATGAAGGAAAAGGTTCGCGTGCAGGTTCTCTCGTCCTTCATCGACGAAACAGCCCCTGCCGCCGACACCCTGCCCGGCACGATGATCGTGTCCGATGAAGAACTTGAAGGACTGGATATGGAACGCCAGCTGATCACCGGCATCGCCGCCGACAAGAACGACGCCAAGGTCATCCTGACCGCAGTGCCCGATCGCCCGGGTGCCGTCGCGACGATCTTTGGCCCGCTTGCCGAAGCGAACATCAACGTCGACATGATTATCCAGAATGTCGGTCGCGCCGATACCGACACCGACGTCACGTTTACCGTGCCGCAGGCGGATCTCGAACGCACCAAGGCCGTGCTCGAAGGCAATCGCGCCTCGATCGGCTTTGAAAAGCTGAGCACCGATCCCAAAGTGTCGAAGATCTCGGTCGTCGGCGTCGGCATGCGCAGCCATGCCGGCGTCGCGGCAACGATGTTCAAGGCGCTGGCCGATCGCGGGATCAATATCCAGGCGATCAGCACCTCGGAAATCAAGGTCTCGGTCCTGATTGATTCGGACGAGACCGAACTGGCCGTGCGTGTGCTCCACACGGCTTACGGCCTCGACGCCGCCTGAAACCCTGGACGCCTCCCCGCAAACGGGGAGGCGTCTTCGGCTTCACGCCAGGTCGAAGCGGTCGGCGTCCATCACTTTGACCCAGGCCTTGACGAAATCGGCCACGAAGCGGTCTTCGCCGTCATTGGCGGCATAGACTTCGCTCAGCGCGCGCAGCTGGGAATTCGACCCGAAAATCAGGTCGACACGGCTGGCCTTGAGCCGGGCCTCGCCGTTCTTGCGGTCGAACGCGGTGAATACGCCCGGCTCGGTTTCGCGCCAGACATCGGCCGTGCTCGATGCGAGCAGCGTGCGGAAAAAGCCGTTGCCCAGCACACCGACGCGGTCGGTGAACTCGCCCAGGCGACTGTCGCTGCTATTGGCGCCGCTGTTGGCGCCGAGCACGCGCAGGCCACCGACCAGAACGGTCATTTCCGGCGCGCTCAGGCCCAGCAATTGCGCCCGGTCGACCAACAGTTCCTCTTCCGAACGGTGCAAAGCGCCCGACCGGAAATTGCGGAACCCGTCGACGTTGGGCTCAAGCACCGCGAACGACTGCGCATCGGTCTGTTCGGCCGCGGCATCGGTGCGCCCCGGCGTGAACGGCACGACCACATCATGGCCGCCGTCGCGCGCCGCCGCCTCGATGGCCGCCGCGCCGCCCAGCACGATCAGGTCGGCCAGACTGACTCGTTTGCCCCCGGTCGCGGACGCGTTGAACGCAGACCGGATGCCTTCGAACACGGCCAGTGCCCTGGCCAGTTCCGCCGGATCGTTGACCGCCCAATCCTTTTGCGGAGCGAGCCGGATGCGCGCACCGTTGGCGCCGCCGCGCTTGTCCGAATGGCGAAACGTCGAAGCCGAAGCCCAGGCCGTCGCCACCAGTCGCGAAATCGACAGGCCGCTGGCCAGAATCTGCGCTTTCAGCGCGGCGATGTCGGCGGCATCGATCAGCGGATGATCGACAGCCGGCACCGGGTCCATCCAGATCCGCGGCTGCGCGGGCACTTCGCTGCCGAGATAGCGCGTGATCGGCCCCATGTCGCGGTGCGTCAGCTTGAGCCAGGCTTCGGCAAAGGCCTTGGCCAGCTTGTCCGGATGGCGATGATAGTCCTCGCTGATCGCGCGATAGGCGGGGTCGGTGATCAGCGCGAGGTCGCTGGTGAACATGATCGGCTGATGCCGCAGGTGCGGATCGTGCGCATCGGGCACAGTGCCCGCGCCGGCCTCGCCCCTGGGCTTCCACTGGTGTGCGCCTGCCGGGCTTTTCGTCAGTTCCCATTCATGGCCGAACAGCACGTCGAAATAGCCGTTGTCCCAATGGATCGGGTCGGTTGTCCATGCGCCTTCGAGTCCGCTGGTGATCGTGTCGGCGCCGCGCCCGGTGCGGTTGGCGCTGATCCAGCCGAGCCCTTGCGCCTCGATCGGCGCGGCTTCGGGGGCGGGGCCGAGCAGGGCGGCATCGCCATTGCCATGCGCCTTGCCGAAAGTGTGTCCCCCGGCGATCAGCGCGACGGTTTCGGCATCGTCCATCGCCATGCGTGCAAAGGTTTCGCGGATGTCGCGCGCCGAGGCGAGCGGGTCGGGCGTGCCATTCGGGCCTTCGGGGTTTACATAGATCAGCCCCATCTGCACCGCCGCCAGCGGATCGGCCAGATCGCGGTCGTCGCCATAGCGTTTGTCATCCAGCCATTCGCTTTCCGGGCCCCAGTCGATGTCGGCTTCGGGCTCCCAGATGTCTTCGCGGCCACCGCCAAAGCCGACCGTGGGCAGACCCATCGATTCGAGCGCGCAAGTGCCGGTCAGGATCATCAGGTCGGCCCAGCTGAGGCTGGCGCCATATTTCTGCTTGATCGGCCAGAGCAGCAGCCGCGCCTTGTCGAGATTGACATTGTCGGGCCAGGAATTGAGCGGCGCAAAGCGCTGATTGCCGGTTCCCGCGCCGCCGCGTCCGTCGAAAATGCGATAAGTGCCCGCGCTGTGCCAGGCCATGCGGATGAACAGCGGGCCATAATGCCCGTAATCGGCGGGCCACCAGTCCTGACTTTGGGTCATCAGCGCAAAGATGTCGGCCTTGACCGCATCGAGGTCGAGCGCCCGAAACGCCGCGCGATAGTCGAAATCGGCGGGCAGCGGATCGACCCGGTTCGAATGCTGCGACAGAATCGAGAGATCGAGCCGGTTTGGCCACCACATGGTGTTGGCTGTCGCAGTCCGGCTGGTGCCGGTGTGAAACGGACATTTGCTTTGCGCGTTCATGGTCATTCCCTTCGCGTGATCGCTGGAGTCGATCTAGCAGTGAATGATTGATCGACTAAATGGGATAAATGCCTCAGAGAAATCGCCTGATGCGATCAAGGCATCTGGCACCCCTTGCCGAGTCCGGCGACCCACCGTAAGGGTCGCGCCAAGCGGCAATCCGGGGCAGGATGGCCGGTTCAGGACATCGGGGAACGAAATATAGCATGACCGCCTATCCAAAGACAGCGGCGCTTATGGCGCGCGGCGCGCAATTCCTCGGCAGCGAATACGCCATCCTGTGCGGCGCGATGAGCTGGGTGTCCGAACGCAATCTGGTTTCGGCGATCAGCAATGCGGGCGGCTTTGGCGTGATCGCCTGCGGCGCGATGACGCCCGATCTGCTCGATGCCGAAATTGCCGCAACGCGCGCGCTGACCGACAAGCCGTTCGGCGTGAACCTGATCACGATGCACCCCGCCTTGTTCGATCTGATCGCGGTCACCGCCAAACACGGCGTCAGCCATGTCGTGCTCGCCGGCGGCATTCCGCCCAAGGGCAGCATCGAGGCGATCAAGGCGTTTGGCGCCAAAGTGCTGGTGTTTGCCCCGACTCTCGCGCTTGCCAAAAAGCTGTTTCGCAGCGGCGCCGACGCGCTGGTGATCGAAGGCAGCGAAGCGGGCGGCCATGTCGGCCCGGTTTCGACCGGCGTTCTGGCGCAGGAATTCCTGCCCGCGCTGGCCGAAGACCATATCGTGTTTGTCGCGGGCGGCATCGGTCGGGGCGAAGCCATGGCAAGCTATCTCGAAATGGGCGCTGCCGGGGTCCAGTTGGGCACGCGCTTTGCCGCTGCGGCCGAATCGATCGCGCACCCCGCGTTCAAGCAGGCATTTTTCCGCGCCAACGCCCGCGACGCGGTGCCCTCGGTTCAGGTCGATCCGCGCTTGCCGGTGATCCCGGTCCGCGCCTTGAAGAACAAGGGCACCGAGGAATTCACCGCCAAGCAGATCGAAGTCGCCCGTGCGATCGACGCCGGCAGCCTCGACATGGCCGCCGCCCAGCTCGAAATCGAACATTTCTGGGCTGGTGCGCTGCGCCGCGCGGTGATCGACGGCGATGTCGAGCGCGGCTCGGTCATGGCCGGGCAATCGGTCGGGCTGGTCACGCAGGAATTGCCGGTCGCCACGATCATGGCCAATCTGCTGAGCGAATGCGAAGCCGTGCTTGAAAAGCGGTCGCGGGCCGCCTGACGGGCGCCGTACCCGGAACGGGGAGAATCAGGCATGCAGGATCGCGCCTCGCTCGGCTTTGTCTTTGCCATCGTGCTGATCGACATGCTGGGCTTCGGCATTGTCATCCCGGTGCTGCCCGGCCTGATCATGCATCTCGCGCATGTCCAGATCAGTGCGGCGGCGGCTTATGCCGGTTGGCTTGGCGCGGGCTATGCCGCGATGCAATTCGTCTGCGCGCCGATCATCGGCAATCTGTCCGACAGGTTTGGCCGGCGCCCGGTGCTGCTCGCCTCGATCTGCGCGCTGGGGCTTGATTACCTGCTGCAATTCGCCGCGCCGGTATTCGGCTGGCTGGTGGTCGGACGGCTGCTGGCGGGCGTGACCGGGGCGAGCTTTTCGGCCGCCTATGCCTATATCGCCGATGTCACCCCGCCGGAAAAGCGCGCCGCCAGCTTTGGCCTGATCGGCATGGCGTTCGGGGTCGGCTTTGTCGTCGGTCCCGCGCTGGGCGGGATCATCGGGTCTTATGGTCCACGCCTGCCGTTTCTGGCCGCCGCCGTGCTGGCGCTGGCCAATTTCCTGTTCGGCCTGTTCTTTCTGAAAGAATCGCTGCCCCGCGAAAATCGCCGCCCGTTCGATTGGCGTCAGGCCAATGCGCTGGCGTCGTTGCGCGCGCTGCGCCGTCAGAACGAGACGGTGCTGTGGTTCGTCGCCGCGCTCGGCACCTGGCAACTGGCGCATATCGTCTATCCGGCGGTGTGGTCCTATATGGCGATCGCCGCATATGGCTTTACCACGCGGCAGGTCGGCATGGCGCTGGCGATGGTCGGGTTCAGTTCGGCGATGGTGCAGGGCTTTGGCCTGCGCCGCGCCCTGCCGCGCCTTGGCGAACGCCGCGCGGTCATGCTCGGCGTCGGCGGCCTGGTGGTCGCCTCGGTGCTCTATGTCGTCGCGACGAATACCGCGATGATCTATTGCGCCATTGCCGTCGGCGCGCTTCAGGGCTTTGTGCAGCCCTCGATCTCCGGCCTCAACAGCCGCGCCGTCGACGCGCGCAGCCAGGGCGAATTGCAAGGCGCGGTCCAGTCGATCGGCTCGCTGGCGCAGATCGTCGGCCCCCCGCTCTATGCCCAGACGCTCGCCCATTGCACCGGCCCCGACGCCTGGATCGCGCTGCCGACGATGCCCATGCTGCTCTCCGCCGTGATCGGCATGATCGCGCTTGCGCTGTTCCTCAAAGGGGCGTCAAAACTCGAAGTGGCCTGATTTTCAAGGATTTCATGAGGCGCGCTCGTGCTGAGCCTGTCGAAGCACGCGCACCAACGGCGGGGATTGGGCGGTGTGCCCCATCACCCCTCCAGCTCGACATCCCAATAGAGCCAGTCGCGCCAGCTTTCGTGCAGGTAATTGGGCGGAAATGCGCGGCCCTTGTCCTGCAATTGCCAGGTCGTCGGGCGGATCGGTTCCTCGATCAGCCGCATATGCGCCTGTTCGGGCGTGCGCCCGCCCTTGCGCATGTTGCACGGCGCACAGGCCGCCGCGACATTTTCCCACGTCGTGCGCCCGCCCAACCGGCGCGGCACGACATGGTCAAACGTCAGATGGTCATGGCTGCCGCAATATTGGCACATGAAGCGGTCGCGCAGGAACAGGTTGAACCGCGTAAACGCCGGAAATTCGCTCGGCCGCACATATTGGCGCAGCGCGATGACCGAAGGGATCTTCATGTCGAGCGAGGGCGAATGCACTTCGCGCTCGTAGCTGGCGATGATGTCCACCCGTTCGAGAAACACCGCCTTGATCGCGGTCTGCCACGGCCACAGGCTGAGCGGATAATAGCTGAGCGGCGTGTAATCGGCGTTCAACACCAAGGCCGGGCAATTCGACAGATGCCGACTGCTGCCATGCCCGGCAAACCCCGCATCCGCGACATATCGGGCAACATTGAAACCGTCGGCGCCATCGCCGCCGCCATGGGGCCTGGCCTCAGCCGCCCGATCTATCAGCGCCTTATGAAGCATGCTCCGGTCCGGCCAAATGAAGCGACAGCCCCGCTGCTCCCGCTGGGGAAGCTTTGGGATACTGGCATGACCACTTCATGACGCATGACCAGCAAAGCACCACAGGACCGACTCCCGCGTCAAGTGCGCAAGTGAGTCGCATGCGATATTTCACAAGCGCGTATGGTGGCACATGGGCCAGATCATGCGGCTGGAAGGGCCGTTCAGGCAGAGCCCGAGTGCAGTAATGCCATTGGATACGGAGAATTGGCCTTGTAGAGGCCTACCAATCGCCGCCGATCTTGGTGATTTGGTTCAACAGCGCTTGTTTTGCGGTTGAGCGCCGCGTTCCGGCATTGCGGGGGGTGTTGACGGGGCCCACGGCAACGCGCCGCGCGGCGATTTCTTCGCCCAGCGCAGCCAAGCTGATTGCCTCACGCTTTGTTTTCAAGGTCTTGAACGCCATAGCCGTGCGCAGTTTCTTCCCGAATTCTCCGTTCCATATACTCGATGTCCAACCCTTGAGAAAGCGCGAACAGCGCGATGGCTTGGCCGAGCATCTCGTTGGCAGAGCCAGAGGCATATTGCCCCATGCGGTCTGCGATCAAATCCTCGATCGAGATAACAGCGATAGCTCCCCGGTCGCCGATTTCGATGATCCGGATCAGGTCGCGGTCCGCTAGGCCATCGAGCAGTTGGCTTCCAACCACTTCAAATCCCAAGGCAAGATCGCGGTGAATCCATCCTCGTGTGGCCCTTCCTGGCCCGGAGGGGCGGGTAAATCCATGCTCGGCCAGAACGGCTTCGAATTCGGGCTGAAGCACGGTGACCAGGTCAAAGTCGCCTGTGTTCACGGCGCCCTGAGTGTAGAGTTCGACCGCGCCGCCCCCGACCAGAACTGGCGGGCGGATGCCGCGCGCATCCAGATCCTCACTGATCTCGGCCAGCTTGACCAAAGCGGCTTCGAATTGAGGGCGCCATGCGGCCATCACGCACCCGTTAACGGGTGATGGAGGGTTGCTGGCCCTCGAATAATTTTCTTCTCTTCCAATCGCTTTGCCTCATTTCGCGTAAGCTTGCACCAGATCGTAGAGGAACGCGCGGCCTTTGAGCAGCGAGGCGACTTCGAGGTGTTCGTTCAGCCCGTGGATGCCGTTGAGGTCGGGGTTGGCCCAGATGCCGGGGACGCCGTAAGTCGGAATGCCCTTGGCTTCGAGGTAGATGCCGTCGGTGGCGCCGGTGGACATCGTGGGGACGAGCGGGACGCCGGGGAAGTATCGGGCCGTCAGCATCTCGATCGGGCGGATCACTTGCGGGTCCATCGGCGGGGCCTTGGCGATCGGGTGATCGGGCTCGGTGGTGGTGACGGTGACGCCCGGATCGGCAAAGACCTTGCTCAGATCCGCGCGGACTTCCTCGAAGCTGTGGCCGGGGAAAATGCGGCAATTGACGATCGCCCCTGCGCGCTGGGGCAGGGCATTGGTGGCATGGCCGCCGCTGAGCATGGTGGCAACGCACGTGGTGCGCAGCGTCGAATGAAAGCTGCGGTCATGATCGAGCAGGGCGACGGCCTGTTTGAAGCCGTCGCTGTCGGGTTTGGCGGTGGCGACGGTCTGCATCGCCTGGCCCACGGTGCCGCCGTAGACCGCACCGGCCTTGCCGAAAAAGGCGCGGGTGGTGTCATTGAGTTCGGCGGGGAAGTCGTAATCGCGCAGCCGCAACAGCGCGTCGGACAGCTCGTAAATCGCGTTGTCCTTGACCGGGATCGAGCTGTGGCCGCCGGGATTGCGCGTTTCGACGCGGTAATCCATCGCCGCCTTTTCGCCGACCTGGACCGACATGGCGACGATATGGCCGCCTTCGGCCAGCGCCTTGCCGTCGGTGCGCCCGCCGCCGCCTTCGTTGAGCGCGAATTCGGCGTCGATCAGATCGCGCTTGTTGGCGGCAAGCCATTGCGCACCGTTGAACGCGCCGCTGGTTTCCTCGCCGCAGGTCAGCGCGAGCTTGAGCGTGCGTTTGAGTTTGACTTTGCCCGCCTTGAGCCGCGCCATGGTATCGACCCAGACCGAAGCCATGGCCTTGTCATCGAGCGTGCCGCGCGCCCAGAAATAGCCGCCTTCCTCGATCAGCGTAAACGGATCGCGAGTCCAGTCGGCGCGTTTGGCTTCGACGACATCGAGGTGTGCCAGCAGGAGGATGGGTTTCGCCTTGGCCGAAGTGCCCGGCAGGATCGCGACGAGGCCGCCTTCCTTCGGGTGTTCGGGGGTGGCGTAATAGACGATCTGATCGTCGGCAAAGCCCGCAGCCTTGAGATGCGCGCCCATGCGTTGCGCGGCGAGCGTGCAGCTGCCCGACGAGAGCGTGGTGTTTGTCTCGACCAGCTCCTTGTATGTCGCGCGGAAGGCGGCTTCGCCCGGATCTTCGGCCGCGAGTGCGGTTTGCGAAGCGACAGCGGCAAGCGCGGTGCCGGCCAGAATGCGTGCGATCATGGATCTGTATTCCCCGTTCAAAAGGCGTAAGCGCGGATCAAGTCGTTGAGAAAGCGCCGTCCGGTCAGAAGAGAGCGCACTTCGATGCGTTCATCAAGCCCGTGGACGCCGTTGCCGTCGGGATCGCCCCACAGGCCGGGCACGCCATACGTCGGGATGCCCGCGGCGGTCAGGAACGTGGCATCGGTATAGCCATTGGCCATCGCCGGGACGAGCGCGACGCCCGGCCAGTATTTCGCCACCAGCCGCCGCGCCGGATCGAGCACCGCCGGATCGAGCGGCGGCGGCGGCGGCGTCGGGCGCAAGGGCGGCAGCGCGGTCACGCCGACTTCGGGATCGCCGATCACGCGTTCCAGTTCGTGGCCGATGGCATCGACGCTGTGGCCGGGAAAGATGCGGCAATTGACCGTGGCGCGCGCGCGTTGCGGCAGGGCGTTGGGCGCGTGGCCCGCATCGAGCATCGTCGCAACGCACGTCGTGCGGATATTCGAATGGAGAAACGCGTCGGTATCGACCTGCCACAGCGCCGTCTTGTCGGTCGGATCGGCGGCAAGCGTGATCATTGCCTTGCCCACGGCACCGCCGCGCGCTGTGCCCACCGCCTGAAAATAGGCGCGCGTGGTGGGCGTGAATTCGACCGGGAAGCTATAGCCCTCGATCCGGTCGAGCGCGTGGGCGAGCTGATAGATCGCGTTGTCGGGGCGCGGGGCAGAGCTGTGCCCGCCGCGATTGCGCGTTTCGAGGCGGAAATTGGCAAAGGTCTTTTCGCCGACCTGAATGGTCTGGGCGATGACTTTGCCCCCGGCCATCAGCGGTTTGCCGTCGGTGCGCCCGCCGCCGCCTTCGTTGAGCGCAAAGGCCGCGTCGATCAGCTCGCGCTTGTTGACGGCCAGCCATTGCGCGCCGTTGAATGCGCCGTTGGTTTCTTCGCCGCAAGTCAGCGCGAGCTTTACCGTGCGTTTGGGCCGGGCGTGGCTGCGCGCGAGATGCGCCATCGCATCGACGTAGATCGCCGCTTGCGCCTTGTCGTCAAAGGCGCCGCGTGCATGGAAATAGCCGCCTTGCTCGCTCAGCGCGAAAGGATCGCGCGGCCAGTCTTCGCGCTTGGCCTCGACCACGTCGATATGCGCGACGAGCAACAGCGGCTTGAGCTTGCCCGAACGGCCCGGCCAGACCGCCACCAGCCCGCCCTCGCGCGGATGGTCGGGCGCGGCATAAGAGATCAGCCGGTCTTCGGCAAAGCCCGCCGCGCGCAAGGCATCGGCCATGCGCGCGGCCGCCAGCGTGCAATCGCCGTGCGCCAGCGTGGTGTCGGTTTCCACCAGCGTGCGATAGGTCTCGCGAAACGCCGCCTCGTCGGGATCGGGGTCGGGCTGAACGGCGAGCGCGGCGGCGAGGAGAAGAGCGCTGATCATGCCCCTCAGTGTGCCATCATTTCCCCTTTGCGCAATGCTTCACCCTCTGGCCAGCCGCGCCTCGCCGCGCCATGATGCGACCCATGGCCAAACCACCAAGCATCGTCATCCTGACCGGCGCGGGGATTTCCGCCGAAAGCGGCATCGATACCTTTCGCGGGGGCAAAGATGGACGGGGCGGCCTGTGGGAACAGCACCGCGTCGAGGATGTCGCCACGCCCGAGGCTTTTGCCCGCGATCCCGACCTCGTGCAGCGGTTCTACGACATGCGCCGGGCGTCGATCCAGACCAGGCAGCCCAATGCCGCGCACCATGCGCTGGCGCGGCTCGAACAGGCTTTACCGGGCCTTGTACCTGGCGCGCGCGTGATCGTCGTCACACAAAACGTCGACGACTTGCACGAGCGCGGCGGGTCGCAAAATGTGATCCACATGCATGGCGAACACCTCAAGGCCTGGTGCACCGCCTGCGATACGCGCATCGGCTGGACCGGGCCGCTGATCGACCGGCCGCCATGCCCGGCTTGCGGCAGCGCAGCCCTGCGCCCCGACATCGTCTGGTTTGGCGAAGTGCCCTATCGCATGGACGACATTCATACCGCGCTGTCCCAGGCAGACCTGTTCGTGTCGATCGGCACCTCCGGCGCGGTCTATCCCGCCGCCGGCTTCGTCCGGCTGGCCCGCGACCGGGGCCTGCACACGCTCGAACTCAATCTCGAACGCTCGCAAGGCTCCGCCTGGTTCCACGAAACGCGGCTCGGCCCGGCCAGCGAAGTGGTCACCGCCTGGGTCGATGAGTTACTGGCTTAGCCCCCCGCACGTCCGGCAGGCAGGGTCTTTGGCAATGCGCAAGGCACGCATCGACGGGGCGAGGCCGTCGATCAACTGCAACCGCCCCCATTGCGGATCGCCCAGCGTCGAGGCGCCCGCCAGAACAACGCGCAAGGCTTGCATCGCCGCAAACGCACCGACCATGCCGACCATCGCGCCCAAAACGCCCAGATCCGCGCAGGTATCGCAATCGGTCGCATCGAATGCATCGCCCACAAAACAGCGATAACAGGCCTCATCGGGCAAATGCCCCGCGAAATTGGCAACCTGCCCTTGAAACCGCCCCAGCGCCGCGCTCGTCAACGGCACACCCAGCCGCACACACGCGTCGGCCACCGCCAGCCGCGTGGCAAAATTGTCGCTGCCGTCCAACACCACATCAGCCCCGGTCAGCAAGCCATTGGCGTTGTCCGCCCCGATTCGCACGACCTGCGGCACAACTTTCAATACCGGATCAAACCGCGCCGCCCACTCCGCCGCGACGTGCGCTTTCGCTCGGCCCATGTCGGCAGGCATAAACAGCGTCTGGCGCTGCAGATTCGATGCCTCGATCACATCATCGTCGATCAGCGTCAAAGCGCCGATCCCGGCCCCCGCCAGATATTGCAGCGCCGGATTGCCGATCCCGCCCATGCCGACCAACACGACATGCGCCCCGGCCAGTCGCACCTGCCCGGCACCGCCCACTTCGGGCAGGACAATGTGACGGGCGAAGCGGTCGAGACGGTCGGGAGTCATGGGGGAGCAATAGACGGAAAATGCGGGTTTGCGAGGGGGGCAGCGTTTTTTGCCTCCGGCGGACCTCCGGCGGGCAAGGGCCATTGCCCTTGCATCCCTTTACCGTCTTGCTTTGCGCGCCGCCGCTGCGCCCGCGTCTCGCCGCGAAGCGGCAGGAAGGTCTCCCGACGCGGGCGGCGGGATGTTACCGGGCCGGGGCACGCTGATCCGGACATTTCCGGGATGCAAGGGCGATGGCCCTTGCCCGCCGGAGGCATGGGAACGCCCGCCGGAGGCATGGGAACGCCCGCCGGAGGCATGGGAACGCCCGCCGGAGGCATGGGAACGCCCGCCGGAGGCTGAACCTCAGTCTTCCAACTGGCGCAACAACGTCCGCACATCGCCGTCCATTTCCGCGTCGCGGGTGCGCAGTTCTTCGATCAGGCGGACGGCGTGGATGACGGTCGAATGGTCGCGGCCGCCGAATTTGCGGCCGATTTCGGGGTAGGAGCGGGGGGTGAGCACTTTGGCGAGGTACATGGCGACCTGGCGCGGACGGACGACGGCGCGAGCGCGGCGTTTGGAGGCCATTTCGGTGCGGTCGACGCGATAGAACTGGCACACGGCGCGCTGGATTTCGTCGATCGTGATGCGGCGACGATTGGCCGAGAGGATGTCGGTCAGCTGTTCTTCGGCGAGTTGCAGGCTGACCGGCTGGCCGGTGAGCTGGGCATAGGCGATCAGCTTGTTGAGGCCGCCGACGAGTTCGCGGACATTGCGGTTGATCGTGCGGGCGAGGAATTCGATCACGTCGGCGGGAACCTGGGCCGAGGTAAACCGGGCGAGGCGATGTTCGAGGATCTTGCGGCGCAGATCGATGTCGGCGGGCTGGATGTCGGCGACGAGGCCCATCGAGAGGCGCGACAGGAGGCGTTGTTCGACGCCGTCGAGAGCTTGCGGGGCGCGATCGGCGGCCACGACCAGACGCTTGCCTGCGCCGAGCAGGGCGTCGATGGTGTGGAGGAATTCCTCCTGCGTGCTCGATTTGCCGATGATGAACTGGATGTCGTCGACCAGCAGCAGGTCAAAGCCGCGCAGGCGGGCCTTGAATTCGATCATTTCGTGGCTGCGCATGGCCTGGACGAATTCGATCATGAAGCGCTCGGCCGAGCAGTAGAAGATCCGCGCGCCGGGGCGTGCGGCGGCATAGGCATGGCCGATGGCGTGCAGCAGGTGGGTCTTGCCCTGCCCGGTCGAGGCCTTGAGATAGAGCGGCGAAAACTGCGGGGTTTCGATGGCGGCCATGCGCTGGGCGGCATTGACGGCCAGGACATTGCCCGCGCCGCTGACGAATTCGGCGAAAGTCAGCGAGGGGTCGAGCCCGCTTTGCGCGCCGGACAGCGCTTCGCCCGGATGGGCCGGGGGAGCGGAGCGCACGAGTCCGGTCTGCGAACTGCCCGCCATCGCGTTGGTGCCCGTGCTGCCCGTCATGCTGCTGCCGGGAAGCCGCAGGTCGGGCATGGCGCGGCGGCGCGGATGGACGCTGATGCGCACCTGGCGCACTTCGGATCGCGCGATTTTCCATGCGAGCGACAGGCGGTCGGCAAAACGGTCGGCGACCCAGTTTGCGGAAAATTCGGTCGGCAGGAACAAGTCGAGCGTGCCGGTTTCCTTGCAGAAGCTGCCGACCTGGATCGGCTTGATCCACTGGCTGTGCAACTGCGGCCCGAGATCCTTTTTCAGCCCCTGGCTGATGTCGGCCCAATCGGCGGCCAGATCGACGGCATCGCCGTCTTCGATGCTGGCGGCGTCGCGCTCCTTGCGGGCGGCGGACGACGGGGTTGCAGAAGCGGCGCGGGTCTCATGCGCTGATCCGGTTGCGTGTGCCGGGCCGCTTGCCCCGCGTGGCTGGCCTCGCCCGGAAGGACCGCCATTCATGTAATCGTCGATCTTCACGTGTGTCTGGTCCCGCATGTCGAATGCGCCGCAACAGGCCCCTTGATTGGCCCCCCTGCCGCGAAAGCAAATGATCCTCATCCAGCCGAGACCATGCCCGACCGGCTGTTTGATGGAGTCCGACCGGGCAGGAAGCCCGATCGACCGTCCGATGGTCAATGTCGTGTGATCCCCGCATGTCGAAACTGGCCATACCAGTCCACCGCGTCGCGACCCGTGCCTACTGTCTATTGGCGAGTGGCGGGGATTCGCAAGTCATGGGGCGAAAAGAAATTGAAATAATTCGCCTTGACTCCGATGACAGCGTGGAAATTTTCTAAATATATGAAAATAAATGATAAAATTTCAAGAGGGTGGCGAATCGCGGCAAATCAGCCATTTCGATGGCACCGGACTGTCATCGGTCTGTCATCGACGCTGCGACAAAAAAGGCCGGCGTGAAACACGCCAGCCTCTTGTCGGGCGAAATGCGGAATTGTCCTAAGCCGAATCCCCGAGGGAAGACCCCCTCGGGTATGTCGGTGCGGGACGAATCAGAGCGCGGCGACGCGCTTCGACAGCCGCGACACTTTGCGTGCCACGGTGTTCTTGTGGAGCACGCCACGGGCCACGCCGCGCGCCAGTTCGGGCTGTGCCGCGCGGAGCGCTTCGGCAGCGGCGGTCTTGTCGCCACCTTCGAGAGCGGATTCGACTTTCTTGACGAAAGTGCGGATGCGCGAAAGACGCGCGCCGTTGATCTGGGCGCGGGCTTCGTTGCGGCGGATGCGCTTGCGGGCTTGCGGCGTGTTGGCCATGTCTGTCTTTGCTTCTCGTCCTGTGGCGGCCCGCTTGGCGCGGTCCGGGCAATCTCGTCGAAAAATCTCGGGAGACTGCCTGGTTGATCCGAATTCATGTCCCGGCGCGGTCCTGTTGCTCTGGCCATGGGCCAAGTCAACCGGCGTGTCGAAACAGGCGGGCAAGCCCGCGGGAAAGCGGGGCCCATACCGGCAGCCGGGGCCCAGGTCAACAGATTCGCCGCATTTCCAGCCATGGCCGATTGTGTATTTGACCCTGTGGGCTCAGATCCGGCCGGGCGCGCTCAGATCCAGCCGGCCAGTTCGCGCCGGACCAGCGCCGTCGTCAGTGCGACACCGGCATCGCCGGCATTGAGGCAGGCGAGTGCGGCAAAGTCGGTGCCCCCGGCGGCCAGAAATTCGTCGCGCCCACGAATCGCCAGCTCTTCGAGCGTTTCAAGGCAATCGGCGGAAAATCCGGGCGCCGCGACCGCGATTCGCCGCGTACCGGCGCGCGCCTCGGCAATCAGCGTCGCATCGGTTGCCGGTTCGAGCCATTTGGCCCGGCCAAAGCGCGATTGGAACGTCGTTTCGAGCCTGAGCCCCGGGTGGCTTTGCGCAAAGGCCTGCCCGAGCAGGCGCGACGTCTTGCGGCAATGGCAGTGATAGGGATCGCCCAGGTGCAAAGTGCGCTCGGGCATGCCGTGATAGCTGAGCAGCAGCAGGTCCGGCGTGAAGTCGAGCGCGGCGATCTGGCGGGACAAGTCGCTGTGGAGCGCGGCGATATAGCCGGGATCGCCATGCCAGGGCGGCACCGTGCGCAGCGCGGGCAAGCGCCGCGTGCGCAAGATCCAGCGGGCGAGATCGTCGAGCACGCTGGCCGTCGTTGCCGCCGAAAAGTGCGGATAGAGCGGCATGACGAGCACGCGTTCGCACCCTTGTGCAATCAGCGCGTCGAGCTCTGCGGCAATCGTCGGTTGGCCATAGCGCATGGCATGGCGAACGATCGCGGCATCGCCCAGTTCGGCCTGCACCGCGCGCGCCAGAGCCTTGGTAATCGCGGCGAGCGGCGATCCGTCGGCGCTCCACACCAGGGCATAGGCGTGCGCCGACTTTTTGGGCCGCGTGTTGAGGATGATGCCGCGCAGAATCGGCTGCCAGATCAGCGCGGGGATTTCGACCACGCGGCGGTCGGACAGGAACTGTTTCAGAT
Source organism: Novosphingobium sp. Fuku2-ISO-50 (assembly GCF_001519055.1). Lineage (GTDB taxonomy): Bacteria > Pseudomonadota > Alphaproteobacteria > Sphingomonadales > Sphingomonadaceae > Novosphingobium. The sequence goes on along the minus strand of NZ_KQ954301.1, from coordinate 18,357 downwards.
AGCGCCGTACCGCGCCCGGCTCGGGTGCATCGGGGGTGCCCAGATTGACCAGCAGCACGCCGACGCGACCGGTGGCGATGGGGGGGTGATCGGCGGGCCAATGATTTGGGGGCCAATGATCCGGAAGAGGCCTGGGATCCGGAAGAGGCCTGGGATCCGGAAGAGCGCGGGTCGAATGAGTCGATTGGGGCATCAGATGCTTTCGGGAAGAGATGGCGTCGACAGCAGGGGCAGGCGGCGAAACCGCGTCCCGCTTGCCGAAAACAGCGCATTGGCGATGGCCGGTGCGACTGCCGCCATGCCCAGCTCGCCGGGATCGAACGGTTCGGCCTCGCTTGTCGCAAAGGCAACCTCGACTTTGGGGCAATCGGCCGGCAAGGGCAGGTTCAGCGCGGCCAGCCGCCCGGCCTGGGGCAGCCCCGCGTTCCAGCGCGTGCTGCCGCCCAGAGCGTGGGCGAGGCCGAACATCAGGCCGCCTTCGATCTGTTGGCGCGCGATGTCGCGGTTGACGATCCGCCCGATGTCGCAAAATGCCGACAGGCTCTCGACGCGGATCGCGCCCGATTCGGCGCGCGCGGTCGCGATCACCGCGATATAGCCCGCGCGCATGCCTTCGGGCGCGGCGAGCGTCATGCGGTGGCAGGCGAGGCCCTGGCCCGATCCGCCGCCCCCACCGCCCCACATGGCCAGATGCGCCGCCCCTTCGAGGCAGGCGACGAGGCGCGGCTCGGCGCCCAGCATGGCGACGCGAAACGACAGCGGCTCGGCACCGGCATAGTGCGCGCATTCATCGATGAAGCTTTCGGTGATGAAGGCGGTGAGCCCGTGCGCCCCGCCCCGCATGCGCCCGACGGGCAGGCTGATCGCGGTCGGCAGATGGTCGACCGCGCGTTCGGGAATGGCGTAGACGGGCATTGCGCCGGCGACGGCGAGCGGATCGGCGCAGCCTGCCGCCTTGTCCTGCGCCGCGCGCGTATCGCTGCCGCCAAACAGCCGCGCCCCGGCCTCGATCATGCTTGCGGGCGTCGCGATCCGCGTGCGCCAGCCGATCAGATGTTGCTTCGCCGGGTCGAACGCGGCGCTCAGGCGCGCTGCGAGCGGGGCGCGGGGATAGCCGGCGAGCGTTTCCTGCCAGCGCGACCAGGTCAATTGCACCGGACGACCCAGCTTGCGCGCAAGGATCGCCACTTCCTCGGCAATCCGCGTATCGAGCCGCGCATCGAAGCTGCCGCCTGCGGGCAAGGGATAGACCGTGACCGCCTGACGCGGCAGACCGGCGCCGCGCGCTGCGGCCTGTGCTGCGGCTTCGGGCGCCTGACTGGCGATCCACAGTTCGAGCCGCCCGTGCACGATTCGCGCGGTGGCGCTGGCGGGTTCGAGCGGGGCGTGAAGTGCGGGCTCGATGTCATAGCGCGCGGTCAGCGCTGGATGGATCAGCAGCGGGTCGGGATCGCCCTCGGCGGCGATGCGGTTCGGCGACGCGTGGGTCAGCGCCGCGTCGAGCGCGGCTTCGCCGACGATCGAATCAACGACGCGGCCGCCTTCGCCCGGATCGATGCGAAAACGCGGCTCCATGGCCGTCAGCGCACGATCGGCGGCGTGCCAGGTGCGCGCAACCGCCGCCAGCCAGCGCTCGGTGGCGATGACCGCGATGACGTCGGGAATCCCGCGTGCCGCCGCTTCGTCGTGCCCGGCCAGTCGGCAATGCCCTTGCGGCCCATGCGCGATGGCGGCGTGAACCATGTCGGGCAGGCGCAAGTCGGCGGCAAACACCATGCTGCCGTCGACTTTGGCGGGCAAGTCGAGCCGGGGGAAATCGGGTGCGGCGAGCGGCCCCGGCGCGGCGTCGGCGTTTTCGCGCGCAGGGGCAGCGCGCAAGACGGGCGCGGAAGGCGGCGGTCCGGCCAGCGCCGCATCGATCAATGGCGCAAAGGGCCAGTGCTGCTTGCCGCACACGACATGATGATCGCGCGTGTCGCAGGCGGCGACATCCATCCCGGCCTCGCGCGCGGCGGCGGCGATCAGCGCGCTGCGCAAGGCGGCGGCGGCCAGCCGCAGGCGCGGTTCGAACGCGGCGAGCGTCGTGCCGCACGCCGTCAACAGCACGGGCACGCGATCCGCCTCATAGCGCGCCCAGGCATCGCCGGGGCCCCCGGCCAGCGCGTCCGTCAGCGCCTTGCCGACAAACGGCGCCCCGGCCACGGCGCGCGGCAACCACATCGTGGCCCATTCGGCGGCAATCACCCGATCGGCATAGAGCGGGCTGAGCGGCGCCGGTTCGACTCCGACGCGGCGCCAGTCCGCGCCCAGTTCGACCGCGACGATCTGCGCCGCGAGCGTGGTTACGCCCTGGCCCATTTCGAGCGCGGGCACCGCGACGCTGATGCTGCCGTCGCGCGACAGGCGGATCAGGCCGTCGATGACATGCTCGCCCTCCCCGGCGACGAGCGGCGTGCGATAATGGCGCGGCACCAGCGCGAGACCGACCACCAGCGCGCCCGCCGTCCCCGCACCGACCAGCACGGCGCGGCGGGTAAAGTGGGGAAGACGGGGCGCCATCGGGTTCAGGGGTTCCGGTCGAGCCAATCGGCGATGCGGCGCGCGATCGTCCGATAGGCTTCGGCCAGCGGTCCTTCGCCGGCGGCCGGTGGCTGGCCTGCGTCGCTGCCTTCGCGAATGCCGAGCGCCAGCGGGATGCGCCCGAGGAAAGGCAGGTTCATCGCCTTTGCCGCCGCTTCGGCCCCGCCATTGCCAAACGGATCGCTCGGTTCGCCGCAATGCGGGCAGAGATAGCCGGCCATGTTTTCGACCATCCCGATCAGCGGCACGGTGCCCTGTTCGAACAAGGCGATCGCGCGCGTCGCATCGATCAGCGCAAGGTCTTGCGGCGTGGACACGATCACTGCGCCTGCGGGCTTGTATTTCTGCAACATGGTCAGCTGCACATCGCCGGTGCCGGGGGGCAGATCGACCACGATCGTCTCGACCGCGCCCCATTCGGCATCGATCAGCTGGCCCAGCGCATTGCTGACCATGGGCCCGCGCCAGGCGATCGGCTGACCGGGGCGGACGAGATGGCCCATCGACAGCATCGGCACGCCAAACCGGCTGGCCACCGGGATCAGCTTGTTGGCTTTGGCCTCGGGCCGCTTGTCTTCGGTATCGAACAGCCGCGCCTGCGACGGGCCGTAGATGTCCGCATCGACAAGCCCGGTCGGCCGTCCCAGCCGATGCAGCGCAATGGCAAGATTGGCCGCGAGCGTCGATTTGCCGACCCCGCCTTTGCCCGATCCGACGGCAATGATCCGCCGCCGCCGCCGCGACGCGGTCATCGCCACGCGCAAGGGGGCAATGCCGACCCGCGCTGCCGCCGCGTTCAGATCGCCTTCCAGCGTCGCGCGCGCGGCATCGTCAAGCCCTTCGGCATCGACCACCACGCTCGCCGCGCCGCCGTCGCCCAGACGCACGGCCTGCACGCGGGCATTTGCCACTTCGCGCAGGGCCTGTTCCAGCGTTGCTGCATCCGTCATCGTATCCGTCCGGTTCCCTGTTTCGTGTCGCCCCCTCGGGGCACTTCCTTAGCAAAGGAAGAATGGGCCCCTAGCAAAGGAAAAATGGGAACGAGACCTGTTTTTCTGGGGCGGGCACCCTATAACCCCTGCCATGAACGGTCTTGACACGGACAAGGCCACCGATGGCCCGGACAGCAAGGGCTTCGGCATGGCCCATGACGACAGCCGGCGGGACGGGCGCGAGCCCGGCCTTGCGCCTGCTCTGCGCGAGGCCGAACCGCCTGCTGCGGCCGAGGCGGGCGCGGGCGAGGGAGGCAGGGAAACGCCTGCTGCTGCGGGCGCCGCCGGAAAAGGCGATGCGCCATTGCCCCCCGCATCGCCCCCCACCAAGAATCCCTGGCACCATTCGCGGCCCCGTCGCGGCGCACCGCGCGGCCCCCGGCGCGGCGCGGCGGCGCGGCCCGGTCTTGCCGCGGCGCTGATTCCCGCATTCGTTTCCGGCGGGTTGCAACGCCATTTCGCCAAGGCCCATTGGCCGCACATCCGTCCCCCGCTTGGATCGAACTGGACGCCGTGGCTGACCGGGGCGCTGGTCATGCTATGGGTCGGGGCGACTTCGCTCCATCCGGTCGGGGTGCGCGAACAGGCGATCGTCTCGACCGATGGCGCCTGGGGCCCCGCGCTCGGCCCCGGCCTGGCGGTCAGCTGGCCCTGGCCGATCGGCGCCGCACGGATCGAGGATGTGACCACGATCCGCCATCTTGCGCTGCCCGAAGGCGATGGCGAACATCTGATCCTGACTCGCGATGCGGCGCTGGTCGATCTGGCCTGCGACGTGCGCTGGCGCATCCGCGATTTGCGTGCCCATGCCCGGGGGCTGGCCGATCCCGCCGCCACCATGCGCCTTGCTGCCGAAAACGCGATGCGGGCGACTGTGGCCGGGATGGATTTTGCCGAGGTGATGGGGGCTGGGCGCGATGCGCTGGGGCACGAAGCGGCGCGGCGTTTGCAGGCTTTGCTCGACCGCGATCGGGCGGGCATCGCCGTGGACGGCATCGACCTTCGCCGCGTCGATCCGCCGCCGCGCGTCGCCGATGCGTTGCGCGCGATTGCCGCAGCGCGCAACGATGCCGCGACCGAGGCGACACAGGCGCGCAGCTGGTCGCGTCAGGTGATCGTTCATGCCCAGGGCGAAGCGGGCGCCTTTGACAAAGTCTATGCGCAATATGCCCGCGCGCCCGATGTGACTCGCCGCCAGATGTATTACGCGACGATGGAACGGGTGCTCGCCCAAAGCGACAAAGTCATCGTCGATGCGCCCGGCACGACCACGACTTTGCCTTTGCGGGCGGCTGGCGAGCCGTCCACGGGGCACGATGCAGGGGGCGGCAATGGCCATTGAGCGCGCCGATCATCGCTGGTTTGCCCCCTTGCCCGGCGCCCCCTTGTTCGGTGTGGCGGCGCTCGCGGGCCTCGCGCTGACGATGGTGACCCCGGTGCCGAGCGATCGCGCGGCGCTGGTGCTGCGGCTTGGCCAGCCGGTACGCGTGATCAACGGCTGGCGGCCAGGCACGGATCAGGCGGGCCCCGATGAAGCGGGTTTGGCCTTTCGTCTGCCGCTGGTCGAGCGTGTCGTCTGGCTCGATCGCCGGTTGATGACCGTTTCGCTCGACAATGCCAAAGCGGAGACCGGCGACGGGCAGGCGCTGACGATCGACGCCTATGCCACATGGCGGGTGACCGATCCGGTGCGTTTTTATCAGGCGCTGGGCGCGCCCGACCATGCCGGTGACGAATTGCGCGCGATCCTCGCCTCTGTCCTGCGCCAGCACGTGGGGCACACGACACTGGCGGGCGCCCTCGCGCTGGAACGGGGCGAAGGCGAAGGGCTTGGCGCCTTGCGCGCCGCGTTCGATCGCGAACTGTCCGGCTATGGCGCGCGCGTCGCCGATCTGGGCCTGTCGCGTCTTGCCCTGCCCGACGGGGCGCCGCTCGATGCCGCTTATGCCCGGATGAGCGCGGGCGCCGAGGCCAGTGCCGCAGACGTCGCCGCCGAGGGCCATCGCAACGCGCAGATGATCCGCGCCGATGCCGAAGCCCGCGCCGGTGAAATCTATGCTGCCAGTTTCGGCAAAGATCCGCAATTCTATGATTTTTATCGCGCCATGCAGAGCTATGACGCAACGTTCGCGCAAAAGGGCAGCCGCACCTCGATCGTGCTGTCGCCCGACAATGCCTATCTGCGACAATTTCGGGGGAAATAGCGCTGTCATGCGGCATTCAAATGCCGTTCATGCAGGGCAATGGATTTTATGATGTCTGCAAGATCCGGATTCGAGTGCATCCGGCTCTTCGGGATGAAAAAAGAGGACTAGGCCACGTGCGATACGCTTATGGAGTTACTTCGGCGCTGCTCCTCGCCGGCAGCGCATTGACGCTTGTGACCGGCTTTCCGGCCGGCGCCCAGGTCGCGCAGAATGACAGTGCGCAGATCGCTGCGGTCGTGCCGCGTGTCGGCGCCCCGGCCAGCTTTGCCGATCTCACGCAACAATTGCAGCCCGCGGTGGTCAACATTTCCACGCGCCAGCGGGTCAAGGTTCAAAACGCCAATCCCTTTGCCGGCACGCCCTTTGGCGAACTGTTCGGCGGACAGGGCGGACAAGGTGGGCAAGGCGGTCAGGGCGGCGGCGCGCAGACGCGCGAAGCCCAATCGCTCGGCTCGGGCTTCGTCATTTCGGCGGACGGCTATATCGTCACCAACAATCACGTGATCACCGCCGATGGCCAGGGCGAAGTCGAATCGATCACCGTGACGATGACCGACGGCACCGATTACCCGGCCAAGCTGGTCGGCAAGGACGCCGCTTCCGACCTCGCGGTGCTCAAGATCGTCGGCACCAAGCCCTTTCCGTTCGTGACATTCGGCGATTCGCGCAAGGCGCGCGTCGGCGACTGGGTCATCGCCATCGGCAATCCGTTTGGCCTGGGCGGTACGGTGACGCAGGGGATCATCTCGGCGGTTTATCGCAACACCGGCACCGGCTCTGCCTATGACCGCTATCTCCAGACCGATGCCTCGATCAACCGGGGCAATTCGGGCGGCCCGATGTTCGACATGCGCGGCAATGTCATCGGCATCAACAATGCGATCTTTTCGCCGACCGGCGGCAGCGTCGGCATCGGCTTTGCCATTCCCGCCGAAACCGCTGCGCCGATCGTCGAAAAGCTGATCAAGGGCGTCGCGATCGAACGTGGCTATCTCGGCGTGCGCATTCAGCCCTTGTCGGATGACCTTGCCGCCTCGCTCGGCCTCGCCAAACGGCGCGGCGAATTCATCCAGTCGGTCGAACCCGGCCAGGGCGCGGCCAAGGCCGGGCTGCAAGCGGGTGACGTGGTGATCAGCGTCGACGGCAAGGCGGTGACTCCCGAACAGTCGCTGTCCTTCATCGTCGCCAACACCGTGCCGGGCAAGCATGTCCCGATCGACATCATCCGCAATGGCCAGCATCTGACGCTGAACGCCATTGTCGGCAAGCGCCCGAGCGAAGAAGACCTCGCCAAGCAAAGCTTCGATCCCGAGCAAAAGGATGATGAAGACTTCGGCCCCGGCAGCACGGGCAAGCAACACGCGGGCCCCTCGATCCAGCAGGCGCTCGGCGTGGCGGTGATCCCGGTCACCCCGCAAATCGCCCGCCAACTCGGCACCAGCGAAGACGTCCACGGCGTCGTCATCACCGAAGTCGACGAATCGAGCGATGCCGCCGCCAAAGGCCTGCAACGCGGCGACATCATCCTGTCGGCCAACTACAAGCCCGTCACCAACCGCGCCGAGCTCGACGCGATCGTGAAACAGGCCAAGGCGGAAAACCGCGAAGCCGTCCTCTTGCGCATCCAGCGCCGGGGCCAGCCCGCCTTCTACTTCCCGATCCGCATCCGCTGATCGACCCACCAACGCAAAAAAAGGGCGGCGCCGAAATCCCGGCGCCGCCCCTTTTTCCGTTGTGCGCTGACGCCAAGACGAATTTCCGGCCCGCCATGCCGGAGTTGATCCGGCATGGCGGGCCCGAAGTTCAGTTCGTCCGGGGGCGGCCCGTTGCTGCGGCGCGCGGTGTGGTGCCGGGTGTGGCGCGGCGGGCGGGGCGGCCGGTGGCCTGGTCCAGCAGGTCGTCGTTGGCGGCGCGGCCCTGGTCGTCGCCGACGGGGACGGTGTCGTCGCGGGTGCGCTGCGCGGGCTGGCCGTCGTCGGGGGCGGTGGGCGCGTGGTTGGCGATGTTGCCGTTGGGGTCGACGTAGAAATAGGCGTCGGGGTTGTTTTGCAGGGCCTCGTCGTCGGGTTCGAGCTGATACTGCGGCAGTTTCAGGTCGGTCTGGAACTTTTCGGGCGGGCGCTTCGCCGTGGCGACGCGCATATAGGCGGCAAAGGCGCGCGCCGGCGCGGTGCCGCCTTGCAGGCCGGGGACGGGTTTGGCGTCGTCGCGGCCCATCCATACCCCGGTGGTCACCCCGCTGGAAAAGCCGAGGAACCAGCCATCCTTGTTCGAGGTGGTGGTGCCGGTCTTGCCCGCGACGGGGCGACCGATCTGCGCGGCGCGGCCGGTGCCGATCGAGACGGCGGTCTGAAGCAGGTCGGTGATGCCCGCGGCGACGTAATCGGGGACGAGCTGCTGGGGCTGATCGGGGCGGTGGCTATAGAGCACTTCGCCTTCGGTCGTGGTGACCTTGCGGATGCCGTAAGGGGTGAGCGAGGCGCCCTTGGCGGAGACTTCGGCAAAGGCGCGGACCATGTCGATCATGCGCACATCGCTCGTGCCCAGCACCATCGAGGGCATGGTGTTGATCGGGGTGGTGATGCCAAAGCGGCGGGCCATGTTGGCGACCGCGCCAAAGCCGACTTCGTTGCCGAGCTGCGCGGCGACGGTGTTTTTCGAATAGGCAAAGGCCGTGCGCACGTCGATCTGACCGGCATATTTGCCGCCGGAATTGCGCGGGCTCCAGCCGCCGATGGTCACCGGTTCGTCGACGACCTTGTCATCGGGTTTGTAACCGGCTTCGAGCGCGGCGAGATAGACGAACAGTTTCCACGCCGAGCCGGGCTGGCGCACGGCATTGGTGGCGCGGTTGTAATTCGAGGTCACGTAGTCGGTGCCGCCGACCATGGCGAGCACGGCGCCGTCGCGATCGACGCTGACCAGCGCGCCTTGCGCGTCCTTGGGGGCATTGGCCTGGATCGCTTCGGTCGCGGCGCGTTGCGCGGCGGGGTCGAGCGTGGTCCATACCTCGATCGGCTGATCGTTGTCGGGCAGGACCAGATCGAGCTGCGGCAAGACCCAGTCGGTGAAATAGCGCGCGGAATTCTGCCCGGCTTCCTGAGCCAGTTTCACGTCCTTGAGGTCGGCATTCTGCGCCTCGGCGGGGGTGATGGCGCCGGCTTCCTGCATGGTCTGGAGCACGACTTGCGCGCGCTCGACCGCCGCCTTGGCATCGGCGGTGGGCGAATAGTGCGACGGCGCCTTGACCAGCCCGGCGATGATCGAGGCTTCGCCCAGGCTCAACTGTTCGCCCGAATGGCCGAAGAATTTGCGCGCGGCGGAATCGACGCCATAGGCGCCGCCGCCGAAATAGACCTTGTTGAGATAGAGCTCGAGGATCTGGTCCTTGCTGAACTTCGTTTCGAGCGCGAGCGCGAGAATGGCTTCGCGGATCTTGCGGTCAAATGTGCGGTTGGAATTGAGGAACGTGTTGCGCGCCAATTGCTGGGTGATCGTCGAACCGCCCTGGCGCCAGCGCCCCTTTTCCGCGCGGACCCAGACCGAGCGCGCGATACCGATCGGATCGACGCCCCAATGATCGCGGAAACGGCGATCTTCGACCGAGATCATCGCATCCTGCATCGATTTGGGCATGCGGCCGATCGGGATCCATTTGCCATAGCTGGGCCCGAGCGTGACGATTTCGGAGCCGTCGGCGGCGCGCACGACGATCATCTGCCCGGCCTGGCTCGATTTCAGCCGCTCATAGCTGGGCAGCGAGCGAGCGGTGACCATGACCGCCGCCGTCAGGCCGAGCCCCGCGAGCAGCAGCAGCGCAAAGCTCCAGATCAGCAGGCCCTTGAACAGTCGGCCAAGGAAAGAGCCCTGGCGTGGTTCCGGGCCGCCGGAATTGCGGCGGCGGGGATTGTCCCGTGTGGCCATCGGAGTTTTATGGTTCCCTCAGACGTCGGCGCCAAGCTTTGCGCGCCGAGCTTTGCATGAATGTGCCCCATGCATAAGCGAAGTGGAACGTAGCGTTAACACCGTGCGCCATGCGTGCGGCAGGAAATACGTGGGAAAACCCCGTCAATCCTTTGGTTCGAAGTCCAGCGCGGCGCTGTTCATGCAATATCGCAGCCCGGTCGGTGCGGGGCCATCGGGAAAGACATGGCCCAGATGCCCGTCGCAGCGGGCGCAGCGCACTTCGGTGCGAATCATGCCGTGCGAGGCGTCGCGCAGTTCTTCCAGCGCTTCGGGCTCTGCGGGCGCGGTAAAGCTGGGCCAGCCGCAACCGCTGTCGAACTTCGCTTCGGAGGAGAACAGCGGCGCGCCACAGCCTGCGCAAAAGTATTCACCCGGCGCCTTGTTGCGATCGTATTTGCCGGTAAAGGCGCGCTCCGTCCCCGCCTGGCGCAGGATCTGGTACTGTTCGGGGGTCAGGCGTTCGCGCCATTCGGCGTCGGTCAGGGTAAGCTTGTCCGGCATGGTCGGGATCTCCTTGGCGCGGGGCATATCTGGGGTGGCCAGGCGTCTGGTTCAACCGTGATGCGCCAGGCGGCGGCATGCGGCGTAATCATCGGCATCGACGCTGGCCGGGCCGCCGGTCAGGGCTTCGCGCACGCGGGCCCTTGCGCGGTCGATCGCGCGATCCGTGGCCGGGTCATGCGTCGGGGGCATCAGGGCCGCGGCTTCGCTGTGCAAAGTCGCAGCCAGCGCAGAGCCGGGCTCGCGCGCGTCGATCGCTTCGGCATACGTGCCGAGAATGGCCAGGCAGTCGACCGCGTCGGGCGCGGGGCGGGGCGGCACTGCGGCATCGAGTTCGCCAAGGCATTGCCCGGCGGCAATCGGCGCGCCCTGAGGCCCCAGGCGCTGCGCCGCGTCGGCAAGCAAATCGCGGACCGTCTCGCCCGACAGCCCGGTTTCGGCCGCGACGCGTTCGCCGACCAGACCGAGATAGGATCGACCGCGAATGCCGAGCGGGGGCAGCGCCAGCGCGGCCGCATCGCCGCGCGCCTGCCCGGCGGCGACGACGGCAAAGGCCGCCGCGCAGCGCAAGTCGTGGCGATGGCGCTCGGTCAGCCGGATCAGATCCGGGGCGGTGCCGGCAAGGTGGGCGGGTTGCGTCGCGGCGCCGAGCGCAAGGCCGGCGATGACAGGCAGGGCGAAGCGGAAGAGGGGCACCATGGCGAGGCCATAGGCGCGCCCAGCCCCAACGAAAAGGGCCCCGGATGAGCCCCGGTTCATTCGGGGATCATCCGGGGCGCGAGGTGCCAGGGTTTGCCCGCAAGGGTGGAAAGGCTGGGGCCGACCGCTGGAGAGAAGGGGACCGGAAGGACGTGGGGAAAAAGAATCGGTTTCAAACGCGAACCTATCAAGGCCAGTTGCTGATTGCAACTGATACCGGCGCGTCACATTGTTGCAAAAAGGTTGCGATGGCAGACCTTATAATCGTGACAGATCTGGTCTATGCGCACCTGTATGGATAAATTGCGCGAACCCTTGTCCTGTACCGCCAGTTGCGGGTTGCCGCTTGCGCTCGAAGTCATGGGCGAACGCTGGTCGTTCATGATCTTGCGCGCGGCATTCAATGGCGTGTGCCATTTCGAGGAATTCCTCGAGCAACTCGGCATTGCCCGCAACATCTTGTCCAACCGCCTCGCGCGGCTGGTCGAAGCGGGCATCTTGAAGCGGGACCATTGCTCCGAGGATCGGCGGCGCATCGAATATTGCCTGACATCAAAGGGGCATGATCTGCTTCCCGCGATGCTCGCCTTGCGCCAGTGGGGCGAAAAATGGGCGCTGGGCGTGCCGTGCAATCCGGTGCTGTGCGATGCGCGCGACGGGTTGCCGATTTCGCAGATCACCATTCGTGCGCACGATGACCGGATCGTCCGGCCCGGCGAACTGATCTGGCGCGAACGCTCCGATCTTGCCGAGGATCAGGTTGAAACGCCGCTGCGGGCCGCCGTTTAGATTTTGGCGTTTAGATTTTGGCGTTTAGATTTTGGCGCCCGGATTTTAGCGCCCGGATTTTAGCGATTGTCGACCATTCGGGTATTGAGCCGGGCCGCCATGACGGTGCGCGCGTGGCTCAGCGCCGTTTCGGTGCAATGCCGCACGGCCTGGTGGTCCAGCAGCAGGCGATCACTGTCATTGCGACTACAGACATCTGCGGCGGCGCGTTTCAGCCGGAGATCCAGCCGGGCGCGGCCCTTTGCCGTGGACAAGTCGAGATCGCCATAACCGACCGCCAGGCGGGGCACATCGGCCTCTTCGTCAGCGCCTTGCGCCAGCGCGGGGGCTGCGGAAAGGGTCAGCGCGGGAATCAGCGCCAATCCGGCAAGCATGACCGGGTGCCATGCAGAACGATGCATCATCGCGGAATTCCTTCGGGGGGTTGGGATTGTTGCCAGACAGGGGGAACCGGCGGGGCACGCCTCCAACGCACCCCGCCGGTCGCGGTCGTGGGCATCCCAGGTATCCGGGGGGAGGGGTGCCGCCGTTGCCGCTCGATCATCGTGTAGGCGGGCGCGGATGCCGTTTCATCATGGGCTCGACCGGCGTGGTCGGCGTGCCGATGGGCGGACCAACCGTTGCCGGGGATCGGCGAACGGCATGTGTTGCGATCGTCGCATGGCGCTTGACCTTCCCCGCGGGGCGGCGAAAAGGCGGTGATGATCCGCCTGTTCCATATCAGCGACCTGCATTTCGGGCTTGAAGATCGTCGCGCGCTCGATTGGGTGGCGCAGGCGGTGCGTGATGAGGCGCCGGACGGCGTGATCATTACCGGCGATTTCACGATGCGCGCGCGGCCGCGCGAATTTGCCGCGGCGGCGCGCTGGATCGCCGCGCTCGGGGTGCCGGTGCAGATCGATCCGGGCAACCACGATCTGCCCTATTTCAACCCGCTCGAACGCCTCATCGATCCCTATCGCCGGTTCCGCGCGCTCGAATCGACCATCGAACGACCGCTGCGGCTCGATGGTCTGGCGATCGTGCGGCTGCCGACGACGGCGGCGGCGCAATGGCGGCTGAACTGGTCGAGGGGCATCGCCGGCGCTGCGGCACTGGGCCGCGCGATGGCCGCGCTTGATGCCATTCCCTTTGACACGCCGGTGCTGGTCACGTGCCATCATCCCCTCGTCGAAGTCGGCACGCGCGGGCGTGCCTTGACGCGCGGCGGTACGCTTGCACTGACCGAACTGGCGCGGCGCGGGGTCTTGGCGGTGCTTTCCGGGCATGTTCATGATGCCTTTGACCTCGTGCGCGAGACGCCGGCGGGCCCCGTGCGGATGATCGGCGCGGGTACGCTGTCGCAACGGCTGCGCACCACTCCGCCTTCGTTCAACGAGCTGACGCTGCTTGGCGGGCGGCTTACGTGTCGCGTGCGCCAGATGCAGGGCGTCGGCGCAGAGGCACTTGGCCGCTATCGCTGAATCACGCCCTTTTTGACGTGACGCTTGAATTGCCGCGGGCCTGCAGGCAGGATCGCGTACAATCTGTGATCACGATCTGGCGGGACGGGCGATGCGGACGATCTATAGCGATGACCATCGGCTGCATCATGGCGCGGCGGAGCTTTATCGCGGACAGTTGGTGCCCTGTTTCGAAATGCCCGCGCGCGCCGATCAGGTGCTTGATCGGGTGCGTGCGTGCGGATTGGGGGATGTGGTGGCGCCGGACCGGTTCGACCGCGCCGCGCTGACCCGCGTTCATGCCGACGATTATGTTGCCTTCCTCGAAGCCGCATGGGCCGAATGGGCGGCGCTGGGCGAGACCGGCGATGCGCTGCCTTATGTCTGGCCCGCCGCAGGGCTGCGCCGCGATGTGCCGCCTGCGCATATCGACGGCAAGCTCGGGTTCTATTCGATCGATGCGGCCGTGCCGATTACCGCCGGCACCTGGACGGCGGTGCGATCGAGCGCCGATGTCGCGCTGACCGGCGCGCGGCATCTGGTCGAGGGCGCGGACAGCGCGTTTGCCCTGTGCCGCCCGCCGGGGCACCATGCCGGGGCCCGTGCGATGGGCGGTTTCTGCTATCTCAACAATGCCGCGATCGCCGCGCAATATCTGCGCGATCATGGCGCCGCGCGCGTGGCGGTGCTCGATGTCGATTATCACCATGGCAACGGGACGCAGAGCATCTTCTATGACCGGGGCGATGTGTTCTTTGCCTCGCTCCATGGCGACCCGCAGCAGGAATACCCGTTTTTCCTCGGCCATGCGGACGAACGCGGCGCCGGCGAAGGGCTTGGCGCCAATCGCAATTTCCCGCTGCCCTGGGGCACGACCGGCGCGCAATATCTGGCCGCGCTCGATGCCGCGATTGCCGATATTGCCGCGTTTGGCCCCGACAGCGTGGTGGTTTCGCTCGGCGTCGATACGTTCGCCGAAGACCCGATCAGCCATTTCAAGCTGTTTGGCCCCGATTTTACCGCGATCGGCCGACGCATTGCCGGTCTCGGTCGGCCGACGCTGTTCGTGATGGAGGGCGGCTATGCCGTCGCCGACATCGGCGTCAATGTCGCGGCGGTTCTGACCGGCTTTGCCGGGTGAGCGGGCCTGGATCAGGAGGGGTATCCGGGATCGAGGAACGCTTTCGCCGTCAACTGCGGCTGTCCGATCTTGTGGCTTATGGGCTTGCCTACATCGCGCCGATCGCGCCGCTGTCGACGCTCGGACTGGTGTGGAGCGCGTCGCACGGGATGATCGCGCTGGCCTACCTGCTCGGTGGGCTGTGCATGGCGTTTACCGCGTTCAGCTATGCCGCGATGGTGCGCGAGGTGCATAGCGCCGGGTCGGTCTATGGCTTTGCCCGGGTCGTGCTGGGGCCGTTTGTCGGGTTTATGGCGGGGTGGATGATCCTGCTCGATTATCTTTTGATCCCGGCTTTCGTCTATGTCGTCATGGCGGTGGCGCTGGGGCAGCTCATGCCCGGCATCGACCGCGCGGTCTGGATCGTTTTGCTGGCGGTCTTTACGACGATGGTCAACTGGTTCGGCATGCGCTCGACCACGCGGGTGTCATCGGGCGCGGTCATCGCGCAGATCCTGGTGATGGTCGCGCTGATGGGGCTTGCCGCCCATGTCCTGTGGCACGCCCATGGCGCGGCGGGGCTGGGGCCCGCGCCGTTTTACAGGACGCCTTTTGCCCTGTCGGCGGTGCTGGCGGGTACGTCGATCTGCGTCATGTCGTTTCTCGGGTTCGATGCGGTCTCGACTCTGGCCGAAGATACCGCCGACCGCAGCGGACGCACGCTCGGGCGGGCGATTCTGCTGGTGCTGGGCTTTGCGACGACGCTGTTCGTGCTGACCGCGTGGATTCTCGGCAACGCGATGCAGGGGGCGCATTTCGTCAGCCTCGATGCCGCCGCCTATGAACTGGCCGGGCAATTGGGCGGTGTCTGGGCCGGGATCGGGCTCGCCTGGGCTTATGCGATTCTGGTCGGGCTCAGCAATGCGCTGCCGATGCAGGTCGGCGTGGCGCGCGTGCTCTATGCCATGGGGCGCGACCGGCAATTGCCCGGCGCGCTCGCCCGGCTCCATCCGCGTCACAACACGCCGCATGTCGCGATGCTGGCATCGACGGCGGTATCGCTGGCGGTGGCGCTATGGCTGCGCGATGCGATGGATCAATTGGCCGCCTTCGTCAATTTCGGCGCCTTGTTCGGCTTTGCCTTGATCCATGTCTGCGTGATGGTCCGTTTTGCGAAGAGCGGGCGGCGCAATGTCCTGTTTCATGTCGTCTCGCCCGTGTTGGGAATCGGCGTGGTGGCTGCGATCCTGTCGGGGATGAATCATGCCGCGCTGGTGCTTGGGGGCGTTTGGCTGATCGCCGGTCTGTGCTGGTGGCGTTTTCGTATTGTCCGGCTGGGACGTGTTGCAACGGACGAGACAAGCGATCCTTTTGCCGAGGCCTGAGCGGCTGGTTCAAGATATTCGCGTGACGGACTTGAACAAGCCCGCGCCAGGCCATGCCTCATCGCGTCGTCAGGACTTTCCACAATTCGCGTAACATGCTTGACTCTTTAAGCTTTTGCAGACGGATTTGTGGCAGACAGGGGTTCATGACCGGCAGAGATCTTCCCTTTCGGACAAGTTGGCCGCAGATGGCGATGCGGGCGGGCAAGGCATTGCGCGTCATGATCGCCTGCCTTTTGTTGATTGTGCCCGCGCTGTTTGCCGGGGCACAGGCTGATGACGGGGCGGCCGGAGACTGGTTGCCGCTTGCCAGGTTGTGTCATGCTTCGACCGCGCTGCCCATGTCGGCGCGCGATCACGATTTGCCGGGCGGATTCTTCTGCGGAGGAAGCCCCGAAGGCTATCAGCAGGGCAGCCTGTGGTTGCTCGGTGGCGTGCGGGCGGTGTCGGGCGGCGGGCGGGCCCCGGTGCTGATGGTCCATTCCTCGCGATTCGATCGCTTGCTGGTCGGCTTTCGCTATGCCGACGGGGTGATCGCCTGGCAGGACGTGCATAGCGGAAATTTTGCCGGACATTGGCGATTGGGCGGGCAGATCGGCTTTCAGGCGCCGTTGCGCGACGCCCGCCTGACCGGGGTGATCATGCGCTTTGACCGGTTGGCCAGCGCGGAAGTGCTCCGAATCCGGCTGGTACGGTCAGAGGTTTCCGATCTGCAGACGATCGCGCTGGCCAGTCTGATCGGTGCGGCGCTGATGCTGCTGGTGATCGGCGCGGTCTACAATTTCATGCTTGGGCTGGCGGTGCGGCGGACGTTCCCGCTGCTGCAGGGGCTCTGGTCGGCGACGATGGCGCTATGGGGCGCGATCTGGTCCCAGCTTCATCTGTTCGTCGCGCCGGGCATGGCGGGCACGCTGTCCTCGCAAGTCGGCACCATTCTGGCATGCGCGATGCTGATGCTGACTGCGCTGAGCCTGATCAGCGCGATCGAGCCGGGCGAGACGCCACGCTGGCTGCGGCGTCTCGGGCTGGGGCTGGCGCTGGTTATCGGTGCGCTCGGCGTGCCGCTGGGGCTCATGCGCAGCGGCGCGATCGAGCTTGTCGCGAATATCGAAGGCGTGCTGGTCATGGCCATGGTCGTGGTGATCATCGCCTCGCTCGGTGTGGCCTGGCGGCGCGGCAGCGCGGCAGCGCGCGCGTTTGCCGGGGCTTGGCTCGTGCCTTTGCTGGTGATGAGCCTGTCGGGCTTTTTCGATCTGGGCGATGTCCTGTGGGGCGGCGGACCGCAAATGCTCGTGCTGCTGTCGGCGGCCTGGCAGACGGTGTGGCTCTCGCTTGCAGCGACCCGGCGCTTTACCCTGCTGCGGCAGGAGCGCGATCAGGCGGTCGCGGCCGAGGCGATCGCGCAGGAACAGGCGCGGCGCGACCCGCTGACCGGGCTGAGCAACCGGCGCGGCTTTATCGAACGAATCGGGCCGTTGCTGACCGCGAACACCGGGGGAGGCGTGGACGATGATGGCAACACCGTCGCGCTGATGCTGCTCGACATCGACCGTTTCAAATCGATCAACGACAGCTATGGCCATGATGCGGGCGATGACGTGCTGATCGCCGTTGCGCGGCGGTTACAGCGCTGGGATTCCCCGGTGCAAGTGATCGGCCGACTGGGTGGTGAGGAATTCGCGATTCTGGCCGCCGGAATGGGTCGCTTTGCCGCGCACAGCTTCGCCGAGAGCGTGCGCCAGGCGTTGGCAGCGTGCGACCATGGTCTGGGCGGGGTGTCGGTTACGGTCAGCATCGGCATGGTCATGGCCAGCCCGGGCGACACATTCGCCACGCTCTACCGCGCCGCCGACACCGCGCTCTATGCCGCCAAGCATCAGGGCCGCAATCGCGTCGTCATGGCGCATTCCACCGCGATCGAGCACGAAGTCTCGCTGCCCCCGGCCAAAATCGAACACGGCTGACCTCTACGCTGACCGGCGGTCCCTGCGCACAGGGCGCTTGGAAATGCGAAGACAAGACCTTATGCCTTGGCCCAGCCAAGCGCCAAAAGTCACGATTTCATGAGGGTTTGCCAACGCTCCCGGCCTTAGGCCGGGAGAGGAAATGGTGCCAGAAGAGGAGATCTCATGGACGCCCAAGAGGTTGATTTGCAATCGTGTTTTTCACCGCGCAATCGCTAAAATACTCGATAACAGCCACGACCCACAACGCAACCCAATGTTGAGCCTTTGGCTGCAAAATTCGTTGCTTCCGATGGGTGGATAATCGCCCCCCCCCCGGCAGGATGTTTGAACCGGCCGCGCGGGAGTGGCAATTGGCTGCCGGGGAGCGTGATGTTCAAATGCTTCGGCGAGGGTCATGTGCTCGGGGCGGGCGATCTGCAGGGCGCCAGGCTGACCTTGCAGCTTATGGCGCTGGCGATGTCGCGATGTGCGGCCCCTGCGACCGACCGGCATGCCCGACGCCTGGCGCCTCAATGGGGCAGGAAGCCGCCGGCGCCCGCCTTTCGCTCGCCGACACCTTCTGAACCTCGCCAGGGCTACACGGCTGGCCCGAGCAGATCGCGATAGCGCGCGCGATCGCGACCGCCGCGGCGATTGCGCTCACATAGGGTACAGCGACACTGGCATTGCCGATTTCCGCCGCCCCACACCGCCCGATTTCGGCTTCAAG
>NZ_KQ954300.1:89692-91119 GCF_001519055.1 Novosphingobium sp. Fuku2-ISO-50 | reverse complement strand
GGTCACGTCCCGGGACGTGGTGTAGGTTATGACGATAGCGCTGCTGGCTGGCTGCGCGCTTTCGATATAGCGCTGTAGCAGTCAGCCAGCAGCGCGGGTGGCCATCGAGAGTTTCGGATAGGTTTGGGTTGCGACACTCGAACCTGTGGAGACCCCGATGACCGATTCCATGATGCACCTGCGCGCGCTGGTCGAGAAGGCCCCGGATGCGGATATTTTGCGCGACATGATCTCCTATGCCGCCGGGCGGTTGATGGAGATGGAGGTTGGCGGTCTGACGGGCGCCGCGCACGGCGAGAAATCCGCCGACCGGCTCGTCCAGCGCAACGGCTATCGCGATCGCGACTGGCAGACCCGTGCCGGGACGGTCGAACTGCGCATCCCCAAGTTGCGCAAGGGCAGTTATTTTCCGGGCTTTCTCGAACCGCGCCGGATGGCCGAGCGAGCACTGACCGCAGTGATCCAGGAAGCCTATGTGCACGGCATCTCGACCCGCTCGGTCGATGATCTGGTGAAGGCGCTGGGGATGGATGGCATCTCCAAGAGCCAGGTCAGCCGCCTGTGCGAGGAGCTCGACGAGAAGGTCAACGCCTTCCTCGAACGCCCGATCGAGGGCGACTGGCCCTACCTGTGGATCGATGCAACCTACGTCAAAGTCCGCCAGAGCGGCCGGATTGTCTCAGTTGCGGTGATCATCGCGGTTGGCGTCAACAGCGACGGCCGGCGCGAAGTGCTGGGCATGGATATCGGGCCCTCGGAAGCCGAACCGTTCTGGACCGCGTTCCTGCGCAAACTGACGCGGCGGGGCCTTCGCGGGGTGAAACTGGTGATCTCCGACGCGCATGAGGGCATCAAGGCAGCGGTCTCCAAGCTGCTATGCGCGACATGGCAGCGCTGCCGCGTCCACTTCATGCGCAACGCACTGGCCCATGCAGGCAAGAGCGGGCGCCGCGTTGTCTCGGCCTTCATCGCCACCGCCTTCGCACAGGAAACACCCGAGGCCGCCAGCCAGCAGTGGCGCGCCGTCGCCGACCAGATGCGACCAAAACTGCCAAAGCTCGCCACTTTGATGGACGATGCCGAACCTGACGTGCTGGCCTACATGACGTTCCCCAAGGAACATCGCGCCAAGTTGCACAGCACGAATCCCATCGAACGCCTGAATGGCGAGATCAAACGCCGCACCGAAGTCGTCGGCATCTTTCCTAACGAGGCTGCGATCACCCGCCTGATCGGCGCCATTCTCATGGAACAGTCCGATGAATGGGCCGTCCAGCGCGCACGATACATGACGCTTGAAACCATGGCGCCGGTGAGCGACAATCCCATCGTCATGCTCTCGGCTGTACCCGGCGCATGACCAGCTCAAACTGATGCCGAAATCGGCGGTGGCCTCAATAAGCTACACCACGCCGTGGGACACGATC
>NZ_KQ954300.1:0-89016 GCF_001519055.1 Novosphingobium sp. Fuku2-ISO-50 | reverse complement strand
CAATGCGCTGATATCCTGTTCTTTTCTGGAAATTGCGCCCCAGAGGGGCTGCACCGTCACATCGGGCAAGGTTCCGTGTCAAAGGATACTGGCACAATGGCGAAATCGGTGCGATTCAGTCGATCGCAAAGGGAAGCGATTTTGCTATCATGGCAATGGCGCGCTCGAAATATTCCGCCTTTGCCTTGCGCGAATTTTCCATCGAACCCCGGATGAGAATTTGATTGCGCGGTGCGAAGATGAGCATGTCGCACAGATAGTTCGCGAGAAATTCCAGATCACCTTGCGCCAGGCTGGTTTCTTTGCGCTCACGCAGAACGGACCGGAACATTTCAACAGCACCGTCGGAGACAACTGGCAGCTTCGTTTGCGGGAGACGCAAACGCTGGTCGGCAACCCATTGCATCAGCCGTTCGAGACGGACGACGTCCGGTCTGAGCGAGAGATCGAGGGCTTTCCGGCCAATATGGACAAGGCGTTCTCTCAAGCTTCCGCAGGGCACGGTAATGACGACTGATCGGGTATGTCGTACCACTCCATGCTCGATCGCCGCAAAGAACAGGCCCTGCTTGGATCCATGCCTGGTATAGATTGTGCGCTTGGTGACTCGGGCCGCCGCTGCGATGCGATCCATGTTTGCACTTTCAAATCCCCTTTCGAGGAACTCTTCAAGCGCTGCGTCAAGAATTCGCGGGCCCAGCAGCGCCGCGACCTCTTGTGGAGGGCGGCCGCCCTTTGGATCGTGCGGCGGATTGCTGCGAGCCATGCTGGCTTGGGTTTGTGTCGTCACAGTCGGCCGACCTAGCAAACCTCAACGCGTCTGCCCAGATTCGCCTTGATCATACTGCGGTTTGTCGCGATAACGACACTCAAGAGTATACATAATATCCGGGATGGGAGGCAGCAACGCATAACCACGGCTTGATGCCAGGCGCAGGAGTTGAAGCGGAATGACGCCAATATCACGTGTGACCAGGGCGCTGCGGACGCGTGCCGATGCCGCCTGAGGGCCGCACGTCGAGGGCGGAGCAGCAACTGGCGACAATGTGATTGCCGGTATGCGCATGAACGCGTGCAGGAAACTTCGGCAGGGTCAGGGGAGTAAGCGTGTGGCTTCAGAGCGATGCTCTGCACGATGGCGGATGTGTTGGACCGCCATGCCTCTTGTGGTCATGGCAAGCGCGTGTTCTTTCGCCCCGGCTCATGTCCGCCCGGCACAACCCGTGCCTGATGCCTATGCGTCGGGCGAAACGGATTCCCGATCGATCGCGCGGATCGGGTGGCAGGACTTTTTCAGGGACGACCAGTTGCGTGCGCTCATTACGGCAGCGCTGGCCAACAACCGTGACATCCGCATTGCCGCGGCGCGTGTTGCGGAGGCACGCGCGGCATGGCGAATCCAGGGTTCGGCGCTGTACCCCCAGGTCAATGCGGTGGGGACCGACGCGCTCGGTCGGTCGATTATCAGCTTTCCCGGCTTTGGTAACGAGGCCTACGACATCAAGCTGTGGTCAGCTCAACTGAGTGCCAGTTGGCAAATCGATTTCTGGGGCAGTTTGCGCAACGCAAAGGATGCTGCACGGGACCAGTTTCTGGCTACCGAACAAGCGCGCCGCGCTGTGGCGACCGACCTGATCGCGCAAGTCGCCAACGGCTATCTCCTCGAACACGAATACGAAGAGCGCGAGGCGCTCGCGCGGCAGACCATTGCAACGCGCGAGGAAGCGCTGCGCATCATGCGCCGCCGTTATGAGGTCGGCTCCGGCTCCAAGCTCGAGATGACCCAGGCGCAAATGTTGCTCGCCCAGGCGCAGGCCGCGCTCCAGGCACTCGGTCAGGATCGCGGCGTCAACCACAATGCGCTGGAACTGCTGGTCGGGCGGCCGGTCGAAATGGTGCCCGGTGCGCTTGGCCTGGCAGGAGCGACACCGGACATTGTGCTGCCGGCCGGCCTCCCGTCCGATCTGCTGGTCAACCGCCCCGACATCATGGCCGCGGAATTTCGCTTGCGCGCGGCAGAAGCGAATATCGGCGCGGCTCGGGCGGCCTTTTTCCCCAATATCAGCCTGACCGGCTCGTACGGCACCGGGAGCGTGGCGCTGGACGATCTGTTTCAGCCGGGGAGCCGGGTCTGGGCTTTCAATCCGACCATTTCCATTCCGCTGTTCAATGCAGGCGCGCTCGCCGCCAATCTCGACGTCGCAAAAGCGCGTCGGATCGGCGCCGTGGCGGAATATGAAAAGACCGTGCAGGCAGCTTTCCGGGATGTGTCCGACGCACTGATCCGGCGGCGGCAATTGGCGCTGCAGATCGAATCGACTCACACCGTGCTTGACGCGCTGCGCGAACGGGCCCGCCTCGCCCACCTTCGGTTCGAAAATGGCCGGTCGGCCTATCTCGAAGTGCTCGACGCGGAGCGGGATCTGTTCGGGACCGAGCAAGCGCTTGTCGAGCTTCGCCGCGCCCACCTCGCCAGCGGTATCGCGCTTTATGCAAGCGTTGGCGGCGGCTTTGCCGACGCGCCGACGTTCGACCCGCAGGCACCCAACAGTCAGAAGGCAGGAGCACAGAAACGATGACCCCCTCCGGGAAAACCTGGCTCGTCAGGGGCGGCATTGCCATTGCAGCGCTGGCCATGGTGTTGGCGCTATGGTGGCTGCTGAAGCCCGCCGCGCTGTCTGCCGGGATTGTCAGCGGCAACGGCCGGATCGAGGCGGTCGAGGTCGATGTCTCGGCCAAGTCACCGGGCCGGATCAGCACCATTCAGGTTGATGAAGGCGCCTTCGTCAAAGCCGGGCAGGTCGTCGCGCACATGGACACCGATGTGCTCGTTGCCCAAAGGGCCGAGGCAGAGGCGAAACTGGCGCAGGCGATCAACGCCATCCAGATCGCCGAGAGTCAGGTCGTGCAACAGCAGGCCAACCGCGCCGCCGCCGAGGCCGCAGCCCGCCAGCGCGAGGCCGAACTCGGCGCAGCGCGCAAGCGGCTCGCGCGTTCGGCGACTCTCGCGAAAGAGGGCGCCACCCCGGTCCAGGAACGCGATGACGACGAAGCGCAAGTCGAAGGCGCCGTGGCTGCGGTCGAAGCGGCACGTGCGCAAGTTGCGGCGGTCGATTCCGCGATCACCACCGCGCGCAACCAGGTAATCGGGGCGCATGCAAACGTCGATGCCGTGCGCGCGATGATCCAGCGGATCGACGCCGACATCCGCGACAGCGATCTCAAGGCACCGATCGACGGGCGAGTGCAATATCGTGTTGCCCAGCCCGGCGAAGTGGTTGCCGGTGGAGGCCGCGTACTCAATCTGGTCAACCTGGGCGATGTCTACATGACCTTTTTCCTGCCCGAGACGGCAGTGGGCAAAGTGGCGATCGGCAGCGATGTGCGGATTGTCCTCGATGCGGCGCCGGACATGGTCATTCCGGCGAAAATCAGCTTTGTCTCTGACGTTGCGCAGTTCACCCCCAAGACCGTCGAGACTGCAAGCGAGCGGCAGAAGCTGATGTTCCGGGTCAAGGCACAGATCGATCGCCGGCTGCTTGAACACTACATCACCAAGGTCAAGACCGGTCTCCCCGGGCTGGCCTATGTCCGGATCGACCCCAAAGTCGAATGGCCGGACAAGCTGGCCGTCAAAGTTCCGCGATGATTGCCGTCTCCACCGAAGAGATGGCGGCGCGTGTTTCGGGCGTCAGCCTGCGCTATCGCAAAGTTCTGGCGCTGGACGGGATCGATCTGGACATTCCGGCCGGTCGGACCGTGGCGATGATCGGCCCGGACGGGGTGGGCAAGTCCAGCCTGTTCTCCCTGATTGCGGGCGCGCGTGCCATCAGCGAAGGGCATATCGAAGTGCTGGGTGGCGACATGGCCGACCGGCAACACCGCGAGGCAGTCTGTCCGCGCATCGCCTATATGCCGCAGGGTCTCGGCAAAAACCTCTATCCGACGCTGTCGATCGACGAGAATCTGGAATTCTTCGGGCGGCTGTTCGGGCAGGGCAGGGCCGAGCGCGAGCATCGCATTGCCCAGCTGACCGAGAGCACCGGGCTTGCACCTTTCCGCAAACGGCCGGTAGGCCAGTTGTCGGGGGGCATGAAGCAGAAGCTTGGCTTGTGCTGCGCGCTGATCCACGATCCCGATTTCCTGCTGCTCGATGAGCCGACGACTGGCGTCGACCCGCTGTCGCGCGCACAGTTCTGGGATCTGATCGATCATATCCGCGCCGATCGCCCCGGAATGAGCGTGCTGGTCGCTACCGCCTATATGGAAGAAGCGGAACGGTTCGATTGGCTGGTGGCGATGAACGCGGGCAAGATCCTGGCCACCGGCACGCCGCATGCGTTCTTCGAGCGTACCGGCAAAGACAATCTTGAACGCGCCTTCATTACGCTTTTGCCGGAGGCCGTGCGGAGCGGTTACCATCCGGTCACCATTCCACCGCGCAGTGCGGACAGCGAAGTCGCCATCGAAGCGCGCGGCCTGACGATGCGATTTGGCGACTTCACCGCTGTCGATCATGTCGACTTCCGGATCGAACGCGGCGAAATCTTCGGCTTTCTCGGCTCCAACGGCTGCGGCAAGTCGACCACTATGAAAATGCTGACCGGGCTGCTCAAGGCAACCGAGGGGCAGGCATGGCTGTTTGGCAAGGAAATCGAGAACGACGACATGGCAACCCGTCGGCGCGTCGGGTACATGTCGCAGGCCTTCTCGCTTTATTCCGAACTGACGGTGCGTCAGAACCTGGAGCTTCACGCCCAGCTCTTTCATGTCCCGGCGGCTGAAGTGGCGGGTCGCGTGGCCGAGATGGCGCAGCGCTTCGGCCTGACCGACATCATGGACGCGTTGCCCGATGCCCTGCCGCTCGGCCAGCGCCAGCGGCTGAGTCTGGCCGTGGCGATGATCCACAAGCCGGAAATGCTGATCCTCGACGAGCCCACCTCCGGCGTGGATCCGATCGCGCGCGACCAGTTCTGGCAGATGATGATCGATCTGTCGCGCAACGACAAAGTGACGATTTTCATCTCCACCCATTTCATGAACGAGGCGGAACGCTGCGATCGCATCTCGTTGATGCATGCCGGCAAAGTACTGATCAGCGATACCCCGCAGGCGATCATCAAGAAGCGCGCTAGCGCCAGCCTGGAAGCCGCATTCATCGCCTATCTGAAGGATGCAACGGGCGAAACGGTCGATGGCGCGCCCGCCGATGACAGCGCGCCATCGCATCGTGCCCCTGTTCCGGCAGGTGATCCCGCGCCATCCTCCGGCGCCGCCTCACCATGGTTCAGCCAGCGCCGGATGATGAGCTACGCCCGGCGCGAAGGGCTGGAATTGCAGCGCGATCCGATCCGGGCGACTCTGGCGCTGTTGGGCAGCGTGATCCTGATGCTGATCATGGGCTACGGCATCAGCCTGGATGTCGAAAAACTGCCATTCGCCGTGCTTGACCATGACGGGTCGACGACGAGCCAGAACTACGTCCTCAACCTTGCCGGATCGCGCTATTTCGTCGAACGACCGCCGATCACCAACTATGCGGAGCTCGACCGCCGCATGCGCGCGGGCGAAGTTGGCGTAGCACTCGAAATCCCGCCCAATTTCGCGCGTGACTTGCGCCGGGGTGTCCCGGTCCAGATCGGCGTCTGGCTGGACGGCGCAATGCCCACGCGGGCCGAAACCATCGAGGGCTACATCGTGGCCATGCATGCCCAGTGGCTGAGCGACATGGCCGCGCAAAACTTCGGATACCGACCGGCCGCGGGCCTTATAAACATCGAGCTGCGCTATCGTTACAACCCCGATGTGAAGAGCCTGGTCGCGATCGCGCCTGCGGTTGTCCCGATCCTGCTTTTGCTGTTTCCCGCGATCCTGACCGCGCTCAGCGTGGTGCGCGAGAAGGAACTGGGCTCGATCATCAATTTCTACGTGACGCCGATCACCCGGCTTGAATTCCTGCTGGGCAAGCAGGTTCCCTATGTCCTGCTCGCCATGGTCAACTACGTCCTGCTGGTGATCGTGGCCGTCGCGATTTTCCGCGTACCGATCACCGGCAATATCCTGGCCATGACGCTCGGCGCGTTTCTCTATACCCTGACCTCGACCGCGATCGGGCTGCTGTTCTCGATTTTCATGCGCAGCCAGATTGCGGCGATGTTTGCCACCGCGATCGGCACGATCCTGCCGGCGGTGCAGTTCTCGGGCCTGATCAACCCCGTTTCCTCGCTTGAAGGGCCGGGCAAACTGATCGGTGCGATTTTCCCGGCAACGCATTTCGTCACGATCTGTCGCGGTGTCTTTTCCAAGGGATTGGGCTTTGCCGATCTGGCCGGCCAGTTACTGGCGCTCGCGGTCACTTTTCCGATCCTGCTTGCGACGTGTGTCGTGCTGCTTCGCAAGCAGGAGAATTGAGCGGTGGATCAATTCCTCAACATCTTCCGGCTCGGGATCAAGGAACTGCGCAGCCTTGTGCGCGACCCGATGATGCTCGTGCTGATCCTCTATGCGTTTTCGTTCGACGTCTACGTGGCCGCGACCGGCATTCCCGAAACCTTGTACAAGGCGCCTGTCGCGATTGTGGATGAAGACCAGTCGCCACTGTCCAACCGGATCACCAGTGCGTTTTACCCGCCCCATTTCACCCGGCCCGCAATGATCGGGCTGCACCAGGTCGACAAAGGCATGGATGCCGGAGACTATACGTTTGCGCTCGACATCCCGCCTGATTTCCAGCGCGACATGCTGGCTGGACGCCACCCGACGATCCAGCTGAATGTCGATGCGACCAGCATGACCCAGGCTTTCACCGGCGGCGGCTATATCCAGCAGATTGTTCAGGGCGAGGCTGCCGATTTTGCCGCGGGAACCCGATCGCACGCCCCCGCGCCGGTCGATCTTGCGCTGCGCGCCCGGTTCAACCCCAACCTGACGCAAAGCTGGTTTGCCTCGCTGATGGAAATCATCAACAATGTGACGATGCTGTCGATCGTGCTGACGGGGGCCGCGCTGATCCGTGAACGCGAACATGGCACGATCGAACATCTGCTGGTGATGCCGATAACACCGCTCGAAATCATGGCGAGCAAAGTCTGGTCGATGGGGCTGGTCGTCTTGCTGGCCTGTGCCTTCGCTCTCATTTTCGTCATTCAGGGCGTGCTTCACGTCCCGATCGAGGGATCGATTGCACTGTTCCTGGCTGGCGCGGGTCTGCATTTGTTTGCCACGACATCGATAGGCATCTTCCTGGCTACGATTGCTCGCTCGATGCCGCAATTCGGCCTGCTGATGATGCTGGTATTGCTGCCGCTGCAGCTCTTGTCCGGTGGTATGACACCCAGGGAAAGCATGCCGGAGTTCGTTCAGATCGTCATGCTCGCGGCGCCAACCACGCATTTCGTGAAGATGGCCCAGGCTGTTCTTTACCGAGGTGCCGGATTTGACGTGGTGTGGCCCCAGTTTCTCGCGATCATCGCGATCGGTGCAATCTTCTTCGCTATAGCCCTGTCCCGCTTTCGCCGGACAATCAACTCTATGGCGTGAATGGAGGGCGGCTAAACCCGATCGACCATCCACAGCGGACTAACCGGTCAGTCCTCCCTAACCGTCGCTTCGAACGAAAGTTGAAGCCCCATAAAGGCGCATATGCCATCGACCGAACTGCTGTTCGGCACGTTCGACCAGCCACAGGGGGATGAGGAAAGAGGCGAAGAGGGGGGCGGTGATTTTGATCTCAATGAGATTGGTGAAGAGCGAGAGGGCGAGGGCGGCCAGCGCGGCCATAGTCGCTGTGAGCGTGATCGCCTTGGCGTACGCGATGTAGCGGGGAATGCGCACATCGCGGACCTTTAGCAGCAGTGCGATTTGCCGTTCGGTATCTGCCAGGGCGGAGCGTGCAGTCCGGATTTCATTCCGCAATGCCACACGTTCGGCCATCAGTTTTTCAAGCGGGGGGCTTACCGCCTGCATCGTGGCGAGCAGCTTGTCTTTGGTTTCAGTGCGTCTGTCAGTCATGTCAGGCACTCAGGGAAAGCAGTTTTTCTGACATCGTCTCGCTGATACTGCCGTGCTCCAGCAGGTACTGGAACAGCGCGCTGCCCAGTTTGATCAGCGCTTCCTTCTCGACTGGATCACCGCTGCGGGCGAGGTAGTCCCATGCGGTGTCGATCGAGATCTCATAGGTTTCATCCAGGCCGGTCTGGTCCGGCCGACCTTCGCCGGTGAGCAGCCATGCAGGGCTTACCTTGTAGGTCTTCGCGAAGGCGAGAATCACGCTGGCCGGCGGCTCACGCATCCCTTTCTCATAATTCACCAGCGCGCCGTGGGAGATGTCGATCTCCGCTGCGACGTCAGCCTGGTTCAATCCGCGCGCCTTGCGGATCTCGAGAAGGCGTCTGCCGATGCTCACGCAGCACCTTCAGGTCGAGATGGCTTGACATTACTCACAATCATGAGTTAATCCACATTCATAGATTTTTCTGGCTCAATTTTTCCTAAACTACATCATGAGTGAGAGTTGAGCAATTGTCCACTTTGCCTGGCGCGGCAGGGTGTCTGGAATCCTGTGCCCTTCGAACTGGTGGTTTAGCATTCAGGCAATTGCCCGCCCGCAGAGCAGTCGCCCCGTCAGGGGGCATTTCCGATGGTCTCGAAAATCCGACCGTCGTCAACAATGGAGCGTGTCATGACCCGTCTTGTGACCAAAGAGGGCATTTGTGGCTATCTTGGCGGTATCAAGCCTTCGACTTATGACAACTGGCAGGCAAAGGGCATTGTCCCCGGCCCAGTTCCGGGGACCAGCCGTTACGACATACCCTCGCATGACCGTGCTTTGGACCAGGTCTGTGGGTTGGGACAAGCCTTGCCACGGAAAGCCCTCTCTCCGCTCGAAGCCTGGGAACAAGGCCATGCGTCTTAGGCTGAAAGGCGTCTATCAGAGCCACAAGAAGCTCGCGACGGGACGTCTGAAAACCTATTACATTCTTCGTGGCTATGGCGCCCTTAATCCAGTGCCGGGTGACGAAGCGGAAGATTTCTATCCCGGTTCGCCTGCGTTCATGAGGTCGTACAATGCGGCGATCAAGACGCCGAGCCAAACGAGGACTGTGGGGACGCTGCAGGCAATCATCGACGGGTATATGAAAAGTACTGCTTTCACGAGCCTAGCTCCACGCACCAAGCGCGATTATGAGCAACACTTGGCGACGATCGCCAAGGCAAAGCTGACCGAAAAATCGCCTGCCTTTTCCACATATCCTCTCGAACTTTTGGATGATCCGAAGATACGTCGACGGTTGCTGGACTGGCGTGACCGGAGGGCCGAGAGTTCGCCTCGGCAGGCGGACGCAATATTCGGCGTGCTGCGCATCATCCTCGAATGGGCTCGAGATCGGGGCATGATTTCCAACAACCATGCCACCCGGCCCAAAAAGGTCTACAAGGTCGATCGCAGTGAGAAAATCTGGCTGTCGGCAGACCTTGAGGCTTTTCGCAAAGTTGCCTCGCCCGAAATGCGCCTCGCCCTCGAATTAGCGCTTTGGACGGGGCAGAGGCAAGGGGACCTGCTGAAGCTGGGATGGTCTTCCTATAACGACGGACGGATTTCGTTTCGTCAGGGCAAGCGCAACCGCAAAGTCGATATGCCGGTTCCTGCAGCGTTGCGGGCGCTGCTCGATGCAGTGCCGCGGTCGGCAGAGACCATCCTGACCAAGTCAAATGGCAAGTCCTGGGGGCAGATCCATTTCCAGCACCACTGGCGCAAGGCCACGCTCGATGCGGGTCTCGATGGTCTGCATTTTCACGACATTCGCGGGACGAGTTGCACCATGCTTGCCGATGCCGGCTGCACCCCGTCGGAAATCGCTGCGATGCTGGGTTGGACGATCAGAACAGTGAACGACATGCTCGATCGATACCAGGCTTTGACCGCAATTCAGAGCAACTCTGCCGTCGCCAAACTGGAGTCGCGGCAGGAAAGTACCAGATGACGCGTAACCCAAGGTGCGGAATGAAGTGCGGAACGCTGTGGATAACTATTTTTTCAAAGGGTATTTTATGCTTGTAAAACAATTGGCTGGGGCGGCAGGATTCGAACCTGCGGATGCCGGTACCAAAAACCGGTGCCTTACCACTTGGCGACGCCCCAACGAGGCCTGCGCATATAACGGGCGCGGCGCAGATGAAAAGAGGGATTGTCGGGCGGATTCAGCCCAGGCGTTCGAGGGTGGGGATAAGCTCGTCGAAATGATCGATGACGGCGTCGGCGCCAAGGTCATGTACGGGCAAATCGCAAAAGCCGAAGCTGACTGCGACGACCGGCAGCCCGGCGGCGCGCGCGGCGCCGATGTCATAGGTGGTATCGCCGACGAATGCGGCATTCGACGCGCCGGTGCGGCGAACCATTTCGATCAGCATGTCTGGCTTTGGCTTGGCGCGATCGAGGCCGAGCGTGTCGCCGCCGATGATCGTGGCCAGCCGAGGGGTAAGGCCGAGTTCGTCGAACAGCCGCCGCGCCAGCGCCTCGCGCTTGTTGGTGGCAACCGCGATCTTGACCCCGCGCGCCTCAAGCCCGGCAAGCATGGCTTCGCCGCCCGGATAAAGCGCGGTGTGGCGGGCAATGTTGGCTTCGTAAAAGCCGATCAGCTTTTCAGTGAGATCGGGCAGGATCGCTTCGTCGACGCCGCCCGTGCGGGCCAGGCCGCTGCGCAGCATCTGGCCGGTGCCGCCGCCGATCAGGCCGCGCACGTCTTCGAGCGGGATGATCGGGCGGCCGATCAGCGCCAGCGCATGATTGAGCGCGTGACCAAGATCCAACGCGGTATCGAGCAGGGTGCCGTCGAGATCGAATCCGACGACGTCATAAGGAAAATCAGCCATCGGCGCGGTCCGTGCCCGAGCCTTCTGGAAACTGCAAGGAAATGCTGGCAAGGACGTCAACCATGACCGACACCATGCCTGAATCCGCTCGCCCCGTAGCCCGCGCCGAAGATCGTCATCTGGCTATCGTCATCCTTGCCGCCGGCAAGGGGACCAGGATGAAAAGCGACCTGCACAAGGTTTTGCATCCCATCGCCGGACGGCCGATGGTGCAGCACCTCATGGCAAGCGCGGCGACGCTAAACCCTGAGCATCAGGTCGTCGTCGTCGGCAGTGGGCGCGAACAGCTTGAAAAGGCCGTCGGCGAGTCGGCGACGATCGCGGTGCAAGACCCGCAGCATGGCACGGCGCACGCGGTGCAGCAGGCCGAAGGCGCGCTCGAAGGTTTTTCGGGCGATGTGCTGGTGCTTTATGGCGATGTGCCGTTCGTGCGGGCGGACACCATGCGCGCGATGCTCGAACGGCTCCACGCCGATGATGCGCCGGCAGTGGTCGTGCTCGGGTTTCAGCCCGATGATGCGCTCGCCTATGGCCGGGTGATCGCCGAGAGCGGTCTGGTGCAAAAGATGGTCGAATTCAAGGACGCGACCGAAGCCGAGCGCGCCACGCGCCTGTGCAATTCGGGGCTGCTGGCGGCGCGCTCCGAGGATCTTTTTGCCCTGTTGGCGCGGGTCGGCAATGACAACGCCCAGGGCGAATATTACTTGCCCGACATCGTCAATATCGCGCTGGCCGACGGCCGCCGGGCCGCCGTCGTGGTGACCGACGATGCCGACGAAGTCGCCGGGATCAACAGTCGCGCCGAACTGGCCGCCGCGGAAGAGCGCTGGCAATCACGCCGCCGGGCGCAGGCGATGGCCGATGGCGCTACGCTGATCGCGCCCCAGACGGTGTGGTTCGCCTGGGATACGGTGGTCGGGCGCGATGTGACGATCGAACAGAATGTCGTCTTTGGCCCCGGCGCGGTGATCGCGGACAACGTTGCGATCCATGCCTTTTGCCATATCGAGGGCGCGCGTGTCGCCAGCGGCGCCTCGGTCGGGCCGTTTGCCCGTCTGCGCCCCGGCGCGGATCTGGGCGAGGGCAGCAAAGTCGGCAATTTCGTCGAGGTCAAGAACGCGCGGCTGGGCAAGGGCGCCAAGGCCAATCACCTCAGCTATCTGGGCGATGCCGATGTCGGCGCGCAGGCCAATATCGGCGCGGGCACGATCACCTGCAACTATGACGGCTATTTCAAATATCGCACCGTGATCGGCGAACGCGCCTTCATCGGCTCGAATTCGGCGCTGATCGCTCCGGTGCGGATCGGCGCCGATGCGATCGTCGCGGCGGGCAGCGCGGTCAGCCAAGATGTGTGCGATGGAGAACTGCGGCTGGTGCGCGCCGAGCAACTGGTCAAGCCGGGCTGGGCCGACCGCTTTCACGACGCGATGAAAAAGAAAAAGGCCGAAAGAAAGGCCGACAAGAAGGCCGAAAAACAGGATTGACCGCCCGGCAATCTGCCGTTCACTTTGGCCGTGCCATGCGCTGCGCGTCGGCCCACACTTGCTGAAAGACTTATACCATGTGCGGAATTATCGGGATTGTCGGCAAGGATCAGGTGGCGGACCGTCTGGTCGATGGTCTCCGGCGCATGGAATACCGCGGCTATGACAGCGCGGGTGTCTGCACCGTCGAAGGCGGCGAGCTGGTCCGCCGCCGCGCCGAGGGCAAGCTCGCCAATCTGGTCGTCGAACTGGCGCGCAATCCCGCGCCGGGCACGATCGGCATCGCGCATACCCGCTGGGCGACGCACGGCGCGCCGACCACCAACAACGCGCACCCCCATGCCACCGATGAAGTCGCGCTCGTGCATAACGGCATCATCGAGAATTTCCGTTCGTTGCGCGAAGAACTGATCGCGCGCGGGCGCAGCTTTGAAAGCGAAACCGATACCGAAGTCGTCGCGCACCTGATTTCCGAACAAGTCGAAGCGGGGCTTTCGCCGACCGCAGCGGTCCAGGCGGTTCTGCCGCGCTTGCGCGGGGCCTTTGCGCTGGCGATCGCGTTTCGCCGGCATCCCGACATGCTGATCGGCGCGCGGCTCGGTTCGCCGCTGGTGGTCGGCTATGGCGATGGCGAGATGTTCCTCGGCTCCGATGCGTTGGCGCTCGCCCCGCTGACCCAGCGAGTCAGCTATCTCGAAGAAGGCGACTGGGTGGTGATCACCCGCGACGGCGCGTCGGTCTTCGATGCGGCGAACAATCCGGTCGTGCGTCCGATCGTCGCTTCCGGCGCGACTGCCGCCGCGATCGAAAAGGGCAATTTCCGCCATTTCATGCAAAAGGAAATTTACGAGCAGCCGATCGTCGTCGCCCAGACGCTGCGCTCGTATCTGCGTCGTTACGAACAGGTCGTGTCCTTGCCGCAGATCGATTTCGATCTTGCCAGCATCCGCCGCGTGACGATCGTCGCCTGCGGCACGAGCTATTACGCCGGGATGGTGGCGAAATACTGGTTCGAACGCTTTGCCCGCCTGCCGGTCGACATCGATGTGGCGAGCGAATTCCGCTATCGCGATCCCGTGCTCGAACCGGGCGGGCTGGCGCTGTTCATCTCGCAATCGGGCGAAACCGCCGACACGCTTGCCGCGCTGCGCCATTGCAAGGCGGCGGGGCAGACGATTGCGGTCGTCGTCAATGTGCCGACCAGCACGATGGCCCGCGAAGCCGACCTCTTGTTGCCCACGCATGCCGGGCCCGAAATCGGCGTGGCCTCGACCAAGGCGTTTACCTGCCAATTGGCCGTGCTGGCCGCGCTGGCGGTGCATCTGGCGGTCAAGCGCGGGCTGATCAGCCATGCGGAAGAAGCCGAAATTGTCGGGCATCTCGATGAAACGCCGGCCGCGCTCAACGCCGCGCTGGCGCATGACGACGAAATCGCGGCGATCGCCCCGCTGATCGCGCCGGCGCGCGATGTGCTCTATCTCGGGCGTGGGCCGGACTATCCGCTGGCGCTCGAAGGCGCGCTGAAATTGAAGGAAATCAGCTATATTCACGCCGAGGGTTATGCCAGCGGCGAAATGAAGCACGGGCCGATCGCGCTGATCGACGAAAAAGTGCCGGTGATCGTGCTCGCCCCGTCGGGCCCGCTGTTCGAAAAGACCGTTTCGAACATGCAGGAAGTGCGCGCGCGCGGCGGCAAGATCGTGCTGATTTCCGACGCCGAAGGGCTGGCCGAGGCGGGCGAGGGCTGTCTCGCGACGATCGAGATGCCCAAGGTTCACCCGCTGATCGCCCCGCTGGTCTATGCCGTGCCGGTGCAATTGCTCGCCTATCACGTCGCGCTGGCCAAAGGCACCGACGTCGATCAGCCGCGCAACCTCGCCAAATCGGTTACCGTCGAATGATCTGATGGCGCCTGGCGCTTACCATTGGGCAAGCATTGGGGGTTAAACAGGCCGGGTGACTCATTTGCCGCGCGCCCGCTCTGCTGCCAGTCTTGCCGACCACGCCAAACCGGCGTTGCCGTCGCGGTTGCAGTGGCGTGCGGTCCTGGGGCTGACCGATCCGGCCGATGGCGACTGGGGGCGGCTGCGCAGCCTGCAATTTGTCGGCCTTGCGCGAATGGCCGTGGCGCGAATTCTGGCCCATGGCCTTTGCGCGATGCTGATGATGCGCGTGCTGCGCGCCGGGGTCGGCATGATCCTTTCGGTGGGCTGGCTGGCCTTGCTGATCGCCGCCGTGATCGGCACCACGATGGTCGATCGCCGGATCAGTCCGATTGGTCAGCGCCGCGTCGGTTTGCGCGCAATTCGCGTCCAGGCGTTGGGGACGGCCGGGCTTGCCGCGGTCTGGGCCTTGCCCATTGTGGTCTTTGGCCCATGGCTCGGCGCGAACGATTGCGGGGTGATCTGGGCGATCATGGCGACGTTGATGGCAGGCATGGGCTTTGCCTTTGCGACCGTTCCGCTTGGCGCCGAAGTCTTCATCGTGATTCTCGGCCTTTCGGGGATCGGCGCATTCATGGCCCATGGCGAATGGACCGCAGCTGCGGTCGCGGCCTGCTTTCTGGTGTTTGTCGCGGTTGGCGCATTCGAGACCGCGCGCACGTTTCTTGACAGCAAGCTGGCCGAGGCCGGGCTGGTCGACAAGAGCGATGTCGTTTCGCTCTTGCTGCGCGAATTCGAAGAGGGCGAAGCCGATTGGCTGTGGCAGGTCGACCCGGCGCGCCGCGTGCGCAACGTCTCTCCGCGGTTTGCCTTTGCCCTTGGCGAAGAATCCGAAGATGTCGAAGGCAAGCCGCTGATCCAGTTGATCGCGGGCGAAAGCTGGGACACCGGATATTTCCATTCCTCGCTGCACGACCTTGCCGAACGGATAAAGCGGCGCGAAAGCTTCAGCAATCTGATGGTGCGTGTCACGCTCAAGGGACAGCACCGCTGGTGGGAGCTGTCGGCCAGCCCGCGCATCGATGAAAACGGCGTCTTCGTCGGGTTTCGCGGAGTGGGATCGGATGTTACCGAGCGGCGCGAGAACGAAGACCAGATCGCCTATCTCGCCCGGTTCGATACGCTGACCGGGTTGCCCAACCGCTTGCAACTGACCGAGGCGCTCGACGCCGCGATGCGCCGTGCCGATCAGTTCCGCAGCCGGTGCGCGTTCCTGATGATCGATCTCGACCGGTTCAAGGCGATCAACGATACGCTTGGCCATCTGGTCGGCGATCGCCTGCTCGAACGCGTGGCCGAACGGCTGGGGACGCTGGTCGGCGATACCGGGGTATGCGGTCGGCTGGGGGGCGACGAATTCGCGGTGGTGCTGGCTCAGGGCGTCGACAGCGACAAGATCGATGCTGTGGCGCATCGCATCATCGCCGGGCTGTCGCAGCCCTATATGGTCGATCACCACACGCTCTATATCGGCGCCAGCGTCGGATCGGCGATCGGGCCGCGCGACGGGGCCACGGTCGAGACCTTGATGCGCAATGCCGATCTTGCGCTCTATCGCGCCAAGGACGAGGGCGGGGCAGCGCATTTTGCCTATGAACCCTCGCTGCATACCGATGCCGAACAGCGCCGCGTGCTCGAAGTCGCGCTGCGCCATGCGCTCGACCGCAACGAATTTTCGCTGGCCTATCAGCCGGTGGTCGACGCCATCAGCGGCAAAGTGCTCAGTTTCGAAGCCTTGGCGCGCTGGACCAGCGCCGAACATGGGCCGGTCAGCCCGGCGCGTTTCATCCCGGTGGCCGAAGATGCGCGGCTGATCGTGCCGATCGGCGAATGGGCCTTGCGCACCGCCTGCAATGAAGCGGCGCGCTGGCCCGATCCGATCAAGATCGCGGTCAATGTCTCGGGCGAACAGTTGCTCGACGGCCGTTTTGCCGAAACCGTGGTCTCGGCGCTGGCGGCCAGCGGCCTGCCGCCCCATCGGCTGGAAGTCGAAGTGACCGAAAGCGTGTTTCTGCGCGACGGCACCGTGGCGCTGGAAACCCTGCAGCGGATCATCGGGCTCGGCTGCGGCGTGGCGCTCGACGATTTCGGCACCGGCTATTCCTCGCTCGGCTATCTGCGCAAGATCCGTTTTTCAACGATCAAGGTCGACCGCAGCTTTGTCCAGGGCGCGGCGCGTCACAATGCGGAAAGCCTGGCGATCGTGCGCGCGGTCGTGGCGATGGCCGACAGCCTGGAAATGTCGACCACCGCCGAAGGCGTCGAAACCGAAGAGGAACTGGCGATGGTTCGCCAACTCGGCTGCCGCAAGATCCAGGGCTATTATTTCGGACGCCCGATGCCCGCCGAAGCCGCCTTCGATCTGGTCGCGGCCAAACCGAAAAAGGCCGGCACCATCGAAGACATGGTTCGCGAAGACATGGTCCGCAAAGACATGGGCAGGGACGCCCGCGACGCAGCGGCGTAAAGGCTGCCGTCAGGCCGTCACGCCCGCCGCGCGCAAGACGCTTTCGAACAGGACGCGCCCGTCGCTGCCGCCGTGTGCGGGCTCGATCATGCGTTCGGGATGGGGCATCATGCCCAGCACATTGCGCGCTTCGTTGAGCACGCCGGCGATCTGGCGCTGCGATCCGTTGACCGGCTCGGCATAGCGAAATGCCACGCGGTCTTCGGCTTCGAGGCGGTCGAGCGTTGCAGCGTCGGCATAGTAATTGCCGTCATGATGCGCGACGGGGATAGTGATCCGCTGATCCTTGAAATAGCCGCCGGTAAACAGCGACCGGCTGGTCCCGACGGTCAGCGCGACATCGCGGCAGACGAAGTGTTGTCCGGCGTTGCGCAACAGCGCGCCGGGCAGCAGGCCCGCTTCGGTCAGCACCTGAAACCCGTTGCACACGCCGAGCACGGCAACGCCGCGCGCGGCCTCGGCCACGACCGCCTGCATGATCGGCGAACGCGCGGCCATCGCGCCCGAACGCAGATAGTCGCCATAGGAAAACCCGCCGGGCAGCGCGATGAAATCAAGCCCATCGGGCAGAACGGCATCGCCGTGCCACACGCGGTGAACCGTGCCGCCGGTGATCTCTTCGATCGCCACGGCCATGTCGCGGTCGCAGTTCGATCCGGGAAAAGTGATGACAGCGGCGGTAAAGGACATGATCAGGCCACCTTTTCGATGCGGTAGTTTTCGATCACCTGATTGGCGAGCAGCCTGGCGCACATGTCGTCGAGCGCGGCGTCGGTCACATCGTCGGCGACATCGAGCTCGATCAGGCGCCCGGCCCGCACGTCGTTGATTCCGGTAAAGCCCATGCCTTCGAGCGCATGGTGGATCGCGCGGCCCTGAGGATCGAGCACGCCGTTCTTCAGGCTGACATGGACACGCACTTTCATCGTTCGCACTCTTTCTCAGGAGTCATCGCTTGTGCGGCCCTATGCCTCCACCTGCGGTCAAGGGCAAGGTTCTTGGAAAGGGTCGGGTGCTTGGGAGGGGGCAGGTGCTGGGGATGGGGCAGGTACTGGGGGCCAGTCGCGCCAGGGCCCGCGCGCCTGTTCGTACCAGCGCGACAGGCGCAGCACGCCGATGTCGTCGAATCGCCTGCCGGTGATCTGCAACCCGATCGGCAAACCGTCCGCCGTCTGCCCGCAATCGATCGAGGC
This sequence comes from Novosphingobium sp. Fuku2-ISO-50, assembly GCF_001519055.1. GTDB lineage: Bacteria > Pseudomonadota > Alphaproteobacteria > Sphingomonadales > Sphingomonadaceae > Novosphingobium. Next base: position 71,054 of record NZ_KQ954300.1, on the reverse strand, counting down.
CGCCGGTTGCTCGGTCATGTTGGCGGGCATGGTAAAGGCGATGTGATCGAACGGGCGCGCAGGATCGTTGTTGGGGCCGGGCAGTGCGGCGGCAAAGGCGGGCATCGGCGCGACCGGCGACAGCACGAAATCGAACCGCTGGCTGAATCGCACGCCCGCTTCGCGGATCGCCATCAACTGCTGATAGGCCTGATACAGCTCCAGCGCGCTGGTCTGCGCGCCGCCTTCGACCCATTGGCGGATATAGGGCAGGATCAGGCTGTAACGTTCGCGCGGCAGATCCTTTGTCTCGGCCCAGAACCGGGTGCGGAAAAAGGTGTCGAAAGCATCGAACATCGCAGGCGTCAGCCAAGGCTCTGCCGGTTCGACGATCGCGCCGCCCGCTTCGAACACGCGGGCCGCCGCTTCGATGCACGCGCGCACGGCAGGCTCGGTCGCCGTGCCCGCGCCGGCATCGAGCATTACCCCGATGCGCAGCCCGCGCACATCGCCGTCAAGATCCATCCACGGCACATCTTCGCGGGGCAGGCTCATGAAATCGCGCGCATCGTCGCCGGTGATCGCGGTCATCATCAGCGCCGCATCGGCGACACTGCGCGTCATCGGCCCCGCCACCCGGCCCATATAGGGCGGATCGATCGGCACGCGCCCGTTCGACGGCTTCAGCCCGAAGATCCCGCACCAGCCCGCTGGCAAACGGATCGATCCGCCGATATCGGTGCCGACGTGCAACGGGCCATAGCCCGCCGCCGCCGCTGCGCCCGCGCCCGCGCTCGATCCGCCGGGATTGCGCGACACGTCCCACGGATTGCGCGTCAGCGGGTGAAAGCTCGACAGGCCAGAGGACAGCATGCCGTAATCAGGGACCGTGGTCTTGGCAAAGATCACCGTGCCCGCTTCGCGCAGCCGCGCGGCGACCGGGGCATCGGCGGGGGCCGGTGACAGGATGCTGGCCGCCGTGCCCATCGGCATCGGCACGCCTTTGGTCGCGATGATTTCCTTGATCGTGACCGGCACGCCGTCGAGCGGGCCCAGCGCCGTACCTGCGCGCCAGCGCGCTTCGGACGTCCGCGCATCCGCCAGCGCACCGTCGCGATCGAGCGCATAAGTCGCCGCCAGCCTGGGCTCCCACGCGGCGGCCCGCGCCAGCACGGCTTCGATCACGTCGACGGGGGACAGCGCGCCTGTGGCAAAGGCGGGGGCAAGCGCGGTGGCGGGGAAGTCGGCAAGATCGGTCATAGCCGATCATCCTCCACTTTTTTCGGCATTCGGCAAGACGAGGATCTCCACCGCGCGGTCGGGTGCCAGATAGCGCGCGGCGGCGGCCTGTAATTCGCGCGGGGTCAGACTCATCAGCATGGCCTTGGCGGCAAGGTGACGCTCGATCCGTTCGGGCTTGGTCTGCGCGCGGGCGACCAGCGAAAGCCAGCCGCCGTTGCCTTTGAGCCAGTTGTCGAGCCGCTGGGCGAGCGGGGCGCGGGCGCGCGCGATCAGATCGGGATCGGCAGGCGCGGCGATCAGCGCGGCGAGCGTCTTGCGGATGGCCGCGCGCGTCGCCGCGACATCGCCGGTCGCCACCGAGGCCTGCACGGCAAATGTGCCCCAGCCGGGCCATAGATCGGACTGCGCAGACGTTGCGCCGGGCGAATAGGTCTTGCCCATGGCCTCGCGCAAAGTGTCTTCGACCGCGATGGTGACCATGTCCTGGATCATGTCGAGCGCCAGTTCGAGCCGTTCGTCGCGATCGTCGGTGGTCGGCCATTCCAGCCGCACGATGGCCTGCGTCGTCGGCCCCTTGTGAGGCACCACGATCGCGCCGCGCCGGTCGGTGAAATTGCGTTGCAGCGCAGCGGGATCGACCGGAAAATCGGTTTCGCGCGCGGGCAGGGCGCCCAATGTGCGCGCCACGGCGGCAATCGCGGCCTCTTCGTCGAGATCGCCCGCCATGCCGATCTCGATGGCGCCACGGGCCAGCCGGTCGCCGATCACATGACGCAACGTCGCAAAAGTGACCGCGCGATAGGCCGCGATGTCGCCGAGCGTAAAGCGCGGGTCGTTGTCCGTCTCGATCCCGCCGAGCGCATTGGCCAGCGCCGCTTGCGGCGTCGCATTGCGCCGGGCGAGCACATTGGCGATCGTTTCGTGAAAGGCCCGTTCGGCCTCGGGGCGATAGCCGGGATCGCTGATCAGCGCGGCGAGATAGCTGCATTCCATCGCCAGATCGCGCCGCGTGGTATTCGCCCCGGCGACAAAGGCATCGCCTTCGGGATGGAACGAGCCGCCGACCGAATGCCCGGCGAGCAGCGTTTGCAGATCATCCGCGCTGTGTTTGCCAAGCCCCCCTTGCGCCAGTTCCGGAACCATCGCCACAGCCAGGGGATCGGCGCGCGTCGCAAGCGGTTCGCCGCCCGCCAGCGCAAGGCTGAGCCGGATGCGATCGCGATCGAGATCGGTATGGCGCAGATTGAGCCGCACGCCATTGGCAAAGCGCACCATGCGAATGCCCAGCCGCGCGTCACGCCGATCGGACACCACTGTGCCCGCCGGGCCAAAGTCGCCATAGCCAAAGCGGCCCGAGACCGGCGTGAACACGGCAGCGGGGGCGGCTTCGCCCTCGACCCAGGCGCTGCGCAGCGCGTCGGCGCCGCCTTCGGGCGCACGGCGACCGTGAAATCGCAGCAGCGGCGCATCGAGCGGCAGTGCCCCGTCTTTCAGCACCCCGCCCTTCAAGGCATTGAGCACCAGCGCCGGGGTGATCGTCGGGGCATAGGCGTTGAACCGCGCCAGCGCGTCGGCGGGCGCGGTCGGCACTTTGCCATCGGCGATCGTGGCCAGCGCGGCATGGATCAGCGTGGCGTCCGATCGGGTTTCGGCTTCGGCGGCGGCATTTTCCAGCCCTTCGCGCAAATCGGCGAGTTGTTCGTCGAGTTCGGCCTGCGTGAACCCTTGAGTCAACGCCTGCCGCAGCATGGCGGCGGCAGTGATCAGGCCCCGGCGCCATTTGCCGTCTTCGCTGTCGACGACGAGATTGGTGGTGCGTCCGATATGAAACACCTCTGCCGTGCCGAATCCGGCGCCGCGAAATGGCGGATCGACCCGGCGCGCCAGGCTTTGAAAGCGACGGTTGACAATGCGATAGCCGATCAGCCGCAGGAGCGCGCGGCGCCGGTTGGCAATCGTGTCGGGCTCGTCGAGCCAGGGGCCATGGCGCGAGGCGGTGACGCGCTCGCTCAGCGCGGGATCGATGCGGATGTCGACCCGGTCGCGCCGATCGGCCTCGACCCGGCCCGGCTCGACCCGGCCCGGTGGCGGGGCGGGCTCGGCGCGCCAGTCGGCAAAATGCGCCGCGATCGCGCGGGTCATCGTGGCCGCCGGAAAATCGCCGACCAGGATCAGCGTTGTGCGATCGGGCCGGTAATGGGCGCGCCAGAATGCTGTCAGCGCTTTGGCATCGGCGCGCGCAACGCTGCGTTCGGTCCCGATCGGCAGGCGACGAAGATACGTTGCACGGGGATAGAGAAACTGCGCCATGTCGTGCCAGTCGCTTAGCGCATAGCCTTTGCCGTCGCGCATTTCCGAGAGGACGACGCCGCGCTCGCGATCGACCGCATCGGGCGCAATGGTCAGCTCGCTCGCCGTTTCGCGCAAGAGCATCAGCGCGGTATCGAGCAGCGCGGGATCGGCGCGCGGCAGATCGAGCTGATAGACGGTGCGCTCGAACGAGGTCGAGGCATTGGTATCGGCGCCGAAGGTCAGCCCCTCGCGCTGCAACAGCTTGACCATTTCGCCGTTGCGGACATGCGTGCTGCCCTCGAAAGCCATGTGTTCGACAAAATGCGCAAGGCCCCGCTGATCCTCGGCCTCATCGAGCGAGCCGGTCTCGATCACCAGCCGCACCATCGCCACGCCCGCCGGAGTCGCATTGCTGCGCACGATGGTGCGCATCCCGTTGGCCAGTTTGCCAAAGCGATACCCCGGATCGGGCACGACATCGCTCGCCGCAAAGGGCCAGTCGGGCTTTGCCGCCAGCGGAACCAGCCGCGCGCCGCCTTGCGCGCAACCGGTCAGCAGCGCGCAAAGCGACGCGAAAAGGATCGCACGGCTGCGCAGGGGTCAGTTCACCACGGGCAAGTCGATCGTGCTGCCGCCATCGCCGCCGACGCTGATCTTTTGCGTGGCTTTGACATAGTCGGCGGGCTTTGCGTCGAGGATCGAGGGGACGAACGTCTGCGGGTTGCGGTCATAGAGCGGGAACCAGCTTGACTGGATCTGCACCATGATACGGTGGCCGGGCAGGAACACGTGGTTCGCGGGCGGCAGCGCGAACGTATAGGCCAGCGGGGCATCGGGGGTGATCGCGCGGGCTTCGGACAGGCTCTGGCGATAGCGCCCGCGAAAGATGTCCATGCCGACCGCCAGTTCATAGCCGCCCATCGCCGGATCGCCCGCGACTTCGTCGGGATAGACATCGATCAGTTTGACCACCCAGTCGCTGTCGCTGCCGCTGGTCGATGCGGTCAGATGCACGACCGGCTGCCCGGCGATCGTCACCGGCTTGTCCAGCACCGGGCCGGTAAAGGTCAGCACATCGGGGCGGCCCGAGACCGGGCGCTGATCGGTAGTCAGCCAAGTCGGCCAGGGGTTGTTTTCATAGCCGACCAGCTTGTTGGGGCGCGGCAGAAAGGTCACCGGGTTGGCCGGGTCGGAGATATAGTCGAGCCGCGCCGCCTTGTCCGAGGGGGCAAAGCCCAGCGACTGGTCGGCATGGAGATAGAGCCGGGTTTCGGCCTTGGCGGTGGGCCAGCCGGGCAGGCGCTGCCATGTGTTGGTGCCCGACTGAAACGCGGTCACGGTCGCGACATCCATTGGCGTGTCATAGAGATAATGCGCCAGAAACGGGGCGAGGACGTGCATCCGCCACCATTTGCCGGTGTCGCTGTCCCAGCGGATCGGGCCCAGGCTGTCGGCGCGCTCGATTTCCTGGCCGTGATACCAGGGGCCCATCGAGAGGAACAGCTTGCCGTCCTTGTCGAGCGGCTTGAGCGCCTTCCACACGGCAGGCGCGCCATAGATGTCTTCCTGATCCCACAGCGAATGGACCAGCATGGTCGGCACGGTCAGCGGCGCACGGGCAAGGATCTTGTCCAGTGCCTGTTCCTGCCAAAAACTGTCGTAGGCGGGGTGGGCCTTGAGCTTTTGCCAAAATCCGATCTGGTCGAGCCCGTGCGCGGTGGCCAGCGCGCCCGCTGAGCCCGCGCGCATGAACAGGGTATAGGCATCGGCCTGGCCCGATTCGTAATGCGCGGAATTGTCGCGGCTGGCGACCTGATCCCAGATATAGTCGTTGTTGTACTGGCGATAGGCGCCGTTGTGAAACCAGTCGTCGCCGCGCCAGCCGTCGACCATCGGGTTCATCGGCACTGCGACCTTGAGCGCGGGATGCGGATTGACCAGCGCGGCGAGCGCGGTGAACCCGTCATAGCTGATCCCCAGAATGCCGACGCGCCCGTTCGATTCGCCGACATGCTTCACCAGCCAGTCGATCGTGTCATAAGTGTCGGTGGCATCGTCGACTTTGGTGGGATTGAGCGAAGTGCCGACCAGCGGTCGGTTCATCACATAGGTCCCGCCCGATCCGTACTTGCCGCGAATGTCCTGGACGACGCGGATATAGCCGCCCGCCATGACCACGTCGGGCGCGCTGTCATAGCCGTCGATCCGGCTCGCCATGTGCGGCGAATGGCCATAGTTGGTCTGGTCTTCGGCGTTGTAGGGCGTGCGCGTCATCAGCATCGCCGCGCCTTTCGCGCCTTTGGGCACAAGGATGACGGTGTGCAGCTTTACCCCGTCGCGCATCGGAATATCGACCACGCGCCGGTCGAAATCGCGCAAGTCCCTCGCCTCTTCGAGCTTGGCGGGGCGTTCGTCATAAACCGGCGGCGGCGCGGCGCATGCGGGAAGGGCTGTGCCGATCATCAGGATGCCTGCCAGCGCGGTTGCGATCTTCACCCTATGTCTCTCCTGCCATGCCCACGCGAAAAACCCCTGCTGCGCAGGCAGCAGGGGTAGCAATCGGACAAGCCCCGTCAACTCTTGTCGAAACTTCGTTTCGAGGGCGGCACCGGCCCGCTCCCCCACCCGACCACCCACAGGGTACAAGTGTCGGGTGGTCGGGTGGGGGAGCGGGCCGGTGCCGCCCTCCCCGAAATTTTCGCGCGCCTTATTTCTTGGTGCGCAGCTTGCGATGCGCGCCGAGGTCGAGCACTTCGGAAGGGCCGCCTTCATTGTCGAGCAGGCCAAGCCGGCGCGCGACTTCCTGATAGGCTTCTTCTTCACCGCCCAGATCGCGGCGGAAACGGTCCTTGTCGAGCTTTTCGCCGGTCTGGATGTCCCACAGGCGGCAACCGTCGGGGCTGATTTCGTCGGCCAGGATCACGCGGGCAAAATCGCCGTCCCAGATGCGGCCGAATTCAAGCTTGAAATCGACCAGACGGATGCCGATCGCGGCAAACATGCCCGACATGAAGTCGTTCACGCGAATCGCCATCGACGAAATGTCGTGCATTTCCTCGTTGTTGGCCCAGCCGAAGCAGGCGATGTGTTCCTCGGCGATCATCGGATCGCCCAGCGCATCGTCCTTGTAGTAATATTCGATCAGCGTGTGCGGCAGCGGCTCGCCCTCGGGAATGCCGAGCCGTTTGGAAATCGAGCCTGCCGCGACATTGCGCACGACCACTTCGATCGGGATGATTTCCACCTGGCGCACGAGCTGTTCGCGCATGTTGAGCCGGCGGATGAAGTGAGTCGGAATGCCGATATGGGCAAGGCGGGTGAACACATATTCGCTGATGCGATTGTTGATCACGCCCTTGCCGTTGATCGTGCCGCGCTTTTGCGCGTTGAACGCGGTGGCATCATCCTTGAAATACTGGATCAGCGTACCGGGCTCGGGGCCTTCGTAAAGGATCTTGGCCTTGCCTTCGTAGATCTGGCGGCGACGGGACATGGGTCAATCTTCCTGTGGCAGCGGGCGCAAAGCGTAGCGCCTTTTCTGCCGCTGCAAAACGGGGTGAACCAAATTTCCCCCGGCAAAACGGGCGCGCCCGGGCAATGGGGCTGAATGCGCGTCGCGGCGCCGGGGCTGTGCGAGGCTGGCCCCATAGGCGAAAATGCACGCGCGCGCAATCATGGCAAACATTTCGGGAAAATCGAACAAGGCATGCTGGATTATCAGGCTGCCCGGGAAAGCGGCGCGCGCCTATCCAGCGCCCACCACATCCGCACGGCACCCCCCCTTTATCGCCGTGCCCAACGCCAGGGAAACCCGCCATGAGCAAAGTCCTCGTCCTGTATTATTCGAGCTATGGACACCTCGAAACCATGGCCCATGCCATTGCCGAAGGCGCCCGCGCGACCGGCGCCGAAGTCGACGTGAAGCGTGTGCCCGAAACCGTGTCGCCCGAAATCGCCCGGAATGCGCATTTCAAGCTCGATCAGGCCGCGCCCGTCGCCACGATCGCCGATCTCGAACACTATGACGCGATCATCGTCGGCACCGGCACGCGCTTTGGCCGGATCAGCTCGCAAATGGCGGCGTTCCTCGATCAGGCTGGCGGGCTGTGGGCGCGCGGCGCGCTCAACGGCAAAGTCGGCGCGGCGTTCACTTCGACCGCCTCGCAGCACGGCGGGCAGGAAACCACGCTGTTTTCGATCATCACCAATCTGCTGCATTTCGGCATGACCATCGTCGGGCTCGATTACGGGTTTCAGGGTCAGATGGGGGTCGGCACGGTGGTCGGCGGCGCGCCCTATGGCGTGACCACGATCGCCGACGGCGACGGCAGCCGCAGCCCGAGCGAAGTCGAACTCGACAGCGCGCGCTATCTGGGCAAGCGCGTTGCCGAAACCGCGACGAAGCTTTTCGCCTGATCCCATGGCTCGAAGGGGGGGGCGGCATCGTGATGTCGCCTCCCATTCATTTTTCTGATTGCGGCATTTTGCCGTGGCGCAAGCGGCGTCGGGGACTTTATGACTCCGAGGCCTTTTTTAACGCCCGGAGACGACCGATGCCCCGCGCCGCAACGCTTGCCCTGCTCGAACGCTATTATGCCGCCTTCAACGCCGGTGACTGGCAGGGCATGCTCGATTGTCTGTCCGACGATGTCGCGCATGACATCAATCAGGGCGGGCGGCAGAGCGGCAAGGACCAGTTCGCCGCGTTCCTCGCGCACATGGAGCGCTGTTACGAGGAGCGGCTGGAAGACATCGTCCTGATGGTCAGCGAAGACGGCACGCACGCGGCGGCCGAATTCGTGGTCCATGGCGCCTATCTCGAAACCGACGAAGGCCTGCCCGAAGCCGAAGGCCAGACCTACGTCCTGCCCGCTGGTGCATTTCTGAGCATTGCCGAAGGGCGGATCACCCGGCTGACGATGTATTACAATCTCGTCGACTGGACGCGTCAGGTCGATCCCGCGGCCTTGGCATGAATCTTTGCGTCCGGCCGCTGACCGGCGGCGAACTGGTCGCCGCGCTCGATCGTCTGGCGGATTTGCGCATCCGGGTGTTTGCCGCCTGGCCTTATCTCTATGACGGCGATGCGGTGTACGAGGCTGATTATCTGAGGGAATTTTCTGCCGCGCCCGACGCCGTGCTGGTCGCCGCATTCGACGGGGCAGACATTGTCGGCGCAGCGACGGCGGCGCCGATGATCCATCAGAAAGCGGAATTTCGCGATCCTTTTGCTGCGCGCGGGCTCGATATCGCAAGGCTGTTCTATTTCGGCGAAAGCGTGCTCCTGCCCGCGTATCGCGGGCGCGGGATCGGGCATGGCTTTTTCGACCATCGCGAGGCGCAGGCGCGCCAATGCGGCGCAAATGCCGCGTGCTTTGCCGCCGTGATCCGCCCCGCCGATCATCCTGCGCGCCCCGCCGACTATGTCCCGCTCGATGCCTTCTGGACCAAGCGCGGCTATGCCCCGGTGCCGGGGCTTGTCACCGAGCTCGGCTGGAAGGATCATGGCGATGCCGATGAATCCCCGAAACCCATGCAGTATTGGCTGAAACAATGGTGACGACGAACTGGCGCGTGGCCGCCGCGCAATATCCGATCGAGGCGCTGGCCGACTGGGAGGCGTATGAGGCCAAGCTGACGCACTGGGTTGCCGAGGCGGCTGCGGGCGGCGCGGCGCTGGCGGTGTTTCCCGAATATGGCGCGATGGAACTGGCCAGTCTCGACCCGGTGACAATGGGCGATCTGCAAGGCTCGATCGAAACGGTCTCTGCCCTTTTGCCCCGGGTCGATGCGCTGCATCGCGATCTCGCGCGGCGGCACGCCATCTGGATTCTCGCCGCGAGCGCGCCGAGAAAGCGGGTCGACGGCCGCTTTGTGAATACCGCGCGGCTGTTTTCGCCCGATGGCAGCGCGGCTTATCAGGACAAGCTGTTGATGACCCGCTTCGAACGCGAAGAGTGGGGCATTGTCGGGGGCAGCGAAATCAACCTGTTCGTCACCCCGCTGGGGCGGCTGGCGGTGCTGATCTGCTATGACAGCGAATTCCCGCTGTTGGCCCGCGCGGCGGTCGAGGCGGGGGCAGATGTGCTGCTGGTGCCGAGCTGTACCGAGACGATGCACGGATATTGGCGCGTGCGCATCGGCAGCCAGGCGCGCGCGTTGGAAGGGCAATGCTATGCGGTGCACTGCCCGATCGTGGGCGATGCCGACTGGTCGCCGGCCATGGAGCACAACCGGGGCGCGGCGGGGATCTATGGCCCGCCGGATCGTCATGCGGGGCAGGGGTTTGCCATGCCCGAAGACGGCGTTCTCGCGATCGGTGTCGAATCGGCGGCGCAATGGGTGTTTGCCGATCTCGATCTGGCGCAGATTGCCGCTTTGCGCGCCGATGGCGGGGTGCTCAATGCGCGCGACTGGGCCGAGCAGCCCGGCGTCGAACGATTGCCGCCGGTGACTGTCGTTGATTTGACCTGATTGCACGCCATGGCGGGGTAACGGTATGACTGCGGCTGAATAACGGGAGGTGAGTGCGATGCGGATGGCGCGGCGGGAATGTCTGGCAATGGGCGGCGGCCTTGCGGCGGCGCTGTTGACGGGTTTGGGCACCAGCGCGCGCGCGGCGGTGCGCCCGGTCAAGCCGGTGGTGCTCGGCCATCGCGGATGCAGCGCGCTGCGCCCCGAACACACGCTCGGCTCTTATGCCAAGGCGATTGCCGATGGTGCCGATTTCATCGAGCCCGATCTGGTCGTGACCAAGGACGGCGTGTTGGTCGCGCGGCATGAAAACAACATTGCCGAAACCACCGACGTGTCGACGCGCAAGGAATTCGCCGCGCGCAGGACGACCAAAATCGTCGACGGCGTGTCGCAGTACGGCTGGTTCACCGAGGATTTCACGCTCGACGAACTGCGCAGCTTGCGCGCGAAAGAGCGCATGACGGGCGAGGGGCTGCGCGTCGAAAGCCATTCCTATGACGGCATGTTCCGTATCCTGACGCTGGCCGAAATCGCCGATTTCCTTGCCGCCGAATCCGCCGCGCGCGGCCGGGTCGTCGGGCTGATCCCGGAAATCAAGCATTCGACCTATTTCGCCGGGATCGGGCTGCCGATGGAGGACCGGTTCGTCAGGGAGCTGAGCGCCAGCAAGTATCTCGCTACCGCGCCGGTGATCATCCAGTCGTTCGAGATCGCCAATCTGAAAGCGTTGCGCGGCACGCTGGGCGATCGGCCCAATGTCCAGTTCATGCAGCTGATCGACGACGATGCGCAGCGTCCGGCCGATGTCGTCAAGGCGGGCGGCACGCTGACCTATGGCCAGATGACGAGCGCCGACGGTCTTGCCGCGATTGCCGCCTATGCCGACTGGGTCGCGCCCTGGACGCGTCAGTTGATCCCGCTGGGCCCCGATGGCAAGCTGGGCGAGCCCAAAGCGATGATCGCCGATGCGCATCGATCGGGGCTGCTTGTCGGGTGCTATACGTTCCGCCCGGAAAACCAGTACCTAGCCGCCGATTTTCGCAACGATGCCGGTGCCAATGCGCGCAATCCCGAAGGCAGTGTGGCCGAAATCCGCCGCTACCTGGCCGAAGGCCTCGACGGGTTCTTCACCGATGATCCCGCCTTGGGCCGCCGCGCTGTCGATGAGGCATCGTGAAGCCGCCACAATGAGCCGGAAAGCCGTTCGGTTCGTGTGTCTTGGCAATATCTGCCGGTCGCCGATGGCCGAAGTCGCGCTGCGCTTGGCGCGGTAAGCGCCGGGAGCGGCGCGTCGATCAGGCGGGCCGGCCGGTCCGGGTGGTCCGTTCGGCGCGGGCGCGGCGGCTGAGCAGGCGCGCGCCCGCGCGGAAATTTTCGCGCAGGAAGCGGCTGGCCGCGCTGGCTTCGGCATAGCCCAGCCGATGCGCCAGTTCGGTCAGGTTGGGCTGGCGCTGATAGGCGAAATATTCGCCCGCAACGCGCCGACGCACATTGGCCAGCACGTTCGAAAAGCCGAGACCCCGCGCAATCAGCGCGCGTTGCAGGGTACGGGCGCTGATCCCCAGGCTCGCCGCCGCGCGTTCCAGCGTCATCCCGCCGCCGGCGAGATTGGCCGTGACGAGATGTTCGAGCGGGCGCAGGATGTCGTCCTGGCGGTTGGCGCGGGCGGCTTCGAGCTGCCGTTCGAGATAGGCGGCAAGGTGCGCGTTGCCGTTGGGGCTTTCGCGGGCAAGGTCGTCGTGATGGAGCACCAGTGCGCTGCGATCGGCGCCGAACACCAGCGGGCAACGAAACACGCTGCGGTGAAAGCCGAGCTGGTCGGGCGCGGGATGGGCAAATTCCATGCGCAGCGGGTGCCATTGCTGCCCCAGGATCAGCCGGATGGTGCGCAGTTGCAGCGTCAGCGTCGCTTCGAGGTACTGGCTGCCGCCCAGCATGGTTGGTACGGTAAGGAACTGCTGCACCGCGATTTCGTCGCCTTCGACCAGTGCGGACGAACCGATCGCTTCTGTTTCGAGATGAAGATATCGGCCCGACAGGCGCAGCAATTGTTCGACCGTGGTGCAATGGTCCCACAGCAGGCTGAGCGGGCCATAGCCGTGCAGGTTGCACCACATGGCAAAGCCGACGCCAAGGTCGGGGCGCCGTGCGGCAATGGCAACGATCTGGAAAATGTCGACCATGGCCGAGGCTGGAATGACCTCGCTGTGATGCGCTTCGGCGACCACGGCGCGGTGCTCGTCGCTCAGGATCGTGTCGAGATCGATCCCGGCGATGCGCGCATAGCGCTCGAACTGCTGTACCGAGGCGGTGTGGGCGAGGCCCAGTCTGTGCATGAACCACTCCCAATGTGGACAAGAGGCAGTGTGGACAAGAGGCAACACCAACACGGCAGACGTCAAATGTCATGTTCATGTCGTAAAATGTCAAGAATTAAGTGCTGAATTGAAGCACACTCAAGCCTGAGTTCGAGTTCTTGATGGCCGATCAAACGGCCACAGTGCGAGCCCAGACAAGCGCACGAAACAGTGCGCCAAACGGAAGAGGAATGAAAATGAAGGGCATTTGGCGGGCCGGTACGGCCGTCGCTATTTTCGCGTCTGTGCTGGCAACGCCCGCGATGGCCAGCGCCGCTGCGGCACCCGAAGCCGGCGAACCTGCCGCCGGGGCCGATCAGGCCGCCGCCGCGCCGCAGGCGGGCCTTCAGGAAATCGTCGTGACCGCGCAGCGCCGTTCGGAAAAGCTCCAGAACGTGCCGATTTCGATCACCGCCGCCAATGCCGATGCGCTGGCCACCGCGCGGGTCGAAAACGTGTCGAATATCGGCGCGATCACGCCCAGCGTCACGTTCCGCGTGACCAACATTGCCTCGTCGAGCGCCAACGTCGTCATTCGCGGGCTCGGTACTGCCGGGATCAGCCGTTCGTTCGAAGGATCGGTCGGCGTGTTCATCGACGGCGTCTATCGCACCCGTGCGGGCGCAGCGCTGCAGGACTTCCTCGACATCGACAACCTGCAGGTTCTGCGCGGGGCCCAGGGCACACTGTTCGGCAAGAACACGACTGCCGGTGCGCTGCTGCTCGCCTCGACCAAGCCTTCGACGTCGGATATCGGCGGCTCGTTCGAAGCGGACGTTGGCAACTACAACACCTATTCGATCCGCGCCGCGATCAATGTACCGCTCGCCAGCAACCTTGCGCTGCGTGTTGCCGGGCTCGGTTCGGGCACTGACGGCTTTTTCACCGACGTCAACACCGGGCGCCCGGTCAACGGCAATACCACCCGCGCGGTCAAGGGCCAGCTTTTGTGGGAACCGTCGTCCAGCGTCACCGTGCGCCTGATCGGCGACTATTCGTCCAGCCATGGCGATTGCTGCTATGCCACCGAACGCGTGACGGCGGGCCCGACGGCACCGCTGGTCGATTACCTGACCACCGCGCTCGGGCTCAAGCTGCCGTCGACCGACATTTCCAAGTTCCAGGTTTCGCTCAACCAGCTCGGCTATCAGTCGACCAAGGACTACGGCGGCGCTTTGCTGGTCGATGCCGCGATCGGCGCCGGCATGCTGAAATCGGTCACGGCCTATCGCCGCTTTGACGTGGTCCAGCTCAATGAAGACGCCGATTTCTCGGGCGCCGACATTCTGCCCTATGACGAAGATTTCCATAGCGACTTCGCTTCGCAGGAACTGACCTACAACACCCGCATTCCCTCGCTCAACGCGGACATCGTGATCGGCGGTTTCGTCTCGACCGAAAAGCTGAAGTCGGGCCGCTCGTTGTATAACGGTCTTGAGGCGCAGCCCTACTGGAACACGGTGCTCGGCGCCTATGGGCTTCCTGCCGGTACGGCGGACGCGACGCCGGGCCTGATCGAATCCGAGGGGATGCATGGTTCGACCGATTCGTATGCGGTCTTTGCCCATGGCGATTTCAAGGTGACCGACCAGTTCAGCGTGATCGGCGGCTTGCGCTATTCGATCGAGCACAAGCGCGGGTCGTTTGCCTATACCTATCTCAATGGCATTCCCAACGACTGGGGGACGCTGCTCAACCTTTTCCCGGCTCCGGCCTATGACGTCGGGCATACCGACAAAGCGGTTTCGGGCACTTTTGGCCTGCAATACAAGCTGACCCCCGATGCCATGGTCTATGGCACCTATAACCGCGGCTTCAAGGCAGGCGGGGTGAATATGGACCAGAACGCCGCCGGCGGCGTTCTCAACAATGCAGCCGCTTTCGCCACGCTGCCGCCCATGGTCCAGTATCTGGTCACGACGATTGCCGGCACCACCAACGTCACTGCGCCGCTCGATCCGACGTACAAGCCCGAAACGATCAACGCCTTCGAACTCGGCGCCAAAGTGCAGTATTTTGGCCACCGCGCGCGGACCAACGTTTCGTTGTTCTATTATGACCTGAAGAACCTGCAGATCGCGCAGTTCGTCGGTCTGCGCTTTACCGTGCTCAACGCCAAGTCGGCGACCGATTACGGCGCGGAAATCGAAAACACCTTCCAGTTGTCCCCGGCGCTGACGCTCAATGCCGATGCGACCTGGATCCCGCATGCGCAGTATGGGGTGGATGCCAATATCGACCCGGCGCTGTCGGGATCGCGGTTCCGCTTTGCGCCCAAGATCACGGCCAATGCCGGGCTGACTCTCGATACGCCGCTGACGGACAAGCTCGATCTGATCGGGCGGGTGCAGTATCAATACGCCAGCAGCCAGTACGTCAACGTTGCCTCCAACAATGTGCAGGGGCCTGTCGGTCTGCTCAACGCCAATCTCGGCGTGAAGATCGACCGTCGCTATACGCTCGAAGGCTGGGTGCAGAACCTGACCAACAAGACCTATGTCACGCAGGTTTTTGAAACCCCGCTGCAGACCGGCACGCAAAACGCCTACATGGGCTCGCCGCGCACTTTCGGTGTGCGTTTGCACGGTACGTTCTGATCGGCATGATGCCTGGGCCTTGCGCGCCATGGCGCGCAGGGCCGTTCGGGCAGCCGGATCGGGGGGCGGGCAGGTCGGGGGGCCTGCCCGCCCTTTCCTTTCTGGCCCTTTTTTCGTCTGGCTCTGTTTCGGCCGATCAGGCGTTTACGCGGTTTCGCGGATGATCAATTGCGGGGCGAATTGCACCGACTGGGTTTCGCCGCCGGCCATGCGTCGCAGCAACAGTTCGACCAGCATGCGCGCGCCGCCCTCGATGTCCTGCCGGATCGTGGTCAGCGGCGGGTTTGACAGCCGCGCCAGCATGATGTCGTCGAAGCCGATCACCGCCATGTCATGGGGAACGGCAATGCCGAATTCGTGCGCTGCGGCCATCACGCTGATCGCACCGACGTCGGATGCAGCGAAGATCCCGTCGGGGCGGTGCCCGGCGGCAAAATAGGCTCTGGCCGAGGCGCGGCTGCCCTCGGGCGTGATGTGCATCGGCACGACGGTGGTATCGCGGCGAACGGCATCGGGCAGAGCCGACAGGAATCCGGCCTGACGTGCGGCAAATTCGGGCGCGTTGGCATGGCCAAACCAGGCCAGCCGCTTGGCGCCGCGATGCAGCAAGCGGTGCGCGGCAAGTGCCCCGCCGGCAAAATTGTCCGAACCGACCGTGGTATAGCAATTTTCGGGCGAATAAGCGCCCCACACCACCATCTGGCGGTAATGCGCCGCGAGGCGGTTGATCGCCGCGCCCTGATTCGACTGGCCGATCAGGATGATTCCATCGGTCCGGCCCGAGCGCACGAAATCGTCGAGCCACATTTCGGTTTCGGGCGTGATACGCGACAGGAGCAGGTCATAGCCGCGCTCGGTCAAGGCGTCGGCAAGGTAGCCCAACATGGTGGAAAAGAACGGATCGGACAGCGCCTGTGCCTTTTCGTGGCCCAGCGGAAACAGCACGCCGATCGATCCGGTGCGGCCAAGCCGCAAGTTCTGCGCCGCGACATTGAGCCGAAAGCCGTGCTCGGCGGCAATGGCGCGGATGCGATCGCGCGTGGTCTGGTTCAAAGTGCCTTTGCCGGTCAGCGCGCGCGACACGGTCGAAACCGAAACCCCGGCGATGAGGGCGAGGTCGGAAATGCTGCGCACCGAGGACGTGACGGCACTCATGACGACCATGCTCCTCCCGGGACTTATCGTGTCGCTATGTGTCCGGCGGCAAACGTCCCCACTTGCACCGCGTGGTAACAGGGTTCTACCTTATTGTAATTGTTGGCGCAAAGCATAATAAGCAGGGGATTTGTGCGCGGCAATCGATAGCCTTGGGATTAACCATTTGCTGCACGGGTGTCTGCGGGCCTGGCGTCGCCGCGCCGCTCATTGGGGCGCGACGACAATCTTCAACCGGACCAGCTTGCCGTGATGCCCGACACGGATGTGACGGTCGCTGACCAGCTTGATGCCCAGCTTGCGTGCCTGGTCCGGCGCGATTTCGAGCATGTAGTCGCCGGGGCGGACTTGTTCGATCAGCACGAAGCCATCGTTTTCGCTGCGCGCGCGGGCGGCGCGGCGGCCCTTGGCATCGATCAGATGCAGCACGAGCCCGGCGACCCCGCGCTTGTGCGTGCCGTTGGCATAGACTGCGGTGCCTTCGATGTCGCTCAATTGCTGGATCGCGAACTGGACGATCGGGATGCGGCCGGGGCGTGCGACGATCTCCACCCCGGGGCGCGAGGGCGCCATGGCAATGTCGGGCAGCGTGGCGGTGTCGATCTTGACCGCAGTGCGGCTGCCGTCGCCGACCCCGGTCAGTATGGCGTTGCCCGATGCATCGGAGGTGACGTGCTGCGATCCGGTGAAGAAGGTGACTTTGCCGACCGCTTCCTCGCCCGGATCGCATTCGCCGTTGCCGTTGGTATCGGCAAAGGCGCGCACGGCGACCGCGCCGCTGCTCGACAGGCCGGGGCGGGCGACGAACATCTTGCCGTTCAGGGGATTGCGGCCAAAGCTGAAACCCAGTCGCAAGGTAAAGGCATAGCTGCGCGACGGGGCGGTATAGGTCGAATCGAACGACACCGCAAAAGGTCCGAACTTGCGCGTCGCCGACAGCCCGACGGTGGTCTGGTGATTGTTGAACGCGTGCGTGAGCGAGGCGCGCACGGTGGTGTGGGCATCGATGTCCCGCGCAATTTCGCCGCTCAGCGAGGTCAGCGCAGGATGTGGCCCGATGGTGTAGCCGGCCTCGGCGCGGTATTGCGTGTGACTGCCGGCAAACGTGGAGAGGTCGAAGGTGCCGGTGGTCGACCGGATGGTCGCCGCGCCCGGCATCGCGCTGTCGTTGTAGTTGATGACATTGGCCGCCATGACGCGGCCCACCGTAAACGTCTGGCGGAATGTGGCGGTGTTGGTGACCTGGCCATCGGCATAGGCCAGATGCTGCCAGCTGAAAGCCAGCGGGACGGTGTGCAGCCCGATATGCAAGGTCTTGGACAAGTCGAATGTGGTCATCGACGTCAGCGGCAGGCTGCTTGGCGAGCGCACTTCGTCGACGAAGCCATGGCCATATTCGGCATGGGTGGCGACCAGACTGGCCCCGAACAGTCTGCCCGCGACGCCGATTTCGACCGCCGTCCCGCCATTGGTGCCGATCGCGGCATCGAGCTTGGCCGCCCAGCCGCCGAGCCCGGTGCGCAGCCCTGCCGAGGTCAGCCAGCGCGAAGATCCGCCCGACTGGTATAGTGCGCCGCTGCCGACCACGGTCAGCGCGCTGCTCAGGCCATATTGCATGGAAAAGCCTTCGCGCCAGTCGCCGTAATCGATCGTCGGTTCAAACCCCGGCGCGTTTACATTGGCGAGCGACTTGTCCTTTTGCACCGCGAAGACGTTGTAGGTAAACGCGCCTTTGGCGAGGCGCCCGTCGCCGACGCTGATCCGGCGCACTTCCTCGCGGCGCTGTCCTTGCGGGCCGTAGAACACCAGGCGAAACACATTGAGCCCGAAATCGACCGGGACATGCAGGAATTCGTACTGCCCGTTGACCGCATCGCGAGTCGATCCGACCAGCGTGTCGTTGCGATAGAGTTCGACTTCGAAGCCCGAGGAAAGTTCGCCCCGGAAATCCATGTTTTCGAAGACCGAGGCGTGTTCGAGCGGCTCATTGGTCAGCGCAAAGCCGCGCCCGGCCACGCCGCGCAGGCCCAGCGGCATCGATTCCGAAGCGACATCGCCCATTTCGAACTCGGTCGCGCGCAACGGCCCCAGCAACTGCGCATCGGGATCGCGACGGCCCAGTTCGGCGCGCGCCGCGATCAGCCCGCTCGACGACGAAACGCTGGCATAAGTCCGCGCGGTCATGAACAGCAGATCGCCCGACGCGCGCAAATCGGTCTCGACGTGCGGGGCAATGCCCTGGCTTCCGGTCGCGCGCAGTTCCACCTCGGAAATCGGCACGTCGTAAAGCTGATAGGGGGTGTCCTGGCGTTCGTAGACCGGCGCCTGGGCATGGCCGCCGAGATTGGCCAGCCGGTCGCGCGCCGTTTCGCGCGCAAGGCGCTGTTCGAACGGGAAAGGTTCGAGCGTCTTGACCACCAGCGTCTGCGCCCGCAGATCGGTGGTCAGCGTGACCGGCAGGATTTGCGCCAGCCGATCGGCCTTGATCCACAATTCACCGTCATAGGCGGCGAAGTCGCTCTTGCTGATGGGGCTTTCCTTGCCCGCCAGCGTGACCGTGCCCGCGCGCAAGTTGATCGACAACGTGCGCAGCGGCGAAAGGAACCAGCCGTTGGCATAATGTCCGTCGTCGCTGACGCTGATCGGCAGGTCGAGAAAACGGGCGACATCGCCCAGCGGCAGATAGACCCCGCCGCGAAGCCCGTGCGCGGTCAGCGTATCGGTCATTTCGCGATGCTGGGTGCGGATTTCGAGGATCAGCTCGTCATCTTCGGACAGCGCGGGATAGGCATTGGCGACCGTTTGCCCGGCGGCCATCGTCTGGCCCGGCATCGGCAGCGGCGGCACGCTCGGCGGCGAAATGGTCTGCGGCGGGGCAGGGGTGGGTGCCGGATCGGGCGCCGCAAGCGCCGTGCCGGGCAGGGCAAAGAGCGCGGTCGCCGGCAAGACACCGGCGCACCAGCGGCCCGCGCCGCGGTTGCGGGCGGGCTCGTGGAGGGGGATGTCGGAGGCAGCTGTGGGCGCCTCCGGCCGGATCACGGAACGACGAAGTCCTGCTTGGCGAGCGTCTGGCCGGGCGCGTAGTCGTCATCGGTGTAGGTGACGGTCAGGTGTGTTCCGCTGGCGGTAAACCGCGCGTCGAGCGAGGGATCGACCGGCACGGTGATGGTGCGTTCGTCGACTTCGGTATAGACGCCGACACCTTTGATCGCCGCGACCGGCTTTGGCGCGCCGGGGGCGGTGATGGCAATGTCGCCAAACGATGACCGCGTGCCGGAGCGCGTGATCGTGATCCGAACCAGTTTTTGCCCCTCGGGCGTGCTGTTGACGGCAAAGTCTTTCAGCCCCGAAGTCAGCGTGGTTTCACCCACGCGAATGATCACCGGGATCGAAATGCCGAAGCGCGGCGTGATCTTGACGCCGATGCCGGTTGCGGTCTGCTTGCCGTTGGCGGCTTCGTCGATGGTCAGCCCGTCATCGCCGGGCGGCACGGCAATCACGGAGAAATGCGTGCGATATTCGCCTGCCGGCAGATCGGGCGAGACACGCGCCATAAGGCGCACCATCTGCGATTCGTTGCCGGGCAGGGTAAATCGATGCGGCGACCAGCGCACCATCTCGCTTGCGCCTTTAAGCCGCGCGCGGGTCGGATCGCCGTCCTTGACGGAGGCCGGTTCGACCAGGCGCCCGTCGGCCGACATCATCATGTCGGCAATGGTGATGTCGTAATCGCCGGTGTTGGCGGTCTTGTTGTAGACCCCGACGCTGGCCACGCGATTGCGATCGTCGATCACCACGCGCTTGGGATAGAGATTGATGTCGCCCATCCCGCCGACCGCTCCGGCAGGCGCCTGCGCAGCGGTGGGGCCTTCGCCTTTGGGGGCGACACTCATGATGGCCGGTTTTTCGCCCGCCGGTTTGTCGGCGGCGTTGAGGCTTGTCACCTGGGCCGTGGCAATCGCCGGGGCGGTTGCGCACAGCAACAGGGCAAGGGGCAATCTGGTCAGGGATGGCGCCGGTTGCGCGGTCATGTCGGGTCAACTCCTGTGGCGATTTTTCGCGAATTTGCGAAAGATCCCGTTTCAGTTATAGGCGACAGTGATCGGGAAAGTCCCGCTGTAGGTGCCGGGGGCCTGCCCGGCCGCAGCTGTCAAAGTGCCGCCGATATTGAATGTATAAGTGCCGTTGGCGCCGATCTGACCACCCGAAAATGTTCCGTTGATCGTGAATTGCCCCACGGTCATCCTGGCCGAGCCATTGCTGATCGTGACCTGGCTGACCCCGGTGGCCGTAAACATCATCCCGGCAATCCCGGTCACGTTGAAGCTGGCCGCCGATCGCGCTGTCGTCTGCATGACGGCGGTGGCAGTGCCCATATCCCCGGTGGTGCTGATTGCGCCAGACGGGGAAATGGTCAAGGTGCCGCCGACTTGCGGTTGGGCCATCGAGCCGAACTGCAAGGCGTTTACCGCAACGAGTTGCAGCGGCGCGGCCACCTGGGCGCTGGCCGTTCCGCCAACCACCGAAGTGTTGGCGGAAGCGGCCAGCGCATGGGGGGCGGTGAGGCTGCCAAAACCGGCAACCAGCACCGCAACCGCATGTTTGATCTTGCGCATGATCCTGGTCCCCCGATGGATCAGTGCCATTGGATCAGCCAATTACTGATAGACGACAGTGGCGTTGTACGTGCCGGTATAGGCGCCCGGCGTTTCGGTGCCGGTCACGGTCAGCGTGCCGCCGACAGTGAACGAATACGTGCCCGTCGCGCTGGTCGTGCCGGTCGTGGACGAAGGCGCGGTGGTAAAGCTCATCGTCTTCGAACCGTTGGTGATCGTGCCGTTGGTCGTGCTGATGCCGAAATTGCGGCTGTTGTCGCCGGTCAGCGAAAACTGGTCGGCGGTCGTGCTCGAACCGCCGGGCACAAAGCCCACATCGCTGGTGACCGAGCCGGTCCCAGTCGAATTGACGACAACGGTGCCGCCGGCGCCGACCGTGAACTTGCCGAAATTGAGCGAAGCGCCCGTCGTGTGCGTCAGAACGATCGGTGCAACGACCGTCGCGGAGGCCGTGCCCGCCGCAGTGGAGGTGTTGCCCGAAGCCGCCTTGGCCATCGAAACATCCCCGATGGCGGCCGCAATCACTACGGCCGTGAGAAGTCGCTTGTTGATAATCATGCTTAGCCCCGTCGTTGTCGCGAAAGCCGCAAAAGCGCCTTCGCTGTCCCGTTGATCAGGCGGAGCGGCGATCGTTTGCTAACCCCGTCACCCCGTCTGCAAACGCGGTGCTAGGCCAAGATGGTTAAGAACAGGTTAGGCATAATGCCTAAGGAATATGCGAAGGAGCGGAACGCAAAAAGGCGGACTGCCCCCCGGCAGTCCGCCCTGTTTGCTTCGGCGCGTTCCGCAATCAGTTGTAGGCGACGGTTGCGGTATAGCTTCCGGTATAGTGGCCGCCTGTCTCACCCCCGGCGACGGTCAGCTTGCCCCCCACGGTAAAGCTGAAAGTGCCGGTCGTGCTGGTCGACCCGCTGGTCGACGACGGCGACGTCGTGAACGCCATCGAATTGACGCCGTTGGTAACCGCGCCGCCGGTGGTGGTGATGCTGAAATTCTGCTTCTTTCCACCGGTCAGCGTGAACTGATCGGCCGAAGTCACCGAAATGCCCGGTACAAATGTCACCGCCTTGGTCACCGAACCGGCGCCGCTGGTGGTGACGATCACTTTGCCGCCGGTGCCGGGGTCGAATGTGCCGAAACTGAGCGCTGCACCTGCCGTATGGGTCAACACGATCGGCTTGATCACTTTGCCCGCCGCAGCCCCCGTCGCAGTGGACGCGTTGCCCGATGCGGCGTGTGCTGCCGCTCCGGGGAGCAGGCCCATCAGCGCGGCGATGCCTGCGGCCGAATAAATGTGTGTTTTCATCGACTGGATTGCCTTTGCTGGCCGGCCTGGGCATTGCGATGCAGTGACAGGAAATGCCGCGCCCGATCCTTGCGATCAGGCGGTTTTGAGGCCGGGCGGAAGCAGCGGTCATGGCCGCATCCGCCCGATGTCATCGCGTCAGCCAGGTATCGGCGTTACGGATCGCGGCGCGATCAGTCGTAGGCAACAGTCGCGTTATAGCTGCCCGAATAGGCGCCGGCGGCTTCGGTGCCGATCACCGTGAGCGTGCCGCCCACGCTGAACGCTGCGGTGCCGGTTGCGCTCGTCGTGCCCGACGCGGCCGACGGCGCGGTGGTGAAGGCAATCGTTGTCGCGCCATTGACAACCGTGCCGCTGGCGGTCGCGATGGAAAAGTTGCGGTTGTTGTCGCCCTTAACCGTGAACTGGTCGGCGGCTTCGGTCGAAGAGGGCACGAAGCCGACATCGCCGGTTGCGCTGCCCGTGCCGTCAGAGCCGACCACGACCGTACCGCCAGTGCCGGTGGTGAAGCTGCCGAAATTGAGCGAGGTTCCCGAGGTGTGCGTCAGGACGATCGGCGCGACCACGTTTGCAACGGCAGATCCGGCAGCGGTCGAAGTGTTGCCCGAAGCTGCATAAGCCGGAGCAGAAATCGTAAGTGCAACAACTGCGGAAAGAAGAATCTTTTTCATTGCAAAGTCCCCGATTGATGTTTCGGATAGTCCCGTTCATCCGAAACAGATGTTCCAGTTTGTTCGCCGTCCGATCGCTTTTTCATTGCGACCTGTGTCCGCCGATGACTGTGGCCTAGCCGACGGGGCTTGAAGGTTGGCCTAGTGTTTATACTTACCTGGACATCAATACTTGTTAAATTGCCGAAACACTTCGAGGAAAATGGCAGTGTTTGTTTAAATGGTCTGAAATACTATCGTTAATATAGTGATTGATTAACGCGCTTTAACCGTCATAATTAACCTGATGGACGAGGTGCATGTTTGAAAAAACGGATCAAGCCCCGAAATTTACAGCCAATTCCGGCGAGGGGTAGGGCTGGATTGATGAAGCGGAGGAGGAAGCCGCGGGGCGATCCGGCTATTTTCGAAAAAATGGGCGATCATCAGGCATAGGTTTGCCTTGCGAGCATCATCGAGACCAAATCACTGGCGCCGAATCACTGGCGCAGAATCACTGGGCCCCGAATCGCGGCAGGGCCGTTCAGGAATAGCTGACGATCACGGCAAAGCTGGCGCGGTAGCGGGCAGGGGGCAGATCGGCGGGCAGCGTTATCGTGCCGCCGACTTCGAAGCGATCGGCGCCGCTTGCGTCGAGCCGGTGCTGCCCGGCGCCGCTCGTGGTGCGCAAGGTCAGGCCATTGACGACAAGCGGCGGGGCCGTCGCGCCGGGATTTGTGGCAACGCCGGTGGCGGTTATGCTGGCGGGCAACTGGATCGCATAATTGCGTTGCGGTTCGCCGCTGACGGAAAAGAGCGCTGCATGCGCCGCCAGACAATCCGACGCAGTGCAAACCGCGCTGGCACCGCCCGAAAACGCGGCGCCTGCGCCCCCCGGACTGACTGTCACGGTGCCGCCGCTTCCGACGGCATGGGTGACCGTGCCGAAATTCATGTCGGCGACGGCAACCACGCGCAAGGGGCGCAAGACCGTGGCCATGGCCACGCCGATCGCGGTCGATGGCTTTGCGTGGCAGGCCGGGGCCGATGCCAGCACGGAGGCCGCGATCGCAAGGGCCGCGCCAGTGCTGCGCAGCGCGGCCATTATCCCAGCACCGCCGTCACGGTGGTCATCAGCATGAGCGGAAAGGTCAGCTTGGCCCCGGTGTTCCCGCTGACCACGTTGAGCGTGCTGCCGACGTGAAATGTGATCGAGCAGGTCTTGCTGACGCAGTTGGGCATCGTAAAGACCGCCGCCTGGCCCGGCAGGAGTGTCGGCACGCCGGGCAAGTCGGTGGTAAAGCCCGACAGGCTGCCCTGCACACCGTTGGCGCGGACAGGGCTGACGGTGGGCAGCATGACCTGGATCAGCAACTGATAGAGATGCGGATCGCCGCTGGCGCGGGTGTAGGTCATGGTGAATTGGGCCGGTCCGCTGGCGCTGTCGCCCAGGGGAAACACGCCGTTGTTGGTGGTCGACCCGTCGGGCCCGACCGTGCGCGACCCGCTGCCCGAGGTGACGATCGTGCCAAAGCTGAGTGCCTGGTCGGCGGTTGCGGTAAAGGACGACGGAGAATCGGCATGGGCGGCAGGCGCCATCACCACCATGGCGAGCGATGCCACGGCAAGATGGCGCAAGGCACCCCCAGCCCGGCCGAAGCCCGCCCGGCTGATGGGCCAATTCCGAAACGGTCGGCACCAAGGCTCGGAAACCATCACGTAATCAATATACTACCCTTGGGCCAGCGCGCGCAAGGGGTGGTCGCATGGCCATGGTCCAGATGCGGGACAGCTCTTGCGCAAGGATGCGGCTTGTTGTCGGGGTGATAGAAATAATCTCAACTCTGCATATAGAGATTTTGCGGTTGGCCGTTGCGCCACACCCGGTCTGCCCGTTATGCACGCGCATTCCGGATCGTCGATTTCCGCCGCTCCGTTCGCAGGACACGCCATGCTGGCCCATCTCGATGCCCTCCATGCTATTGCCGGGCTGCTGGTGGGATTCCTGGTGGGGCTGACCGGGGTCGGCGGCGGGTCGCTGATGACCCCGGTGCTGGTCCTGCTGTTCGGAATCAGCCCGACCACTGCGGTGGGGACTGACCTCCTGTTTGCGTCGACCACCAAGATCGCCGGATCGCTGGTCCACGGCTGGCGCGCGAGCGTTGACTGGCTGATCGTGCGGCGGCTGGCAACCGGCAGCGTGCCG
Source organism: Novosphingobium sp. Fuku2-ISO-50 (assembly GCF_001519055.1). Classification (GTDB taxonomy): domain Bacteria; phylum Pseudomonadota; class Alphaproteobacteria; order Sphingomonadales; family Sphingomonadaceae; genus Novosphingobium. Next base: position 46,177 of record NZ_KQ954300.1, on the reverse strand, counting down.
GCGGCGATCATGACGCTGCTGGTCATGTCCGGGGTGGGGCGGTTGCCGCGCGCCGCCAGTCACACCATGCTCGTCATCCTGGGCGTGATGCTGATCGTGACGGCCGTGGCGACTTTGTTTCAGAAACAACTGGCGATATTGGCCAAGCGCAGCGAACGCCGGAGCGAGGATCGCGATCATCGGCCAAAGGCTCTGCCGACGGTGGCGTTGGGCGTGGCGCTGGGCGTTGCGGTGACTGTCTCGTCGGTGGGGGCGGGCGCGATCGGGGTGACCGCGCTGCTGATGCTGTATCCTGCGCTGCGCGTTTCGCGCATTGTCGGCAGCGACATCGCCCATGCGGTGCCGCTGACTCTGGTTGCCGGTTTTGGCCACTGGGTCATTGGCGATGTCAATCCGGTGTTGCTGGTCAATCTGCTTATCGGGTCGATTCCGGGCGTTGTGATCGGCAGCCTGTTGTCGACACGCTCTCCCGACCATGTCCTGCGCCCGCTGTTGGCGGTGGTCCTGCTGATTTCGGGCTACAAGCTGCTCGGATAAGCGGCTATCGAGCGGGTTCTTGCCGGACAGGACAGCCCCCTTGATGACCGCAGCTTTGACCCCAGCTTTGACCGCAGCTTTGGAAACGTTTCCCGGATTCGACGGCGCGCCGCTGGCGCTGACCCGCATGGGGGAAGGACGCCCGGTCATTCTGCTTCACGGGCTGTTTTCTTCGGCCGAAGTGAACTGGGTGCGCTATGGTACGGCGGCCTTGCTGGCCGGGGCGGGGTTTGCCTGCCTGATGCCCGATCTGCGCGCACATGGGGCCAGCGCCGCGCCGCACGATCCGGCGGCCTACCCTTCCGACGTGCTGGCGCGCGATGCCGAGGCGCTGGTGGCGCATCTCGGGCTCGAGGATTTTGATCTTGTCGGCTTTTCGCTGGGGGCACGCACGGCGGCGCGCGCGGTGATCCGGGGCATGCGCCCGCGTCGGCTGGTGCTTGCCGGGATGGGGCTCGAAGGGCTGGCCGGATGGGCGCGGCGGCAGGATTTCTTTCGCGACGTGATCGACCGTTTCGGCACCATCCGCCCTGGCGATGCCGCCTATATGGCGCAACAGTTCCTCAAGACATCGTCGGTCGATCGCGATGCCGTGCGGCTGTTGCTCGGCGCGATGGAGGATACCCCGCCGGAGGCGCTGGCGGGAATCACCATGCCGACGCTGGTGCTGTGCGGCGACAAGGACAACGACAACGGGTCTGCCGACCGGCTGGCCGAGGCTTTGCCCCATGCCACCCGCGCGACGATTCCCGGCACCCACATGAGCAGCGTGACACTGCCCGATCTGGGCCATGCGCTGGCGGATTTCCTGACTCGCGACTTGGGCGTAAACGCATAAACCACACCATCGAGGCGGCAAAATGGGGAGGAAATCCGGGCTTGCCGCCATGCTTCGTTTGTGAGACGCTCCGGGCATATAAAAAATATACCCTGAGGATGTCTGACCATGAAATCGGTGCTCGCTCCGATTGCCAAAGCCACAATTCCGTTTGCGCTTTGCGCCGGACTGGCGGCTGTGACACTTTCCACCCCGGCCTTGGCCGAGCCGTTCGAAGCGGTCAGCGCGACCGAGCCGGCGGGCGTGGTTGCCGCGCTCAAGGCGAGCGGGCACAATGCCGTGCTGACCCATGACGAAAGCGGCGATCCGCTGATTCAGGCGAGCATTGGCGGCTGGACGACGCAGATCGTGTTTTACGACTGCAACGAGATCACCCATGCCGCGTGTCAGTCGTTGCAGTTCAACGCCAGTTTCATGCCCGAAAAGCCGTTTGACGCGGTCGCCGCAGCCGCCTTCGTGCGCGACAACCGCTTTGGCGCGGTCACTGTCGCGCCCGACCGTTCGGTCAATGTGACCTGGGACGTGATTACCGGGCGCGGCATCGATCCTGCGGTCTTTGCGCTGGTGGTGAAAAGCTATCGGCTCGCGCTCGACACGATCGGCGCCGAAGTCTTTTCACCCGCGCACCGCCCGCATCTGGCCAGCGCCTCGCGTTAATCTGCTTTAGCGGAAAGGCGGTTCGTTACCGGCCGCCTGCCCTGCTTTAGCGGAAAGGCGGTTCGTTACCGGCCGCCTGCCCTGCTTTAGCGGAAAGGCGGTTCGTTAAACGCGCGCAGTTTGCGCGAATGGAGGCGGGCGCCCTGTTGGCGCAGCAATTCGCAGGTCGTCGTGCCGATGGCGAGGTGTGCGGCGATCGCTTCTTCGTAAAAGCGGTTGGCCTGGCCCGGCAGCTTGATCTCGCCGTGCAGCGGCTTGTCCGAAACGCACAGCAGCGTTCCATAGGGCACGCGAAAGCGATAGCCTTGCGCGGCGATGGTCGCCGATTCCATGTCGATCCCGACCGCGCGCGACAGGTTCAGCCGACGCGCCGAATGCGAATAGCGCAGTTCCCAGTTACGGTCGTCGGTGGTGACCACGGTGCCGGTGCGCATCCGGCGCTTCAGATCGGTGCCGCCGATGCCGCTGATCCGTTCCGCCGCAGTCTGCAGCGCGACTTGCACTTCGGCGATCGCCGGGATCGGGATTTCGGGCGGCAAGACCGGATCGAGCACGTGATCGTCGCGCAGATAGGCATGGGCCAGCACATAGTCGCCGATCTGCTGCGTGGGACGCAGGCCACCGCAATGGCCGATCATCAGCCAGGCCTCGGGCCGCAACACGGCGAGGTGATCGCAGATCGTCTTGGCATTGGACGGGCCGACCCCGATGTTGACGAGCGTGATTCCCGAACGGTCGGGCGCGACCAGGTGATAGGCGGGCATCTGGTGGCGGCGCCATGCCGTCTCCGACAGCCGCGCGCGCGCATCGTCGGTCGCGGTATCGATCGACAGCCCGCCCGCGCCGGTCAGCGCAACAAACCGGGTGCCATCGAGCTGACGCCCGGCCCAATCGACGAATTCATCGACATAGCGATGATAATTGGTGAACAGGATATAGCGCTGAAAATCCTCTGCACGCGTGCCGGTGTAATGCGCCAGCCGGGCGAGGCTGAAATCGGTGCGCAATCCGTCGAACAGCGACAGCGGCATCGGCCCGTCGCCGACGATATATTCGGCATCGGCAATTTCGTCGCCGATCGCGGCCAGTTCGGTCGAAGGGAAATGCCGCGCCAGATCCTGCGGCCGGACCACGCCGATTTCCGCGCCGAACGCGCCGTCGAGTACATAAGGAAAGGGGATTTCCTGATCCGAGGGATGGACGGTGACGGTAACGTCGTAGTCTTCGAGAATCAGGCGCAGTTGTTCGGCCAGATAATCGGCAAACAGCGCGGGCCGGGTGACCGTGGTCGTATAGATCCCCCGCTGCGTCAGCCGTCCGAACGCGCGCCCGGTCGAGACATTGTCGGGATCGAGCGCAAGATCGATGCGCAATTCGGGATAGGCATAGGACCCGTCGTCGCGCCGGCTGGCGGGCGGCACCGTGCCGTCGGCGGCAAAGGCGGCAATGTCGGCGCGCAATGTGGCCACGGCGCTGTCGTGAAGCCGGGTCAGTTCGGCAAGCGTGGCGGCAATCGTTTCGTCATGTTTGTCCATGCGGCGCAGGCTATCGCCGTTTGGTGACGGTGGAAAGGCGCATAGCAATGCACATGGCAAGGCGGGGCCGATCAGCGTCTTGTCAGAACCTCGCGCGATGCCGTGTGCCCGGCGAGGTCTTTGGGCTGGAAATGCACCGGCCGCAGATCGCCTGCGGCATAGCGATCGACCTGATCGGCAAAATGGGGCGAGGCCGGGTGGCCGCTTTCGCCGCCGATGCTGACGGCGCGGGCGGTGACGTGGGGGCCGAATTCGACGGCGGCGACAAAGCTGTTGCCGCTGGTGCCGTAATACCGCGTCGTTCCCGGATAGCGTCGCGCGCCAAACGAGGCGAGCGAGCCCCAGCGCGCGCTGGCAAAGGGGATCGGCGTCGACGCCCTGGCATCGTCAAACACTTGTTCGATCGCGCCGTCATTGCGTTGATAGCGGTTGATGGCACCCCATGGCACGCGCCAGTCGCCGAAATCGGCCTTGAGCCGGGCCATCGCCTGATCGAGCGCGGCAAGGCGTTGCGCAGGGGTGGCGCGGTGTTCCATCCAGTCCCACACCGAGGCGCTGTCATCTTCGGGATCGGGATTCTCGCCGCGTTTCGCCCACAGCGCCTCGCCCCAGTTGACCGCCAGCGTGGTCGCAGTGGAATCGATGGCCCAGCGATGATTCCATCCTTTGAGCAGGGCAATCGCCGCCTGTCGTTCGGCATTGCCCGGCTCGGCCCCGGCGGCGGTGAACAGCGGCGGCAAGAGATGCTCGAATGCGGGCAGCCAGGGATCATAGGCGGCGGAAATCAGCCGATCGAGCGTGAAATTGCGCCGGTCGCCGAGCACGCGTATTGCATGGGGCCCGCGCGGATTGTCGCCGATTTCGTCCATATAGGCCGGATAGGCGGCCTTGACCGGGCTGTCGGGCCCGGCGGCATGCCAGGGCGCGTCGTTGCTGTTGTAGGCCCAGCCGTTTTTGGGATTGAGCACGCTCGGCAGATCGGCCAGCGCGTGCAACCCCTTCCAGTCGGTCGCCGGGTCGCTGCCGTCGACGGGCCGGGTGTAATCGAAGCGGGGGTTGCGGATCGGCACGAATTGCGGGTGGAGATAGGCGATTTCGCCCTTGTCGTCGGCAAACAGCGTGTTGTTCGAACTGTTGGCGCGCAAATCCGCCACTTTGAGAAACGACGCCAGATCGTGCGTCTTTGTGCGAAGAAAGCTTTGTTCGAGCGCGGGAACGGGCCGGTTCATCAAGGCAAAGGCGATCCATTTGCCGCCTTCTTCGCGCACGATCGGCCCGTGATGGCTGGCCCAGGTGCCGAATGTCCGCGTGCCGAAAGATCCGTCGCCCCGCGCATAGCGCAGCGTGACTTTGCCTTGCGCCAGCGGGCGGATCTGCCCGCCATAGCGATAGCCCTTGCCGCCGGTCGGCGTGTCGACGAGCGTTTCGGCAAATTCGTCGACATTGTCGACCCCGCTCGACGTGTGCATCCATCCGACATGGGCGTTAAATCCCTGATAGACAAAGAATTGCCCCCAAGTCACCGCGCCATAGGCATCGAGCCCCTGATCGCTGGTCATCTGCAATTCGGAGCGGAAGAAAAAGCTGGTATGCGGGTTGATCAGCAAGAGTGCATGGCCGCCTTCGGTCTTGGCCGGGGCAATCGCGATGCCGTTCGATCCTGCCGGTTCGCGCCAGACCAGGCCGCGCTCCATCGCGGTCATCGCCACCTGACGCTGTTCGTAAAACGCGCGCAATTGCGACAGCGGCACCCGCTCGATGTCTCCGCCGATACTGCCTTCGGTAAACGACAGCGCCATCCACGGCTCGAACCGGGTCAGCACTTTGGGCTTCACGTCGGGATGATCGGCGAGATAGGCATTGAGCCCCGCCGCCCATGCCTGCATCAGCGCGCGCAGCCACACCGGGCTTTTCGCGTAATCGGCCTGCAACCGCGCCGGATCGATGAACAGGCGCTGGCGCAAATCCTGCCAGATCGCGCTTTCCCCTTCCGCTTCGGCCAATCGCCCGAGATTGGTCAGGTAATTGCGCTCGATCCGGGGAAAGTCGTCCTCGGCCTGCGCATAGACCATGCCGTAGACCGCGTCGGCGTCGGTCTTGCCATGAATATGCGCGATCCCCCATTCGTCGCGAGTGATCGTCACGCGGTCGACGGGTTTGGCCTGGGCCGTCGTTGCCATCAGCGGCAGGGCTACAAGCAGGGCGGCAGCAAGACGACGGGGCATGGCAGGGCTCCTCGGGCGGGTTTGCCCCTTGCTAGCGGGCCTTGCCCCGGATCGCCAAGCCTCATTGCGCGACGGCCGCGCGGCGCATAGGGCAGGGGGATGAGTAACTTTGCCCTCCATCGGACATTCACCGGGCAGACGCTGGTTCGTGCCGACATGATTGCGCTTGCCTTCGGACCGGCACATCTGATCGATTGCGATCTGGGCGAGGTGGATCTGTCGGGCCTCGATCTGACCGGGTGGCGCTTCGAACGCTGCGATATGCGGCGCGCGCGCTTGTCGGGCACGCGGCTGGAGGCGACGCATTGGCAATCGTGCCGCGCGGCGCAGGCCGATTGTGTCGGCGCGGATCTGACCGACGCGGTGCTGATGTCCTGCGATTTCAACAATGCCGCCTTGCGCATGGCGCGGCTGGCAGGCGCCGCGTTTACCGGCTGCAAGCTGACGGGGGCGGACTTGTCCGATGCCACCGCGATCGATGTGCGGTTTGAAGAATGCCTGCTGACGGCGACGAAAATGCCGGGCTGGTCGTTTCGCAAGCAGACGCTGCGCCGGGTTGATTTTGCGCAGGCCGATCTGCGCAAGGCCGATTTTCGCGAAACCGTTCTCGATGGATGCAGCCTGCGCGATGCGAATCTGGCAGGGGCCCGTTTTGACAAGGCGGATCTGCGCAGCGCGGATCTGGGCGGATTGCGGCTGGTCGATGCCGGATTGTTTCGCGGCGCGGTGATTTCGCGCGATCAGGCGGCGCAATTGCTCGCCGAGCTCGGCCTGCGCCTCGGCTGAGCGTGGTTCATCCCTATCGCCTCGATGCGAGCGCTGCCGAAATCGGCGCGGCGCTGGATGCGGACCCCGGCAAGGACGCGTGGCAGGGCGGGGCGGTGGTGCCCGGCGGCTATGCACCCGTGGTCGTGCGCCAGGATCGCGGGCGCCGACTGGTGCCCCGGCAATGGGGCGTTCCGCCGCCGCCGCGCGGGGTTCAGGTCGTGACGCATGTGCGCAATCTGGAAAGCCCGTTCTGGATCGGCACTTTGCGCCATACCCAATTCCGCTGCCTCGTCCCCGCCACGTCGTTTTGCGCAACGCGCGACGGGCGGGCGACCTGGCTGGTCGCGCCGGGCCGCCCGATTCTTGCCTTTGCCGGGATCTGGCGCGATTCCGAAGTGCCCAGCTTTGCCATTCTGACCACCGAAGGCTCGCTCGGGCAGATTGTCAGCCTGCCGCTGATCCTGCCGAGCGCCCATTGGGACGAATGGCTTTCCGCCGACTGGAAGCAGGCGCAGCGCCTGGTCGCTCTGGGCCATTCGCCGCTCGACCTGGTGCCTGCGGGGCGTTGATCGGGTTCAGCTTTTGCGGTTGAGCTGAAATCCGAGCGAGTCCTCGATCCAGGTATCGCGGTCGGCGATGATCGCTTGTGCAGGCAAGTGTTGCGTCGTCACCGCGACCCCGGCCTGGCGCCGCACCGCCGTCCCCACGGCGAGAAATTCGATCAGCCCGTTGCCGATTTCGGCGATGTAGGTCTTCACGCCCACGACATCGTCCGCGCCCAGCGCGTCGGCTTCGCGTTTCAGCCGACCGATCGCGGATTCGCGCGCGTCATGGACCAGTGTGGTCAGATCGCTGATCTCGCCCTGGGTAAAGGCCTTGATCATTGCCTTGAACCCGCCGGCAATGCCCAGCGAATAGACCGAAGCGGCGATCAGCAGCTTGATCGGCGCGACGCCCAGCTGCGTCATCGCCCACAGCTCTTCGGCGGTCAGGTCGCTCGTCACCGGCAGGCCGCCGGGTGCAGCGGGCAGGACGGGATTGTGGGCCGCCGTGCCGGTCATCACCATTTCGTGCGCGCCGTGCCAGATCATGATGCGGGTTTCGATGCCGATCACGGCATTGGCGCCGCATGCGCGCGCCTGCGCGGTGATGCGATCGAGCGCGAGATGGCGGGTGTGGTTGAAAATGTCGGAATATTCGGTGATCTCGCCGCGCACCATGGTCTTTAGCGAGCCGATGATCCCCCCGCCGACGCCGATGCTGTAGGCGACATTGCCGAACACGTGGCTGATCGGGCGATAGCCGGCGTCGATATTGCAATAGAGTTCCTGCGCGCTGCCCGCGCTGGAAAAGAACGGCTGATCGCAGGGGCCTTCGCCCGCCATGACTGCCGATCCGACAAACAGAAACTCGGTATTGCCGGCAAAATCCCTGAGCTCGCCGGTCACCCCGGTCACGCCTGCCGCTCCGGCGGCGCGTGCTTCGCCGACCATGCGGTCGAATGCGGCCTGACGTCCGGCCTCGACAGCCTGCGAAATCGGCTCGATCTCGCCGCCCAGCACGCCCCTGAAGCCCGAGGCGATCCCCCCCAGAAAGCCCATCGAATTGACGCTGTTGCCGACGACCACTTCGCCCGGCGCGTAATCCTTGAGCGCAAGGCAATAGATCTCGTTGCCCGACAGTCCCGTTACCATGGCCATTCTGGTCGCCCCCCCCGCAGCTTTGCTCCGGGGGTTTAAGCACAAAGGCTTGAAGGATTGCTTTACTGCCCGTCGCTTTCGGTGTGCGGCGCGATGCGGTCGAACGGCATCGGCGCGTTGCCGAAATTGAGCTGGGCATTCATCATGCCGGTGCGTTGCGCGCGTTCCTGATCGCCGCTGCTGCCGACGGAGACGAGTGTCGCCTGGCTGGTGATGAAATCCTTCAACCGCTTCGCGAGCGCGGCGGCCAGATCGGGCTTGCCCAGCATCGACAGGATATAGCGCGCGCCATCCTTGCCAAAGGCGACGGTATGCACTTCGGCGGCCCACAGGCGGAATGTCATGCCTTCGATCTGCACGACCTGGCTGCTCGAATGGAGGTTCGAGGTATAGCGGTTGCCCTGCGCGACTTCGGCGGCGGCATACGTGCCGTTCATGTCCATCCAGATCACGTCCGATCGGAAATCGAAGCGCAGGCGCAGAAACCGCGCCACATCGAACGCCGCCTTGGCCAGCGCCCAGACGAACAAGGTACAGGCCACCAGCGACCCGATACCCGCGCCGCCGCCGGTCAGCGCGCCGACCAGCATGAAACTCGCGATCGAGGCGATCACGGTCAGCAGCAGGGCATAGCCGTTGATCAGATTGATGATCATCGGATTGCCCGAAGCAAACGGACGGTCGCCACCCTTTCCATCGATGACGAACGGCACGGGCTGCGTCTCTTCGACGATGCTGCCGGAAAACTGGCCGGACCGTTCCTGCAGATTGACCACCGGATCGATGCGGCAATAGCGGCGATTGGGGATCTTTTCCCACCAGCCGTCCTGCATCGCGCGCATGAATTCGGCGGAGACGAGCGCAGGATTGACCGAGATGTTCCAGGTATCCTGGATCATCGTCACCGCCGTCGACGGCGCCGGGCTGCGATGGCGCACCACCGCGGCAAAGAACAGCCCATGCAACACGCCCGCCAGCACGAGCAGCAGCAGCAGCGTGGTCGCGCCGATCCCGAACGGCGGATTGGGCAGCGCATTGCCGACCATCGCGATCGCCACCGGGCCGAGCACGGAAAAGGCGATCAGCCCGGCCATCTTGGGCACCGACAGGACATTGATGCCGATCTCGGCGCCCAGCCCGTCGCGGGCCCCGGCCTTGGGGTTGAGCAGGCTCGGCGCGGAAATGACGAAGAGGATGATCGCGACCCACCCCGACACGCGCCCGCCGCCTTCGCCGCCGCCCAGGATCGCCGAAACCAGCAGACCCGCCAGCAGCGCCATGGTCAGGATGCCGGCCTGAAACTGCCGCTCGGCAAAAGCGCGCACCGGACGCGGCGAATAGATCAGGTCGGGGATCAGCGAATAGAGCAGGCTCGACAAGGGATCGCCCGGCTCGGGATATTCCAGAGCCTGTTGGCGCAAGGTTTCCTTGATCGTGGCTTCGGCGGCCTTGCTCGTGCCGGTCTGGTCGGGCTGCAACTGCGGGGCGAGGCCTTGCGGACGCCCGCGCCCGAAAAAGAACCGCAATTGGCTGAACAGCTGAAACATCAGGTATCCGCCGACCATGACCAGCAGGAAGGCCACCGCTGCCGCTGCCACCGCTTCGACACGCGCGCCGGTATGCAGCGCCGTGCGCGCCTGAAACAGCAGGACAAATCCGGTCAGCCCGGCGACCGCCGCCGCCGCACCGACAAACAGGTTATGTTCGCGCAGCGGGTTGGGAAAAGTAAAGTTCTGGCTGCTGCTGCTATATTCGTAGCTCACGAAAGCCACCCCTTTACGCTGTGATCGATCGATGTCGGAACGGTGCGCGTTGTGGCAGCGCACCATGGCGCCTGCAAGTGGTGTCGCGCCCCGATCAGGCGTTTACTGTGCGCTCGCCAGATCGAGCGCGGCCAGATCGTCAGCGGTCAGCGTCAGCCGGATCGAGCCCAGCAAGTCCTCGACTTGCGCGACGCTCGTGGCGCTGGCGATCGGGGCGGCAATCCCCGGCTGTGCGGCGATCCAGGCGAGCGCGACCTGGGCCAGACTTGCCCCATGCGCCGCCGCTACGGCATCAAGCGCGGCGAGCACGCGCGGGCCGTTGCCATCGACATATTTTTTCACCGATCCGCTGCGGACCCCGGTCAGATCGGCCGTCGTGCGATATTTGCCTGTCAGGTATCCGCTGGCGAGCCCGTAATAGGGCGTCATGCCGATCCCGTGCGCAACGCAGAAATCCTGCACCGCGCCTTCATAGGCATTGCGCTGCAACAGGTTGTATTCGTTTTGCAGCGCCTGATAGCGGGCGAACGCGCCTTTGTCCTGCGCGGCGATCGCGCTGCCCAGCCGCTCGGCGGTAAAGTTCGACGCACCGATCTCGCGCACTTTGCCCGCCTTGACCAATGCGTCAAAAGCTTCAGCGACGGCGCCCTGATCTTGCGTGTCATCGTCGCGATGCGCCAGATAGAGGTCGATGTAATCGGTCCCCAGCCGCCGCAGCGAGCCCTCGATCGCCGCCGCGATATGCGCGGGCGCCAGCCCGGTGCCTTCGCCGATCGGCAGCATCCCGACTTTGGTGGTGATCATGACATCGTCGCGCCGCCCGCGATGGCGCAGCCATTCGCCGATCACCGTCTCGGATTCGCCGCCGACATGCCCCGGAACCCATGCGGAATAGACATCCGCCGTATCGATCATCGTGCCCCCACCGGCAACAAAGGCATCGAGCACGGCAAAGCTCGTCGCGCGATCCGCCGTCCAGCCAAACACATTGCCGCCCAGGATCAGCGGCGGCGTGGTCAAAGGGGACTGTCCGATCGTGCGGGCTTGCGTCATGTCACTCTCCTGCTGCGGCGATTCACGCGGCATGTCGAACCAGATACGGGTTGAAGCAGATACAGGCACCCGGACGCAAACGCCAACACGCGCTGTCATACGGCACCCCGTCCTGCGCGGAAATCATGTACGCCCGATGGCGTATGACGCTGCGGCGGGATTTCGGACATGCTGGGGCGGATATTTGCATATCCCGGGGGCAAGATGGACGGCATTCGCGTAGGCAACAGGGTGATCGGAACCCAGGCGCCGGTCATTGTGGGCTGGGAAAACATCCCCAAAGTCGAAGGCGGCCCGGTGAAGCAGGCCTTCTTTACCTGGTTCCAGCCCACGATGCTGTTCGCGCTGCTCGCGTTCTGGTACTATGCGCCCAATTCCATCGCCAAGGCCTCGACCGCGATCGGCATCGGCATCGGCTTCAAAGTGCTGCTGCTGGGGCTCGAATGGGTGAACCCGCGCTACGCAAGCTGGCGCCTGACCTGGAAGGAGCTGACCACCGACTTGTTCTATGTCGGGCTGACCTATACGCTTCTTCGCCTTGTCGACAGCTACATCGGCAGCGACACCGTGGTCAAAGCGGTCCAGCACCAGTTCCATTGGGACAAGCTTGCGTGGTTCACCGGCTTGCCGTTGCTGGTGCAGGCGTTCCTGATCTCGTTCCTTTTCGATTTCGGGCAATATTGGATGCATCGCGGGATGCATAACTGGTATCCGCTGTGGCTGCCCCATTCGGTGCACCACTACATAACGCAGTTGAACGTCAACAAGGGGGCGGTCGGCAATCCGGTCGAACTCTTTCTGATCGGGCTCGGTATCGGCGGCTTTTTCGACTTTCTGCCGCGCGCCGCCTTGATGGCGGGCACGTTCGGCCTGGCGATCGGGACGTACCAGCATATCAATGTCCGCTTCAATTCGCCGAAATGGTGGCGGTTCCTGTTCAACACCACCGAACATCACAGCCTCCATCATTCGCAGGACTTTGAAGCCACCCGGAGCAACTATTCCGGGTCGTACATCTTCATCGACCGCATGTTCGGCACCTGCATCGATGGCGAAGCGGAACTGTTGGGCATGGAAGGCGGGCGCCGCATGTCGATCCGCGAACAGATGACCTATCCCTTCACCGAGGGCTGGAAGACGCTCAGGGAACGGTTTGGCCGAACGGCGGCGGTGCCGGCCGAATGACGGGGACCGCTCCGTCCGTCATGGCCGGGGGCGGTATCGAAAACGCTTCGCCTAAAGGAAATCGCGTGAACTTGCGCTTCATCGACTGGATCTGGCACGTTGAAGGCAGTCTGGCGCTTGCGCCCGGGCAAACGGGCGATGATGCCTTCGACCGGCTCGACCCGTTGTTTCGCCTGCCCGGCACCAGCCGCGAGCGGAGCGGCGGTGCGCTGGTGTTCCGCAAGAAGGACCAGGCGGCGCAGGACAAGATGTCCGTCTTCGACGGCGGCGTCCTGAGAATCGAAAACGGCATGGGCGGACTGGTGCTGCGCTATCGCCTGGCCAGCCGCGCCTTGTTGTTCTGCTTTCTGGCGCCATTGCTGTTTCTGGGCCTTGCTCAGGTGACCATCGCGATCAACGCGCACCAGAAACCGTCAGCCGAAGAAAGATCGCAAAAGCCCGCAGCCAAAGCGGCAGATGTCCAGCAGAACCCGATCGACAAGGCGCTGGGCGCGCCCGCGCCCGAAAAGCCCGGAAAAGATGGCGCCGGAAAAGATGGTGAGGACAAGCACGACAGGAAACCGTCGCCCACGCCCGCCTATGTCTTTGCGGGGATCTTCGCCGCGCTTTATGTCGCGGGGCGCATTCTCGAAGACAGGCTGATCAAGGCGCTGTTCAAGAAGCGTTTGCTCGACTCGTAAGGCGCCGCAGTTTCAACGAAAAGGGTCCAACGAAAAAGGGGCGCCTCCTTGCGGAAGCGCCCCTCTTCTTCGGATCTTTTGCCGTCGATCAGGCTTCAGCTTGCGCTTCGCCCTCGTCGAGCAGGTCCGACGGGATTTCGCCCGGTTCGGCATTCGGGTCATAGGCTTCGGTGAAGCCGCCGACTTCGGTGTCGAACATGGCGTCGATCACGTCGACGCCCTTCGACTGCAGTTCGGCTTCGTCGGGCGAGCGCGCGACGTTGGCCTTGACCGTGACCGACACTTCGGGGTGCAGCGAAACGCGCACGTCGAAGACGCCGATGGTCTTGATCGGGCGTTCGAGCACGATCATCGACTTGGTCACCTTGCACCCTTGGGCGATCAGGCCGTCGGAGATGTCGCGGACCGAGACCGAGCCATAAAGCTGGCCGGCGTTGGACGCGGCGCGGATCAGCACCACTTCCTTGCCTTCGACATTGCCGGCTTCGGTCTGGGCTTCTTCGCGGCGATGCGCGTTGTCGGATTCGATCTTGGCGCGGTTTGCTTCAAAGATCTTGCGATTGGCGGCGTTGGCGCGCAGCGCCTTTTTGTTGGGCAGCAGGAAATTGCGCGCGTAACCGTCCTTGACGTTCACTTCGTCGCCGATGGTGCCCAGCTTTTCGATGCGCTCGAGCAGGATGATCTGCATGTCTGGCGCTCCTTACTTGACGATGTAGGGAAGCAGGCCGATGTGCCGGGCGCGCTTGATCGCCTGGCTCAGTTCGCGCTGCTTCTTGGCCGAAACCGCAGTGATGCGGCTGGGGACGATCTTGCCACGTTCGGACATGAAACCCTGAAGCAGGCGCACATCCTTGTAGTCGATCTTCGGAGCGTTCTTGCCCGAGAACGGGCAGCTCTTGCGGCGGCGGAAAAACGGACGAGCCATTGCTTATTCCCCTTCGCGTTCGCGACGACGGCTGCGTTCGCGGTCGTTCTTGCGCATCATCACCGAGGGGCCCGATTCGAGCTCGTCCACGCGCACGGTGAGAAAACGGATGATGTCTTCGTTGATCGCGGTCTGGCGTTCCAGCTCGGCCACGACGCCGGCGGGGGCGTCGATGTTGATCAGCACGAAATGCGCCTTGCGGTTCTTCTGGATCTTGTATGCCAGCGGGCGCAGACCCCAGGTTTCAACCTTGACGACTTTGCCCTGGTTGGTCTCGATGATCTCGGTGGCAGTGGCGGCGAGCGCGTCGACCTGAGCCTGGCTCAGATCCTGACGCGCGAGAAAGACATGCTCGTAGAGCGGCATGACCGTCGCGTCCTTTATCAATGGAACCGATCGCTGGCTTGTCCGCGGGATTGCGGGGCCCCTCCGGCTTTCTTCGGCAACCCTGCCGCGTGCGGCTGGGAAGCGGTGGCCCTTAGCGAACCTGCCGGGGAATGCAAGCGGTCAATTGATTTGCGGGCAGGTGATTGGCGTCAGGCTGCGGCGCGGATGGGGCGCGGGGGCGGGGCCGGTTGCGGTGCATGGCCGATGGCATAATCGCCGATCAGCGTATCGAACATCTCGGGCGCCAGCGGGTCGCCGAATTCGAGCCCCGACGTCTTGCCGTTGATCCACACGACAAAGGCCATGCGCGCGGCCTGTCCCGGCAAAAGCAGCGTGATCGCTTCGCCGACTTCGGTGGCATCGATCCCTTCGATTCGCGCGCCGAAGCGTGTCATGTCCTTGAGCATGGCGGTAAACCGCGTCAGCCCATGCTTGCAGCGAACCGGCAATTCAAAGCCGACGCGCGGCGCGCGGCGTTTGCCGGCAAAGATGTCGGCGGTCTGGTCCATCGCGTCTTGCCTTTCGTAGCGCCCCGGACGACATGCCCCGGCGTTTACCACATGACGAAAGGACGACTGCACCCACCCGGGTTTCAGTCCGGCAAGCCCCGCATCCGCATATTTGCGGAGGTTAACCTTCAGGATTGGCTCTGTTTGCGGACGAGGGCGATGGCGGCTGCGATCGCGGCCTCGGGGGTTAAGGCTGATGTATCGAGCAAGGCGGCGCCTTCGTCCCGGCGCAAGGGGGCGGCGCTGCGCGTGCTGTCGCGGGCATCACGCGCGGCGAGGTCGGCCTCGATCGCCTCGCGGCGGACATCTTCGCCGCGTTTGCGCATTTCGAGGAACCGGCGCAGCGCGCGGGCGGCGACGCTGGCGGTGATGTAAAGCTTGGCGTCGGCGTGAGGCGCGATGACCGTGGCGATGTCGCGCCCGTCGAGCACGGCGCCGCCGGGTTGGTCGGCAAAGTCGCGCTGGCGGGCGAGCAGCGCGGCGCGCACTTCGGGATGGACGGAGACGCGGCTGGCGAGCGCCCCGGTGGCCTCGCTGCGCAAAACCGGATCGGCCAGCAGGCTGTCGGGAAAGGCCGTCGCAGCGAGCGCGTCGGCAGCGTTGTCCGGATCGCCATGGTTCAGCGCGACTTGCCGTCCGACGGCGCGATAGAGCAGCCCGGTATCGAGGTGGGGCACGCCGAAATGCGCCGCGAGCGCGCGCGCGATCGTGCCTTTGCCCGATGCGGTCGGGCCGTCGACGGCGATGATCATGCCGCGCTCACGTCGGCGAGCAGGCGTTCGAAGGCCGGAAAGCTGGTCGCGATCGGGCGAGTGTCGTCGACTGTCACGCCGTTTTCGCTGGCCAGCCCGGCGATCGCCATGGCCATGGCGATGCGGTGGTCGAGATGGGTGGCGATGGCGTCGTTTCCGCTGCCGGAGAGGGGTTTTCCGCCGCTGCCGTCGATGATCAGGCCATCGGGGGTTTCCTCGACGCGCGCACCGGCGAGCGTCAGCGCGGCGCGCATCGCGGCGATGCGGTCGGATTCCTTGACGCGCAGTTCTTCAAGGCCCGATGTCACCGTGCGGCCATGGGCGAGCGCGGCGGCGACGAACAGCACGGGGAATTCATCGACCATGCTCGGCACCACGGCCGGATCGACGACGATGCCGTGAAGCGCGCTTGCCCTGACATGCAGGTCGGCCACCGGCTCGCCGCCGACTTCGCGCCGGTCCATTTCGACGATGTGCCCGCCCATCAGGCGCAGGACGTCGAACAGCGCGGCGCGCGTCGGGTTAAGCCCGACGTTTTCGATCACGAGGTCGGACCCCGGCACGATCAGCGCGGCGACGACGAAGAAGGCCGCCGACGACGGATCGCCCGGCACGACGATCCGTTGCGGGCGCAATTCGGGTTGCCCGGTCAGGCGGATGATTCGCGTCCCGTCGGCTTCGATGTCCACCGACAGCTCTGCGCCAAAGCCGCGCAGCATGCGCTCGGAATGATCGCGCGTCGGCACCGGCTCGATCACCGTGATCACGCCCGGCGTATTGAGTCCGGCGAGCAAAACGGCGCTTTTGACCTGCGCGGAGGCGACCGGCAGGCGATAGGTGATCGGCACCGGGGTATCGGTTCCCGTCACGATCAGCGGCAGGCGGCCGCCGGGATAGGTGGTGAAAGTTGCGCCCATGTCGCCAAGTGGCGTGATCACCCGGCCCATCGGCCGCTTTGACAGGCTGGCATCGCCGATAAAGCAGGTGGTGATCGCATGGCTGGCCACGAGACCCATCAGCAGGCGCGTCGATGTGCCCGAATTGCCCATGTCGAGCGCGCCCGCCGGTTGCAGCAGCCCGCCGACGCCCACGCCCGCAACCAGCCAGTCGCCATTGGCCTGGCGCTCGATCGTGGCGCCCATCGCACGCATCGCCGCGGCGGTCGACAGCACGTCCTCGCCTTCGAGCAGGCCGGTCACGCGCGTTTCGCCCACGGTCAGCGCGCCGAGCATGATCGAGCGGTGGCTGATCGACTTGTCCCCCGGTACGCGGATTCGCCCGGTGAGCGGCCCCGTGCCGACAAACCGGCGGGGCAGGGGGGCAGACATCGGGGAAGCTGACACGAAAGAGCCTTTCCGCTGGATCATGAAAGGGGGGCAGATGCGCGCGGCTTTTGACAGCGGCGCGCGCCTATGGCAAGGCGCCGGGCTCTTTCATGGAAACGAGCGGCTTGCCAGCGCACTTTCGCTCGCCCATGACCCATGCCGATTCGCGACCGTTACGGAATGTCCGTGGCGGTAAGGACTTGAGGAAACTTCATGGTCAAGCCGGAATGGGGTGCCAAGCACAGCTGTCCCAAGTGTGGCACCCGCTTTTACGATCTGGGCAAAGATGACCCGGTCACATGCGTCGAGTGCAGATATGCATGGCATCCGGATCCGGTGCTGAAGTCGAAGCAGCCGATTCCCTATGCCGAAATTCAGAAGGAAAAGGTGGACGTCGTTGCCGACGTCGATCTGGCCGATGAAGATCTCGACATCGACGAAGACGGCGATTCGCCCGACAACGACGTCGATCTCGGCGGCGACGACGATCTGGGCGTGCCAGGGCACGAAGGCGTCGACGAAGAGAGCTGAACGGGTGATACGGGGCGCAGCTTCTCCGCTGCGCCCTAAAATTTTCGCTGGCTCGATTTTTGGTCTTGCCAGCCTGTCGGGCCTCCCTTAAAGGCCCGGCTCCCGGCAGGGTACACCGCCGGATGCATCGCCTCCCAGGGCGATTGCGGGAAACAGTGTGGGGCCGTAGCTCAGCTGGGAGAGCGCTACAATGGCATTGTAGAGGTCAGGGGTTCGATCCCCCTCGGCTCCACCAGTTTCCCCTTTCTTTCTTCACCATCTCGCCGCAATGCGTTCGAGCGCCATGCCGATCACCATGACGGCCGCACCCGCCAGCGCCCCCGGTCCGAGCTCGGTCAGCGATGACCACAGCATGGCCAGCGCAAGGCCGCCAAAGGCCAGCGGAAACAACGGGAACAGCGGCGTGCGCACCGGGAATGCCGATGCATCATGGCCCCGGCGCAGACGGATCGCCGCGCCCATCCCGAGCGCGATGAACAGCCAATAGACCGGCGTCATGTAATCGACCATCGCGCCAAAGCCATTGCCCGCAAGCCCGGCCAGCACGGTCAGCAGCGCCGAAAACCCCCCGACCGCAAGCACCGCGCCGATCGGCGTGCCGCGCGTGGCATGCCAGCCGGCGATCGGGCGCAGCGCGGGGATGGCGCGCGCCGCCGCCCAGGTCACGCGCGCGCCGACGATCAGAGTCGAATTGATGCTGGCCACCGCCGATACGGTTACCACCGCGACGACCAGCCATGCCCCCGGCGCGCCAAAGGCTGCGCGTGCGACATCGGCCCCCGGCGCGCTGCTCTGCGCCAGCGCGGCCATGCCCAGGCCATGTGCCATCGCCGCGTTGAGCGCGACATAGAGCACGATCAGCAGCATGATCGCGCCGACCGTGACCAGCGCCATGCCGCGCCGCCCGGCGCGCAGTTCCGCCGACAGCGTCGCCATGTCGCTCCATCCGCCATAGGCGAGGAACACATAGATCAGCGCGACACCAAGATGGGGATGGCCGGGTGGGGCAGGCGGCGGGGCAGGGGGCGGGGCAGGGGGCGGGGCGGCGACAAAGCCCGCCACGATCACCGCCGCAAAGCCCAGCGCGACGAGCGCCACCAGCAAAGCTTGCGTCAGGAATCCCAGCCGCACGTGAATGCAGTTGATCCCGGTCAGCACGGCGACCACCGCCAGCGCAAACAGCGTATGCACGACCGGCCCCATCGGCACGACCGAACCGGCATAATCGGCCAGCAGATGCGCCATCAGCGCGATCCACCCGGTATGCATCACCGCAAAGCGCGACCAGGCATAGAGCGCACCAAGCCGCGCCCCCCATGCCCGCGTCAGAAAGCTGTATTCCCCGCCCGCATCGGGAAAGGCGCAGGCCATTTCGACATAAGACAGCGCGCCGACCAGCGAAGCGAGCCCGCCTGCGACCCACAGCCACAGGAAATGCGACGGCGCGACATTCATGGCGACCGTCGGCGCGGTTTTCAGCGAATCGGTCGACATGATCATGCCCAGCGCGACGAGCGTCGCCGGGGCAAGGCCGAGATGGGGGCGGGGCGCACAAGCCGGGGTATCCATGTCCGTTGGATAAGGCTTGCACGGCGAAGGTCCAGTGCCGCGAGTCGGCCTTGTTGTGACGCGCTCTTGTTGTGACGCGGTGTGGCGGATAGGAGGCGGGCATGATTGCGCACCAGATCACCGATGGCATCGCCACCATCACGCTCGACGCCCCTGCCACCCGCAACGCGCTGCCTCTGGCCGGGTGGCACGCGTTGGCCGGTGCGGTTGCCGCGATTGCTGCGGCGGGGCCGCGCGCGGTGGTTGTGCTCGGCGGAGCGCCGGGCATGTTCTGTTCGGGCTCCGACATTCGCGAAATTGCCGCGCTTGCCGATGATGCGGGTCGCCGCGCGCCGTTTCGTCAGGCCATGCGCGATGCGCTCGAACCGCTGGCGCGGCTGCCCATGCCGGTGATTGCCGCGATTGACGGCGATTGTTTCGGCGCCGGGGTGGCGCTTGCGCTGGCGGCGGATGTGCGCGTAGCCGGGCCGCGCGCCGCCTTTGCGGTGACCCCGGCCAAGCTGGGGATCACCTATCCGCAAGAAGATGTCGCGCGGCTGGTCGCCTTGATCGGGCCGGGGCAGGCCGCGCGCCTGCTTTATGCCGCCGCGCGGATCGATGCGGCCGAGGCTGCGCGGATCGGACTGGTCGAAGTGTCGGCCGGGGACGCTGCGGCAGAGGCCATGGCGCTGGCGCAGGGCATGGCCGCGCTGTCGCCGTCGAGCCTGACTGCGCTGAAGCAGGCGGTGGCGCGCGCGCCGCTGGGGCATGATAGCGCGCTCGATGCCGCATTCGATACGGCCTTTGCCGGGGATGATTTCCGCGAAGGGATCGATGCGTTTCGTGCGCGGCGGCCTGCCCAATTCGCCGATCGCGGGTAATGCCCTTTTTCCGCTGAAACTGGTTTTCCTGAGGCGCCGTGCTATGGGCGGCCCGACGATACTCGCGCGCCCCCTCAAGACGCGGGTTCCGACGGAGGCTTGATGACCAGCAGATGGTTTCGCCGCGCGACTCGCGTTGCGCTCGTGGCATTGCCGCTTTGTTCGCTGCCGCTTTGTTTACTGATTGGGCCCCCGCTCGCGGCGCAGGATCAGGCCCGGGATGCCGATATGCCGCGCTATGGCAGCCTCGGCCTCGATACCGGCAACATGAACCGCGATCTGGTTCCGGGCGATGATTTCTTTGCCTATATGGAAGGGAACTGGGCCGATCACACCTCGATCCCGCCTGACAAGACCCGCATTGGCTATAACTACGATCTCGAAGACAAAGTCGCCGAGGACGTGCGCGCGATCGCCGAAAACGCGGTGGCCCGTCCCGACAGCCCGACGGCGCAACGCATTGCTGCCGTATGGGCCGCGTGGATGGACGAAAAGGGCATCGAGGCGCGCGGGGTTGCCGGATTGCAGCCGCTGGTTGCGCGCATTGCCGCGATCAAGACGCGGCGGGACTTGATGGAAACGATGGCCGAGCCCGGCTTTGCCAGCGCGATCGGTTTTTCGATCGGGCCCGATGCGAAAGACCCCGGCCACTATGTGCTGGGCGCCGATCAGGGCGATCTCGGTCTTCCGGCGCGCGACTATTATCTGGAGCCCGGCGAAAAATACGACACCGTGCGCAAGGCCTATGTCGATTACATCGCGCAGATCTTCACGCTGGCGGGCGTGTCCGAAGGGGCGACGCGGGCAAGCGCGATCATGGCGCTGGAAACCGCGCTGGCCAAAGCCGACTGGGCGCCAGAGCGGCTGCGCGATCCGCAGGCGACGTACAATCCGGTGCCGCGGGCCAGGCTCGCCGCCTTTGTCCCCGGCATCGCCTGGGACGCGATGCTTGCCCGACTCGGTGTGCCGCAGGCCAAAGTGATCGTGGTGGGCGAGCCGAGCGCGGTTCGCGCCATCGGGCAACATCTTGCGCGTGATCCGATTGAATTGTGGAAGGATTACCTGGTCTTCCGTCTGATCAGCGACATGGCCCCCGATTTGCCGGCGGCGTTCGATCAGGCGCACTTCGATTTTTACGGTCGCGTGCTGGGCGGGGTGACGCAGCAGCGCCCGCGCTGGAAACGCGGCGTCGATGTCCTGAACCGCGAGCTGGGGCAGGATGTGGGGCAGATCTATCTCAAGACACATTGGTCCGACGAGGCCGACAAGCAGATGGCGGAACTGATCGACGATCTCAAAGCCGCCTATGCCGACCGCATCGCCCATGCCGCCTGGATGGACGCACCGACCCGCGCCGCCGCACTGGCCAAGCTGGCAGCGTTTGAAGCGCGCGTCGCCGGGCCCAAAACGCCGATCGATTACAGCGATTTCCATGCCACCGGCGATGCCTTTGCCAACGCGATCGAGATGCAGCGGTTTCAGTGGGCGCTGCAGGTAAAGCGCTATGGCGGCCCGGTCGATCGCGGGGTGTGGGACATGAACCCGCAGACGGTAAACGCCTATTACAACCCGCAGACCAACCAGATCACCTTTCCCGCCGCCGAATTGCAGCCGCCGTTCTTTGATCCCAACGCCGACCCGGCGGTCAATTATGGCGCGGCGGGCGCAACCATCGGCCATGAAATGGGCCACGCCTTCGACGACCAGGGGAGTCAGTTCGACGGGCAGGGGCGGCTCAGGAACTGGTGGACGGCGGCCAGCGCGGCCAAATTCAAGGCGCATGCCGATGCACTGGTCAAGCAGTTCGACGCCTACGAACCGTTGCCCGGGCTGCATATCAAGGGCGCGCTGACGCTGGGCGAAAACCTGGCCGACCTCGGCGGGCTCGAAGCGGCTTATGCCGCGTGGCGCCGCTATCAGGTCCGTCATGGCGAAGCGGTGGAGCTTGACGGGATGACCGGCGATCAGCGCTTTTTCCTGTCCTATGCGCAAAGCTGGCAGGCGCAAGTGCGCGACGAGACCTTGCGCAACCAGGTGCTGAGCGATCCGCACAGCCCCGACTCGTTTCGCGTCAACGGCATCGTGCGCAACATGGACGAATGGGTTGCGGCGTTTGACGTGAAGCCGGAGGCCAAGCTCTACCTGCCGCCGGAAAGCCGCGTTCACATCTGGTGACGCCAGGCACGGCTACATGATCAGCCCGATCTCGCGCAGGCGCTGGTGCAGATAGGCGTCGGCCGTGATCGGGTCGGGATAGCGGTCGGGATTGGCCGCGCTGATGCAGCCGGGCAGCGTGCGGATTTCAAAATCGCTGCGCAAATGCAGGAAAAACGGCATCGAATACCTGCTGAACCGCGCGCGATCACCGCGCGGATTGCGCACGCGGTGCGTTGTCGAAGGCAGGACATGGTTGGTCAGGCGTTGCAGCATGTCGCCGATGTTGATCGCCAGCGCGCCTTGCGGCGGGGTGACTTCGATCCACTGCCCGTCGCGGGTGAGCAGTTCGAGCCCGGCTTCTTCCGCGCCGAGCAGCAGGGTGATCAGATTGATGTCTTCGTGCGCGCCGGCGCGGATCGCCCCTTCGGGCGCATCGGCGATCGGCGGATAGTGCAACAGGCGCAGGACCGAATTGCCGTCGGCGATCGCCGGGGCGAACCAGTCCGCCGACAGGCCGAGCCGGACGGCAAGGTAGGACAGGATCTGCGCGCCGACGCGGTCGAATTCGGCAAACAGCGTGCGGAACGTTTCGGCAAAGTCTCCCGGCCGGTCGGGCCACAGATTCGGCGGCATGCGGTCCGCCAGCGGGTGGCCCGGCGCCAGATCGCGCCCGATGTGCCAGAATTCCTTGAGATCGTGGACGTCCGCGCCTTTGGCGATTTCGGTCCCAAACGGAGTATAGCCGCGCGCGCCGCCTGTGCCGGGCACATGGCTGCGCCGCTTTTCCGCCTCGGGCAGGGCAAAGAACGCCTCCGTCAGCTCCCACGCCCGCGCGATCAGCGCCGGATCGATGCCGTGATCGGCGACCATGGCAAAGCCGAATCGGCCAAAGCTGTCGCCGAGTGCGTCCGGCAGGGCTTTGGAATCCTGCGCCAGCGAGATGACGGGGAGACTTGGCAGAACGGGCGTTTCAGGCGACATGCGACAATCCGTGATCAGTTTGCATGCCTAGTGGAGCACCATGACCCCTTTTGCCAATCCTGATGTGACCGGAAAACAGCTTTGGCTGATGAAGTCCGAGCCCGATGCCTACAGCTTTGACGATCTCGTTGCCGAGGGCGAGGGGACGTGGGACGGGGTGCGCAATCACCTTGCCGCACGCAATCTGCGCACAATGCGCGAAGGCGATCTCGTGTTTTTCTATCATTCCAACATCGGCAAGGCGATCGTCGCGGTGGCGATGGTTTCGGTCCCCGGGCTGATCGATCCGACCGATCCCGAAGGCAAATGGGCCGCCGTCAAGGTCCGCCCCGTGGCGCGGCTGGCGCATCCGGTCACCTTGGCGACGATCAAGGCCACGCCGGACCTTGCCGGGATGGACCTTTTGCGCCTGTCGCGGCTGTCGGTTTCGGCGGTGCGGCCCGAAGAATGGGCGCTGCTGCTCGACATGGCCGGTGGTCTGTTGTCCCTTTCCTGAACGGGTCTGAAATAGCGTCGGGCGAGGGATGCCCAAATAGTTAACAAGTCGTTAAGCCGGGGTCATGAGCACGACCGCCATCGTGCCGGGTCGCCCCGGCCAGCCCAACGCCTTTCGCCGCCAGTTGCCCGATCGCGTGCGCAGCCGCTTGCGCGCGCCGATGCCGCGATGGGAACCCGAAGTCGAAGCGGCGATGGAACGCGCTGCGCTCCGCTCGCCGCCGGTCAACTGGCGCCGCCTTACCGCACAGGACGTGCGCGATTTCCTGCTCGCCTATTGCGCCTGCTTCGTGGCGCTGCAGACGTTTTTGATGTGATCAGTTCTTCTTGCCGAGGAATACCCCGGCCAGATTGGTTGCGCCGACCGGGTTGCCATTGGCGGACGGCAGGTTGATGGTAAACGCCGCGCCGACTTCGCTCGCCGTCGGGCCATAGAAATTGCCCTGGATGATGCCGGTTGCGACGGACGTGGTCGTGGGCGTCTGGCCGCTGAACGCACCGCCGGACGTGGTGCCGGTGAACGTATAGCTGCCCAGACTTTGCGCGGTCCCGCCGCCTACGGGAGTCGCATTGAGATTGAGCGTGGTGCTCGTGGCTCCCGTGCCGAAATTGGCGCTCAACTGGCCCGTTCCGCCCAGCGCGAGATCGCCGTTTGACACTGCGGGATCGTAGCCCTTGCCATAGACGACACCCGAATACGTTGCAGATCCTGTCGTCGGGGCATTGGTGCTGCTGGTCGGCAGACCGAACACTTCGAAATGGTCGACGGGATAGCTCGTGCCGTTTGGTCCGTTTGGTTCGGTCTGCGTGATTTGGGCAAAGCTGACATAACTCAACTGGATCACCGGATTGGCGGCACCCGTGTTGAAAATGCGCGCGGCAAGATTGGGCCCGCTATAGGCGGTGAATGTCGCGTTGCTGTTGGCGCTGTCCACGTTGGATGGGCCGAGCACTGCGCTCGCCGCCGGCAGGCCGGTGTTATAGGCCGCGCTGGTGCTCGAAACGGTGTAGGTCTTGCTGGCCGGGTCATAGGCGATCTGTGTCGAACCGGATTCGACCAGGCTTTCCTGCAAGCCATAGGCGGATTCGTTGGTGGCCAACGCGGTCGGGGCGCTCAGCGATCCCAAAGTCGCATTGGAGTCGACGATGCTGCTGTTTGTCGTGCCGGTCATCAAACCGGCAAGATCGGTGCCGTCGCTGCCGGTGGCGTTGAACACCGCGCCCACTTCACTGGCTGTCGGACCGAACACACTGCCTTGCATGCTGCCGCTATAGGTGGTGGTGCCGCCGACCGACAGGCTGCCGGTAAACGAGTTGGTCCCGGAGGCCAGTGTTCCCGTCCCGGAAAAATTGCCGATGGACGTGACGCCGCTGGTGGTGACCTGCCCGCTGCCAAAATTGATCCCGATCGTGCCGCTGCCGGTTACCTCGGTGGGCTGAATGCCGGTCTTTTGATTGGCGACGGCGCCGTCGAAATCGACCACATATCCGGCAAAACCGGTTGTCGGCAGTGCGGAAACCGGCGTGTCGATGCCGATCAGAAAATAGTCATAGAGATGGTTGCTGTTGATCCACGAACTGGCGACTGCACCGTAGACATATTGGGTGGTATAAGGGGCCGTATAAGGGGCTATATTACTGGAATATGCGTCTGGATTGACCAGCGATGCGGCGTCAACATTGACAAATCTGACTGCCATATTGGGGGATGAAATAACCGAGCCGATCGAGTTGCCGCTGGTCTGACCGGAAAAATTCAAACTCTGATAGTATCCCGGGGTCAAAATCGTGGCGAGCCCCGTCGCGCCGACCAGGCCAAGTTCCAGACTGTCAATCCCGCTGGTTCCGGTGCCTCCGGTATATTGCCGTGAACTGGCAACGGTCTGGAACTGCGGCGAATTGATCGTGGCAAAGCTGGTTGCCGGGGGGGATGCCGTCTCGCTGCGACCGATGATTACCCCCGATCCTACAGCGTCGCCATTGTTGTTCGAGAGATAGAAACTGCCCCCGACTTCCTGCGCGCCGGGGCCATAGAGTCGGCCTGCGAGCTGTCCATAGCCAATCGTATCGATGTCGAGCGGACCGGTAAAACTGCCGGTACTGCTCAAAGTGCCCGAACCGGTGAACATGGCGCCTCCGGTGGTCTTCCCGCCCAGGACCAGCTTGCCGGTTGCGAAATCGATGCCCAACTGGCCCTGTCCGGTAATGGCATAGATCGAAACCTGGTTGATCGCCGCCGCTCCATAGGCACCGATCAGGTCGATCGCATAAGTGCCCACGCCGCTGAGCGGCACGGCGGCAGTCGGCGTCGGCTCGCCATAAGTCACGGCATAAAGGCCGCCGTTGCCCGAACTCGTGTTGATCGTGGCATTTTGCCAGAAGGCGGCGCCAACATATTCGTAGGTAAACCGGCCGCTGGTGCCGGGGTTGGTCACGGTCAGGCTGTCGGTGGTATTGCCCGATTTGATCAGATAGACCGTTTCTGCACTGTTGGTCAGCGCAGCATCGATGTTGGCGGGGCCAAATGTCTGGGCTGCGCCGCGAACCGTCATCGTATAGGACTGGGTTCCGGCGTTGTAGACAAATGTCGCCGTCGTGGCGCCGTACGAACCCGAAGTGCCCGCGCTCGATCCGCTGAGCGAGGCTTGCGCCGCGTCGTTGACAAAGCTCTCGCTTTTCAAGGGGCCGAGCAGGGTGGTGTTGGCGCCGGCCGGGGGCGCCGGAGGGGGCGAGGGCGGAGCGGGCGTCGAATTGACAGCGCCGCTGCCATCGCCGCCGCAGCCGGCGACAAGCATACAGAGCATCGACGACGCCAACAGCGTCGCAAGTTTTGCAGCTTTCATCGAATCCCCGATTTCGTCACCAGAATAACAGCCGTCGCGAGCTTAGACATGCCAAATCTGATTTCAAATTATAATTGCATTCCCGCCATTTCGGATAATTTTTCGGAACACATCGGGGCGATTCATTCAATTCCTGCGGCAGATTTTGCAACTGCAAGCGAAATCACGTAACGTAACGGTTTCGGGTCTTCCCGCGCATCAATCGAACGAGTGTTCGATTTCGCCGATGTGCGCCTGTTCGACTTTGTACAGGCGCCAGGCGAGCAGCGCCGAGATCGAGCACATCGCCGCGCCGAGCAGCAATTGGTGAACGATGGCCACGCCCCGCGCGCTCAGGCTGACGGCGACGAGCGAACCGATCACCATCGCGCCCGAATTGACGATGTTGTTGGCGGCAATCGTGCGCGATGTTTCCGCCTTGTCGACCACGGTGGTCAAAAAGGCATAGAGCGGCACGACGAACATCCCCCCGGCAACGGCAATGCCCAGCAACGAGCCGAGCAGGGGAATCGCCAATGGCTGATGCACGAAAGTCCACGCGTCGAGCAGATGATCGCGCCCGCGCGGCGGCCATTGGCGGCAAACGAAGTCGAACGCGACGATGAACCCGGCCATGACCATGACCGACATCGGGGCATAGCGCGCCGAGACCTTGCCCCCGAGCAGGCGGTTGATCGACACCGAGCCGATGGCCACACCGATCGAAAACATCACCAGAAACAGGCTGGCGACACTCTTGCTCGCACCCAGGACATTTTTGGCAAGCGGGGGAAACTGGATGAACAGCACGGCACCGACCGCCCAGAATACGCTGATCGCCGAAATCGCCAGAAACACGCGCGGGTGCCGCATGGTCATCCGCACGAGCTTTATCGAGGATCGCACGATGTGCAGGTCGATCGGCTGCGCCTCCATCATCGGCGGGGCAGGCGGCACGCTTTGCGCTGCGACCAGCCCGACCAGCGCAGTAACCACGACAGCCACCGCAGCCCATTGCACCGGGATGAACCCGGCCAGGATCGTGCCGGCGAGAATGGCGATATAAGTGCCCGCCTCGACCAGCCCGGTGCCCGCCAACACTTCGTCGGGATGCAGATGCTGCGGCAGGATCGCGTATTTGATCGGCCCGAAGAACGAGGAATGCACCCCCATCGCCAGAAGCGCGGCGAGCATCAGCGGGATCGAGACGGTCTCGATCGAAATCCGGTTCCACGCCAGAATCAGCCCGGCGCCGCCGACCAGCATGATGCCGACTTCACAGCATTTGATGATGCGGATCAGCCGCGCCTTGTCGCGCATGTCGGCCAATTGCCCCGCCAGCGCCGACAGCAGAAAGAACGGCAGGATGAACAGCCCCGAGGCGATCGCGGAAAACCGCGCTTCCTCGCTCTCGGAATTGTACAGGCTGTAGACCACGAACAGCAGCATCGCGTTCTTGTAGAGGTTATCGTTGAACGCGCCGAGCAGCTGCGTGACAAACAGCGGAAGAAAGCGGCGTTGGCGGATCAGATGGGTGTTGGTGGTCATCAAGCCCCGAATTGGCATCCCCGTGCAGGGGTGAACCCTTAGCGCCCAGCGCGGGCCGGGCAAGAGCGATGTTTCCATATCGCGCGCTTGGCGATATGGGCTTATCGGTATGCTGACTTTGCCCAACATCCTGACCCTGTCGCGGATCGTCACGGTTCCCGTGCTGGTCGGCCTGTTGTGGTGGCCCGAATGGGCGCCGGGCTATGGCCTGGCCTTTGCCATCTATTGCCTGATGGGGATCACCGACTATTTCGACGGCTATCTCGCGCGCGCGCAGGGCACCGTTTCAAAACTCGGCATTTTTCTCGATCCGATCGCCGACAAGATCATGGTCGCGGCGGTGATTCTGGTGCTCGCGGCAAGGGGGGTACTGACCGGGCCCTATGTCGGATCGCTCCATGTCATTGCCGGGCTGGTCATCCTGCTGCGCGAGATCGCGGTTTCGGGCTTGCGCGAATTCCTCGGCGGGCTGCAAGTCTCGGTGCCGGTGTCAAAGCTCGCCAAATGGAAGACTGCGGCGCAGATGGTCGCGCTGGGGGCCTTGATTCTGGGCGCGGCGCTGCCCGGGTGGAACGCGGTGCTCGGCGGGATCGAGGTCAATGTGCCGCATACCGTCGGGCTCACGACGCTGTGGACGGCGGCGGCGCTGACACTGATCACCGGCTGGGATTATCTGCGCGTCGGCCTCAAGCACATGGATTGACTGATAAATATAGGGATTTACGCGGCTAAGCCTCGGCCAGATAGCGGTCGGGGCGGTGCCAGACGAGCACCATGGCATTGGTCGTAAAGGCGGCGACCAGCGACCAGAATCCGCGCTCCAGCCCCAGCGCGACGAAGGCACTGGCGACGATGGCGGCATCGCATGCCATGCTGATCGCCCCGAAATGCCAGCCGGTGCGTTGGCTCAGCCAGCGCGCGATCGCGGAAAGCCCGCCGACCCCGGTGGCATGGCGCGTCACGGCCAGAATGCCGACCCCGGTCACCGTGCCGCCGACGATCGCGGCAAGCGGGCGGTTGATCGTCGCCACCACCAGCCCGTGTTCGACCAGCCCGATCAGCCCCATGAGCAAGATCGTCGCGGCAATCGTGCGCAATGTATAGGCCGTGCCCAATCGCGGCCAGAACAGCAGGAAAATCGGCAGGTTGATCGCGGTAAACAGCGGTCCCGGCGCAATCGGCAGGGCATAGGACAGCAACAGCGCAATGCCCGCAACGCCCCCGGTGGTCAGCCGCGCGGCATGGAGCAAGGCAACCCCCAGCGCGAGGACGAGGCAGCCGGTGGCAAGGCCAAACGCGTCTTCGGCCAGTGTATGCGGCACGGTCTGACGGGTCTCGTTCATCCGGCGCGCAGTTCCTCGGCAAGCAAGTGAAATTCATCGGCGCGCGGCGAATTCTTGCGCCAGACCAGGGCGATTTCGCGAAAGGCGTGATCGCTGATCAACGGGCGGGCGACGATCCGCGTCCCTGCCAGAATCCCGGCATTGATCGCCATTTCGGGCAGCATGGTCAGCCCCAGCCCATTGTCGACCATCTGCACCAGCGTGTGCAGCGAAGTGCCGATCATCGTCGCGCTGGCGCGCAATTCGGGCCGGTTGCACGCTGCCAGCGCATGTTCTTTCAGGCAATGGCCGTCTTCGAGCAGCAGCAGGCGGGTCTCATCGATCGTTGCCGGCGCGATCATCTGCGGCGGATCGCGCGGATCGTCGTGCGGAAAGGCGACCAGCAGCGGATCGTTGAACAAGTGATGGAAATCGACATCGCCGGTCGCAAACGGCAGCGCCATCAGGACGCAGTCGGCGCGCCCGTGATGCAGCGATTCGATCGCCGCCGCGCTCGGCTCTTCGCGCAGAAACAGGCGCAGTTGCGGCCGTTCGGCGCGCAGCCGGGGCAGGATGCGCGGCAGGAGAAACGGCGCGATCGTCGGGATCACGCTCATCCGCAATTCGCCCGTCAGCGGCGCGCCATGCGACTGGACCAGTTCCGAAAGCTCTTCGGCCTCGCGCAACAGGCGGTGCGCCTTGGCCACGACCTGATTGCCGAGCGGGGTAAAGCGCACCACGCGCCGGGTACGTTCGACCAGCACCACATCGAGCAGCGATTCAAGCTCGCGCAGACCCGCCGACAGCGTCGATTGCGACACGAAACAGGCGTCTGCCGCGCGGCCGAAATGGCCGTGTTCGTGCAACGCAACGAGGTATTGCAACTGCTTGAGCGTCGGCAGGTAGATCGCCATCAGCTTTCGCCGCCGTCCTCTGAACCGTCTTCAGGGGCGTCGCCCGCTTCGATCATGGTGAATTCGGCTTCGATCTCGGGCTCCGGCTCGCCCTGCTCGGGGTTGCCGCCGTCGCTGCCGATATCGTCGATATGCGCCATTTTCAGCTTGCCGCGCACGACGGCAAAGGCGAGCTTGCCCTCGACCAGTTCCAGCGCGTCGCGACCAAACTGGTCAAAGCGCCAGCCTTCGAGAATCGCCAGCCCCTTGCGCTGCCCGGCGGCGAGCGCTTCGAGATCGTCGCTGCGCGCGAGCAGGCGCGAGGCGATGTCGATCTCGCGGCTGCGGATCTTGAGCAACAGCTTGAGCAAATCGGCGACGAGCGCGCCTTCCTTGCCCAAAGGCGCGCCGCGCGGGGCGCGTGGCGGCAATTCCGCCTCGCTCAACGGCTGCGCATTGGCAAGGCACTGCATCAGCCTGCGCCCGATCTCGTTTTCGCGCCATCCGGTCGACAGGCCGCGCACTTTGGCAAGATCGGCCTGTTCGCGCGGCGGATGGCTGGCGAGGTCGGCCAAAGTCTCGTCGCGCATGATCCGGCCGCGCGGGATGTTCTTGTCCATCGCCTCGGTCTCGCGCCAGGCGGCCAGCGCCTTCATCCGGCCGAGCACAGCGGGATTGCGGCTGGGCGGACGAATTTTCAGCCAGACGGTCTGGGGGTCGCTGCGATAGTGTTCCGGATCGGCCAGCTTTTCCATCTCGATGTCGAGCCATTCGCCGCGCCCGGTGCGGATCAACCGCTTGAGCATACGCGGGAAAATCTTTGACAGATGGGTAACGTCGCCGATCGCGTATTCGATCTGCCGCTCGGTCAGCGGGCGGCGCGACCAATCGGTAAAGCGCGCGCCCTTGTCGACCGAAAAGCCCAGCCAGCTTTCGACCAGATTGGAATAGCCGATCTGTTCCGACTGGCTGATCGCCATCATCGCGATCTGCGTGTCGAATATCGGATGCGGCGTGCGCCCGGTCAGGTTGTAGATGATTTCCACATCCTGCCCGCCGGCATGAAACACCTTGAGCACGTCTTCGTTGTCGACCAGCAGCTCGAGCAGCGGCGACAAATCGATTCCCGGCGCCATCGGGTCGATCGCGGCGGCTTCCTTGTCATCGGCGATCTGCACCAGGCACAGTTCGGGCCAGTAGGTGTTTTCACGCATGAATTCGGTGTCGACGGTGATGAAATCGGCCTTGGCCAGTCGGCTGCAAAGATCGGCCAGGGCGTCGGTAGTGGTGATCAGCGGATGGATCTTCATCGGTCTTTTTTCTTCTCGGCCTTCGCGCGGACGCCTATGGCGGCGAAAGGGGCCTCACGGGGTACCCCCGTCCGGGGGCGGCGGCTTGACAAACGGGCGGCCATCGCCTTTTGGCCGCTGACAAATCCCTGCCTCAATGCGGGCACTTTGGAAAGACCTTCAATGCATCCCTATCGTTCCCACACTTGCGGTGCCCTGACGCTCGAAGCAGTCGGCCAGACCGTCCGTCTGTCGGGTTGGGTGCATCGCAGGCGCGATCACGGCGGCGTCCTGTTCGTCGATTTGCGCGATCATTACGGCCTGACGCAGATCGTCGCCGATTCCGACAGCCCCGCGCTGGCGATTCTCGAAGGGTTGCGCGTCGAAAGCGTCGTGACGATCGACGGCGTGGTCAAGGCGCGCGCCGATGCGACGGTCAATCCGAATCTGGCCACCGGCGCGATCGAAGTCTATGCGCGCGCCGCCACGGTGCTGTCGGCGGCGGACGAGCTGCCCATGCCGGTCGCCGGCGAGCAGGAATATCCCGAAGACATCCGCTTGCGCTATCGTTTCCTCGATCTGCGCCGCGATACGCTTCATGCCAATATCGTGCGGCGGACAAAGGTCATCTCGTCGATGCGTCGGCGCATGGAAGCGGTGGGCTTCACGGAATATTCGACCCCGATCCTGACCGCGTCGAGCCCCGAAGGCGCCCGCGATTTCCTCGTGCCCAGCCGCATCCATCCGGGCAAGTTCTACGCGCTGCCGCAGGCGCCGCAGCAGTACAAGCAGTTGCTGATGGTCGCCGGATTCGACCGCTATTTCCAGATCGCGCCGTGTTTTCGCGACGAAGATCCGCGCGCCGACCGCCTGCCGGGCGAATTCTATCAGCTCGATCTCGAAATGAGTTTTGTCACCCAGGAAGAAATCTGGGAGACGATGGAGCCGGTGATCGGCGCGATTTTCGAAGAATTTGCCGATGGCCGCGCGGTGACGCCTTCGGGCCAGTTTCCGCGCATCGCCTATGACGAGGCGATGCTCAAATACGGCTCGGACAAGCCGGATCTGCGCAACCCGCTGATCATCACCGACGTGTCGCATCATTTCGCCAAGTCCGGCTTTGGCCTGTTCGAACGAATCATCGGCGGCGGCGGCGTCGTGCGCGCCATTCCGGCGCCCGGAACGGCGGACAAGAGCCGCAAGTTCTTTGACGACATGAACGAATGGGCCCGCGCCGAAGGCCATGCCGGGCTCGGCTATGTCACGCGCAAGGGCGGCGAT
Source organism: Novosphingobium sp. Fuku2-ISO-50 (assembly GCF_001519055.1). GTDB lineage: Bacteria > Pseudomonadota > Alphaproteobacteria > Sphingomonadales > Sphingomonadaceae > Novosphingobium. The sequence continues at coordinate 13,590 of NZ_KQ954300.1, read as the reverse complement.
TTCGGCGGTCCGATTGCCAAGAATCACGGCATCGAGGGCATGGAGGCGATCTACGCCGAACTGGGGCTGGGCGCTGACGACGGCCTGTTCTTTGCCGCGGGCAAGCCCGATCAGGCGGCCAAGCTGGCGGGCCACGCGCGCAATCGCGTCGCCGATCAGCTCGGCCTGATCGAACAGGGCGCGTTCCGCCTGTGCTGGATCGTCGATTTCCCGTTCTACGAATGGGACGAAGACGCCAGGAAAGTCGAATTCGCGCATAACCCGTTCTCGATGCCGCAAGGCGGGATCGACGCGCTGAACACCATGGATCCTTTGAAGATCAAGGCGTTTCAGTACGACCTCGTGTGCAACGGCTTTGAAATCGCGTCGGGTTCGATCCGCAATCAAAGCCCCGAGACGATGGTCCGCGCCTTTGAACTCGTCGGATTGACCAAACAGGATGTCGAGGATCGCTTTGGCGGGCTCTATCGCGCGTTCCAATATGGCGCGCCGCCGCACGGCGGGATGGCCGCAGGGGTCGATCGTATCGTCATGCTGGTCTGCGGTGCGCAGAATTTGCGCGAAATTTCGCTGTTTCCGATGAATCAGCGCGCCGAAGACCTGTTGATGGGCGCGCCCGCGCCGGCCGCTCTGCAACAGATGCGCGAGCTGTCGATTCGCGTCGTCGAGCCCCAGAAAAACGCATGAATTCCGTAGCCGGTCGCGCTTCTTGCGCAGGTCCGGCGTCTCCCACTTGCCAGCGGCGCTTGCGGCCATTAGGGCGATGCGCTGAACGGTCAAACCACCTGTTTCGTCTGAAGGGACACATCGAATGAGCGATACCGCCGACCGCGTTAAGAAGATCGTTGTCGAGCACCTCGGGGTCGAGGCCGACAAGGTCACTGAAGACGCCAGCTTCATCGACGATCTTGGCGCCGATTCGCTCGACATCGTCGAGCTGGTGATGGCGTTTGAAGAAGAATTCGGTGTCGAGATCCCCGACGACGCGGCGGAAAAGATCGCCACGGTCGCCGATGCGATCAAGTACATCGACGAAAACAAGGGCTGATCACCCTGAACTCCCCCATTCTTGTCGGCTGAAGCTTGCCGGGACACGGTCCCGGCGGGTGCCGCAAGGTGGGGGTGCAAAGGCAGGCTCGGCCCATGCAGGGCTGGGCCTGTTTCTTTTTTTCCGGAGAAAACAATGCGTCGTGTCGTTGTCACCGGCCTTGGCCTGGTCACCCCGCTGGGAGCAGATGTCGAAACTGCCTGGGCAAACATCCTTGCCGGCAAATCGGGCGCGGGGCCCATCACCAGATTCGATGCCAGCGACCAGAAATGCCGCATTGCCTGCGAGGTAAAGCCGGCGGATCATGCATACGGCTTTGATCCCAATCGCCGTGTCGATCACAAGGTTCAGCGTCAGGTCGATCCGTTCATCATCTATGGCATCGATGCCGCAAGCCAGGCGCTTGAGGATGCGGGCCTCGTCGACATGGACGAAGCGCTCAAGCTGCGCACCGGCTGCTCGATCGGTTCGGGCATCGGCGGGCTGCCCGGAATCGAGAGCGAATCGATCGTGCTGCACGAAAAGGGGCCGGGGCGCGTTTCTCCGCACTTCGTTCACGGACGGCTGATCAATCTCATTTCGGGGCAGGTGAGCATCAAGTACGGGCTGATGGGGCCGAACCATGCGGTGGTCACGGCCTGTTCGACCGGGGCGCATTCGATCGGCGATGCCGCGCGGATGATCCGGGACGACGATGCCGACGTGATGCTGGCAGGCGGATCCGAATCGACGATCAATCCGCTCGGCGTGGCCGGGTTTGCCCAGGCGCGCGCGCTCAACTGCTCGTACAACGATCGCCCCGAACAGGCCAGCCGCCCCTATGACCGGGATCGCGACGGCTTTGTGATGGGTGAAGGCGCCGGGGTGGTCGTGCTCGAAGAGTATGAACATGCCAAGGCGCGCGGGGCCAAGATCTATGCCGAAGTGGTCGGCTATGGCCTGTCGGGCGATGCCTATCACGTGACCGCGCCGCATCCCGAGGGCAAGGGCGCCGAACTGTCGATGCGGATGGCGATGCGCAAGGCCGGGATGGAGCCGGGCGACATCGATTATGTCAATGCGCATGGCACCTCGACAATGGCCGACACGATCGAACTCGCCGCGGTCAAGCGCGTGCTGGGCGACGATCTGAGCGGCGCTTCGATGAGCAGCACCAAATCGGCCATCGGGCACTTGCTCGGCGGCGCGGGCGCGGTCGAGACGATTTTCTGCATTCTGGCCATTCGTGATCAGATCGTGCCGCCCACGCTCAATCTCGACAATCCGAGCGAAGGCTGCGAAGGTGTCGATCTGGTTCCGCTCGTGGCGAAAAAGCGCAAGGTGCGTGCGGCGCTCAACAATTCGTTCGGGTTTGGCGGCACAAACGCCAGCCTGATCGTCAAGGCGCTCTGATCCGGTCCAGCGGGACCGGACGGGGCGGCGCAACAATGGCAAAATGATGGCGCAGGGTCGCAACCGGCGAAAGGGCGTATTCGCCCGCAAGAGCAGGACGCAATGGGTGCTGATCGCGGTGCTCGCGCTGGTGCTCGGCTATGGCGTGCATTTCCTGTGGGGCTGGTACGGGCCGGGGCCTTTGGCCCGCCAGGCCTCGTTCATCGTCTCCGAAGGCGCCGGCATGGTCAGCGTGTCCCAGGAACTCGAAGCCGAAGGCGCGGTTGCCTCGGCCTCGACGTTCCGCGCGCGGGCGCGCCTGCTCGGCCATGCCGGGGGGCTGAAAGCGGGCGAATTCATTCTTCCCCCCCATGTCAGCGGCGCGCAGATCCTGGCCATTCTGCAAGGCCGCGAAGGCGTCATGCTGCGGCTGTTCACCGTGCCCGAAGGCATGCCCTCGGTGCTCGTCCATGAAAAGCTGATGGCGCAGCCGCTGTTGACCGGGCCGGCGCCGATGCCCGCCGAGGGCACGATCCTGCCCAACAGCTATGATTATCAGCGCGGCGAGCCCCGCGCCGCCGTGATCGCGCGCATGCAAAAGGCGATGCAGACCACGCTTGCCGATTTGTGGGCCAAACGCAGCCCGCGCACGGTGGCCAAGACTCCGCAAGAAGCGATCATCCTGGCCTCGATCGTCGAAAAGGAAACCGGCAAGCCGTCTGAACGCCGGATGGTCGCCGGGCTCTATTCGAACCGGCTGAAACAGGGCATGAAGCTTCAGGCGGACCCGACGATTATCTATCCGATCACGCAGGGCCGCCCGATCGGTCGGCGCATCCGCGAATCCGAAATTCACGCGGTCAACGGCTACAACACCTACAGCATGGTCGGCCTGCCCAAGGGGCCGATCACCAATCCGGGGCGCGACAGCATCGCCGCCGTGCTCAATCCGGCCGATACCAAGGCGCTCTATATGGTCGCCGACGGCACCGGCGGGCATGTCTTTGCCGATACGCTCGATCAGCATAATGCCAATGTCGCCAAATGGTTCGCCCTCCGCCGCGCGCGCGGAGAGATGTGATCGCGCGCCCGGTGCTGCGCCGCGTTAACGATTCGCTAGGTGTTTATCCGCTAAGGATGTTCCCGCAAGGCGACGCCAACCTTTGGTTAGTCCTTACGAGCGGGAACATTACGACCTTCGCCGAAATCTCCATCCACGGCTTTCCGGCCCGGCCGAGTGTTCCCGCCCACCTTCGCACCATCCCATGACAATAGCCGACCGCACGCCGCATATCGTGCTCGCGGTCCTGCCCGACGCGCTTCAGGCCCGGCTCGACGCCTTGCGCCGCGCGCATTACCCGCCGGAGCGGAACCGTGTCTCTGCGCATTGCACGCTGTTCCACGCGGTCCCCGGCATGGTCGCTGCCGAACTCGCCGCCACTCTGGCCCGCCTGACCGCAATGACACCGCCCCCGCGCGCGCGCATCGACCGCATCATCGACCTCGACGGTGGCACCGCGCTCGCGCTGATCAGCGCCGACCTCGCCGAGATTCGCGAAACGCTCGCCGACCATTTCCACGGCCTGCTAACTGGCGGCGATGCCGTCCCCCCACGTTTTCACATCACCGTGCAAAACAAGGTCGACCGCCGCACCGCCCACATCCTGCAGTCCGGGCTCGCCGCCACCTGGCGCGCCACAGACACCCCCATCCCCGCCATCGCCGTCCACCGCGTCATAGACGGCGCCTGGCACCCGGTCGGCACCTGGCGCTTCCGCGGGGGCGGGAGGGGATGATCACGATTCGTCCTCGATGCGGTGCATGTCTGCATCCGACAGGCCAAAATGATGGCCGACTTCATGAACGATCACATGGGTGACCATGTCGTTGATCGACACACCCCGCCGATGGCATTCGGCAAGTATCGGACGGCGAAACAGCGAGATGATGCTGGGCATTTCGCCCGTCGACCAGATCGACTGCTGACCGAAAGGCCGACCGTGATACAGCCCGAGCAGCGCCCACGGGTCTGACAGCCCGACAGCGCGCAACATTTCGCTGTCGGCAAAATCCTGCACCCGGAAAACCACATCGCCCAGATGATCGCGGAATATTGGCGGCAAAGCGCGGACGGCCCGATGCGCCAGATGTTCCAGCGCAGCAGCATCCGGGGTATGGATCAGGTGGTTGCTCATGCCCACGATATGGGGTGCCCACCGCAAATTGAAACAGGGCGCCAGCGTGTCCGCCATCTTGCAGACGTCCTCAAACATCTATTTGCAAACACGGGTAATCCCAAGGCCCGCAAAAGCGGCATTTTGTCTGCTTATAGCCCTTAAGCGGAGCGCGGAAATTCGCGCTGTAATCGAGAGAGTGCCCCAGGTTGTCAGCGTCAGATGATACCAATCCGATTGATCACTCGGTTTCTTCGCCCCGAATGCGCTCATACACCTCACGGGCAAGGTGATCCTGCGCCGCCGTCCTGAACTGCTTGTCGCTCATCACACGGTTGAAAATCTCGTCGTTGCCTTCCATCCGTTGAATGAACAGGTCGTCGAGGATGCGGCTGAAATATGCCGAGAAGTTCGACAGGTTGTTGGCCTGCGCCGCTTCGACCACCTTTTCGTTGTTCTCGGCTGTGGCGCGGACCTGATCGAAAAAGAACTGGTCTGCCTCGGTGAAATCGGTGCCGAACTTCTCGTTGAGTGTGTCCACCAGCGTCGATAGCGCAACGTCGATGTCTTTTTCCCGCGCCGTGCCGACATCGGTTGGCCCTTTCAGCGGGTCGGCTTCGCCGTCGGTTAGGTCGATGGTGCCTTCGCTGACCTGCTGGAGCCGGAAGAACTTGAGCGCCACGTCATCGTCGAGCGTGAACTTGGTGCCGTCACCGGGTCGGGGCAGCTTGGGTGCCAGATTACGCAGGAAGGCATAGAGCTGCTCAAGCCCATCATCGAAATACGGCATGATCTGCGACAGGAAGGTATAGAGGTTGCAGAAGGCCGTAAGCTGGCCGCGAAACTCTTCCTGCACCGGCTCATCAAGGTTCTTGAAGCGTTCAACCGAGCGGTCGAGCACGGCGTTCATGATCCGGTGATCCTGCCCAGTCGGCTCGCGCCGCTTCTTGAACCAGACCTCGGAAAACTCGGTGATGTCGGCTGGCGTGAAGACGGCGGGTTGCAGCAGCTTGTTGTGCAGTTCGTTGAGCTTGTGCGGATCGGCATTTTCGCCGACCGGCGTCGCCTCGTAATAGGGCTTGAACGCCTTGAAGATGTCGGCTTCCTCGTTCTTGAAATCGAGGACGAAGGTTTTCTTCTTGCCCGGCGCGGTGCGATTGAGCCGTGACAGCGTTTGCACCGCCTGCACACCGGCCAGCTTTTTCACCACATACATCGTCTGGAGCAGCGGCTGGTCGAACCCTGTCTGATATTTCTCCGCCACGATCAGCACGCGGTAATCATCGCCGCCGAACCGTTCCGGCAGCTCCCGCTCCGATAGGCCATCATTCATGCCAACTTCGGTGAACGACGTGCCGGGTGCGTCAGGGTCTTCCACCGTGCCGGAGAAGGCCACCAGCGCCCGGATGCCATGATAACCACGCTCGCGGATATAGGCGTCGAAGGCTTGTTTGTATTTCACGGCGGCCAGCCGCGACCCGGTCACGACCATGGCTTTCGCCCGACCACCCAGCTCGTGCATGACCTTCAATCGGAAGTGCTCGACAATCACTCTGACGATCTGCCCGACGTTGACCGGGTGCAGTTCCAGATACTGGCCCAGCGCCTTTGCAGCCGCCTTCTTGGGCACATTCGGATCGCCCTCGACCTGTTTCACCAGCCCGAAGAACCGCTTGTAGGTGGTGTAGTTCTCCAGAACATCGAGAATGAAGTTCTCTTGGATGGCCTGCCGCATCGTATATTCGTGGAACGGTGACGCGCCACTTGGTCCCGGCTCGTCAAACACCGCGTTGGTTTTGAACTTGGGCGTCGCTGTGAAGGCGAAGAAACTCAAGTTGGGCTGGCGGGCGCGCTGTAGCACTTCCTGCCTGATAGCCGCTTTGGCGGCGTCAGAGAGGTCATCGTCTTCCACCTCGTCAATCTGGCTGGCGATGGCGTCAGCAATGCCATCCTTGTTCAGGATGCCTTTCAACGCCTTCACGGTCTCGCCGGACTGGCTGCTATGCGCTTCGTCCACGATCACCGCGAAACGCCGGTTGCGGGTTTCCAGCGCCAGCGTTTCGCCCTTGCCTTCCATCGTCTTGATGGCTTGGCTAATGAAGGGGAACTTTTGGATGGTCGAGATGATGACCGGCGTGCCGTTCGACAGCGCGCGGGCGAGCTGCTGCGTATTTTCGTCGATCTTCTCGACCACGCCGGTCTTGTGCTCGAACTGATAGATGGTGTTCTGCAACTGCTGGTCGAGAACGCGCCGGTCGGTGATGACGACGACCGAATGGAACACCTTCTCGTCATTGGCATCATGCAGCGAGGCCAGCCGGTGCGCCAGCCATGCGATGCTGTTCGATTTGCCAGAGCCAGCCGAGTGCTGGATCAGATAGTTGTGCCCGGCCCCATGGCGGCGCGTATGGCTGACCAGCCGCCGCACCGCATCAATCTGGTGATAGCGCGGAAAAATCATCCGTTCGCTTCGCACGACGCGAGAGCCACTTGGCGTTTGCACCGTCCGTTCGGTGATCTCCAGATGCATGAAACGCTGGAGAATATCGAGCAGGCTATCAGCCGCCAGCACCTCATCCCACAGGTAATGTGTTTTCCAGTTTCCCTCGACAGGCGGATTGCCCGCGCCGAAGTTGTGGCCCCGGTTGAATGGCAGGAAGAAGGTCTCGCTACCCTTCAACTCGGTTGCCATCCACACTTCGTCGGGATCGACCGCGAAATGCACCAGTGCGCGTTCCTTGAACTTGAACAGCAGGTCGCGCCCGTCGCGGTCGGTCATGTATTGCTTGCAGGCATCCTCGGCGCGCTGGTGGGTCAGCGGGTTTTTCAGCTCCGCCGTCACCACCGGCAGGCCGTTGATGGCGATCACCACGTCGATGATGCACTTCCGCTTGCCGCCGTCCGGGCGCTTGAGCACTTCGGAGACAAACTCGACCTGCCGGGTGATGGTCAGTCGGTTGGCGGTATAGCGCGCCGCCGCCTCGGGGTTCATGCCGGAGTTGGGTTGGAAATAGGCGAGGCGCAGGGTCTTGCCATAACACTTGAAGCCGTGGCGCAGCACACCAAGCGCGCCCTTGCTGGTAAGCTCCTTGGTCAGGCTGTCGAGCACCGTAGCGGCGGTGCGATCCTTGAGCATCGCCTCCAGACTATCCCAGCGCGCAGGCTGGCTGGCCCGGATGAAGGCGATTACCTCATCGGGGAACAGTGCCAAGGCCGCGTCATAGGTCTTGGGATCGCCCTTGGCGTAGCGTTTGGTTTGAAGCAGCCCATATTCGATGGCGCGTTCAAAATCGGTTTCGGTGTGACCTGCCATCATGCGCTCTTATATCAAGGGCCAAATCTTATAGTTCTTGATCTGCTTGTCAGTTGCCAGATAACCAAAAAACAGCTCATAATGGCCATATAGCGCGATTATTTCCCCGCCGTGGCCTCCTTCTCGCGACAGGGTGGAGAAAATATCCGCCAGCCAGCGAACCATAGTCAGCGTGTAAAGTCTGCCATACGTTTGTGCCCATTTTGTCATTCCAGTTCGCCATGACGCCGTCAAAACATCGTTCATGGGCTTTCCTGTTTCATCGACATGGAGAACGAACACGCTGTGACCAACGAACGCATCGACCATTTCAGCATTGTGCCGAATGACCGCTTCACGAGCCGTGCCGCGCACGTGTTTTGCCAAAATCGGCTCGACCACGTCCGTCCACCACTTGTTCACGGGTTCTTTCCCGGCATCGAACGCCGGATTGCCGATGGCCTCGAAGTTCGCATAGCGGCCCTTGCGAGCATCAGCGAAGGCATCGAGACAGTCCACCACCGCCCAACAGATGGGATCAGTCGGCTTGGGGAAATCGAGTTGAAGGCCGCGATTGGTGCTGATCTGTTCAGCCCTGTCGCACAGATCGCGGATTTTATGGCCGAACTTGCGCACCTCATTCTGTCCCGGCAGGGCACCGGCATTGTCCATGGCAAAATCGGCCACGAGGATCAGTTTGGCCAGCCGCTCAATGCCTACCGACAGGCCAAAGAAGGCCGTGTAATATTCCCCCAACCCGCTGCCATAGCTAGCGCGGCCCAAGGCGGTGGTGCCGGAGCCGATAAGCTGGCGCACCAGCGACGCTTCACGGTGGATGGCCTGCCATTCGGGCAGATCGAATGGATCACTCCCTCCCGCGCTCATCGCAGTGCCTCGATCTGGCCGGTCACAGCGGCGGTAATCAGCGCCGAGCGATATTCGGTCAACTTGCCCATCGAGGTTTTGACATCGTCCGCCACACGGTCCAGCCGCGCCAACTGGATATGGACGGCATCCGCTATTTCCTCCTGTTCGCCCGCAGGCGGAATGGGAACAGCAAAGTCCTTGATCGCATATATCGTGAGCTGGTTGATCGTTGAGGTCATGAACCTACCAGATTGGTATGCAAACAACTCCGAGTTGAGGACAAGGTGGATGAAGCGGTGCATGGGCGTTCGGTAGACTGTCATGAAGGCCCCGAATGTCTCACCCGCATATTCATCTGTAATGACCGCATTTTTGCCAATCAAAGCACGGCTACCATTTCGGGAGCAGATCAGAATGTCACCGGTTCGCACGATCAGGTCATCCGGCACGTCGGCCTGAACAAAGACGTTGTCGCCCCATGCGAGCTTGCCATTTTGAACATTTGAAGATCGCAGAACCAGCTTTCCTTCGCCTTCGTTTACGACGTCAAAAGGCGAATATGTGAGGCCCAAGATCGTATCGCCGACGAACTTCAACCGCTTGACATCCCAATGGGCGGGGATTTGGCCGAGCCAGTCGATGCCGCTGTCTTTCATGGGCGCGGCGGGGTTCAGGCCCTTGGTAACGGCCTGTGTGATGATCGCCTGCCGCTTCTCGGCCAGCCGCTCCAGCAGCGCCTGCTTGCGGGCTATCAGCCCGTCGATCTGTGCCGTTTTCTCATCCAGAAACGAGGCGATGCGGCGTTGGGTGTCGATTGGTGGGCACAATGCCTTTTCGGACTTGAGGTCTTGTTGGCTAAGGTTCGGCTGTCCGCCGCCGACAGAAACGGAAATCAGCTCTGCACGTCGATGCCAGAGCCAATAGAACAAAAAGCGGTTGTCGAACTTGTCGGACCTCTCGAAAACGCAGCAGGCTTGGTTGCAGGTCGCCGGGACTGTAGAAATCCCGAGACGACCGATTGTTGCCCCATACATAGCCATGAAGACCGAGTTTGGTGCGTAAGTCCGGAGCGTAGTGAAGTCATTCAAAGCCATCGGTGTGACTTTGTTTGAAGTGCGCTCGATATAGGTTTCGCGCAGTTCGGAGGTAGTGATCCAAGGCGTTCCGATTTCGTTATCGTAATAGTCCGCGTTGCCGGATGTTGGTGTCGTGCCGCTCCCAATCCGGTGATATGCATGGGCCAGCTTCCAGCTTTCCCAACCTGCGCTCGCCGTCACGCCACCAGCCCCTTCAACATCTCGGCAATCTCGCCTTCGAGCTTGGTGATGTCGGTTTCGATGTCGGCCAGCGGGCGCGGTGGCTTGTAGACGTAGAAGTGGCGATTGATGGGGATTTCATAGCCCACCTTGGTCTTGGCATAATCGACCCAGGCATCGGGCACATGCGGCAGGACTTCGGCACGAATATAGTCGTCGATCACGCCGCGCATGGTGGCGACCAAATCATCATTCGGGCTGTCCGGCCCAAAGAACATGGGCAGCCTTGCGCCGCGATGGGCAGCGTTCTCCGGCTCGTTGATGGCGCGGGCAAAGGCATCGGGCAAATCGGGATAGGCAGGCAACGGGATATTCTCGGTATCGCGCAACTCGCTATCCGGCTCGGGACGGCCCTTGCTGTCACGGCAGATTTCAGCCTGCGGATCACGCTCGCCCAGCGCAGCGAAGATCGCCTTCTTGATCGGGCCGGGCACTTTGCGTCCGAACCGCTTGGCGGCGCGGTCGAGGTCGGCCTCGAAGCCGTCCCGGTCCATGTAGCGGCCCCCAAATGGACCAGCGCCCTCCAGCGAGGCAACGATGTCGCGGATGACCTGTTGTTCCTCGCGGCCCTCCGCTTCCTCCCGCGCCGCCGCCGCTTCATCCTTGCGCTTCTTGGAAACGGCGAGGCTGGCAAAGGCCGACTGATCGTCGAGCCGGGCGATGCGCTCCGGCGTCGCCTCGAAGTTCAGGCGAAGCGGGCGCTCCACCGTGACCTTGAGGAAGCCAAACTCATGGTTCTGAAAAATCCGGCTGACAACGCGCTCTTCCGGCTGGCCGTCGATGGTGACAACGGCGGTCTCGCCATCCTTGTTGTTGCCATAGAGCCGGGTCAGCTCGGCAATCTGATCGTCGCCGGGCGCGTCGCTGATCTCGTTGCGCTTGTTGTTCAGGCTCTTCCTCATCTTGCGAAAGAAGCGCGTGCCGTCGATCAACTGCACTTTGCCCCGGCGTTCGGCAGCCTTCCGGTTGGTGACAAGCCAGATGTAGGTGAAGATGCCGGTGTTATAGAAAAGCTGGTCGGGCATGGCGACGATGGCGTCGAGCCAGTCATTCTCGATAATCCAGCGCCGGATGTTCGACGGGCCAGACCCGGCATCACCACTGAACAGCGGGGAGCCGTTGAAGATGATGGCGATTTTGGAACCCTCACCGCCGTATGCGGGCGCGGGGTGCATTTTGGAAATCATGTGCTGGAGGAACAGCAGCGATCCGTCGTTGATCGCGGGCAGGCCCGCGCCGAAGCGACCCGAGAAGCCCAGCTCTGCGTGTTCCTTGGCGACGACCTTTTGCTGGTCTTTCCATTCCACGCCGAACGGCGGGTTGGCCAGCATGTAGTGGAACTGCCGGTCGGCAAAGCCGTCGCGGGTTTTGCCGTCGCCCAGCGTGTCGCCAAGCACGATATGATCGGTTTCTTCGTCCTTGATGAGCATATCGGCGCAGCAGATCGCCCAGCTCTCATCATTATATTCCTGCCCGAACAGGGCGAGGTTGGCCGATTGGTTGCCCCGCATGATGGTCTCTTCGGAAACCGATAACATGCCACCCGTGCCGCAGGTGGGATCGTAAATCTCTTTGTAGACGCCGGGCTTATAGACGTCCTCTTCACCCGTGTAGATCAGGCTGGTCATCAACCGGATGACCTCACGCGGGGTGAAGTGATCCCCGGCTTCCTCGTTCGCCTGCTCATTGAAGCGCATGACGAGGTGCTCGAAGACATACCCCATCTGGATGTTGTCGATCTTGTCGGGATGAAGATCAATCTCGGCCATGGCCTTTACAATGTTGAAAAGCCGGTTGCTGGCATCCAGCTTCTCAATCTGCTCGCCGAACTTGAACTTGTCGAAAATTGTGCGGGCCGTGGCGGAAAACCCGTTGATGTAGGAAACGAGGTTGGGCGCGATGTTCTCGCTATCGCCGAGCAGCTTGGCGAAGGTGAACGGGCTGACGTTGTAAAGCGGCTGCTTGCGGTCGGGATCGACGATCTTGGTCAGCAGGCGCGGAATGGCCTTTTCCGCCATGCCCGCCGCGACAAGCCGGTCATGCTCCTTGACCACGGCTTCCTTGGTCGGCTCCAGCACGCAATCTAGCCGCCGCAGCACGATCATGGGCAGCATCACCAGCCGATATTGCGGCGGGCGATAGGGGCCGCGCAGCCGGTTGGCGATTTCCCAAATCTTCCCGGAGATCTCTTTGTGCTGTTCGGTAAGCAAGACATTCCCCATCAATGACTTTCCGCTCGCTCCATGCCAAGCCAGCGAAGATATGTCACTCGCGCAGTCTGCGTTTATATCGTGGTATTGTCCGGAGACATCGCGCCTTTGCCATGCAGTTGGCGCATCGCCGCCATGACTTGTGCCAGATAGGTCGGATCGATCGGCGCGGCTGGTCGGGTGTCTTCCAAGCCCCGGATCAATTCCGCCTGCCGCTCGAAGGCTGCGCCAGCAGAAGCAGGGCCCCGGATCTGCCGGACGTTGGCAAGAAGCTGTGCGGAGGGCCCATGGTGCCGGATGAGGGATTTGAACCCCCGACCTTCGGTTTACAAAACCGCTGCACTACCACTGTGCTAATCCGGCGCATGGAACGCTGCGCGCATAGCCTTATTGGGCGCCAAAGGTCCAGCCCTCGGTTGCAGCAATTTTTTCGGTCATGGTGGATGGGTGCCACAGCGCGCGGTCATGCGCGGCGCGGCGGAGCCAGGCGGCGGTGATCAGGGCGTCGCTGGTGTGATCGTCGATGGGGCCGGTGTGGCCATAGGGGCGGCTGTCGAGAGCGGCCAGCGCGGTGTCGAGTTCGGCGCCGGTGCGGATCTTGGATCGGGCGGCGCTGCGTCCGGCGGCGATGGCGGCGATCGTGGTGTAGATTTCGCAGAGCACCGCGCCGGTCCGGGGCAGGGGATCGATCGGCCAGACGGGGATGCGGGCGTTCAGGCGATGGAGCACGCGCATGCCGGTCAGGCTCGATTTGCCGACTTGCGCCGCGCCGACCAGATTGAAATTCGATGTGGGTTTGCAGCCCATCGCTTCCTGCGCGTGCTCGGTCATGCGCATGCGGCCCCGGCCTTTGGGATACAAATCGCCCTGACGCGCGCCGTGGCGGCGGAAATGGCGGGCGACATCGTCGTGATCGACGAAGCTGGTGACCGACAGGTGCGCGTCGGCGGCGGCGATCGAATCGACCATGGCCCATAGCGCGCGGGCGTCGGCGGGGGTTTGGTCCCAGCCGGGGAAGTAGGCGCCGATGTCGGCGAACGGGAGCGAAATGCCGAGATCCATGCCGACCAGCGTGTCAGCGGGCAGATCATCGCGCAGCCAGGCCAGCACGTCTGCGCGCGACCAGACATGGGCGGGGCGGACGAGGCGGGGGACTTCGTGTCCTTCGCCGCACAGTGCGACGGCGATTCCGCGCTGGCGCTCGCCGATGGCGCCGGACCAGTCGATCGCGGCGAAATGGCGGAAACGGGGCGGGGTCATGGCTCCTCGCCCTTGGATATGATTTTGTCTTTAGAGAAACATCCGCTCATCC
>NZ_KQ954299.1 GCF_001519055.1 Novosphingobium sp. Fuku2-ISO-50 | reverse complement strand
CCCTCTTTTGTCAACACAGCCTAGTCCATTCATCACCAAGTCGCATAGCTGCTTGGTATATTTTTGCTTGATATCTTCGTTGACATCATCGGCATCCAGAAAATATTTTACCGTATCTCGGCTGCGGAATATCGCCTCGCAGGCCCCAAATATATAAAAATAAAATAATAATGGGTCAACAACTTTGAATACGCCCTCAGCCTGACCATCTTCCAATATTTTCTGTTCTGCAAAAACCAATCGCTTTATAATATCATTCATTATGGTATTTTTGTATTCGCCGTTGGACTCTTTCATCATATATTGTAATAATATATTTATATATGGATGTTTGTAATAATTACTTACTGCTCCATATATATGTATGCGGAGCTTTTCCTTCGCTCCAACCGGCATATTGGCAAGTTGTTCAACCTGGGTAACGGCACTGCCCACAACCTCCTGCACATAGGCCATCATCATCCCGGCCTTGTTTCCAAAATAATATCTGACCAATCCGGCATTGAGGCCCGATTTTTTGGCAACATCGCTGAGTGAGAAGTCAATCGATTCCCGCTCAGCCATGAGCGCCCCGACGGCCTCGAGCAACTGATCCCGCGCGGTGGCATCGGCTCTGACCGCCCGCTTTTTCGACAGGGCCTTCCCGACCATATTCAGACGCCTCTCACTCAACATGCGGCAACAAAGTTCATTCAATCAAATAATAGCCCTACTGCACTCGCCGGCAACCCACAATGGCCTGCGTTCGCTGACCTGGCTGCGACAGAGCCTGACCAACCCTTCGAAAACCGTCACAATTGTCCCGTGGCTGGCGCGTGCATGCCCTCAAGGCAATTCAAAAAAGAACTGAAATTCAACCTCGAACGTCACCCGGCCGCCCCTATGTGATACCGGGCGGGCGCAGCGCAACGGAATTGACCACGCCCGGATGATTGGGCCTGCAATAATCTTATTTACTCGAATGAATAGGGCAGACGCTTGCCTGACGCCGAAACTGCCACAGGTGCTGGCTGACCGGGGCCAGTTCGAAACAGTGCTGATTAATTTGGTGACCAATGGCCGTGATGCGATGCCCGTGGGGGGGCGGCTTTGCCGAACAGTCAGGCGGGGCGCTGAATGTCGCAAGTGAACCCGGACAAGGAAGCACGGTGACGTTCTGGCTGCCCGTCGCCGTTGAGGCGGCCGCGAACACGACGCTGCCCGACAAGGATGCTGCCCGACAAGGATGCTGCCCGACAAGAACGTGGAGACTGCAAGGTCAAAGCGGTCAAGTATCCTGCTGGTGGATGACGATGAACTGGTCCTGGCCATGCTTGCGGCTCGGCTCACCGATTTCGGCTACCACGTGGTGCAGGCCGATTGCGGCAAATCGGCGCTTGCCCTGCTCGACGCGGGCGAGGAGGTGGGCCTGCTTGTCTCTGACCTTTCAATGACCGGCATGAACGGTATCAGTTTGATCAACGAGACACATACCAGAAATCATAATCCGCGTGTCGGGGGTTCGAGTCCCTCCTCCGCTACCATTTTCCAAACAAAAACAAATACTTATCCCTTCGGGAAAGCGCGATCTGATTCGCACGGTTTATTGCACGGTCATGGGCTGTGTGTGACGGTGTGCGACGGTGCTTCACGGGTTGCGGAACGGCCGTGTGACACGACTGATCATCGTTGGGTTGAAATTTGCGCTTGCAGGGTCGTGCAGCGTGGAGACGCTGGGTCGAGCGCATTGCGCGCTGTTGAGCGTGCTGGACGCTGTGTGGGCTTAATTCCCGGTTGGCTATCTGCAGGCGGTGGTTTGATGGGCCCCCTCGTGCTAGATCAGTCAAGCCGCGCAGGAGCCAACATGCCGCTATAAAATTTCCAGAACATCACTCGGTAGTGAGATGGATTGAACCGGCAAGGCTCAGGATTGGGAGCTATCGATGCGTCTTTTTTTGATTGGGTTTCTGTTTGCAGCGTTGGCTCCGTGCACGACCGCTTCCGCCCAAGATACGACTGGGTCGCCGTTTTCCCCCGAGAATGCCGGCACATCCAGATTTAAGCAGTGTGATCACGATGCTCGTGACGAGGTCGAACGGGACCATTGCCTGACCGAAGAAAACATCCGGCAAACTGCGGCCCTTAAAGGCGTGCAGAAGGCGTCGCTGACTTCCGAAACTCCCGTTGGGAGAGCGAAGGCTCTTGCCGCGCAACAGGCTTGGCTGAAATACAAAGACGCAAGGTGCAACCTTTGGCTATTGACCGGCGGAAGTGGCGCAGGACAAGCAAGGCTGCGTTGTCTCGTCCGAGAGACGATAACGCGGCGCTCAGATCTTGAGCATGCTTGGGACAACTAAGGCCGAAAGTGCCGCCGCCAGGAAAGGCAAATTGCTAACACAGGGAGAATGACATGGACTTTGCATCTGCCCTGACCGCGCTCTCGAACGCGATGACTTTGGCCAAGGCATTGCGAGGTATACAGAAAGACTATGACATCGCGGCCGTCCGAGTACAGATGGCGGAAATCTATGATGCCTTAGCTGACGCTCGTATCGCGCTTGCTGATGCCAAGAGCGTTATCGTAGAGCGTGAGCAGCAAATTAAGGAACTTGAAGGCGGGCCAGTGCCGGGGGACCCGTGTCCTTACTGCGGCGCTAGAGCAATGCGCATGACACGCCAAGCAATGAATGGACAATGGGAAACCTGGACTTGCGGAGAATGCACCCAGACAAAAGATGTCCGGCATGATTTGCCCGGCCCCGGTCGTTCCGATGCCAAGCCGAGGCTGAGATAGCCAATAATGCTACTAGAGGAGTATGTATGAGAATTTTTGCTCTCTCGATCGCATTTCTGGCTGCAAATTTGTGCCCCGTCGAAAGCGCCACGGCTAGAAATTATGACGGCCCTATTGTGGCAAACGGAAAATGTGACAAGCGATCTGGAGTTGAGGTAGGGGATACTGGGTTTAGCCAATTTGGTTGCAATGCCGTTGTCATCGCTCGAAGCGACCGGGGGACTGTTCTGATTCAATTCGCTGATAAGTCAGGCAGAGATGGTCGCATTTTAGGGTTCGCTGGAACAATTGAAGGCAAACAGGGCTTTGGTGCTGAACGCACTCAAGCGTTAGAGGTTGAGCGGATTTACCTCATGGGAGGTGGTCGGCCGATCAGTGTTAGTCGTGGCACATGTTTTCTCAATTGGTCGGCTGGGAAATTGACAAGTGCTCTTTGCGACGCGGTCGCAGAGGTTGAAGGGCAAGAAATAAAAGCGATTTCAATTATTTCAATCAGATAAATGAGGAGCAGGGTTGACCTTATCAGCAGCTTGGCCACTGTGCGGGCCGGATTTTTTGCTGCGCAAATTTGGCATCGATTGGTAGTGTGCTATAAATTGCGTCATGAGCGGCCTGACAAAATTCCATAACGAAGGTGCCATCATCGGTCGCTTGCTGACTGGCTATGCCGATCTTGAGCTTGACCTCCTGCACTGCGTCCAAGTCGCTACTGGCAACTTTGATGCTGCACTCAAGGCAATGTTTGGAACTCGCGGCGAGACGCGGCGGATCAATGAAGGTGTGGCACTCGGTAGGCCTGCCTATCAAGCACTTGGGCTCCAAGCAGATTTTGATAGAGCGATTACTGCTGTGCGGTTTTGCCTCAAAATCCGAAATCAGTATGCTCACCACACGTTTTGGGACGATAACACTGGAAATTTGGCCATTGGTGCGTTGGAGCAGATTGCCAAATCGCCTTCCATCTTGTGCGATCTCACCGATATAGAGGCCAAGCATGTCGATATTAAGCTACTGATGGATCAAGATAAATTCTACAAATACACTGATTTGCTTATAGGTTGGGTGAATTATGAGGGACGTTACAGGAATGGGAATCTTGTAAATAATCCGGTTTCAAAGCCACTTAAAATGCCCCAGCCACCGCTGCATCTATAGGCTTTTCCCCACCCTTGCGTCCTGACACCAGAGCTTCCAGTTCAGGCGGTCCAAGGTCTTCGCGATCAGAGGACGCGCACGGCGCTCGGCATTTGTAAGCCACCCAAGCCCTTTGGCGGTCGTTTTGGCGATTTGGACCCAACGGGACAAATGCTGCCAGTCGAGAATGGGGTCTTCTGCAATACTGGCCTTTTTCAAATATCCCCGCAGCATCTTGTCACCATCGGTGAACGTTGTGATCTTGGTGGCAGCGGTTTGCCCGAGTTCGTGGAGAGTTCTCTTGATCAACTCATGGGGTTTGCCCGACGCCGAAATCACAGCACCAACCTTCACAGTCCGGCCTCTGTTGTTGATACCAACGCCGATCAACACCTCATGATGGCGCGGGCCATCGGCGGCGTTGCTTCGAACGAATGTCGTATCGATACCCAGATCGATGGATGTCACTGCATCACGATTGGGCGGGCCACATCGGCCTAAATCAGATGCGAGACGCGATGCTCTGCGCAAGAGCTGGCGCCGGGTTGTGCTCGAGGCGCGCCCTACAGCGAACGGAAAAAGATCACCGATAAGTCGCTCGGCCACACGATAACTCATCAGTGCGCAAAGGCGACTTCTGAGCTCGTGGTATTCGGTCCCGGAGCGGGCCGAATTTCGAAATAGACAAGGTGGCGGGAGTCGTGAGCCATGCCTTCTGAGTCTGGGCACACGTACTCGCTGATTATGTTGACCAGCGCAATTCGCTGCGTCGACGCGCTGAGGCCCATGAGGAAATGCTCTGGCGCCGCACGGATGTGCTTATTGAAGTTGAGCCGCTCTACCTGGTGCGTTGGCGTTGGTGACCAGTATCTCGGCGAGCCATGTCGTGAACTTCTCTTCGGCCGCCGCTGACAAAGGCTCCATCGGGAAATCGGCGCTGGCATCCACCTTCTTGAATACGGGTGCCAGCATCCGGATGAGGATTTCCAGCACTGGCTCATCATAAGCGCTCCAATCACCGATCACCTCAATGGCAATGACCGCCTTGGCGGCATTGATCCCAACAATAGCTGATACCCGAAGCGGAGGACAACTGGTGAGTTGGCTCGACGCCATCCAGTTGCGTGATCTCGATGCCGATACGCGGCTCGAACTCACCTGCCGCGCCTGCGGCAAGGTGCGCTTCGTGACGCCGGCACAGTTGCTGGCTCTGGGCGATTTCGGACACCTGTGGCTGTCGGAAGTGCAGGCACGCGCCCGCTGCAAGCAACGCGGCTGCAAAGGCGCGATGCGCCTTTCAATGCCTCATCGAGGTGAAACGAAGGGATTTGTTGGGGGTATTGCCTGATTACCCCCTCGTGACTGCAAAATATTGCGCTATGCAGATGTCGTCACCGAATGGATGAGGACGTTATTTCCATGGCCGATGAAACGCTGCTGACGCTGGCTGCCGATATTGTTTCTGCCCATGTCAGCCACAACGCCGTCGCCGCTGACCAACTGCCTGTAATGATCCAGTCGGTCTATGCCTCGCTTGCGGGCTTGGGCCAGGCACCTGCGCAGGTAGAGGAGAAGCGTGAGCCTGCTGTCTCGGTGCGCTTATCGGTCAAGGCCGATGCCATCACCTGTCTCGAATGCGGCGCAAAAATGAAGATGCTCAAGCGGCACATCTCCACCGATCACGGCCTGAGCCCTGCTGAGTATCGCACCCGCTGGAACCTAGCCGCCGACTATCCCATGGTCGCGCCCGATTATGCTGCGAAGCGCAAGGAACTGGCGGTGAAGATCGGTCTCGGCCGGAAGCCGAAGGTGGTAGTCGAGGTTGCGCCAGCGCCGAAGACCAAGGCGGCGCGACGCAAGAAGCAGGCAGCGCCCGTTTAAGGGCGCTTCGGGAAGATATTCCGAACCGATAGCATGACGAAATTTTGGGATTAGCTTTCGGCTTGGTCGGAACTGTGGGTCGGAGAAGATCTAGCGTGAGCGATACCCCTGAACAGCGTGACATGACGTTGGTCAGCCACGACGGCCACATCCTCCTGATGAGCTGTAAGCAGTTCGTGGATGAGATCGTACTGGGCGACGCCTGCTTCGTTTGTGGCGTCTCGCCGAGGGACAAGCCGTTCAATGACGAGCACATCATCCCCCGATGGGTCCTCAGACGGTTTGGCCTGTTCGACAAACAGATCACCTTGCCCACCGGCGAACGTCGCCATTACCGGGGCTACCGGGTCCCCTGTTGCGTGAACTGCAACAGCCTCCTCGGCGATACGGTCGAGACGCCGATCTCCCAGCTGCTGGACGGTGACTACCAAGCGGTGGCGCAACGCCTAGATGAGCCAGCACTTCGATTGCTCTTCACTTGGTTGGCCCTGCTGTTCTTCAAGGTCCACCTTAAGGACCGTTCCGTCAGGCTGCACAAAGACCCTCGGATTGGGCCTGAAGTGATCGGTGACGCCTATGACTGGGGTGATATGCACCATCTCCATGCCATCGTTCGTTCGCCGTACACCAAGGCCAGCTTGTTGCCAGGCGTGATCGGCTCGCTGCGGATTTATGAGATCACCAGTGAAATCACACACGACGCTTGGGACTATCTAGACTTCAGCTACGACCAAACGATGGTCGTTCGGGTCGGGAGAGTCGGCATCGTCGCCACGTTGAACGACTCAACAGCCGGCGAAAGCGCCTGGTCGGATCGCCTGGACGTCATCGACGGGCCCATCTCGGAGCTACAACTGCGGGAGATCGGGGCGATGTTCGCCTTGGCCAACCGCGATCTGATTGATCGTCCGGTCTTCTCAACCCTCATCTACGACAAAACATTCGCGATGATCGCCTGCCGGCGGCCACCGCTAAAGCTCAAGGACTTCGACCCCGAGGCCTTTGGGGAGGTCTTGTTGTTCGCGGTCCGCAACTACGTCGAGGCTAGAGCCATCACGGTGGACAGCTCGCGGGACCCGGAGAAGGTTGCAGCGGCTATCGCCACCGGACACGTGCGCTTCCTGACGTTCAATGGAGAATTCATCCGACCTGAGATTTTCCGAGAGAGTGCGAGCTGATGAGCGACCTGACGGAGGAATGCCTCCGCATCTTGAACAAGGGTCTCTTCGAGATCACCGATCCGGGCCCCCTCCATCAGCCGATCAGTAGTTTTTCAATCCGACGGGACGATAAGCTGCGCCTCATTTTGGAGACTGAGGCCGCCCCCAATGCGACGTCGGCGGCAGTCGATCAGCCGCCAGGCACGGTTCGCATGACTACTGAGCGGGCGCTACTCCGCAGCGTAGGCGGCCTCGAAGGGGAATTCTTCGGGATGGTTCCCTACAGCAAGTACCGCCAGACCAAGGGCGTGACTGAGCAGCCCCTCAAGGAATTGACCCAGATTCATATCGCCAAGACCAACAACCCTTCCGGGGCGCCCGCGGCATACGCCATCGACTGGCTCGAAAACCTGCCCAAAAGCCCATACACCTGGCCCGCGGCCTCCGAAGTTGTCACCAGAACCATCACAACTCGGAGAATTTCGCTCAACGACGGTATCACCATCGCGAAAGATACCGACTGGTTCAACACCTCGTGGAACTCCGCCAAGGTGACTGTTGATGGCGCAACCTTTTACGTTTGCGCCCTCGACAGAGAGGACCGGCCCGGCGCGATCAAGCCGGGGTGCATCGTGTATGACGGCGCCCCCGATGACGAGTTCCGAAAGAAGGTCCGCACGGGCCTCTCATTCGCGATGGGCGTTTACTTGGTCGATCTCGGAACAAGCCACTACGACGCCGAATGGAACGTGGTGTCCACATTAGCGCGAAGCGCCTACAGCCTTCGCGGCCATGCCTTCGACATTGAAACACTCCAGCTCGCGCCGCTCGGCGACCGCTTTCTGAACGAGCTAGGTGCCCCGCAGCTGACAAGAGCGATCCAGGCGTTTGTGACAGCGTTCGACGTCCTTGACCTTGCAAACCTGCACTGGGCCTTCTGGCATGCCTGCGTCGCTACCCCGCACATGGCGCCCGCGCACTTTGGCGCGACCATCGAGGGCCTGCAGAGCGCCTACACCAAAGCCAACCCTGGAAAGGTGCGTGAAGGCTGGGCTACACCAGACGAATGGAAGAAGCTTAAGGGGGCGCTCAGCGGCATCATTGCGGACGCCGACGTCTCCGTTGAGGCGAAACAGGCCCTCCAGGGCAACCTGCATACCTTTAATGACATTAATCAGCGTCAGCGGCTGAAGGACGTCATGGCTGCCCTGAAGCTCGAACTGGGCGAAGACGAGGATGCAGCTTGGCGCCGACGGAACAAGGCCGCGCACGGCACGCCCATCCCTCTGGGGCAGGAGGTGGCGGCGATCCGCGACATGAAGCTGTTGAGAGGGGTGTTCCAGCGCCTACTGCTGCGGATCACCGGCGCGGCAGACCAGTACATCGACTACACCTCGCCCAACTACGAGTACCGACCTCTGTGCCAGGCCCCGCCGAAGATGGGCTAGGCGTTAGTGAATTTGCGGTGGAAGCCGATGCTCGCCCCCCGCTGAGTCAGGGATCTGCCGTTAAGCGCACGGTGGAATTAAGGCGCTTCGCCTTGAAACACTCCAGCAACGCCCGCAGGGCTTCTTGCTGCTGAAGCAGAGCATCAAGGCAAGCCGGAGCGCTATCGACGAAAGCCTCATGGTCGGGGTCGCTCATGTCGAGCACCCGAGAGACGGCTTGCAAGATCCGGAGCATCGCAGGCGCACGCGCCATGAGGCGCAGATTGGCCAGCGCCTCGTCATAACGGCGGGCTCCGGCCTGCCTGACCGTGCCGATGCAGGTGTAGCTGCCGGACACTGGATCAATTGCCGTGATCTCGGCAACCCAGTGGAACGGCCAGTTGGCGGTGGTGCGGCAAAGGCTGCCTTCGTGCCATTCGGCAAAGGTGGGCAATCGGGTCATAGGAATCTCCTGAAAACGCGCGATCAAGCGGCTTCGAGCCAAGGCTGATCAACAGGCTGATAGATAGGGGCAAAGTCGAGGCGGCAGGCGGTGGCCGCGAAAGTCGGCGCGATGCTGGCGAGCCAGTGACGGGCCGGGCCAGAGACATCGCTCCATTCGCAGCGGATGCGATAGTCACGGTCGATCCGCTCACAGATCCAGACGGCGGCTTGCCCGCCGAGGCAGGTCAGGCCGATGTCGGCATAGGGGTTGCGCAGTAGCACGCGATGCTCAGTTCTGCGCCAGCGGTGTATGGGATCGAAGGAGCGCATGTCTTGCCGGATTCCGCTGCGGACCGCTGCCACCAGATCGAGATAGGCGGGAAGCCAGTCAGCGGGCGGGATGCCATACATGGCGTGGCAGGCGGCCTGTGCGCCTTCAGGCCAGAATGGGACGACGGCCATGCCGCGCCTCATGCTGCCAGAGGCAATGGCGTCACCGCCGCCTTGTGCGCCGCGTGGATCCAGTCGGCAGCCGCCTGCGCTTGCGCGGCAGCGTTGAAGATCGCCTTGGGGTCGTGGCGCAACGCCCCCAGCCAACTTGCAAGGTAGGCGGCGTGGTCGGGCCGCGGCGTGTAGGCGAGGCCCAGATCGGCCATCAGGTAGCTGGCGCCGAGTTCAGCGACCAGCTCCTCGCGCGCGCGAATGCTGCGTTCCTTGTGATAGTCGCGCAGCGTCTCACGAGCTAACCTGTCCACATGTCCACTCGCGTGGGTGACCTCATGTGCGAGTGTGGACACAAGGTCGAGGTCATGGTCGAAAGCCGTGCGCTCGGGCATGAAGACCTTGTCGATGTCGGGGCGATAATAGGCGTCGTGCAGACCATATTCGACCGGGACGCCGAGCCCTTCGAGGAAAGCCAACGCATCGGCGACCGAGGTGCTGATGGGCGCGACTTCCTTCTCTGCGGCTTCTTCGGCGCCGTCCACCTGATCGCGGTTGAAGACGACGAAGCTGCGCGCGAAGAAGCGGGCGCGGCTGTCGCCATCACCGCCCACCTCCACGGCGCCATCACCGCGCTCGACCTTCTTCCAGAGGATGACATGGGTGCCGATCTCACCCTTGCGTACCTGGCCGCCATGGGCGCGCCATTGCTGATAGGTCGCCCAGATGCCCGAGGCATAGCCGCAGGCATCGGCGGTGGCCCAGAGGACAAGGCGATTGATGCCGGAATAGCGCCGACCAGCCACGCTGGTCGGGCGCATGACCGGCGCACCGGAATGGTGCCAGGGCATCCGCCATTCGCCCGCGCCGGATTCAATCGCGGCGACAAGCTGGGCGGTGACGGTGGCATAGATGTCGTGACGGGGCTTCATGGGATGATCTCCTCCTGATCCGAGCCTTGCTCGCGCGTTTGCATCCTCCTCCCGCTCTGGCGCGGAAGGAGGATCGGTCCGGTGGCTGTTCGAGATTGAGGGTCAGGCCGCTTGACTGAGCGGGCCATCGGCATCGTTCTGATTGGCGGCGTCGAGGGGCAGATCCTCAGGCGCATCAAGCTCAGAGTCAGGCGCGATACCGCCTTCGACCGGATCGCCCGCAACGCCACCAAAGCGCATCACATCGGGCACCCAGGCGAGCGCCTTGGCTTTGATCTCCGGCTCGATGATCGTGTCGCCCAAACAGAGGCGCGCGGCAGCCGTCGCCAGCTCGGTCTTCTTCGCCGCCGCATAGCGCAAGGCGATCTCGGGATCGAAATCGCCCAGAATGCTTAAGGTTTGCGCTTTCTTGATCCGGTCGAAGAAGTTTTCCGCACCCGGTCGCCAATGCTGGGCGATGTCGATGCCGATCTCGGCGCCAAGGCGGCTCTGGAAGGTGCAGGCGTGAGTGCCGCTGGCAAGGCTCGCCTTGAGGCTCTGACTGACGGCATAGGCGAGCCAGCCCGCCTTCACGCCATCGTCCAGCGACCGGAAGGCGAGGAAGGACGCGAAGCTGTCCTCCTCGCTGGCCCAGTCATTGGGCAGGCTTGCGCGCTGCTGTTCGCGTTCGGTCACCGCCGCGCTGGCCGGAATGCCGGTCAGGCCCGAAGGTTCATTGCGGTCTGTGATGCGGATGGTGCAGCCGGTGTCCGAATAGCCAAAATGCCCTGCATGGTCGCGGGCCAAGCTAAAAATCGCCAGATCGAGCGCCAGCGCCGGATCATGAGCGATGTGGAGCGCCAGAACGTCGCGGCGATCCTTGGCCATCTGCTCTTCGAGCGAGCGTGGGAGGCTGGCCGAAGGCGCGGGTTCGTCGCCCTCGATCTCGTCCCCGCCCAAGGGCTCACCCGATGCAGATGGACGCCGCGCGGGCTTGGCTGAGGTGTAATAGGTTTCCAGTAGGCGCGGCTGACCATCCTTGCCCAGAACGAGGAAGGTGCCGACGTTGGGCTTATCCTCTTCGGGGATCAGCAGGTCGGTGTCGCCGAGCCGATCATGTTCAGCATCGAGCGCGTTGTATTCCGCTTCCAGCGCCTCGACATCATCGCCTTCATCGGGCGCGTCGAGGATCTCGGTGATCTCGGTCATCCGGTCAGAGATTTCGTCCATGCGGGCCTGTGCTTCGGCGCTGGGCTCGGCGCGGCGCGGCCAATAGGCGTGGAGATCCTTGGTCTCGTCATAGGTGACGTGGGTCGCCAGCGTGGGCTTCACCCAGGCGAGCTTGGAGCCGAGCTCGGCCACTTCAGCCTCATGCGCCAGCTTCTTGGCGGCAAGGTCAATAGCAAGATCGCCATCGAGCCAGCGGCCTTCGCCCTCGGCGGCGAAAAGATCGCGCTCAATCCGGCCACCGCAGCCGACATATTCGGCCTCGCCCAGAAAGCGGGCGATGGGGTGATCGGACGAGAGGCTTTCCTCTGCGATCGCACGGCGGATCGCCTGCGGATTGTCGGCCTGCCAGCTCGTCGACAGGCGCTCCCACGCCGCCGCCTGTCGCTCGCGGTCGCCCGTCGAGCCATAGGCCATGGCGACATCCAGCGTGATTTCGCCAGCGGTGAGCGCCGCGAAGATCGGCTCGGCCAGATCAGCGAGACGCAGGCGGCCCTGAACATGGCGGACCGTGACGCCAAAGCGACGCGCCACGGCTTCGGCATCGGCGCCGCCATCGACGATGTCGCGATAGGCTCGCGCCTCGTCCGCTGGCGTCATGGCTTCGCGGATCAGGTTTTCCGCAAGGCTGATCTCGCGCGCGGCGGCGTCCTCGTTCTCGCCGAGGCGCACATCGATCGCGTAATCCTTCTGCAGCACGCCGCGTTCGATCAGCAGACCGATCGCGCGCCAGCGGCGGCCACCGGCGTGAACATCGTAGAGGGTCTTTTTGCCTGCCGATGGGCTGACGATCAGCGGCTGCAACAGGCCGTGTTCGGCGATGCTGGCGGCCAGTGCCTCAAGGCCCGCATCGCCATTGGCCTTGCGGACGTTGCTCTCGGAAAGGCGCAGCTTGGCGTGCGTCAGGGTGGTGGACTGCATGATAGGGTCTCCCGCGCTTGGGTCGAGAGGCCCGGATCATGGAGACACTTTCGCCTCCAGGGGGCCTCGCCCCCATGGCTTTCCCCTTTTCTCCAATCCAAGATTGACGCGACATTTCCATCGACAGGAGGCGCCAGATGCTTGAAGCAACCAATCATGACTCAGTGGCGACCACAATTTGAAGCAGCGCTTGAAAAGCTGGCCGAGATCAGTTCGGCTATGGACGAATTGGATCTGAAGCCGCCGATCCTTGTCGGCGGAGGTGCGGTCGAACTCTATACCCAAGGCGCGGTGAACACTGGTGACTTTGATCTGGTCTCTACGCAACAGACCGCGCTCGAGACCATCATGATGAAACATGGCTTCATAAGGCCCAGTGGTCCGGGCGTTTCCACGCGGGGCTGGATTCATCCCGATCTCAAATTGGGCTTCGAGGTCGTCGGCAGCCGATTGCTTGATGGCTATGCCGATACAAGCCTTCTCCAGATGATCGAAGTTGAAGCTCACGGCACAGTGGCCGTGATTTCCGTTGAGGATCTGATTGCCGACCGAATGGGCCAATACGCTTCTGGCGCGGCCCGGGACATGCTCGGACAGGCCAAAGCGTTATTCACTCTTTCTGAAGGCCTTGATCTCCATTATATGGATCGACGAATTCGCGAAGAAACGGCGCAGACCTATGGCGTTCAAGACCTTGAAGACGACGCGTGAGGCCATCAGTCTCTCCACGCTTGGCAAGCGCATAGCCGAGCGCCGTCTTGTCGTGGGCGCCGTCGATGTTCCCCGCAATGAGGGCAAGCGGCGCACGCTATCTAAGCAAGCCCTACTTGATGAGATTGCCAAGGCGGGCGGCCAGTGGTGACCAGCCACCGACCGTTTTGATACCTACTAAGCCGCCAACGTCTCCACGATTTCCCGAGCGCTATTCACCGGCATGAACAGCCGGGTCTGATAGGCGATGATCTCGGTGAAACAGCCCTTGGCCTTCCAGGAAGGCAGAGCGCGCGGATCAAAGCCGATGACCTCAAGCCGCTGCTCGCCATTCACGCGGGAGCGCTTGAGGCTGGTGCCGGACAAGGCATCGATGGGTACGACCTTGCCGCCCAGCGCCGCATCGACCAATTGCTCGGGCGAGAGCGCGATGCGATCGCCAATGCCCAGCTTGTCGAGCAGCATGTTGACCGCTTCGGCGGGCACAATGCGCCCCAGCAAGGATCGGCCATCCTGGATAACGAGGCGGCGAACCTGCGCCTCATCCCCCAGTAGGTTCCAGATCGGCAGCAGACGGCCCGTCGCAAGGTAGAAGCGCTCGGTATAGGGCTTGGTGGCCAGATCATCGGCCTCGACCTGCCAGGCCTGCTCGAAAGCCTCGCGGTCACAATCGTCCCAATGGCTCTCGGCAAGTTCGTCGGCGGTGAGCCAGCTTCGCCCGCCGGGGCGATGCAGCGTGAAGCTGGCGACCGGCGTGCCATCATCCATCAGGCGCGTGCGGTCGGGCATCAACAGCGCCACGCGCGAAGAGCGGCCATTGCGCAGTAGTCGATTTTTGGGGCCAACGCGTTTCACGATCTCGGCGAGCGGGGTGAACTTGGGCGCCCACTGGGCTTCAAGGGTCAGAAGCTGCGTCGATGCGCCATTGGCATCCTCGCGCAAGATCCGCTCCTCGATGATGGTCAACTTGTCGGCCACCAGCGTCTCGACGCCGGCATCGAAAGTGCCCGCCTTGCGCGCAGCATCGATGCGCGCTTCGACCAACCCCAAGAATTCATCGAAGACCGCGTTCTGGAGCGCGATGGGTAGCGCCAGAATGCGGTTGAGCCAGCGCTGGATGGGCGGAAGGTTGTCGGTTAGGCAGCCTTCCTGCTCAAGCTGGAGGCCGGTACGCTCGCAGAAATCGGCAAAGGTGGTGCTGGTGAGCTTGCCTTGATGCAGCAAGTGATACCAGCGCGTCAGCGCCTCGCGGGCGTAATCGCTCTCGAGATTGTCGGCAGGATCGAACAGGTTCTGCCCACCCGTCTGCCGCTGGCCGCGCGTCAGCGCGCCAAGCGCATCGAGGCGGCGGGCAATGGTCGAGATGAAACGCCGCTCGCCGCGGCAATCGGTGGTGACGGGACGAAACACCGGCGCCGATGCCTGATGGGTGCGGTTGGTGCGGCCAAGCCCCTGGATGGCGCGGTCCGCGCGCCAACCCGGCTCTAGCAGAAAGTGCATGCGACGCTGCTGGTTCTTGACGTCGAGGCTGGCGTGGTAGGAGCGTCCAGTGCCGCCAGCATCCGAGAATACGAGGATCCGCTTGGCCCCGCCCATGAAGGCATTGGCATCGGCCAGCGACTGGTTGGCGGTGCGCGATTCAAGCCGCTGACTGCCGTCGGGCAAGGTTACCAGGCGGCGCATGCGGCCGGTGATCTCGGCCACCGCATCTGTGCCGAAGCGCGAAATGATGGCATCGAGCGCGGGGACGATCGGCGGCAGCGCGCCGAGCAATTCCAGTGTCTCAGCCTTGATCCGCAAGGCCTCCTGCGAATGCACCGGATTGCCCGCCTCATCGATCATCGGGCGCGAGCGTTCATTGCCGTCCTCGTCCCAGTAGCTTTCCATGGCACGGGTCGGGAAGGCATTGTCGAGATAATCCGCCACGATCTCGCGGGGCGAAAGATCAAGTTGGATCTCGGCGCGGTCCTCAGCCGAGAGATCGGCCAAGCGCCGATCGAGCAAGGCCTCGGCGGTCGAAACCAGTTGAATGACGACGCTGTGCTCGGTGGCCAGTGCCTCCTCGATGGCGGGGAGCAGCGAGGGCAGCTTCATCGACAGCAGGAGTTGGCCGAAGAAGCGCTGCTTCGAACTTTCAAAGCGTGAGCGGGCCGCCGACAACGCCTGGCCATTGAGGGTCTTGCCCTCGAGCGGATCGGTGACGCCCGATGCGCCCAGCGCGGCCTCAAGGTTGCGGTGGATGATTGCCCAAGCATCGGCATAAGCATCGAAATCCGCGATTTGGCGCGGGGTCAGCGCGTGTTCGAGGATGTCGTACTCGACGCCAGCGTAGGAAAGCGCACGCGCCGTGTAGACGCCCATCGCCTTCAATTCGCGCGCGACCAGTTCCATCGCGGCGATGCCGCCCTCGCGGATACGGGCAATGAAGGAGGTACGATCCGGGAAGGCGGTCCCTTCACCCCACAGGCCAAGCCGGACAGCATAGGCAAGATTGTTCACGTCCGAGGCCCCAGTGGCCGAGGCATAGATCACCCGGGCGCGCGGCAGACGGTTCTGCAATTCGACGCCAGCGATCCCTTGCTGCGAGCCTTTGGTTACGCCGAATCGTCCTTCACCGCCAGCGACGCCGCCCATGGCGTGCGCCTCGTCGAATAGGATCACGCCGTCGAAATCCGAGGTGAGCCACTCCAGTAATTGCTGGAGGCGGGTCTTCTCGCCGGTTCCGCTGCGCAGCGTGGAATAGGAGGCGAAGAGAATGCCATCAGCTTGCCGGATCTTAACCTCGGGTTTGATCTTGGAGAGAGGCTGGATGTCGAGGGCGATGCCGCCCAGCGCCTGCCAGTCGCGGCGGGCATCCTCGATCAAGGCGTTGCTTTCGCTGATCCAGAGATGGCGGCGGCTGCCTCGCAGCCATTGATCCATCAGGATCGAGGCGAGTTGGCGGCCTTTGCCCGCCCCGGTGCCATCACCAAGGAAGAAGCCACGCCGGTAGCTGGCACCGTCGGCATCTGGCACCAGTTCAAGCCCGCGTTCCGGCACCCGATAGCGGCCAGTAAGATCGGATGAGGTCGCATCGAGCGCATGGACCAGCGTTTCAAGCTGGGCGCGGCTCAGCACGCGATCACGGATCACCTTGGCGGGAAGCTGGGGGACATAGCTGGGCGCCGGGAGCGCGACTGAGGCCATAGCCGCCGATTCCACCAGTTGAGTCGGGTGATCCGCCGCGTCGTCAAAGACCAGGCGTTGCGGCCGATAGGCGACATAGACGCCGATGGCCTGCTCGGCATCGGCGATGGTGTCGCGGACAGTGTAGGCCAGAGGAATGGCGCCGTTGGCATCGCTGCGGGCCATCGCAGTGGCCAGTCTCGAGGTGGCTGACCGAAATCCGCCAAGCAGGGGCGAGGTGGATTTGGAATGCTGCGCCGGAGGCGCGACCACAAGCGGCAACTCGGCCGAGACGCGACGGCGTGCAGGAACCTTGGACAGGAAGGGAATCAGGTCTGCGAGGGTCGATCGGTTGATGACGGTAGTGTTGATTGCACCAGCACATTTGTCGATCACCAGCAGGCGAACTGGAATCGAAGTACTTTGTTTGGCGAATGCTCCTTCAAGTCGCGCATGGAAGGTCACGCTCGCGCCCTGTAGTGCGCGCTGGAACAGTTCTGCGCGGCGGCCATTGGGCTGGAAACCATCCGGCATGATGGCGACCAAACGGCCATCGGGCTTCAGAGCGCCCAACGCTGCCGCCAAATGGCGGGCAGCCGTGGTGGGATCTTCGAGGCCAGCGGCGTTGCGGGCAAAGGGCGGGTTCATCAGCGCGACGCTGGGGCGCTGCGTTAGATGGGCGCCAATGCGCGCAGCATCAAAGCCGGTCACCTGCCCGGTGGGGATTTGGTGGCGCAGTATCTCTTGGCGAATAGGATCGATCTCGTTGAGTTGGAGGCTGGTGGCATGTCTGGCCCAGATCGCCAGCATTCCGGTGCCTGCACTGGGTTCGAGCACGAGGTCGTCTGGCTGGATGTCGGCAAGATGTGCCGCCAACCAGGCCAGCCCAAGCGGCGTCGAAAAGTGTTGATGCTCGATCTGCTCCTCGCTGCGGACCGTTTGGGTTGGCAGGCGGGCTTCGAGATCATAGAGAAAGGCGAGTGTCTGCTGGACAGAGGACGGAATCGATTGCTCGATCAGCCATTGGACAACGGCTATTTCAAGCATCTGGAAGCTGTCGCGCTGGGACCATGCTCCTGAGGCCGAGGTGTAGCCGGTCACTGCCTGCATCGCCGAATTTAGCATCTTGCGGGTAAAGTTTTGGCAAGTATCCAGATGGGGCGCTAAACAGAGCGAGGCTTCGATAAGTTGGCCTACATATGCTGCGGGCTGCTCTGGGCTGCGATACATGGAAGATCCTTTCGGGTTCGGGGAACTCGAAAGCCTTTCCTCCCGCTCTCACTTTGACGTCTAACGCCCCAAGAGCCATTGCTCGAGACACTAAATGCCATTCTTGTAAGCCGACGTTCGTTTAGTGTAGCCCACCAAGGCTAATCAGCCGATTAGACGGACGGTTCTCAGTCATAGCAGGATAACTGGCAGCAATGGCTTCATGCACCAGAGAAGGCAACTCGGCGGCCAAAGGACGTTCAATATTCTGAAATTGCGGTTGAACAAGCAGGGATTGCGGATCATTTTGCATGCGCTGCTTTGAACCGGCACAATTATGGTTAAGATGACGAAATGAAGTTCATACACTCCGCCGACTGGCAACTTGGCAAGCCCTATGGCCGCTTCGATCCCGATGTTCGCGGGGCGCTGACGGAGGCGCGCTTCGACGCGGTCGACGCGCTTGGCCGGGCGGCCGCCGAGCATGGCGCGCAGCATGTTATAGTCGCCGGCGACATCTTCGATACCGAGGGTCCGGAAGATCGCACGATTGTGCAGGCGATCTCACGCATGGACAGGTATGCCTGTCGTTGGTGGCTACTTCCAGGAAACCACGACTTTGCGCGCAACGGCGGCCTCTGGGATCGCGTCCGGCAACGGGCCGGTGAAAAGATTGTCATTGTCTCGGAACCCGAACCGCGGGAGGTCGAGGAGGGCGTCTGGCTGCTCCCTGCTCCGCTCATCCACCGGCACAACCTCGAGGATCCGACAGCTCTCTTCGATGTGATGGAGACCCCAGGTGCGCGACTGCGCATCGGCGTCGCACACGGCTCGATCCGGGACTTTGGGTCGCGCGGAGAGACCAAAAACCAGATCGCCCCCGATCGCACAAAGCTATCGAAGCTCGACTATCTTGCACTTGGCGACTGGCACGGCACCCTGAAGGTCGACGCCCGGACGTGGTATTCCGGAACGCCGGAAACGGACCGCTTTCAGCGCGATGACCCGGGTCAAGCCCTCGTCGTCGATCTTCAGCCCGACCTTGCTCCGACAGTGGTACCAATTCGGACGGGTCGCTTCCAGTGGCTCACTCGCGATTGGATGGTCAATGACAAAAACTCTTTCGATGCCGAATGCGAGCAACTCCTGACCGGCATCGACGCCCCGAACACGCTTCTGCAACTGAACTTGGCCGGCATCACCAGCCTCAGCGACCGGGTCGCGATGCTCGGCCGGCTCGAAAACGACATTGGTCACCGATTGCGGCACCTAACTGTGCGGGCGGAAGATCTTGTCGGTCGCCCTCGCGAGGAAGACCTCGCAGCGCTCGCCGTCGAAGGGATGCTCGGTACTGCCGCGGCTAAGCTCAATGCGAAGATCGAGGCAGCAGGACAGGACTGTTCCGTGGCAAAGCGGGCGCTCGAACGACTATTCGTCGAGTACAGCCGAGAGGAGCAAGCATGAGCCTCGTCATCCGGCAGATCGCGCTCGACGGCTTTCGAAAATTCAGGACGCCCTTCGCGATCGAGAATCTCACGGACGGATTGAACATCGTCATCGAGCCGAACGAAACCGGCAAATCGACGTTGCTCGAGGCGCTGCGCGCCGCCTTCTTTGTTCGCCATAACACGCGAAATCAGCTTGCCCAGTCCTTTGCGCCCTACGGCGAGGCGGTGGGTCCCGAGATCAAGGTGACGTTCGACGTCGACGGAGCTCCTTGGTCGCTCACGAAGCGCTTCCTCAGGGGCCCCTCTCTTGAGATTTCAGGTCCCCAGGGCCGGGCCCAAGGCGACGACGCGGAGGCACGGCTTAATACCCTGTTCGGTTCGGTCCGTGATACCAGTCGCGGGGGCGATGTTTCGACATATGGGGCGTTGGGGCTGCTGTGGGTCGCACAGACTGAGGCACTCGCCGTTTCGGGGCCCGGACAGATCGTTCGTGACACGATCGCTTCTACCCTCGAAGCTGAAGTCGGTTCGATCATGGGTGGAGAGGCGTATCGGCGCGTACGTCAACGGATTGACGCGCAATATGAGCTGTACTGGTCTCCCACCGGCCAGAAGCGCGGGCGGCAGAATGACGCGCGGGATCGGGCTGACGCTGCGGCAGATGCTGCACGCGAGGCAAATGAACGTCTCGCCGCATTGGAGAAAAGTTTCTCCGACCTTGATGCAGCGCGCGGGCGGCTCAAGATCATCCAGCGGGAAATCGCGGACGAGACCGATGCGCAGGATCGCAAGGAACTGGTCGACTCTCTCGATATCGCTAGGGCGGCAGCGCAGATCCTTTCTACGCGAAGGGCCGAGCGGGAGGCAGCCGTTGCGAAGCTGAAGGGTTTGGAGGATCTGAAATCTCGCCACGGCGCGGCGGCGATCTCGCGCGATAACGCGACGACCGCAGTGGAGACAGCCCGCGCTAAGCGTGCCGAACTCCGGGACGCTCTCGCGATCGGCAAGGCCAAGGTCACTACGGCACGCGAGGACCTTGAGGCGGCACGCAATGAGCGTCAAGACGCCCGAGCAGCGCTTTTAGCGGGTGAAGAAGCTGTCCGCGTCAGCCGTCGCCAGTCCGCGATCGCCGCCGCCCGCCGTCGTCATAATGAGTTGCTTAAGCTCGAGCAGTTGCATGCCGAGGCAAAGACGCGCGCCGCAACCGCCATTTCGGCCAAGACGATCGAAGCGCTTGAGGCGAACGATCGTTCGGTGAATCAGGCGCAAGCCGTCTTGGACGCAGGTGCTACCCGCTTGACGCTATCTGGTGCCATCAAGGGGGTGATGATTGATGGTGAGCCGATGCCCGCTGGCGAGCGCATCATTACCCGTGCCGCTCGCATCGTGATCGGAGGGGCAACGTTGACCGTTAGCCCGCCGGCTGCGGCGGCCAGTGTCGAAGAGACCCTTACTGCGGCTATTCACAAACAGAAGGCCGCGCTCGACGAGCTCCAAGTCGCCGACCTTGCGGCTGCTCGATCTCGCAACGAGGCGGCTCGCGATGCCGCCGCCGAACTACGTACGCTTGCTGCACGGATCGAGGCGGCCACACCCGCCGACGATACGCTGCAGATCGCAGCCGGTGCTGATTCGCTGAAGCTGTTTATCGTAAAGCTCGAGCCCGAAAAAACCGAGGCGGAAGTGGCGCTCCCCGATCTGAGCGCACTTGCCGTCGCCGTTGAGGCGGCCGACAAGAGGCTAGCGCGGGCTGAGGGGGCACAGGACAGTACGATCGCAGCGCTGCGACGTGCCGAAGAAGCTGATGCACCGCTTGCACAGGCCGAAGCGGGCGCTGTGAGTGACCTCGCCAACGCAGTTGCCCTCCTCAAGGAGATTGAGGCTCGCCCGGAATGGGCGACTCTTGATGCGGATCTAGACCGAGCAAGAGAGATGGCAGCCCAAGTGGCCGTCCGCCTAGAGGAGGCCGAGCGAAACGCATCGGCGCATGATGTCGGCGCGATCAATCGCAAGATCGAAGTCATCGACGCGCGCGTCAGGGTAGCCGCTGAAACACGGACCAGACTGGAAACTGAGATCGCCCGGTTCGAGGGGACGATCGAGAGCGAAGGCGGGCTCGGCCTGGCCGATCGCGCCTCAGCGGCGCAAGAGGAAGTTGAAGCGGCGAATGCCGCACTTCAGCGGGTAACGGAGGAAGCAGACACGCTGAAGCTGCTCCGCGACACGCTGGAAAGCGCGAGAAACGAGACCGCCGCGAAGTTCGTCGGCCCGGTTGCGAAGCGCGCGAAGCGGTATATCTCACAACTGCTGCCGGACTGCGACCTTACCTTCGCCGAGGATCTATCGCTCGCGAGCGTCAGCCGGACTGGCGTTGACGAAAGCTGCGCTAACCTCTCCCGCGGCACGCAGGAGCAACTCGCCGTCCTCACCCGCATTGCCTTTGCTGACCTGCTACTTGAGCAAGGGAAACCCGTGTCGCTCATCCTGGACGATCCGCTGGTTTATTCCGACGATGGCCGCCTCGATACGATGATCGAGATCCTAACAGAGGCATCAACGCGGATGCAGATCATCTTGCTTACTTGCCGTGATCGCGCCTTCCGCCACGTGCCCGGAAACAGGATACTCCTCCGTGCCGTCGCTTAGGCAATACCCGCCGCCGAGCGGGACCGCTTTTTATCGGCAATGTCGGAGCGACAGCTAAGTGCAATCCGCGCGCCGCAAGCCTGTTTAAGTCAGATCAACATGCGAAGTCGAGATTGAATCCATGCTCATCGAAAAGATCCAAGTACAGGGATTCCGGCTCTTGGAAGACGTCGAGCTGCTGCTCGAACCGACAGCGACCGTCATAGTCGGCCGGAACAACAGCGGCAAAACGTCGCTCACGGAGATCTTTGATCGCCTCGCCGGCGAGCATGGCCCCAAGTTCAGGTTTGAAGATTTCTCGGCCGGTACGCGCGGTAAGTTTCTCGAAGCGAAGGCGAAGCGTGAAGCTGGCGGCAACCCGGAGGAAGTTCTCGCTCTGCTCCCGGCGATCGCGGTCACGCTTACGGTCAAATATGATCCCGACACCGGCGAGCTCGGCCCCCTTGCACCCTTCGTGATCGACCTTGATCCCGATTGTTCGACCGCCATAGCGCGGATCGAATATGCCGCATCGTTAGCCTCGCTCGCGGCCTTGTTCGAGGTTCAGGGAACTGAGGCAGAGGACGGCAGTGACGGCATCGCGCATTTTTACCGCCAGCTGCGTGACACCTTGCCTCGTGCGTATCGCACCAGTGTGACGGCGATCGACCCCACGGACCCGGCCAATGTCCGCATTCTCGATGGGACCGGGGCGCTGTCCGCGCTCTTGCAGTGTGGCTTTGTGCGTGCGCAACGAACGCTCGACAGCAGCAAGCCGAGTGACACCGCCGTTATCGGACGGCTCCTGGGTACGCTCTTCCAGACCGCCAGCTCGATGACGGCCGCGGAAACCGACCAGGCCCTTGCAGCGGCCCTGAAGACCTCGGTCAGCCAGATCGAACAGACGATCCAGAACGACTTCGACACGATGGTGAAGGACCTGCTGCCGGCATTGAGCGCGTTCGGCTTTCCGGGTCTCAACGATGCCGAGCTCAGGCCTGAAACGTCGCTCAACGTTGAAACGCTCCTTTCGGATCACACTAAGATCTTTTACACTGGTCAGGACGGCGTTCATCTACCCGAGGGCTATAACGGTCTCGGCACCCGTAACCTGATCTACATGCTGTTGCAGCTCGAGACCTTCCACAAGGCGTACCGCGCTCGCTCGATTCGGCCCGGCACGCATCTAGTTTTCATAGAAGAGCCTGAGGCCCACCTGCATCCGCAGATGCAAGAGGTGCTGATCGCACAGCTGAACGCTGCCGTCGCGGCACTCTCCGCCAAATATGTAGGCGAGCCAGCTTGGCAGGTTCAGTTCGTTATCTCGACGCACTCGCCGCACGTCGCGAACGCCGCTTCGTTCGAGGCTGTTCGCTATTTTCTGACTGCGCCCCAGGATGCAGCTGGAGCGCGCCGCACGAAAGTCAAGGATTTCCGTAAAGGCAGCGTCGCGATCCCGCAGGAGGATCGCGAGTTCCTCCATCAGTACATGACCCTGACTCAATGCGATTTGTATTTCGCGGACAAGGCCATTCTGGTCGAGGGAACAACCGAGCGCCTCCTGATGCCACGCATCGTTCGGCTCGTGGATGAAGGTCTCGCGCCCGAAAGGAAGCTGGCACGTCAATATATCACCACGATCGAGGTCGGTGGTGCCTATGCTCATATTTTCTACCCGCTCCTCGATTTCCTCGAACTGAAGAGCCTGATCATCACCGACATCGATGCGGTCCGGATCGACAAGACCAAGGAAAAGGCGCGCGCGGTCAAATGTCCTTGCGCCGAGGGTGAGCACAGCTCGAACGCCGCGATCCGAAACTGGTTCTCGGTCCCCAAGGGGCAGCAGATCAGCATCGAGGCGCTTGGCGCCAAGACGGCGGAAGACAAGCTCTCCCGCTATCGCTCAATCGCCTACCAAGTGCCGGAAGATGGCTCGAGCTGGTGCGGACGTAGCTATGAGGATGCCTTGATCCTCGCCAATCCTGAGCGGTTTAGCCTGCCTGAGGAAGGTGACCGCGGACTGTTCGCATGGGAGATGGCACAAGGCCTCAGCAAATCGGAGACGGCCCTGCGGTTCGCTATCCAGGAAGCGGAATGGTTGGTTCCCAAATACATCAGACAGGGTCTGACCTGGCTATCTGAGCCGCCCCCGCCTCCGGAATTACCACAGGCGAGTGCTGGGGTCGGCGAAGGCGCTCCGCTGATCGGGTCAAGCTTGGACGATAGTCTGGCTGCACCTGAAAGCTCAGCGCAGCAGTACGATCTATGACGAACCCGGCGATCGAGGCTGCCAAACAAGCGCAGCAACGAGTCGACGCGTGCCTGGACGAAGGCCGTAACTTTCGGCTGGAAGCAGGTGCCGGCGCCGGTAAAACCTATTCGCTGGTCGAGGCACTGAAGAAGCTCATCAACGAGCGCGGCCGCGAGCTGCAGCGAGATGGCAAGAAAGTCGCCTGCATTACCTATACTGAGGTGGCGCGGGAGGAAATCGCGCAGGAGATCGAGCAGCATCCTGCAATCCTAGTCCAGACGATCCATGCGTTCTGCTGGGGTTTCATGTCCAAGTTCCAAAAGGATCTGCGGGCGCTGGTCGCGGCACTCGAAGACAAGCAGGACAAAATCGCGGAGGCAGGCGGGGTCTCTGATCAGATCGTGGAGTATCAGTTTGGCTTCTTCGGGATCGACGAGAGGCGCATCACCCTCCATCACGACGACGTCCCACGATTCATGGCGCAACTGCTGGGCAAGCCGAAATTCCGGGCGCTGTTTGCCGCCACATACCCCGTCATTTTCGTCGACGAATATCAGGACACGGACCCGCATTTCATGGCGGCGCTGGCAGAGAATTTCCTTGCCACGGGCACCGGTCCCAGGATCGGCCTCTTCGGAGACCATTGGCAGACGATCTACCGTAGCGACTATGGTCTTGCGGCCTTTCCTTCGCTGGAGTCGATCGACAAGGGCTCGAACTTTCGGTCGGTACCCGCCGTAGTCAACGTGCTGAACGCGTTGCGCCCCACGCTAAAGCAAGCCGTCAAAGATCCCGACGCTGTAGGCGAGGCGCGCTTCTTCCACGCGAACTCTTACACGGGCGAGCGGACCAACAGTTCAGCATCCAAAAACGACACACCGCCCGAGGTTAGCCGGGACTTCATGGCAAAGCTGCTGGATCGGCTCAAACAAGACGGGTGGGATCTGTCGTCGGAGAAGACCAAGATCCTTATGCTGACGCATAACGCGATCGCCGCCGAGCGCGGCTACCCGACGATCGCCAAGGCTTATCGCTACAACGACTCTTTCGCGAAGAAGGAGGATCCGCTCATCGCCTTCCTTGTCGAGACGGTTGAGCCGATGTGCCTCGCGTTCACCGAAAAGCGCTTTGGCGATATGTTCAGGATTCTAGGGACGCGGCCGGAACTCAGATCACACGAGGAGAAGGTAACGTGGGCGACCAACATGGCGGCGTTGGCCGACGCACGAAGCAACGGGAGCATAGGCGACGTCGTCGACCTTCTTAAGAAAACACGCCGCCCTCAGCTGCCGGACCGAGTTGCGAAGCGCGAGCAGGATCTTGCCGCGGCCAAAGACGAGGCGGACTTGCCTCGATCGCTCCTAGAACATCGGCTCGTTCGAGAGGCACCTTATCAGGAACTTGTGCAACTCGCGGAGTTCATCGAAGGCCAAACGCCGTTCGCGACGCAGCATAGCGTCAAGGGCGCCGAGTTCGACAATGTCATCGTCGTGCTTGGTGGCGGGTGGAACCATTATAACTGGCCCCAGCTACTCGAGCTGCTGACGACAGGCGCTATCACCGCGAAGAATGAGAAAGGCTATTATCGAGCAAGGAATCTATTCTACGTGTCTATCTCTAGGCCAAAGAAAAGGTTAGCTGTTCTAGCGACGCAAACCATGTCGTCGGTAGCTTTGCAAGCCGTGAACAATCTATTCGGTCAAGAAAAAGTTATCGAGCTTAATCTTTGAATTTAAGAGAATTTTCCGAGGACTGTCTAAATTTGGCTGACATCGAGTGCAGTGGATGGCTTGAACGGCGGCTGGCCTTCTTTTGGGGGCCAAAAGGAGACGTTCTGGATCGCGCTATTCATCCTTGTAGATCACTCGCCCACCGGGCTTTGCCCATATTTGCGCAAGACGTCATCGAATGCCTCAGCCATCAGTTCCTGAAGGCTGAGACCGTGTTTGCGGGCGCAAACATGCATGGCTAGCGACATCTCGGGTGAGAAGTAGGCAGCGATCGCCTTGCGACCGGCACGACTGTTCGATCTAGACGGATTGCTAACAGATGCTGTTGCGGCGACGCCCTGTTCATGACTGGGCGCGGCAGACTGGGGTTCCGGTTTGGGTTTGACTTTGGGCTTGTCGGCAAGATTGGCAAATCGGCTCATCTGCTCAAACTCCCTCAAGTGTGGTTGTGGACATGTTCACCTGTGAGATGGTCCACTTGTGAAGTGCGGTGATTTCGGTCGTGGCCTTTCCCTCGGGATCAAACTCGATGACCGAGGCACCCGCAGCACTGGCATGGCGATAGACGGCACGGTCGGGCAGGATGTTCGGGCAAGGATCGATCCCGAAGCCCTGCACCAGTTCAACCGCCTCCTCGTACATGCGTGGCGCATGTGTTGGGCCAGCGGTGAATACGACATAGGCAGGCTTGTCGAACAGGCGAACGAGGCTGACCGTGGTCTTGATCGCTGCGAGATCGAAGGCACTGGGCCGGCAGGGGATCAGAACTAAATCGGCTACCTCAACCGCCCTGCTGGCTGCACTGTCGGCATGGGGCGGCGTGTCGATCACGATGAAGGTCGCGCCTTGGACCTTGGCCGCATCAACTTTGGACTGAATGCGCGGCGGTGCGCTGTCGATCACTTCCGGCGCCTTGTCCGCGCGCCAAGCGCCCCATTGGCTGGCAGTAGCCTGCGGATCGGTGTCGATGATGAGCGCGATGTCACCCTTAGCTTCGGCAGCGGCGGCTAGATTGACCGACAGGGTGGTCTTACCCGAGCCGCCCTTCTGACTGACGATGGCTATAATAGTCATGGTGATTTCCTTGCCCGTTCACATGTGGTGATGTGAGCTTGTGAGAATGTGGACCTTTGGACGCGTGAGATGCTGGACAGCTTCAACCATCTGGTACGATGCGCCGCTCCATGCTGGCCATAAGCCTCGCGGTGAGATGGGCCAGAGGCCCAGCTTGCGGCTCGATCAACTGCTCAGGCGCTGGGGCTTGTGGCCGGGCCTCTTGGGCATTGCGCTCAGTGGCTCGAAACAGTCCTGTTAGATTTACCCCTGCCGAGCCTGCCCGCCGCACCATCCCCGCCAGACAGCGCGCCGGTGAGCCTACCCGATAGCGATGGCCCGGCGGCAATTCGGCATTCCGGTCGATCAGCAACACGCTGAGCGCCGCTCGTTCCCGCCCGAATTGCTGGCAAGCCCGGCCCCAAGTGCTCTGGGCAATCCCAAGCCGCCCACAACTGCGCCACGACGCTTCGACGAGGTTGGGCCAGGTCGGCCCGCCCAGCGCCTCGACGATGCCGCGATAGCTCTCGGTGGCCACAAGCAGCGCGGTCTCGGGCCTGATGCGCTCCAGTGGATCGCTGGGTCGCGCGGTACGCCTTCGTGATGAGTTTTTGTCCTGTATATTGGGTGAGCAGTTTTCTTCCGGCGCGTCGGAAGTTTTCAGTGCACGGGGCTCGTGTTCTGGCCCAGATTCGATGGCGGCGAGCATGGCGGACAAGGCCTCGCGGATGGCGATCAGGCGATCGATGCTGTTGATCCGCGCCGTGCGGCCATCAGGCAGGATGGTCTCCGCCCGCTCGCGCAGATCATCGTCACCAGCGTCGCGGATGCGTTGGCCCAACTGGCGGATCTCTGCGCGGCATTGCTGGATCGCGCGGGCTTGCAGTTCCAGCGCTTCGAGCTTGGCCTTCATCTCGGCAAAACGCTCGACCAGCGGGGCCAGGTTGATGCCCGCTGCCCAGACCACGATCCCGTCCTGCCGGTCGCCAGCGCGCTCGCCATTGATCCCGGCGTTGCGGATAATAAAGCCAGCCTGCTCAAGCTCGCGCTCGGCTGAATTGATTGAGCGCGGCGTTAGCCCCAAGGCCTCAGCAAAGCGGTAGGCTTGGGTCCAGACAGCGCAGATCCGGCCAGACAGATAATCGCCGTCCATGGTTTTGAGGACATAGTGCCGGACTAGCGCCACCGCCGTGGACGACAGGCCAAAGCCGGGCCGCGCCACCTGCTCGAACAGGCGCAGCAGGTCGAACCTGCTCATGCCCGCGGGAAGCCCCCTATGGGCAAGGGTAGTGCTCATGGGAGCCTCCTTTGCCAATTTTGCCGTATGACTGCTTCAGGGAAGGGGGCTGAATAAGGGGGTAGCCGCCACCACGGCCGCGCATAAGGATGCGGCGAACAAGTTCTGGCTCGACCAGCGAGCGGAGGAAAAATCTTGACGCAAAGCGGCTGATCGGCGACCAGAGTGAAGCCCAAGAAATGGCAAGTATTGACCGAAAATTCGGTTTACAGGCCAAGGGTAAGTGATTGATAGCAAAAGCGGGGTTAGGGTAGCGGTTTACAGAAAAATGTAATGATTTCAGTCTGACATCAGAAATCATAATCCGCGTGTCGGGGGTTCGAGTCCCTCCTCCGCTACCAGTCAACCCTTTCATAGGGTTGATTTTATTGAATAAATACTTGGATTTACCCCGGTAGCACCACGAATGTTCCCACATCTTTCCTAAGATCAGGTGGCATGATTCGGGATACGGTGGGACATTCGGCGCTCTCGCTTGGCGATAGGTCGGTATTCTATTCCAGACGAATGGCTGCATTTCGTGCTTGCGCTTGAGCAGCCTCCCATGTCGGTCGAACTGGATGTTAGTTGCGTCCAGTCTGCGCAGCCCTTTGCGGCTTGCGATATACCTTTCTGTCTCCCAATAATCCTTTCACCGTCATCGCGGTGAATCGGGGGGGGAATATGAAGGTTTTTATCAGTTGGAGCGGAGAACGAAGCAAGGCGCTTGCGGTCGCGCTCAAGGAATGGATTCCTCTCATTCTTCAATATGCAAAACCGTGGGTTTCTGAAAAAGATATATCAGCGGGGGAACGTTGGGCGCAGGCCATCTCCGGGGAGCTAGAGTCTTCTAACTTCGGAATACTGTGTATTACGCCTGAAAATATCAGTTCGGAGTGGATTTTATTTGAGGCGGGTGCGCTCTCAAAATCCATGCTCGATGCCAAGGTAGTCCCTTTACTTTTTGGTCTGGAATTGAGTGATCTTAGCGGTCCTTTGTCTCAGTTTCAGGCGCTTAAAGTAGATCAGCAAGGCATCATGGACGTCATTAAAGCTATTAACGCGGTATCAGAGGCCAAGG
This sequence comes from Novosphingobium sp. Fuku2-ISO-50, assembly GCF_001519055.1. Lineage (GTDB taxonomy): Bacteria > Pseudomonadota > Alphaproteobacteria > Sphingomonadales > Sphingomonadaceae > Novosphingobium. Next base: position 72,049 of record NZ_KQ954299.1, on the reverse strand, counting down.
CATCCGAAGCTACAATTAATCAACTTGTCCCAGCATTGTGGTCTCAATTGCAACAGAAAATTGATGATATACCTGGAAAGGCTCCTGCTGGTAAGCATATGCGGCCACAGGGTGAAATTCTCGAAGAATTGGTGTCACAAGTCAGAGGTTTAGGGTCGCGCATGCGTGATCTTGATCCAGATTTTGTAGATCGCGACCTCAAATATCCAAGTCGACTGTATCGCGATCTTGATCCTCGCATGATTGACGAACTCATGCATGGAACGATCGAATCACGCGATGGTGATTTTTCCCTGCTGATTTTGGCTGGTTTAGTGAGGGATACGATGCCTTGGCTGGCGGAGGTGCTGATTGAATCTTATCGAGAGCTAAAAAGCGCCAGCCCAAAGGAGGCAAGGGAAATTGCCCATCGTCTCATACGATTGGCTGAGCAAACCTCGCGAGGACGATTTGGTGAGCGGTTGATGGGACGAAGCAAGGCTGGCCATATGCTGATGATGGAACTGCCCATGTTCATCGACCGCGCAGTCTCGTCCCGGATGGATTTCCGCGCAAAAGTTGGGGAAATGAGTCCGGAAAGCTCCACTGATAGCAATTGACTGAATTTGGATCGGAAGGCCCCAGAACGCGCCCGACGGCGTACCTCTCCGTCGGGCGCGCCGTCGATGACAGATCCAATTGCAATCATATGCCGAAATGCACGCCGGAGCGAAGCTGTCCGGGAGCGCGCTTTCCCATAGCGCCGAAGCGGACGGTCAGCTTCGCGGGCCTCCGTAGAACGTTCTCTCCGATCAAGACTGCGGCTTCTCGATCCTGATCGTGCAACGCACCGCCTCCTTGGCCTTCGCGGCGGCCTGTTCGCATGCATTGATGGTGTCGCGGTTCTGCCGCCGCATCTCGGCGGCATCGACAATCGCCTGCCAACCCCTGGGGTTGTCAGCCTGCATCATCTGACTGCCCGCATCCCACACGCTCCCCGCGCCAACGGTGCGCGCAGCGAGGCGCTCAGGCAGATGCCAATCGGTCGGTAGAGCACGGACCACAACGCCGGGTAGAAAGGACCATAACAGGCATCCGGCAAACACACAGCCGCCCGCGACCGCCATCAATCGACGACGCTGCTCCTGGATGGTCAGAACCCTTCCATGCAACTCCCACAAGGCATGGGCTGCATCGGAATGCGCTTGCTTGGCTTGAAGAATCGTTGCCTGATCGTCCCGCCGCGCCTGAGCCGCTGCCGTCTGCATCCGTCCTCCCAGATTCTCCGGTGTCATCTGCAACGCCGGAGCCTCCTCGACCGCCTTCATGCGCTTGGTCATGTCGGCCAGCACGCCGTTCATCTTGGCCAATGTCGGCGTATAGTCGGGGATCTCGATGCTCTGCTTCTCGATGGCGACATGCTCGACGGCGCGGGTCAGCATGTCCATGCGCCGCTCCATGCGGGTTTCTATCCCGGCCACGCTTGCGGCGAGGCCCGCGAAGGCTTCCGCCGCCGCATTGGACCCTGCGCAATGAGGCGTCGATACGCTCCCGAAAGATTGCCGCCGCCGCTTCAGGGGCAATTTCGATCGCATCGAGCCCGGGCATATCCGGGATCGAGCAGAGCTTGCCGCGTTTGGGCCGATATCGGCGGTGACGTGTTGACCCCGCTCAATTCGACAAAACTGGAAACATCGATTGACATGCGAACATCGGTCGATATTTTTAGATGAGTCGAAAGGTTGGTGTGGCATGAATGATGTGAGCCCGCAGGTCTGGGCGGTGGATGCGCTGGGCGCTCTTGCCCACGAAACACGGCTGTCGGTGTTTCGTATGTTGGTTCAGGCTGGGCCGGACGGCCTGATAGCCGGGGCTATTGCTGAAAAAGCAGGCGTGCCGCCTTCCACCATGTCGCATCATCTGGCGACGCTCGAACGGGCCGGCCTCGTGCAGTCGGAGCGGGAAAGCCGCCTCATCCATTACCGCACGGATTATGTCGCCATGCGCCGCCTGCTGGCTTTCCTGATGCAGGATTGCTGCAATGGCGCGCCGGAAATGTGCTCCGACCTGCTTGCGCAGCTCCATTGCGATGCCAACGCCTGAGGAGTCCCCCCATGACCGACAAGATCTATAATGTGCTGTTCCTGTGTACGGGCAATTCCGCGCGCTCGATCATCGGCGAGGTGCTGATGAACCACTACGGTGCCGGCCGCTTCAAAGCCTATAGCGCGGGGAGCCACCCCAAGGGCGATGTGCATCCCGTGGCACTTGAGACCCTCGCAGGGCTGGGCTTCTCGACCGAGGGACTGCGTTCGAAGAGCTGGAACGAATTCACGGGCGCAACCGCGCCCGTGTTCGACTTCATCTTCACCGTCTGCGACAATGCGGCGCGCGAGACCTGCCCCGTGTGGATCGGCCATCCGATGACGGCCCATTGGGGCATCAAGGACCCTGCCGCGGTTGAAGGTGAGGGCCAACGCCAAGCCTTCATCGAGGCGGTCCGTTATCTGCGCCGCCGGATCGAACTGTTCATGGAACTGCCGCTGGCCAGCCTCGACAAGCTGGCAATGGCACGCAAGCTTCAGGACATCGGCCACATCGAAGGCGCGACCCAACCCGGAGAAGCTGGGCCCGGAGAAGCTGGGCCCGGAGAAACTGGGCCCGGAGAAACTGCACCCGGAGAAACTGCACCCGGAGAAACTGCACCCGGAGAAACTGCACAATGACCACAGACATCATCATCTATCACAACCCCGAATGCGGCACCTCGCGCAATGCGCTGGCGATGATCCGCAACGCCGGGATTGAGCCCCATGTGGTGGAATATCTCAAGACCCCGCCCGCGCGCGCCTTGCTGGAAAGCCTGATCGCGCGGGCGGGCATGACCCCTCGCGCTCTGCTGCGCGAAAAGGGCACACCTTTTGCCGAGCTTGGCCTTGGCAACCCCGAATTGACCGACGCCCAGGTGATCGACGCGATGATGGCGCATCCCATCCTGATCAATCGGCCGCTGGTGATCTCGCCGCTCGGCGTCAAGCTGTGCCGCCCCTCGGAAGCCGTGCTCGATCTGATCCCTGCCGCGCAACAGACCGCCTTCGCCAAGGAAGATGGCGAACAGGTGATCGACGCCGCCGGCAACCGCATCGCCCAATAAGGCCCTGGACCCATGACCCAGCAGACTGCCCGCCCCGCGCGGCTTTCCTTCCTCGATCGCTACCTGACGCTATGGATTTTTCTGGCCATGGCGGGCGGTGTGCTGCTTGGCACAGTGTTCAAGGGGCTGCCGGCAGCGTTGAACAGCCTGTCGGTCGGCACCACCAATGTGCCCATTGCCATCGGCCTGATCCTGATGATGTACCCGCCGCTGGCCCGCGTGCGCTATGAGGACTTGCCCAAGGTTTTCGCCGACAAAAAGGTGCTCACGATCTCGCTGATCCAGAACTGGATCATCGGGCCAGTGCTGATGTTTGCGCTGGCGGTGATATTCCTGCGCGATACGCCGCAATATATGACCGGGCTGATCCTTATCGGCCTTGCCCGTTGCATCGCCATGGTGCTGGTGTGGAACCAGCTTGCCAAGGGTGACAATCAGTATGTCGCGGCGCTGGTGGCGTTCAACTCCGTGTTCCAGATCCTGTTCTTCAGCGTCTATGCCTGGTTCTTCCTCGCCTTTCTGCCACCGCTGCTCGGCCTGCAGGGCAGCGTGATCAACGTCAGCTTCTGGACAATCGCCCAAGCGGTGGTGATCTATCTGGGCATTCCCTTTGCCGCCGGATTCATCACCCGCCGGGTGCTGGTCAGGGCCAAGGGCAACGCGTGGTATGAGGGTCGTTTCCTGCCAAAGATCGGGCCGATCACGCTGGTCGCGCTGCTGTTCACGATTCTGGCGATGTTCAGCCTGAAGGGCGGCGATGTTGTCCGCTTGCCGATGGACGCGCTGCGGATCGCCATTCCGCTGGCGATCTATTTCGTCGTCCAGTTCACGATCAGCTTCTTCATGGGCAAGCTGATCTCGGCTGACTATCCTCGCACGACGGCAGTGGCCTTCACCGCCGCAGGCAACAATTTCGAACTGGCGATCGCGGTGGCCATTGCCGCCTTCGGCCTCGCCTCGCCGGTCGCCTTTGCCGCCGTCATCGGGCCTTTGGTCGAAGTGCCGGTGCTGATCCTGCTGGTGAACGTCGCCTTCTGGTTCGGGCGGCGCTGGTTTTCCGATACCTTTCCGGCAGGAGCGCGCTGATGACCTTTGAACGCCTGCGCCCCCTGTCCGACCCGGACGTCCTTCCCGCCCTGCGCACAGAATATGCGCATCGCCGCCCCGCCGAGGGTTTGGGCAGTGATCAGCCGCCGCCGCGCATTCTGCTGCTCTATGGTTCGCTGCGCGATCGGTCCTATTCCCGGCTGGTCGTCGAGGAATGTGCGCGCCTGTTGCAGTTTTTCGGTTGCGAAACCCGGATTTTCGATCCGGCCGATCTGCCGCTCCCCGATCAGGTGGCAGGGGACGACCATCCCGCCGTGGCGGAACTGCGCGAGCATTCGCTCTGGTCGGAAGGCCAGGTCTGGTGCAGCCCGGAACGCCATGGCCAGATCACCGGCATCATGAAAACCCAGATCGATCATCTGCCGCTGGCCATGAAAGGCCTGCGCCCCACACAGGGCCGCACTCTGGCGGTGATGCAAGTCAGCGCCGGGTCGCAATCCTTCAACAGCGTCAACAGCTTGCGCCTGCTGGGGCGGTGGATGCGGATGTTTACCATCCCCAACCAGTCGAGCGTCGCCAAGGCCTATGAGGAATTCGACGAGGCAGGGCGGATGAAGCCGTCGAGCTATTACGATCGGATCGTTGATGTCATGGAAGAACTGGTGCGCTTCACCATCCTGCTGCGCCCCCATGCCGACCAACTGGTCGACCGCTATTCCGAACGCAAGGACCGCGACGAGCCGGTCGCAACGCCGGTTGAACGGACGCGCCTGGCAAATAGCTAAACGAACGACGGCATCTTTTCTGCACCAGGTGCACCATCGGTGCGCTGTGCATCTTGCACCCCGCGCCAGTCTGGCGGGCCATTGTCACCCGGTCCATTGGCCCCGTGCTCGCGATCGAATTGATGAACGGTACGATCGAAGCCCTGGTCGATCACCGCCATCTTCCTTGGGGACAAGCAGATCGGTATCGGCAAACCGGTTGCCCCCGCAATCCGGGTGGCGCTTGCCCAAACGAAAAATTTGATTGGCCGACTGCGGCCCTCTGCGTGTGGCGGCGTCCTTCAGGTGGGACCGCCAATGCGAGGAATCCATGCGACCATCTTTTATTCCGTCTTCCCTTCACCTTGCCCGGGTTCTGCGTCCCTTTGCGGCGGCGGTTCTGGCGCTGTCCATCGGCGTTGGCGCATCAGTCGCCGTGCCGACCAGCGCGATGGCGCTCGAGCCGGATGGCACGCTCGACCTGTCAAAGTATCGCGGCAAAGTGGTCTATGTCGATTTCTGGGCATCGTGGTGCGCCCCGTGCCGTCTGTCCTTTGCCTATCTCAACCAACTGCGCGCGAGTTACGACAGCAAGGATCTGGTGATCGTGACGGTCAATCTCGACCGTGACCGCAAAGCGGCGGCCAATTTCCTGCAGGCGGTCGGTACGGGCTTGCCGGTGGTCTATGACCCCAAAGGAGCCATCGCCACACGCTTTCAGGTTTCGACAATGCCGACGTCCGTCGTGATCGGTCGCGACGGTCGGCAGCGCTTTGTCCACCATGGCTATTTCGACAACAAGACCGGCGAATACAGCCAGCACGTTTCCGCCCTGGTCGGCGAACACGGCTGATCCCGTAAACATCACAGAAAGGCGAAAACGATGATCCGCAAGGTGATTCTTGCGCTCGGTCTGACCTTGCTGGGCGGTTGCGCCCATGTCGGGGTCAAGCCGTGGCAGCGCGATATTCTCGCACGCAATGCGATGGCTCTCGATTCCGAAGGCAATCTCAGCGGCTATCACGACCATATCTATTTCAGCAAGGAAGGCGCGACCGGCGGTCGCAACGCCAGCGGCGGAGGCTGCGGATGCAACTGATCGAAACCGGCGCAGGCCCCGTCCGCAAGCTTGGCCGCATTGCGGCAGGCCTTTCCATGCTCAGCGCCAATCTGCTCGGCGCCAGCGCGGCGCTCGCCCAGGATAGCGGGGAAGACGAACCGCAAGTCGTCGTGCACGACCTGATGAAAGAGCCGGCACCCGGCCCAAACACGTATGTCTATGACTCCTCGATCCTGTTCTACAAGGAATCGGGCAGCCGGGTGCAGGCGGTGGAGCCGGTGTTCAACGTCCAGAACTATCTGGCCAACGGCAGCATCATCAGCGGCAATTTCACTTTCGATACATTGACCGGGGCAACCCCCAACGGCGCGACGCCCTCGACCTCGGACCAGACGTTCAATTCGATCGTCCGCGAAAAGACGACCAGCACGCAAGTGACCAGCACCGGCGCCTCGGGCGGGGGGACTGTCACCACAATCCCCGGCACCGCTTATGCGAAATCGAGCTATACGGTGCCGGCCAGAACACTGCCGCTGGCCTCGTTCCACGATCATCGCTTTGCCGGCAACGGCGGCCTTTCCTGGCTGGCCAATCCCGATACCCGCCTCAATGTCGGGCTCGGCGCCTCGGTGGAGCGCGATTACACCAGCTTTACCGCCAATTTCGGCATTGCGCGCGATCTCAATCAGAAGAACACGACGCTGTCGCTGTCGGTCAATCTGGAAGAGGACATCTCGCGCCCCTACAACGGGACGCCCTCCCCGTTCCAGGAGCTGAACAGCCAGATCGGCGGCGGCAACGACACCAAGGCGACGTATGGCGTGCTGGCCGGTGTTTCGCAGACGCTGGCCCGGTTCTGGATCACGCAAGTCAATTTCAACCTCAGCGGCAGCAAGGGGTATCAGGCCGATCCCTATCGCATAGTTTCGGTGGTCGATCCGGTCAGCGGCGCTCCGCTCGACTACCTGTTCGAAAGCCGCCCGCGCAGTCGCACGCGCGAAAGCGTCTATTGGGGCAACAAGCTCGCGCTCGGCCCGACGGTCGCCGATGTGTCGGTGCGGTACTATCATGACACCTGGGGCATCAATTCGCTGACCGCCGAAGTTTCGGAACAAATTCCGTTGGGCGGATCGCTGTATATCAAGCCGCTCTACCGCTATTACCATCAGACAGCGGCGAACTTTTTCACCTATTATCTGGTCAACGGCAATGCCCTGCCCGCTTATGCCAGTTCCGACAGCCGCCTTTCCCGGTTCAACGCCAACACGATCGGCGGCAAGATCGGCGTGCGGGTGTTCAAGACCGGCGAATTCTATGTCGAAGGGGAAAGCTACCGCCAGACCGGCGCGCATACCGTCGCAAACGCGCCGGGCCAGTTGTCGGGGCTCGACCTGTTTTCCGGGGTTCATGCGATAAGCGTGATGACGGGGCTGAGGCTGCGCATGTAGCTTTGAGCGAGCGTGTGCGGCCGGTTCCCCCAAAGTTCCGGCCGCGCGCCCGACAGGATTTGCGATCATGGTGCTGACAACCCGTTTCAAGGCAATGGGTTCGCCATGCGAGGTTCAGGTCGATTGCACCGATGCAGCGCTTGCCGCGCGCATCGGTGCTGCGGTCGAGGCCGAGGCACGGCGGATCGAGAGCAAATTCAGCCGCTATCTGCCCGAAAGCGTCGTCGGGCAGATCAATGCGCTGGCGGGCATGGGCATGACGCTTGATGCCGAAACCCGCTTGCTGATGGATTATGCGGCACATTGTCATGCGATCAGCGACGGATTGTTCGACATCACGTCGGGCATCCTGCGCCGGGCATGGACTTTCGACGGGTCCGACCGTGTGCCCGATCCTGCTCAGGTGGCGGATATTCTGCCGCTCGTCGGATGGGGCAAAGTGCAGTGGCACGATGGCGTTCTGATCCTGCGGCCGGGGATGGAGCTCGACTTTGGCGGAATTGCCAAGGAATACGCCGTCGACATGGGCGTGGCCCGCGCCCGGGCCGAAACCGATGTGCCGGTGCTGATCAATTTTGGCGGTGACTTGTGCGTGACGGGGCCGCGCGCGGATGGCGGACGGTGGCGCGTGCTGATCGAAGCCGTCGACGACACGTCTGCCGCCGCCTGGCTCGAAATCGATGGCGGAGCGATCACCACCAGTGGCGATGCCCGGCGCTATGTCGAGCGCGCCGGGCGCCGCTATTCGCACATTCTCGACCCGCGCACCGGGATGTCGATTGCCGACGCCCCGCGCGCGGTTACCGTCGCCGCGCCGACTTGCGTCGAGGCCGGGGTCCTGTCGACCTTGGCCATGTTGCAAGGCCCCGGCTGCGAGGCTTTTCTGGAACAGGAAGGAGTGACCGCATGGGTCATCCGCTGAGCGCTTTTCGCAATCTGGCTCTGGCCCTGATCGGCCTTTTCGCCGCATCGCCCGCGATGGCGCAGATCGCCCCGCCCGACGTAAAGGCGGCGCTGATTGCGCAATCTTTGCGCCCCGCGCCCGGGCAAAGCATGCCGCTGGCGATCGCGATCGAACCGCCGCGCGGCTGGCACATCTATTGGCAGAACCCGGGGGACAGCGGGTATGCGCCGCGCTTTGCCTGGACTCTGCCCGAGGGCGTCACGATATCCGCGCCGCGCCACCCCGTGCCCAAACGCATGGTGATCGGCGGGATTGCGATGAACGTCCACGAAGGGCGCACGGTGCTTGTCGCCGACCTTGCGATTGCGGCCAATGTTCCGCTCGGCACGGCCTTGCCGCTTGGCGGGACAATCGATCTGCTGGTGTGTTCGCAGGAATCCTGTGTCCCCGACACCGTGACACTGTCGCAAAAGCTGGTGGCGGGCGATGGTGCGATCGATCCCTCGGCCCGATCGCTGATCATGGCTGCGCAAGGCGCCTTGCCACAGGCGTCTGACGCGCAGGCGCGCTACAAACTGTCCGGCCAGACGCTGACCATGGGGCTTGCCCTGCCTGTGCCCGCGCCTGAAAACCGGCTGGAGCTCTATCCGGTTGCGCCCGATGGCGGGGTGATCGGCCCGGTCCGGCTTGACCGGGCGCAAGACGGCGAAGTGCTGATCAGCGCCCCGCTTGGCACAGCGCGCGCGGACTCCTTCAATCAGGTCATGCTGGTCGAACGGCGGCCCGATACCGGCGTGGCGCATGCCTGGCTGGTCTCGGCATCACCGGGAGATCCCTTTTCGGTTGTGCCGGGCGACATGGCCGCGCGAATGGCCCGACTGATCGCGCCGGTGCTGGCACCGCTCGCGGCGGCGATTCTGGGCGGCCTGCTGCTCAACCTGATGCCTTGTGTGTTTCCGATTCTCAGCCTCAAGGCGATGGCGCTGGTGCGGTCCGGCGCGGGCAAGCGCGAGGCGCGAACCGAAGCGCTCGGGTATCTGGTCGGCGCGGTCGGCACGATGGTCGCGCTGGGTGCCGCCGTGCTGGCCTTGCGTGCCGGTGGGGAAGCGGTGGGTTGGGCGTTCCAGTTGCAGAATCCGGGCGTGGTCGCGGTGCTGCTCCTGCTCGTGGCGGCGATTGCCTTCAATCTTGCCGGACTGTTCGAATTGCCCGCGCTCGGCTTTGCCACGCTCGGCAGCGAGGGATTTGTCGGCGGCGTGGCAACCGGCGCGCTCGCCGCGTTTGTGGCGACCCCGTGCTCGGGTCCGTTCATGGCCGGCGCGCTGGGTGCGGCGCTGATCCTGCCCGCGATCGCGGGACTGGCGATCTTTGCCGGGCTGGGGCTCGGGCTGGCCTTGCCGTTCCTCGTGATCGGCTTTTGGGAACCGGCACGGCGGCGCATGCCGCGCCCGGGGGCATGGATGACGGTGTTGCGTCATGTGCTGTCAGTGCCGATGTTTGCCACCGCGCTCGGCCTCGCGTGGCTGATCGGGCAACAATCGGGTGTCGGCGCGATGACCGCCGCGCTTGGCGGGGTCGTCGTCCTGGGGTTGGCCCTGTGGCTGACCGGCGCGCGCCAGCGGAAAATGCTGCCCACCTGGCCCGCCATGCCGGGCGTGCTTGCCGCTTTGGCGCTGGCGGTGTTCGGTGTCGGAGCCTTGGCATTGGCGCCCGCCACGGCACGGGCGAGTGCGGAAATCGTGCCCTACAGCACATCGCGGCTGTCCGACTTGCGGGCCGGGAACCGCCCCGTGCTCGTCTTTGCAACGGCGGCATGGTGCCTGACCTGCAAAGTAAATGAGGCGACGAGCCTCAATGCCCAAACCGTGCGCGACGCCTTTCGGCGGCGCGGCGCGGTCATGATGGAGGCGGACTGGACCCGCTCCGACCCCGAAGTCACGCGCCTGTTGACCGAGCATGGCCGCGCGGGAGTGCCGCTCTATGTCTGGTATCCGGCGCATGGGTCGGCGCAGATCCTGCCGCAAGTGCTGACCCCAGACATGGTGCGCGCGCTGGTCGAGCGATAAGGATCAGGGCCGGAAACCGAGCGACAGCAGGATCGCGCGCGGGCGCATTGGCACGAATTGCTGACTGGTCGTCAGACGCAGCGGATTGCCATAGGCATAGGTATCGCTGCGCGCGTCGAGCAGATTGTCGATGCGGATCGCGGCCAGCACATGCGACCAGCGGATTTCGCCCGATACGCCGGTTTCCAGCCGGGGCGCGATCCGCCGGTCCAGGTCGGAGTCAAAGCTCAGTCGACCGGGGCCGATCTGGCGCAGATCACCGCCAAGCTCCGCCGTGCCGCCAAGGATGCCGAAGGTGCGATGGGCGGCGAGCCGCACGGTATAGACCGGCACCACGGGCAGGCGGGTATCTTCAAGCGCATGGCCGAGCTGATTTCGCACAAGATGGGCCGCTTCCGTTTCCCATCCCCCCTCGACGCGCCAGCCTTTCGCGGGCACGAAGCGGACTTGCCCTTGCGCGCCGACAATCCGGGCCGAACCGGCATCGCGCGTGGCAACGATGTTGTTCGACAACAGCGTGTCCGCCGTCATGTCGTTCCACTGCGTGTAATGCGCGCTGATCGTCAGCAGCCCATTGCCCGCGAACGTTTGTCGGACGCCGAGTTCTGCGGTTGCCAGATGATCGCCGGGGGATGTCGGGTCGTTGCCGTCGGACGCTGGAACCTGCTGGTCCAGCTCGCCCTGGCGAAAGGCAGTCGCAACGCGCGCAAAGGCGGTCGTTGCCGCGCGCGGATGCCATGACAGGGCCATGCTCGGACTGACGTGGGTGCTGCGCTGAACCGTGGTGTTGGTGGTATTGCCCGGGACCGCCAGCGTTTCATCGAGCCTGTCACGCGACAGCCGGGCGCCAAGGTCGATCTGCCAATGCCGTGCAAATGTAAGCGATGCGTCGGCAAATCCGGCAAGCTCGCTCGTCGATCGGTTCAGGACATCAAGCCCGACGGTTTCACCACCCTTGCCGGTCAGACTGTGCTGACGCGCATAATCGACGAGGAACCAGGAAGCCCCGGCGACCCAGCTCAAGGCTCCCGCATGGCCGGTTGTACGCACTTCGTTGTCCCATAGCGCTTCGTGGGTCCATTCCATGAACGCCGCAGGATCGGACAGGCCGAAAGCCCCTGCCCCCTGTGTCGCATCGAACGTCAGCCGGGTATCGAGGATCGTCCGGCTCGTCGTCACGACGAGTTCGCCAGCACCAAGCGGCCCGGTCACCGTCAGGCCCGCATGATCGATCGAACTCGCGCTCGGTTCGGCCGCCTGCGCTGGGCGGGTCAGGGTGTTTGGGGCATAGACATACCCGCTGTCGGCGGTGCGGATCGACTGGGTCATGAGCGTGGCCTCGATCCGCCAGCGACCGCCGGGAGCGGCTGCAAGCGCCAGCCGCCCTCCGGCAGTGTTGGTCGAATTGGTCGCATCCTGACCGGTGGAACGGATCCAGCCGGCGACATGATCGTCATAACCGACCGCGCGCAAGGCCACCATGCCTGGCACGACCGGCACATTGACGACCGCGCTGCCGCCGCCGTCGGGACCGCCCCTTGCCCCGCTGGTGCCGCCGCCCCACACCGTCCAGTCGCCGCTCGCACGGTCGAGGTCGGGGCGATTGGTGACCATGCGATAGATCCCGCCGAGTGTGCCAGCCCCATAGAGCGTGCCCTGCGGCCCTTCGAGCACTTCGACCCGATCGATATCGACCAGGCGTATTTCCGGCGCGGCCCCGGCAAAAGACACACGGGCGTTGTCGAGGACCACGGCCACCGTAGCCGGCGCAGCACCATTGAAAGCGCTGTCGGCCACACCTTGCAGAAACAGGCGGCTCTGGCCCGCGCCCGGTCCGCCGAGCGTCAGGCCGGGCAATCGCGCGGCCAGCGTTGCGGCATCGAGCGGGGGACGAAGCGCGGCTTGATCGCCCAGCGTCACGACTTCGCCCGACATCGGCAGGTTGCGCAAAGTCAGGCTGCGTTTTGTTCCGGTTACGGAAAGGTCCGCGCCCCTGGTTTCGGGCGGGGCTGCAGGAGGAATGCGGCGTAGCGGCGTTTCGGCTCCGGGCTCGATCCGCCAGGTCGAAACGTCGACGGCGCGGGCATGCCAGCCCGAACGCCTGAGCGCTGCACGCAGCGCCTCGCCGACGGTCAGCCGACCATGCACCGGCGCGGCAATGACGGGAGGCCAATCGCCGGGCGTACCAATCGCCACATCATACGTCTGCGCAATGACCGCGATAGTGCGCGCCATCGGCAGCGCAGGCAGGTTAATCCGATGGACGACCTGCGGTGCTTCCTGCGCCGTGGCCTTGGTGAGCGGCACGCAGCACAGCGCCATGGCCAGACATGGCAAGGTCAAGCGCCATGAGGCGCGCCAGGTCCTGTGCGGGGTCGTGACCAGTACCAAGCCGAAGCGTTCCCGAAAAGTGCTGCTGCGCAATCGCATCATCGACGCGAAGCGGCCCTCGCCCATATCGTGCAATATCGGCCGCCACCAGCGGCAATGGCGTGTCGCGATAGGACAATTGCCCGCGCTGCCAGTCGCCGGTCGCTCCGGCGCGGGCGGGACCAACCACGATTTGCGCAGTGCGGGGATCAAATGCCAGCGCCTGCCCGCCCATGAGCGTGAGCGCGCGCGCCAGCCGCGCACCGGCGACGCGCACTTGCCCTTCGTCGATCGTCAGGCGGATCGTGCCGTCATCGTTGCGCAGATCAAAATGCGTGCCGATATCGCTGACCGTCAATTCGCCAGCGGTGATCGTCAGCGTCCGGTCCGGTCGGTGTGGCACGGCAAAGACCGCATCGCCGGTCAGCGTGAGGTGGTCGCCCTCGCGCGTGAGGAGGCTGCGGGGGGCGAGTGCGATCCGCGTGCCGTCAGCCATGGCCAGCGATTGCGCCCGATCGCCGGTCTGCCAGGTTTGACTGCCCGGTCGATGGGGCAGCAAAGCCAGAACCAGCGCTGCCGCCAGCGTCAGCAGTCCCGCAAGCCCCGTTGCGGTCGCCAGTCGTGACCACGACCTTGCCGGTGCGGAGGCTTCCCCTGCCGGCATGTCGTCATTCGCAGCCAGCGGGACGGCGAGTGCGGGCGCGCAATCGTCGAGCAGCGTTTCGGCCAGTGCAACCGCGTCATAGGCGCGCGCATTCCGTGGGTCTGACTCCAGCCAAAGGGTGAAGGCATCCCAATCCACCGTGCTGGCGGTCACCTGCCCATGCCATTGCGCGGCGGCGTCAAGGATAATGTCGTCAGTCATGACGGGGCTCTTGCATATCGCTCTGACTGACAGACGCCGTCGACGAGGCTTCACCCCAGTCCATCACGGCGCGACGAAGGTGTTTCATGGCAACGGCGATGTGCTTTTCCACTCCGCTGCGGCTGATGCCCATGACCGCAGCCACCTCGGCATGCGCCAATCCATCGAAGCGGTGCAACGTCAGGGCCCGGCGGGCGCCGGGCGGCAGGGTTGCGATCGCGCGCCGCATCAAGGCAGCTTCCTGCCGCGCAGCAATCATGTCATCGGCGGCAGGGGCCGGGTCTGCCAGCGATTCGGGTGCCTGCATGGCTGGATTGTCGGAAACGAGCCACGCCGCATCGCGGGCCCATGCACGCAGTTCGCCCCGGCGATAATCAAGCATGAGGTTGTTGGCCGCACGCATCAGATAGGCGACAGGATTGGCAACCGGCCCCTGATCGGCATTGTCCAGACGCAACCACAATTCCTGAAAAAGGTCCTGGGCAAGGTCCGCACTGCCCGAGCGCGCGGCAAGGAAACGCAAGATTGCGCCGCGCTGGTCATGCAGAACGGCGCGCAGACCGCCTGTCCGGGCGGCATCAGGCACCGGCAAACCATGATGCAAGGCTGGACTGGCAGGACCGTGGCATGGAGATGGTATGCCCCCGGCGCAGTCGCACTGCAAATCCTGCTTTCCATTTGGTTCGGCATATCGCGTCATCGGCTCCGCTCGCCGTCACGCATCGTCACCACAAGCCGCCTTATGCCCTCCAATCCCGGGAGGGCAGCCACGATGGCCAGGGCAATGCCCAACGCCGGATTGGACCGCCGCAGCGCCGACAGCAAGGAACGCCACCGTCCGAACCGTCACCACAGTATGACCCGATGCCTGCCGTCGGGGCGCACCGAAGTTTACGCCCTAGTGGTCCGATTCTGACATTTGCTACCGCTCTCGGCTAGGTAGTGTGCAAATGTCAGAATCTTTTCGGACCACTATAACCATTTGATTATAGTGGATTTTCCGATTTTGACATTTGCGACCATGCTATCCGGATGGCGGGATGCAAATGTCAAAACAATCCACTAGCCCCCATCGGGACGCTGCCCGCTGGCCCAGATGCCGTGGTTGCCCGGCGCCAGCATGCCTGCCGGATCGAGCGCGTCCTTCAACCGCGTGTAAAAACGCGCCATCGCGCCATCGTTATAGGCAAATTTGTCCTGCACATGATCGACCAGCGCGACATGGGCGCGATAGGGCGCACAGCCCCAGCCGGCCACTTCGTCGCACAGATGACGTACCGCCACGCGCGCAGCATCGACGCGCGCCTGATCGGAGGCGTCGAACATGATCAGGCTGGCGCTCACCATGCTGCGCGGAAAGCACAAAAGGCCGAAAGCACCGATCAACCCAAAGCGCGCCATCGTTTCCCCCAGCAAGGATTCCGTGCGGTGGGCATAGGCGGCGTCGAAGGGCAGGACCGGTGAAAAATCCATATGGCCGAAATTCTTGCCGAAGACGCCGGTAAGTCTCTCCAGCAACACCTGATTGGGAATGCCCGCCGCAATCAGATCGCGCGGTTCGACCTCGTCTGGCCCGGAATCGCCGGCATACGTTCGCGCCTCGAGCACGGCGCCCGGGATCTTGGCCACCTCGGCCTCGAGGATCGCGCGTCGCGAGGCCACCAGCGCTTCGTGGCCATAAAGACCAAAGCGCAGGTTCCAGCGCCCGGGGCGCAGCACCTTGCGCAGATTTTCGGCGGTGAAAGCGCCGCCGCCATCACCCGTGGCCGAAGGGGGGGAACTGACCAGCATCGGCACGCCTTGCAGTACGCCTGCCTGCAACAGGCGGCGCACCATATCGAGCAAGGGGCCGACATCCTCCTTGCCCTCGCAGCGGATCGTGCCGGTCATGATCACTTCCGGGCGGGGCATGAGCTGCACGCCCGCCTTGGTGACAATGCCAAGGTTGGATTGCTTGAACAAATCGTCGACCGCAGGGCCAAAGCCGCGTCGGTGGCAGTGCCACAGCGGGCTGTCGGGGATGCCGCCTTGCCCGGTGTGCAGCAGCGATCCGTCAGGCAGCACCACCTCCAGCCCGCACAGCGCCGAGGCATGGTCGCCAAGAACATTGTAGCCAATGCCATGTTCAAGCGCGTTGGCGGTCATGCTGCCCCAACCCAGATCGGGCACGGACATCATCAGGGGAATATCATCCTTGCGCAAAGCGGCATAAAGATCGGCGAAAGTGACCCCCGGTTCAATCGCGGCAAAACCATTGCGTTCATCAATGTCGAGAATGCGGTTCATGCGGCGCAAATTGAGCACCACCCCGCCATCGACCACCGGCGCGGAGCCGCCATAGCCGAAATTGCGGCCCATCGAGGATGTCCACACGTGAATCCCCAGCTCACGAGCCAGCCGCAGCGCTTCCTGCACTTGCTCGACAGTGGCCGGCTGAATCGCGAGAGAAGGCTGATGGCCTTGCGCCTGCGGCCCTTCAAAGGGGTCGTGGAACACGCCAAGGCCGGTATCCGCATTCAGGACGGCATCAGCGCCCAGCAGAGCGGCAAAGCGTTCGCGGGTGCGGCTGAGGGTTTCGGGACTGGGGGCAATCGGCGCGATCACGGCAGTCATTGGCACGGCAGGCATTGGTCAACTCTTCCCTTTGTCTTGCCCCTCCCTTGACCGGGCGGGCGCTTTCACATTCCGCGCGTGTACAAAACAGAACGACATTCCATAATTTGAAACCAGAGCGTCAGCGTGCATGGTTCCGGTTGACAGAATGACATTTCATTGTGCATTCCACGACTCGTGAATACAGTTGTTTCCATAGATGGGGAGATGATGCAATGGCCGCTCGCACAGGCGACGAATATAAAGCCGGATTGAACGACGACCGCGTCGTCTATCTGGGCGAAAACAAGGTGTCCGTAACCGACGACCCGCTTTTGGCCGGATCGGTAAACGGCATGGCCGGCTATTTTGACTGGCAGCACACGTATGCCGACGATTGCCTGATTTCCGACCCCGAGCGCTCGGGCGAAAAGATGAATGTCAGCCTGATGCTGCCCAGAAGCGCGGAAGATCTGGCGATCCGCCACCGCGGGCTGGAGCGTCTGGCGCGCTATTCAAACGGCATGCTGGGACGCACGCCCGACTATGTGAACGTGGTGCTGTCGGGCCATACCGCCCGCGCCGACATCTGGGCGCGCGGCAAGCCCGAAGGCTATGAGCGCCTCAAGAAGTTTCATCGCGAAGTGATCGAGGGCGATCTCTCGATGACCCACACCATCGTGCACGCCAATATCGACAAGAGCGTGGGCGATCTGGCGGGCATGAACACCGACCTCACGCTGCGCGTGGTGGGTCGCAACGAAAACGGCATTATCGTGCGCGGCGGCAAAGTGCTGGCCACGCTCGGGCCGCTGGCCGACGAGCTTTATGTCTATTCCTCGTCCCCGATCCCGTCGGGCGGAGAGGACTATGCGCTGATCTTCTCGATCCCCGTCAAGACCAAGGGTGTGATCCAGATCTGCCGCGACCATTATGGCACCAATGCCAGCGTGCAGGACGCCCCCTTCTCCTCGCGCTTTGACGAGCAGGATGCCTTCGTGATCTTTGACGATGTCGAAGTGCCCTATGAGCGCGTGTTCTGCGATGGCGATCTCAACGTTTACAACAACCTCAACCAGGGCGTTTCGCCGGGCAACACGCTGCAGCAGACCGCGATCCGCGCGATGGTGAAGCTCGAATTCGCCTATGATCTGTGTTCGAGCATCCTCAAGGTCAGCAACAGCATCGCCCGTCCCGATGCGGCCGAAATGCTGGGCGAGATCCACGCCTATCTTACGCTCACCCGTTCGGCGATTGTCGGCGCCGAGGCACGCGCGCATGACTGGGGCGCGGGAGCCTTCTTCCCGCATCGCGATCTGTCGGTGCTGCGCTGTGTCATGCCGGGCTGGATGACGCGCGTAAACCAGATCATCCGCGCGATCGGATCGCACAATCTGCTGTGCACGCCCTCGCTCAAGCTGTTCGAAGATCCTGAAATCGGCGATGCGCTGCGCAAATATCTGCCCGGTGCGGCGGGTATCAGCGCCGAGCAGCGTGCCAGCATCATGCGCACGGCGTGGGACTTTGCCGGTTCGGCGCTGGGCAGCCGCGTTGAACTGTACGAGATGTTCTATCTCACCAGCCAGGGCCGCGCGCGCATCGGCGACCATATGTACGCCCAGCGCGACGGCCAATGGGGGCAGGTGCGCGAATTCCTCGAAAAGTCGGGCGCACTGCCTGACGTAGAGTGGAAATGAGTGAAAATGGCGGCGCTGGAAGGAGACTTCCGCGCCGCCATACGCCTGTCGCTTGTGGAATCCGCCGCGGCCACT
The DNA here is from genome assembly GCF_001519055.1 of Novosphingobium sp. Fuku2-ISO-50. Classification (GTDB taxonomy): domain Bacteria; phylum Pseudomonadota; class Alphaproteobacteria; order Sphingomonadales; family Sphingomonadaceae; genus Novosphingobium. Next base: position 54,028 of record NZ_KQ954299.1, on the reverse strand, counting down.
ATCCTGTGCCGCGTGGAACAGGCAGCGGAATTTGGCAATCATATGGTGGTGACAGGTTTGGTGGAATGCGTGGTCCTGCGAGGCGGTCGGACGCTGGTCCATGGCGACGGGCGCTGCGGGCAAGTTGAATTTCATGGCTGATGCCCCGCTGGAAAGCACCAGCCGCGAGCGCTTTCTTGTTGCAGCCGATGAACAATTTATCGAAAGCGGCTATGACCGCTGCACCATCCGCGCCATTGCCGCGCGGGCGGGCACCAGCCTCGCCTCGCTCAGCCGCAACTGGAGCGGCAAGCGGGAATTGTTCGTCGAGGTTTTCAAGCGCCATTTCGATCCGATCCATGCCGCGCAAAATGCCAGTTTCGACGTGCTGGAGGCGCAGGGGAATTTTTCCGCCCGCGCGGTGATCGCCGCATTCTTCGGCTCGGGCATGACCTGTGAAGGGACGGGCATGCAAAAGATCCGTCGCGTCTACAGCCTGGCCCTGCTCGATCCTTCCGAAGAGGCGCGCGCCATCACCCGCCAACTGGCCGAGCCGGTGCGGCAAAGGTTGATCGTCCTGCTGCGCCGGTGCCTGCCCGACCTTGACGAGCGGCGCTTCTTTCTCGCGATGAATGTGGTGCTGGGGGTCTATATCTACCCGCTGGCGCGCGGCGAGAGGCTGGCCAGTGTGATGGGCTATGATTTGGCCGGCTTTGATTGGGAAGCGGCGGTCGACATTCTGGCCGACATGGCGTGCCGGGGTATCGAGGGTTAGGATTGGTCGAATCGGGAGCCGAGGCGCTGGTCCTCGCTCCCGCATGGTCAAACTGCCCGAGCGCCTTGACGGGCGATGCCCCCCCCCCAATGCTCAACCGTTGCTCAACCGTTGCTCAGCCGACGCTCAACCGATGGCACGGGCAATCGAGGTGAGGATGCCGCCGCCCATGAAATAGCGCAGTTCCATCCGGGTATCGATCCGGCAGAGCGTCTCGAAGCCAAAGCGCGAGCCATCCTCACGCTCCACCACCACCCTCACCGTGCCCAGCGGCGCCAACCCGCCAAGGTCGGTGATGGTGAAACGATCCGCGCCCGTCAGACCCAGCGTGCGACGATCCTGACCGCCCGCGAATTGCAGCGGGAGGACACCCATGCCGACCAGATTGGCACGGTGGATGCGCTCGAAACTCTCGGCGATCACCGCGCGCACGCCGATGGCGGCGGTGCCCTTGGCCGCCCAGTCGCGGGCCGAACCCGTGCCATATTCCTTGCCGGCGATGATCACCAGCGGCACGCCCTCGGCGCGGAACCGCATGGCCGCGTCATAGATCGGCAGCACATTGCCCCGGTGGTGCGACATGCCGCCTTCGACGCCGGGCAACATCTCGTTCTTCACCCGGATATTGGCGAACGTGCCGCGCGTCATCACCTCATGATTGCCGCGCCGCGTGCCATAGGAATTGAAGTCCACCGGCGCCACACCCAGACCGCGCAAGTAATGGCCTGCGGGGCTGTCGGGTGCGATGGCGCCCACCGGCGAAATATGGTCGGTGGTGATGGAATCGCCCAGAATCGCGATGGGCGCGGCGCTCGCGATGTCGGCAGGTGCCCCCGGCTCTGCCGACATGCCCGCAAAGAAATCCGGCGGCGCAATATACGTGGAGCCCGCAGCCCAGGGAAACCGGTCCGACTGATCCGCAGGCAGCGCCGCCCAGCGTTCGTCCCCTGCGAACACCGTGTCGCCCACTGCGGCAAAGCTGGCCGGGGTGACGAAGCGGGCCAATGTTTCAGCCACTTCGGCGCGCGTCGGCCAGATGTCGCGCAGATGGACGGGCTGCCCGTCCGGGGCCACCCCCAGCGGCTGCGTCGCCATGTCCACCGCCACCGAACCGAGCAAGGCGTAGGCCACTACCAGCCCCGGCGAAGCCAGGTAGTTGGCGCGCACCAGCGGCGAAATCCGCCCTTCGAAATTGCGATTGCCCGAAAGCACGGCGGCCGCGACGATGGCATTCTCCGCGATGCTCATGCCGATATTTCCGGCCAACGGCCCCGAATTGCCGACGCAGGTGGCGCAACCATAGCCCACCAGATTGAAGCCCAGCGCATCGAGATCGTCCTGCAACCCGGCACGGGCAAGGTAATCGCTCACCACCCGGCTGCCCGGCGCGAACGAGCATTTCACCCAGGGTTTGGGCACAAGCCCCAGCGCACGGGCCTTGCGTGCGACCAGCCCGGCGGTGATCACCGAGGCGGGGTTGGACGTGTTGGTGCAACTGGTGATCGCGGCGATGGCGATGGCGCCATGGTCGAGAGTGAAGTCCGCGCCGGCAACGGGAAAGCCCCTGCCCGGCACCGCGCCGAAATCGGCCAGAGCCTCGGCAAAGCCGCCGGCGAGATCGGGCAGCGCGACAAGGTCTTGCGGGCGCTTGGGGCCCGCCAGCGACGGCACGATCGTTCCGAGGTCCAGCTCGACCAGATCGTCGAACGCCGGGTCCGCGGCATCAGCCTCGCGCCACAGGCCCTGCGCCCTTGCATAGGCTTCGACCAGCGCGATCTGTTCCTCGTCGCGCCCGCTCAGCCGCAGATAGGCCAGCGTCTGGACATCGATGGGGAAATAGCCGCAAGTCGCGCCATATTCGGGTGCCATGTTGGCCAGCGTCGCCCGGTCCGCGACCGGCAGCGCGGCCAGCCCCGGCCCGCAGAATTCGACAAAGCGCCCGACCACGCCCCTGGCGCGCAGCAGTCTGGTCACGGTCAGCACCAGATCGGTCGCGGTGGTGCCTTCACCCGGCGCGCCCACCAGCCGCACCCCCGTCACGAGCGGGCGCAGCATCGAGACGGGCTGGCTCAGCATCGCGGCTTCCGCCTCGATCCCCCCCGTGCCCCAGCCGAGCACGCCAAGCCCGTTGACCATGGTGGTATGGCTGTCGGTGCCGACCAGCGTATCGGGATAGGCCAGCAAAGTGCCATCCTCGCCCCGGCTGGTCCAGACGACGCGCGCGAGATTTTCCAGATTGATCTGGTGGCAGATGCCCTGCCCCGGCGGCACCACCTGAAAATTGCCGAGCGAGCGCGCGCCCCAGCGCAGAAAGGCATAGCGTTCCGAATTGCGCTCGTAATCCAGCGCAAGATTGCGCTCAAAGGCCTGCGGCTCGCCGGCATGATCGACCATCACCGAATGGTCGATGACCAGATGAACGGGGATGGTCGGGTTCACCGCCGCCGGGTCCTTGCCCAGCGGCACCATGGCATCGCGCATCGCGGCGAGATCGGCGAGGCAGGCCGTGCCCGAAAAATCCTGCATCAGCACGCGCGCCGGATGGAACTGGATTTCCCGCGCGGGGCCTGGCGGAGGCGCGACAAAGGCGCGGATGTCATCGGCAGTGACACGCACCCCGTCTTCGCAGCGCAGCAGGTTTTCCAGCACCACCCGCAGCGAAAACGGCATGCGCGCAAGGCTGCCGAGGCTGGCCTGTGCCTGTGGCAGCGAAAAATAGGTATAGTCCGTCTGCCCCACGCGCAGGGTGCTGCGCGCGCCGAATGTATTGGCCATGTCTCGCGCTTCCGCTATTCGGCCACGACCGGGGTGGCATCACCCAAAGCCAGCTTTTCGCGCAGCGCGCGCAGGCTGCCGCCCGTCTTGACCTTGCCGGGCAGCGGATGGCGGACGATCTTTTCGGCCATCAGCGCGCAATCGATCAGCGCTTCGAGATCGACGCCGGTTTCGATGCCCATTTCCTCGCACATCAAGACCAGATCCTCGGTGCAGATATTGCCGGCCGCGCCCGAATGCCGGGCAAAAGGGCAACCGCCAAGCCCTGCCACCGCCGCGTCGAAATGGGCAACACCCATCTGCAGCCCGGCATAGGCATTGGCCAGACCGAGCCCGCGCGTGTCATGCAGGTGCAGCGAAATGGCGACATCCGGGTTCGCCGCGCGGACCTCGCCGACCACGCGCCGGATCTTTTCGGGATTTGCCCAGGCCATGGTGTCGCCCAGCCCGATCAGGTCCAGATCTTCGCCATTGTCGCGGGCGATCGCGCGCATCTGCCCCACCAGTTCCACCACATAGGCGGCATCGACATCGCCTTGGAAATTGCAGCCGAACGCTGCGGTGACAAAGCCGGTACGCACCGGCACGCCGGCATGCTGATAGCTCTTGATCAGTTCCGGCTGGGCGGCGAACTGTTGTTCGAGCGTGCGGTTCTGGTTGCGCTTCAAAAAGGCCCTGGAGGCATAAAGCGTCAGCTTGCCTTCCATGTGGAGCTTCTTTGTTTCCAGCGCGCGCAGAAAGCCCTGATTGTTGAGCCACAGCCCGGTGAAATGCACACCTTCGACAGGCGTGATGCCCGCGACCACCGCTTCGGCATCCGCCATGCCGGGCACGCGGGCGGGATTGACGAAAGACACGGTCTGGATGTGCTTCAGGCCCGTTTTGGCCAGCGCATCGATCAAGGCGATCTTGTCGGCGGTCGGTATATCCCCGGATTCGATCTGGAAACCCTCGCGCGGGCCTTCTTCCTTGATGAATATCCGCTTGGGCAAGTCATTCATGATTCATCTCCGCAGCGAAGCCTGCAATATAGGCTCGACAATCCGTTTTGCATTTCCTATTGAACCGGCGTTCTGATCATCAGAACAAGTTTACGGAACAGCGAGAGGGGGTTCTCGTTACGCACATTCCCGAAGAAGGGCGCGGCAATTCCAAATCGGGTGTTGCCGCCGTCGATCGAGCCTTCACCATTCTGGGCGCTTTCACGCATGACCGTCCGGTGCAGTCGCTGGCGGAACTGGCGCGCAACACCGGGCTTTACAAGAGCACGATCCTGCGCCTGCTCGGCAGTCTGGAAAGCTTTGGCTATGTCTGGCAGATGGCAGACGGCGCTTACCGGCTGGGTCCCAAACTGGCCGAGCTCTCGTCGATCTTTCAGGATGCCTTCGAGCTGCGCGACTATGTCGAGCCGGCGATGAAGGATGTGGTGAACCGGACGAACGAAGGCGTCTCTTTCCTGATCCGCGAAGGCGACAGCCAGCTTTGCCTGTTCCGCCAGGACGGCAAGAATGCGGTTCGCGATTACCATATCCGCGTCGGCACCCGGCTCGGACTGGAAAGCGGCGCCTCGGCGCGGATCTTCCGCCACTTGTCCAATCCCGCCTCGCTGCCGCATCCGCTGCCGCGTTACTATTCGGTTTCGCGCGGCGAAGTGAACGGCGAGATGGCGGCCATTTCCGCGCCGGTGTTCGGTCCGCGGAACGAACTGGTGGGCGCGTTGCAGATTTCCAGCCCGATCGCCCGCTTTACCAAAGAGCAGCAGGACTTGCTGCGCTCGGTCGACACCGAGGCGAGCGTGAAGCTGTCCATTGCGCTGGGCGTGGACCCGCGCCAGTTTTCCGGGGAACTGGTGGCCCTGAAGGATTGAGGGCCGCAGCGAGAGGGCGGAACTGGCGGCGCTGCGGGCCGCCGGGGCGCCCCTCACACCACCTTCCGCTCGCGCAGTTGCGCGATTTCGGCGGGGCTCAGGCCGATCTCGCCGTAAATCTCTTCATTGTGTTCGCCCAGCAGCGGCGGGGCGCTGCGTGCGGCAGGCTCGCTATCGCCAAAGCGAAAGCCCGAGCGGACCACCTCGATGCCGTCCAGCCCGGCCTGATCGAAGGGGATATGCTGCACCAGCCGACGCGATTTGACTTGTTCGCTGGCCAACACTTCGGGGACGGTCATCACCCGGCCGCTCGGGATTCCGGCCCGGTTGAGCTCGGCTTCCCATTCGGCCGCCGGACGCCTGGCCAGGGCGGCATTGATTTCCCCATTCAGCGCCGCGCGATGGACCTTGCGATCCTCGCGCCCGGCAAAGCGTGGGTCGGCGATCAGATCCTCGCGCCCGATTTGCCGTGCCAGAGCCTCGAACTGTTCCTGCTTGTTGGCCGCGATGTTGAGCGGGCCATCGGCCGCCGTGAACACCCCCGAGGGCGCGGCCGTCATGTTCTGATTGCCGACCGCGCGCGGCTCGACCCCGGCCAGGAGGTAATTCGAGACCACCCAGCCCAGCACCGAAATCGTCGAATCGAGCATGGAAACGTCGATGAAACGCCCCTTGCCCGTTTCCTTGCGCGCATAGAGCGCAGACGCGATCGCAAAGGCGGATGACAGCCCGCCCAGCGTGTCGCACAAGGGATAGCCGACGCGCAACGGCGCCGAATCCTGATCGCCGGTGATGCTCATCACCCCTGACATGCCCTGCACGATCTGGTCATAGGCGGGATTGCCCCGCAGTGGACCTTCCTGCCCAAAGCCCGAGATGGCACAAAAGATGATGCCCGGATTGATCTCTTTCAGCGCCTCGTAGCCGACGCCCAGCCGATCCATCACGCCGGGACGAAAGTTTTCGACCACGACGTCGGCGTCTTTGACCAACCGCTGGAACAGATCGCGGCCTTCGGGCGTCTTGAGATTGAGCGAGACCGATTTCTTCCCCGCGTTCTGCGCCAGGAAAGAGGTGCCCAGAAATTCCCGGTTGAGTTCGGTCGAGGCCCCCAACTGGCGGGCGAGATCGCCGCCGTCGGGGTTTTCCACCTTGATCACTTCGGCACCGAGCAGCGCCATCTGATACGTGCAATAGGGGCCGGACAGGACGTTCGTCAGGTCCAGCACCCGGACACCCGACAGCAGGTCGGCGTGCGGCAGGTCGGCAGGCGGCAGGTCGGCATTCGGCCGGGCAGCGGTCTCGCTCATCGTCTCAGATGTCCGCAGTCAACACGTCATACTTGTAGAGCCAGTCATAGCGGCCGGCGATCGGCGCGCGGCTCCATTCCTGTTCCATATAGGCGATGGCGCCTTCCTCGGTCGCAAGCTCCGGCGCGTGAAAGCGGCCGGTATTGTCCTTGGCGCCCTGCACCATGCGGGTGGTGCGCTCGACGCGCGCGCCCTCGTAATGCTTGAGCGCCGTCTCGACATCATCAAAGGCATCGAGGCAGCGACCGAGGACAACACCATCCTCGATCGACATCACCGCGCCCTGCGCCAGGAACGGCAGCGTCGCGTGGGCCGCATCGCCCAGCAGCGAGACCTTGCCCTGACCCCAGGCGGGGGCGGGCTTGCGTTCCATGAAGGCCCATTTCATCAACTGCGGCGCAGCCTTGATCAAGGTCTGGACCACGTCGTGCCAGCCGGCGAAATCGCGCAGGCATTCGGCCTTGTCGCCGATCTGGCGATAGCCTTCGGCAGCCCAGGTGCCGTTCTCGACAGTGCCCACCATGTTCATCAGCGTGCCGCCGCGCAGCGGATAGTTGACGAGATGCGCGCCGGGCCCGATCCAGGTCCAGCCGACCATCTGGCGCAGGCTTTCGGGAAGCAGTTCCATCGGGATCACCGAGCGCCAGGCGACCAGCCCCCGGAACTGCGCCTCGTCATCGCCCCACAGCTGGCGGCGGATCGCGGTCTTGACGCCGTCGGCGCCGATCAGCGCATCGCCCGTCGCGACAGTGCCGTCGGCCAGCCTGAGCGTGACGCCCTTGTCGTCCTGCTCAAAGCCCGCGACGGTCTTGCCGAGGTGAAAGACATCGGGTTTCAGCGCGCGGGCCGCGTCCACCAGCGTGCCGAGCAGATCCGGGCGAAAGACGGTGAGATAGGGAAAGCCGTATTTCTCGGTAGCGCTGTCGCCCAGGTCGAACAGCGGGAACGCCTTGCCGGTGTTCCACAGGCGGAATTCCTTCTTCTCCGGAGCGCAGGACAGGCCCTTGAGAGTCTCGAACACGCCCAGCGCATGAAGCGCGCGCGAACCGTTCGGGCTGATCTGGATGCCCGCGCCCACTTCGCCCAATTCCGGGGCCTGTTCATAGACTTCGACATCAAAGCCGCGCTGCAGCAGCGACAGCGCCGCCGCTGCGCCGCCGATCCCTCCACCGGCGATCAAAACCTTCTTGGGCAAAACCTTCTTGGGCAAAATCTTCTTGGGCTGGTTCACGAACGAGACTCCCTTCCAGGAAATTTGTGAGGGGGCCAAAGCGCGGCCCCTATCCATCGATTATCGGGCAGACGCGCGCAGCCAGTCGAACGCCGCCATGACCGGCGCGTCCGAAACCTTGAGCAGCACCGCATCCTCGACGGCGACATGGCGGTAGGGGCGCCAGGCAGGCACGGCGATGGTATCGCCGAAGCTCCAGCCGATGGCAGAGCCATCGACTTCGGTCGTGCCCTTGCCCCGCACCACGGCATAGACGATGTTCGCGGTGGTCCGGCAGGTCCGGGTCGGCTTGCCCGCGTCGAGCCGCTGCATGTCGAGCCGGATGGTCTTCAGCGCCGGATCGCCAAGCTGGACCGAGGCATGGGCATCATCGAAGTCCTGCCCATGCACCGCTTCCAGCCGCTTCACCGTATCTTCCCAGCGGAAGGCCAAGGGGCCGCCGTCGCTGTCGACGACATCCTTTTCCAGCCCTTCCGCGTGCGGCTCGTAGAACATCGGTTCCAACAGATGCACGAGCGGCACGTCGAGAAAGTCCATCCAGTAGCATTCGTCCTGACCGACGTTTTCATGGCTGTGCCAGGCCCAGTTGGGAGTCAGCAGCACGTCGCCCGGACGCATTTCCACGCGCTGGCCATTGACCACGGTATACGTGCCGCGCCCTTCCAGGATCAGGCGCAGCGCGTTGGCGGTATGGCGATGCGAACGGGCGATCTCGCCCGGCTTGACCATTTGATAGGCCGCCACGATGGTATTGACGGTGGGGTAGATGTTCCCCTCTGCCGGATTGAACATCGTGAGGTTGCGGCGTTCCGCCTTGTCGGTGCCGATCAGGTGACCGGCGGCTGCGAGGATCGGTTTGACATCGCTGTATTTCCAACGGAACGGCAGGAAATTCTTCGCCGGCTCGCGCCACAGCGCGGGCTTGATACGGTGCCAGCCGCCTTCCATGTTGAGCGCGGTGAAGGCCTTGTAGAGTTCATCGAGCGAGCCGATGGCGGCGGGATTGGCGTCCACCAGCGGCGGCTGTGCGAGAAGATCCGTGCTCATGGCGTTCACCCCAACGGCTGCTTGACGATCGGCGGAACATAGGCGTCGGCAAAGACCTCGGTCGCGCCCTCGGTGCCCTGCACCACCGGCACGGTCATTTCGCCGACATCCTGAATCCAGATATGGACCGTGTCGCCCGCGACGATCGGCCCCACCCCCTGCGGCGTGCCGCTGGCAATGATGTCGCCGGGCTGGAGCGTCATCACGGCCGACGCGGTGGCGACCATGCCCGGAATATCGAGCACCAGATCGCGCGTATTGGCATGCTGGCGCAGTTCCCTGCTGCCATCGGGCTTCACGACCCACAGCTTGAATTCCAGCGCCTGCGGATCGGGAACCGCATCGGCGGTGACGATCCACGGACCGACCGGGCAGAAAGTGTCATAGGCCTTGCGGAACACGCGCTCTTCGCGGCCGCGCACGACCATGTCCATCAGGCAGGCATAGCCGAAGACGTAATCCTTCCAGTCCTCGCGCGCGACGCCGCGCGCGGTCTTGCCGATGATGATGCCAAGCTCGGCCTCGTGATGGACCTCGCGGCCCGGCACATGCGGCAGCACGATCGGATCGGCAGGGCCGGACAGCGAACTGTTGGGCTTGAGGAAAAAACCCTGGTTGGTCGCGCGATAGCCGGCCTGCATCTCGTTGCCGTGGGCATGGTAGTTCACCGGATAGGCGATGACCTTGTTCGGCCAGGGCACCGGCGTTTCCAGACGGACCGAGGCGAGCGGCAGCTTCGCGCCGGTGGCCGCCGCAGCCTCGATCGCGGGACGCAAGGCATCGAAATCGCGGATCAGCCGTACCGGCCCGACCGGCGGCCATTCGCCCGGCGTTACGCCGGCAGCCGCGCTCACATCGACGATATCCTCGCCGACAACGACGCCGATCCTGCCACCATCGAAACGTGCAATCCTCACCGGGCTTCTCCAAAGGCTGATTCGACCTAAATGTTCTATTAGTCAGAACATTGTTCTATTTAAATGCGAAAACTCGGAAGGTCAACGCAGGAGCGTACCTGGGCTCGCCCGGCTCCCTTAAAAAGAGGGGGAGTGAGTTGCCTCACCCCCCGCACACTTAGAAATTGAAGCGGATGCGACCACCGAGCACGCGCGGCGCCCCGATCGTTGCGGCGGACAGACCACCCAGGATCGGGTTCTGGTCGCCGCCGTTATAGACGGCCTTGTTCGTCAGGTTCTGCGCGAAGAGGTCGACCGAATATTTGCCGCCAGGTGCGACATACGTCACGCCGGCATTGAGCAGGGCATAGCTCCCGATCTGCGCGTTCGGAATGAACGAGGCCTGGATCCAGCGGCTTCCGGCATAGGTCGCGTTGACATTGGCGTCCACATGGGCGCCGTCTGCGAACTCGAAGGTGTGCGTATAGCCCGCGCTGCCCGACCAATCGGGCGAACGCATCATCTGATAGCCCGAGCAGTCGACGCTGAAATTGCTCGTGCCCGTGATCGGGGCGACGGCGCAACCGGTGGACGGCCGCTTGGCATAGGCGGTCCAGACGAAGTTGCCATAGCGGGCATGGTCATATTCAGCGTTCAGCGTCAGCGTGTCGTTGGCGGTCAGCTTGCCGCGCAGATCGAGGCTGACACCCTTCGACGTCGCCTTGCCGGCGTTGATCGTGACCGACTGGCTGGTGCCATAGGCGTCAAGCGCCTGCAGCGATTCCTGCTTGTTGGTGAAATCCCACCAGAACAGCTCCAGGTTCGCCAGCAGCTTGCCGCCGAAGAAGCGATTCTTCGAACCCAGCGTATAGGCCGTCAGCGTTTCCGGCAGATAGGCCGGAACCGCCGCCACCGGCTGGCCACCCGACTTGAAACCGGTGGAGACGGTGAAATAGGCCATGTTCTGCGGCGTGAACTGATATTCGGCGCCCGCCTTGTAGTTCACCCGGCTGTCATGCAGGTGCGACGACAGGTCATAGACCTTCTGCCCGTCCGGCCCCGGCAGACCGGTCGCGGAAGGAAGGCACGGGCTGCTCGCCGGATAGGCCGCCAGCAGGCACTGGGTGCCGTTGGCCACATCATGCGATTCGTTGGTATAACGCACGCCGCCGATCAGCTTGAACCCGTCGAACAGTTCGTAGCCGGCCTGGCCGAAACCGGCATAGCTCTTGGTCGACAGATCGGCGGTATACGTGAGCGCCAGCGCGCCGGTAACCGGAATACCGGGAATATTGGGCACAAACACGCCCGGTGCCGCAGCGCCGAGATAGACGGTGGAATTGTTGCTCAACTTTTCGTCATAGTAGAAGAAGCCGACGGTATACGTCAGGCGGCTGTCTCCCTTGTCGGAAATCCGCGCCTCGATCGAGCCCGCCTTGGATACCTGCGGCGCACCGGTCTGGTAATTGGTGGTGCTGTATTCGATCCCCGGGAAGCTTGCCGCGCGGATCGTCACCCTTTGATAGGCGGGAATGACGGTCAGCGTGCCGAAGCCGAGGTTTACGTCAGCCTGGGCATGGACGTTCCAGCTGTTGATGTCCTGATAGGCCTGCGCCGTATCGAAGTCCGGATTGGTGTGGAAAATCGTCTGGAAGCGCTGATTGACCAACGGCATCACGCTGGTCCAGGGGTTGCTCGGCACATAGGCGCCGCCCGGCGTGGTCGCGCTCGGCTCATAGGCGACGTAGCCCGGGCCCTTGCCGCCGATATGCTGATAGTTGCCCCACAGCCGCAGCGAGAAATCGCTCGAAGGCTTGTACAGGACCTGCAGGCGGGCCGATTCATGCTTGTCGTCGTTGGTACCATCGCTGAGATAGCCGTCACGACGAACGATCTCGCCGGCCGCGCGGATGGCGAGGGTATCGCCCACCGGAATGTTGACCGCCGCTTCGCCATTGTAGCCGGCATAGCTTTGCAGACCCGCCTGGACATAGCCGGCGAGCTGGCCGAGCTTCGGCGTTGCAGCGACGAGATTGAGCGCGCCGCCCGAAGAGTTGCGGCCATAGAGCGTGCCCTGCGGCCCCTTCAGCACTTCGACCCGCTCGAGATCGAACATGTTGCCGTTGAAGGATTGCGAACGCGCGATGTAGACGCCATCGATATTGAGCGAGACCGAAGGATCGCTGAGCGGCGTGGTGGTCGGCGTACCGGCCCCGCGCACAAAGACCTGGGTCGCCGAACCGCCCATCGCGACCTGCACGCCGGGCGTGATCTTGCTGAGGTCGGTCGCCTGGCTGATACCGGCTTCGCGCAGCGTATCGCGCGAGATCACGTCGATCGAGATCGGCGCCTTTTGCGAGCTTTCCGAACGGCGCTGCGCGGTGACGACGATATCGCCATCGCTGATGCTCTGGGTCGCAGCCGCGTCGGCATTACCGGCGGAAGCGCTGGCCGGAGCCGGAGCCGCGTCGGCGGCATAAGCCAGCGAAGGCATCATCGCGCTGACCGCGATGCCACCCAGCAGCGAAAAAGAGAGAGCATTCAAGCGCATACGGAGTCCTCACCCGTGAGTTAACATCAAATGCCGGACCTCCTCGCGCATCGCGCGGGCCTTTGACCGGCATCCCTCTTTGATCCGTTCTGTTAGACGGAATGGCATTCTTTTTAATTTCCAATTTGATCCAGGTCAACCCATCAAATCGCGGCCGCTTCCATCCGCAGCCATCCGGCACATATCCCGCATCCTCGATCCCGCATCTTCGACTTGACCCGAAACAAAACGGAACGTAATTCTCTCTGACGGAACCAGAGCGCTGAAGCAGCGGCGCCCGATCAGAGGAAACCATTCGGCCCCGCCGGGCCGCCGACTGCCTGACAGGAGACCAGAGTGACCACCACGTTCCCCAAGACCCCCAGCTTCACCGGGTTCAACGCCCCCTCGCGAGTCGAAGCCGATGTTCAGGATCTGAATGTCGAGCAGGGCGCGATCCCGCCCGAAATGAACGGGGCCTTTTACCGGGTGCAGCCCGAACACCAGTTTCCGCCCCTGCTGGGCGACGATATCGCCTTCAACGGCGACGGCATGATCTCGATGTTCCGCATTCATGACGGCCGCTGCGATTTTCACCAGCGCTGGGCCAGGACCGACAAGTGGAAGCTGGAAAACGAGGCCGGTCGCGCGCTGTTCGGCGCCTATCGCAACCCGCTGACCGACGATGACGCGGTCAAGGGCAAGATCCGCGGCACCGCCAATACCAATGCCTTTATCCACGGCGGCCGGCTCTATGCGCTGAAGGAAGACTCGCCCGCGCTGGTGATGGACCCGGCAACGCTGGAAACCGACGGTTATACCCTGTTCGACGGCAAGATGACCGGCGAGACGTTCACCGCGCACCCCAAGACCGATTACGAAACCGGCAACATGTGCGGCTTTGGCTATGCCTCCAAGGGCGTGCTGACGAAGGACATGACGTACTACGAGATCAGCCCCGAAGGCGAACTGCTGTTCGAGATCTGGTGGGAAAATCCGTACTACGCGATGATGCACGACTTCGCGATCACCAAGGATTACGCGCTGTTTCCGGTGATGCCGATGACCGGCAACTGGGAACGGCTGAAGGCGGTCAAGCCGCATTTCGGCTTTGACACCTCACTGCCGAGCTACCTCGCGGTGGTGCCGCGAAAAGCCGGCACGACGGCAGCCGACATCCGCTGGTTCAAGGGGCCCAGCTGCTTTGCCGGCCATGTCATGAACGCGTGGAACGAAGGCACGAAGATTGTCCTCGACTTGCCGGTCGCGTCCAACAACATGATGCCCTTTTTCCCGGACATCAACGACAAGCCGTTCGACCCGGTGGCGGGCAGCACCCATCTTTCGCGCTGGACCGTCGACCTCAGCCAGAACGAGGAGGAATACCACTCCGAGCGGCTGTCCGACATGATCGGCGAATTTCCCAAGCTCGACGACCGCTTCAACGGCAAGCCATATCGCTATGGCTGGCTGGTCGTGATCGATCCTTCGCAGCCTGTCGAGCTCAAGGGCGGCAGCGCCGGCGGCTGGGTGATGAACACGCTCGGCTTTGTCGATCTCGAAACCGGCACCGAGCAGAAATACTGGGTCGGGCCGACGTCCTCCATCCAGGAACCCTGCTTCGTCCCCCGCTCGAAGGACGCGGCCGAAGGCGACGGCTGGATCGTGATGGTGGTGAACCGACTTGATACGCGCAGCAGCGATCTGCTGATCTTCGAGGCGACCAAAATCGCCGACGGCCCGATCGCGACGATCAACATCCCCGTCCGCCTGCGCTTTGGCCTGCACGGAAACTGGGCCAGCGTCGAAGACGTCAAGGCGCTCGAAACCGTTTGAAGCGTCCCCGGTTGCACCGGCGCTGCGATTGACTCGCAGCGCCGGTGGTGACAGGTACCGTACCAGAATATTGTTCTGACAATCGGAATGTAATGAGGGGGAGGACAGTCTGGCCCAGTCGGCCCGGCAACCGGATCGGCCGGGCGCAGGCTCCTACCCCCGCCCCCTCCCCCCTTCTTGCGTTTTGCGCCGCCTCATGAGCAGCAGGATCCCATGCCCACCCCAGCCCATACGCCCGCTCGCGTCACCGCCGCGACTTTCGATCACGCGCTTGAGCGCTTCCGCGCCGCGATCGGCAAGGAATGGGTGCTCGCCAGCGATGAAGATCGCGCGACCTATAACGATCCCTATGCCATGGGCGAAGGGCTGGACCACGAGCCTTCTGCCGCACTGGCCCCCGCTTCGGCCGCGGAAGTGCAGGCCATCGTGCGTATCGCCAATGAGCTGAAAGTGCCCTTGTGGCCGGTGAGCCGGGGCAAGAACCTGGGCTATGGCGGCGCGGCGCCGGTCGAAAAGGGCAATATCGTCCTCGACATGGGGCGGATGAAGAAAATCGAGGTCGATCCCCGCTATGCCCATTGCCTGATCGAACCCGGCGTCAGCTATTTCGATCTCTACAACCATCTGAAAGAAAATGACATTCCGCTGTGGATGTCGGCCCCCGGCAACGGCTGGGGCAGCGTTCTGGGCAATGCGCTCGATCGCGGCATCGGCTATACCCCCTATGGCGACCACACCGAAACGCTCTGCGGGCTCGAAGTCGTGCTGCCCGATGGGGAGATGCTGCGCACCGGCATGGGGGCCATGGGCAACAGCAAAGTCTGGCAGGCCTATCACTACGGCTATGGACCGGGCTGGGACCAGATGTTTGTCCAATCAAACTTCGGCGTCGTCACCCGCGGCGGCATGTGGCTCCAGCCGGAGCCGGAAATGTCTGCAAAAATCACGCTGGCGCTGCCCAATCTCGACGATGCGGGCTGGGCGCTCGACATCCTGGCCGAACTGCGCCGCCGCGACGTGATCCAGCACAACATCGTCTTCGGCACGCCGGTCCGTTCTGCCTCGGCGATGACGCAGCGCAAGGACTGGTACGACGGCCCCGGCGCGCTGCCGGATTCGGCGAATGAAGTGATGATGAAGAAGCTTGGCCTGGGCTGGTGGAATACCAAGCTGTTCCTCTTCGGCTATGCCGGTGCCGTCGAGGCGCATATCAAGCTGATCCGCGACTTGTTTGAGCCCAGGATCGGCAAACCGCTCGAATTCGAGATCTGGCAGAAGGGTGATCCGGTGGAGAAATCCGCGCGCGGCATCCCCTCGACCATGGCCCTCAATTCGGTGAACTGGTACGGCGGGCGCGGCGGCCATTTGAGCTTTGCCCCGGTGATGCCGCCCGATGGCAAGCTGATTCTCGACTATGCCAAGGGCACCAAGGCCATCTATGACGAGATGGGCCATGATTATTCGGCCAGCTTCACCATCGGCAAGCGCCATATCAACAATGTCAGCCTGATCTTCTACAACCGCGACGATGCCGAGATGATCGTCAGGGTGGACAAGCTCTATCGGCGGCTGGTGGCGCGCGCCGCGCGCGACGGCTTTGCCGAATATCGCGGCCATATCGGATATCAGGACATGATCGCCGACACCTTCGATTTCAACAATCACGCGCTCGGCCGCCTCAACGACCGGGTAAAGAAGGCGATCGACCCCAACAACATCATCGCGCCGGGACGCAACGGCATCGGTCGGGCCAGTGCGCCCAAATCTGCCGCCGCGAAAGGAACAAAGGCATGACCGGCGCATTCGGCAAGATGGCCCTGCCCGCCGCCGCGCTGCTGTTTGCCGCCACCGCGCTGTCCGCCGGAGCGGGCCAAGCGGCCCCCACCCAGGCCGCCCCGGCCCAGACGTTGCCCCCCGCCGCCACCATGACGCCCGGCGAACGCCTGTTTCGCACCAAATGCGCCATTTGCCATGCCGCGCGCGGCATGGGCACGATCATGATCGCCAAGCGGCTCGGGCCGGACCATGGCGAACTCGCCAAGCGCTCGGACCTCGATCCGGGCTATATCACCGCCATCGTGCGCGGCGGGCTGATGAGCATGCCTCCTTTCACCCGGGTCGACATCACCGACGCCGAACTGAAGCAGGTGGCAACCTGGCTCACCCGCAACAATCCGCCGGCGGCCGCGCAATGACCGCGCCCGCAATCTCGCGCCGCGCGCTGCTCACCGGCATGGCCCGGGGCACGATCGTTGCCGGTGCTGCCCTGCCCGGCTCCGCCTGGGCGGCGGTCTTGCCGCAGAGCCCCTTTCGCGCGATCGGCGACCTCGGCCGCGAAGGCGGACGCGCGCTCCAGGCCGCGGCCCACAGCGCGGGCTGCGATTTTGCCGACCCCGAAGGCGAGATCGTCCGCCTGCTGCAAGGCCCTGCCATCGGCTGGCTGGCTCCTTCCTCGCAAGCCCCGGTGATCGGCTATACCGGCTGGTCCGACTATCTGCTGGCGCGCGACCTTGCCCGCGATGCCGGACGGCGCATTGTCCATGCCCGCCTCATCGACGCGGGACAGGGGCGCGATCTGGCAACGCCCCACGCCTCGGCCCCGGCGCGCGCCCTGCTTGACGCGGTCTGCGGCGATTGCCGTGACGGAGGCGTCGCCTGGATCCTGCAATAGGTCGCAACCTGAGCCAACGGCGCTGGAAAAAAGGGCCGCCCCCCTTGCGGGAGCGGCCCTTTTGCATGCGATCCGATCTCGCCATTACGCCTTTTTGTAATTGACCCAATACCGCGGCTGAAAGGTCAACGCGACGGCCGAGGCAACGAATGCCAAAACGATGATGCCGGTGAACGGAACGCCATAGCCGCCCGACATGTCGTGGAACCGGGCGATCAGGAAGATGCCGGCGGCCGCCCCCAGATGGAAGCTTCCCATCAAGACCGAGATCGTCTGGGCGACCGGGCGCAGCCCGAACATGTGGCGCGCCAGGATCGGCGTCTGCACAACCGCGCCGCCCTGGGCGATGCCGCGAAACGCCACAAAGACCACCATGGTCGGGAGAGTGGCGACCGGGAAGGCCAGCGCAACCGCAATGCCGCACAGCGCCCAGGCAATCGCAACGCCCTTGGTGGAGATCTTGTCGAACAGCCATCCGAAGAAGACCTTGCCCAACGCAGACAGCACCATCACCATGGTAAAGCCGCCGGCCGCCGCATAGGCACCGAGCTTGCGTTCGGCGAGGAACAGCGTGGTGTGTTCGTTGATGCCGTTGGAAAAGGCACCCGAGGCAAAGACACAGGCGCACACGATGTAGAAGCGCGGGCTTTTCAGCAGCGCCTTGAACTCGTCGCCCGGGGGCGGGCCCGCGATCGCCGGTTTCGCCGGAATGCCAGCCTTGGGCGGGTCGATCTCGTCGGTGGTAAAGCCATAGCGTTCGGGCGATTCATGCGCCAGCACGCCGACCAGCGCGGTCAGCACCACCAGCACGAACAGACCGGCGAGGCCGAAGGTGGTGTGCCAGCCATATTGCTTGACGAGGAAAGTGGTGCTGACCGGCACCACCAGCGCCGCAAAGGCCGCGCCGAGCACGGCGTAGCCCATCATCTGCCCCAGCCGCGCAGTAAACCAGCGGGCCAGCGTCACCTGATAGGCGATGTTGCAGATGATGCTGAAAAAGCCCGAGATCCCCGCCGCCAGGTAATAGATCGGCAGCGAATAGGCGAAATAGAGCATGGAGGTCGAAAGACCGATCGCGGCAAGCGAGATGACATAGACCCGCTTCAGCCCGAACTTGACGAAGGCATGGCCGATCAGCAGGCCGGTCAGCGCGGAAACGAGCGACTTGATCGCCATGAAGGCGGTCGTCTGCTCATTGCTCCAATGCATGTCGAGCATGATCGACTTGTAACTTACCGTCACCATCATCGACACGCCGGCCAGCGCAAAGCCCCAGACCAGAAAGCTCGCGACAACATTCAGGTAGGCGTATCGCTTGACGGTCGCGAGCGGCAACCTCTCAACATCTGCCACGTTAGGACCCTTTCAATCTCGGGCGAAGGCGCGACAAACGCCGCCATCGCTGCCATCAGGAAACCTTGCGATTATTCGCAGGATGCCCCGGATGGACATCCTCTCCAACGAGCCTGGCCGTCTGGTGAAGGGGCCGCGGGCCGAAACGCCGCCTGCGCGGGCGTCTGCCGCCGTCACCCCGGTTCTCCCAAATGGTTCTGCCAATCAGAACTTCGTTCCCTTATTGAGGGATTCGGCGTACCGCTGTCAAACCTTTTTGACACAGATCAAGCCGTCAATAAAGGCTATGCATTTGAAATAACACGATTTCACCAATTTGATTTTCCACTTGCCGCCGAATCGCATTGCGAATACATGCGTATTCACAAGCCTGCATCCAATCCCCGGGAGAGATTTCATGGCAGTTCGCAACGGGCAACAGTTCCTTGCCGGTTTGAAGGATGACCGCGTCGTCTATCTCGGCGACAGGAAAGTCGATACGTTGACCGAGCCCCGCTTTCAGGGCTCGCTGCAGGGCATGGCGGAATATTTCGATTATCAGATCGAAAATGCCGACGACTGCCTCGTCGCCGATCCGGAAAAGCCCGGCGAAATGATGAGCGCCAGCCTGATCGTGCCGCGCAACAAGGAAGACCTGGCGATCCGCCACAAGGCGCTCGACCGCTTTGCGCGCTATTCCTACGGCATGTTGGGCCGCACCCCCGATTACGTGAACGTCGTGCTTTCGGGCCATGTCGCGCGGCGCGACATCTGGGAAAAGGGCGATCCGGTCTATCACGACCGCCTGACGAAGTTCCATCGCGAGGTGATCGACGGCGACCTTTCGCTGACTCACGCCATCGCGCATGCCAACATCGACAAGAGCACCGGCGACCTGGCCGGCATGAATGCCGATCTGACCGTTCACAAAGTGGGCGAGACGCAAAACGGCATCATCGTGCGCGGCGGCAAGATGCTGGCGACGCTCGGGCCGTTCACCGACGAATTCTACGTCTATCCCTCTGCGCCGATCCCGACCCGTGCGGAGCGCCATGCGCTGTGCTTCTCGGTGCCTTCGAACACCAAGGGCCTGATCATGTTCTGCCGCGATCATTACGGCGTGGACGAGAGCCGCGCCGACGCCCCCTTCTCCTCGCGCTTTGACGAGCAGGACGTCTTCGTGGTCTTCGACGATGTGGAAGTGCCTTACGAGCGCCTGTTCATCGACGGCAATCTCGATGTCTACAACAACGTCACCCGCGGCGTTTCGCCGGGCAACACGTTGCAGCAGACCGCGATCCGCGCCAAAGTGAAGCTGGAATTCGCCTACGACCTGTGCACGCTGATGGCCAGGATCACCGGCAGCGAACAGCGCCAGGACGTGGCGGTGATGCTGGGCGAAATCCACACCTACATGATCATGACCAAGGCCGCGATCATCGCCGCCGAGGAACGCGCACATGTCTGGGGCACCTCTGGCGCCTTCTTCCCGCATCGCGATCTGGCCGCGCTCCGCTCGATCATGCCGGAATGGATGAGCCGGGTAAACCAGATCATCCGCGCGCTGGGCTCGCACAACATGCTCGCCACGCCGTCGCTCGATCTGTTCCAGGATCCGGACGTGGGCGACATGCTGCGCAAGTATCTGCCGGGCGCCAACGGCTTTACGGCCGAACAGCGTGCCGCCGTGTTCCGCACCGCGCGCGACTTTGCGATCTCTGCGCTGGCCGGGCGCAACGAGCTTTACGAGATGTTCTATCTCGGCTCGCTGAACCGCGCGCGCGCCGGTGACCACATGGTGGCGCAGCGCAACGGCTGGAAGGGCGAAGTGATGGAATTCCTGACCAAGAACGGCGCCTTCCTGAAGAAGTGAGCCCCGCTGTCAGGCTGTAATATGACGCAAGGAGCGATTGGAGGCCCGCCGAATCCGGGCCCCTTTTCCCGGGATTAATGCCTGCGCGGGCCATGCGCCGCGACAGCAGCAAGGAGTGGATGACCAAAATGGCTTCACAGACGACTTTCGAACGCCTCAACCCGCTGGACGGAACCGTGGCAAGCCGCTCGCCAAGGGAAACCGTGGCCGACGCGAGGGCTGCCGCCGACCGGGCCGCAGCGGCCTTTCCCGTATGGTCGGCGATGGGCCCCAATGCGCGACGCGCCTTGCTGAACAAGGCGGCCGATGCGCTGGACGCGCGTGCCCCGGCGCTGATCGAGGCGATGAAGCACGAAATCGGCGCAACCGAAGGCTGGGCGCGCTTCAATGTCGGCCTGGCCGTCGGCATGGTGCGCGAGGCGGCTGCGCTCACCACCCAGATCGGCGGCGAAGTGATCCCGTCGGACAAGCCGGGCTGCCTGGCGCTCGCCATCCGCGAGCCGGCGGGGGTGAGCCTGGGCATTGCGCCGTGGAATGCGCCGATCATCCTTGGCGTGCGCGCCATCGCCGTGCCGCTCGCCTGCGGCAACACCGTGATTCTCAAATGCTCTGAAATCTGTCCACGCACGCACAGCCTGATCATCGAGGCTTTCGCCGAGGCGGGCTTTCCCGAAGGCACGGTGAATTCCATCACCAACGCGCCCGAGGACGCCGCCGAAATCGTCGGCGCGCTGATCGATCACCCGGCAGTGCGCCGCATCAATTTCACCGGCTCCACCCATGTCGGTCGGATCATCGCCAAACGCGCAGCCGAGCACCTGAAGCCGGTGCTGCTCGAACTGGGCGGCAAGGCCCCCTTTATCGTGCTCGATGACGCCGATCTTGACGAGGCGGTAAAGGCGGCGGCCTTCGGCGCCTTCATGAATCAGGGCCAGATCTGCATGTCGACGGAGCGGATCATCGTGACAGAGGCCGTCGCCGACGTCTTCCTCGCGAAATTCGCCACAAAAGTCGCCACGCTCGCCACCGGCGATCCGCGCGTGGGCAACACCCCGCTGGGCGCCGTGGTCGACATGAAGACCGTTATCCATGTCAACGCGCTGATCGACGATGCGCTGGCCAAGGGCGCCCGCGCGCTGACGGGCGGCAAGGGCGAGAGCGTGCTGATGCCCGCGACCGTGATCGACGGCGTGACGTCCGACATGAAGCTCTATCGCGATGAAAGTTTCGGCCCTGTGGTCGCGGTGATCCGCGCGAAGGACGAAGACGATGCCATCCGTCTTGCCAACGACAGCGAATACGGCCTTTCCGCCGCCGTCTTCACCGGCGATGCGGCGCGCGGCCTGAAAGTCGCGCGGCGGATCAGGTCGGGGATCTGCCACGTCAACGGCCCCACCGTGCACGACGAGGCGCAAATGCCCTTCGGCGGTGTCGGTGCGTCGGGCTACGGCCGGTTTGGCGGCAAGGCGGGGATCGACAGCTTCACCGACTTGCGCTGGATCACCGTCGATACCGAACACGGCCATTACCCGATCTGAGCCGTTATCCGATCTGAGCCAGGACCTTTTTGATGAACGACACCACTCACCCCGTTCTCGACGACTTCCGTCAGTCCATGCGCCGCGTGGCGAGCGGCGTCGCGCTGGTGACAACCGGCGAGCCCGCCGATGGCCATCATGGCGGCGCCCGCTTCGGCATCGCCATGACCGCCTTCATGTCGCTCAGCTTCGATCCGCCCTCGCTGGTGATCGCGGTCAACCGCACCGCCTCGATTCACCAGCCGCTGCTGCGCATCGGCGCCTTCTGCATGAATGTGCTGGCGGCAAGCCAGGGGCAACTGTGCCAGGATTTTGCAAGGCAGCCCGCGGACAGGCGCTTCGACGTCGGCGAATGGCTCACCGACGAACAGGGCCTGCCCTATCTGCCCGATGCCCAGGCCAACATTGTCTGCAAAGTCGAGACGCACCATTCCTTCGGCTCGCACGACATGATCGTGGGCGTGGTGAAAAAGGTCACCAACCATCCGGAGATCACCCCGCTGGTCTATGTCGACGGGCGTTACGGCGGCATGACCGGGGCATGACCGGGCCGCGCACCGGAAAGGTCGGAAAGGTCGCCGCCGAACGCGGCGGAGAAAGCAGTCGCGAACGGTTTCTCGATGCGGCCGACCCGCTGTTCATCCGCGAAGGCTATGACCGGTGCACCATCCGCGCGATCAGCGCGGCGGCAGGCACCAGCCTGGGGGCGCTGAGCCGCCACTGGAGCAGCAAACAGCAATTCTTCGAGGAAATGTTCGGGCGCCATTTCGATCCGATCCACGCCGCCCAGAACGCCCGCTTCGATGCGATCGAGGCGCAGATCCCGCCGGGCGGCAAGCCCGATCTGCGCCAGGTACTGGAGGCCTTTTTCAGCCCGGCGCTGAGCGGCAATTTCGGCGCGATCGAACAGCGCACCAGCCACCTTGTCTATTGCCGGGCGCTGATGGACCCCTCGTCAGAGGCGCGCGCCATCCTCCGTCCGATGGTAAACGCCACGCGCGAACGGCTGATCCGCCTCTTGCGCGCGGCGCTGCCCCATTTCGACGAGACGCAGTTCTTTATCGCCATGACGATGGTGCTCGGCGCCTATGTCTATCCCCAGGTCAGCGGCCCGCGCCTGGCGGAAATCATGGGCGTGGATTTCGGCGCGATCGACTGGGATCAGGCCGCGCTCTCCATCCCGCACTATCTCGAAGCCGGGCTGGCCGCCGGACAGTAAGAGCGACCATGGAAAACCCCACAAAAAACAACACCCCCGCCAGAAGCTTCACAATCGCCACCACCGAAGAGATCCTGGAGGAAGCGCGCAACGGCCGGATGTTCATCCTGGTCGATGATGAAGACCGGGAAAACGAGGGCGACCTGGTGATCCCGGCGCAATTCGCGACGCCCGAAAAAATCAATTTCATGGCCACGCACGGGCGCGGCCTCATCTGCCTGTCGCTCACCCGCCGACGCGTGGAGGAACTGGGCCTGACGCAGATGAGCGGGGCCAACGGCACACGCTATGAAACCGCCTTCACGGTCTCGATCGAGGCGAAGGAAGGCGTCACCACCGGCATTTCGGCCGCCGACCGCGCGCGAACCATCGCCACCGCCATCGACGCCGCCAAGGGCAAGGCGGACATCGTGACCCCCGGCCATGTCTTCCCGCTCAATGCGCGCGACGGCGGCGTGCTCGTGCGCGCGGGCCATACCGAGGCGGCAGTGGACGTTGCCCGTCTGGCCGGGCTCAATCCCTCGGGCGTGATCTGCGAAATCATGAAGGACGATGGTTCGATGGCGCGGCTCGACGATCTGGTCGGCTTTGCGGCGGCCCATGATCTCAAGATCGGCACGATCCGCGACCTGATCCATTACCGCCGCCGCTTCGACAAAGTGGTGGAGATGGTCGCGCAATCGACCTTCCGGTCCGATTTCGGCGGCGAATTCATCATCAAGGCCTATCGCAGCGCGATCGACGGAACCGAAAGCGTGGTGCTGCAAAAAGGCGACATCTCCGGCCCCGAGCCGGTGCTGGTGCGCGTCCATGGCAGCCTGCCGCTTTACGATCTGTTCGGCATGAGCGGCCCGCGCAGCCGCCTGCTCCAGCGTTGCATGGAGGAAGTGGCGCGCGAGGGGCGCGGCCTGATCGTGCTGGTGCGGACCGAAACCTCCGACCTCATATCGCGCGCGATCGCCGAGGGCGACCACACGTCGGGCATGGAACTGCGCCACTATGGCACCGGCGCGCAAATCCTGGCCGATCTGGGCGTGGAGAAGATGGTGCTGCTGACCACGCTGCACCGCCACATCGTCGGCCTGGAAGGCTTTGGGCTGGAAGTGGTGGGCGAACGCAGGCTTTCCGACGAATTGTCCCCAAAAATCGACCTACCGAGCGAGGAACCGTGATGATCGCTTATCCCGAACTGTACATGATGATCGACGGCGAACGCGTCACCGGCGGCAATCGCGACACGCACAAAGTGCTGAACCCGGCAACGGGCGACGTGCTCGCCGAACTGCCGCTGGCGACCGCAGCCGATCTCGACCGCGCCCTGGCCGCCGCCCAGCGCGGTTTCCGTCGCTGGCGCAATACCCCGGCCCAGGAACGCGCCGCGGTGCTTCAGGGCGCGGCGCGGCTGTTGCGCGAACGCGCCGACGCCATCGGTCGCATCGCCACGCTCGAAGAAGGCAAGACCTTCACCGAATCCCGGCTCGAAGTCGGCATGGTCGCCAATCTCTTCGATTTCTATGCAGGCGAATGCCAGCGGCTCTACGGTCGCGTGCTGGTCCGCCCGGCGGGGCTGCGCTCCACCGTGATCAAGGAACCGGTCGGCCCGGTCGCGGCTTTCGCGCCGTGGAACTTCCCGCTTTCCAATCCGGGGCGCAAGCTGGGCGCACCGATCGCGGCGGGCTGTTCGGTGATCCTGAAATCGGCGGAGGAAACCCCGGCCTCGGCGCTTGCGGTGCTGCAGGCGCTGCTCGACGCGGGCCTGCCCGGCGATGTCGCCCAGGCGGTGTTCGGCGTCCCCGATTTCGTGTCGCGTCACTTGCTCGCAAGCCCGATCATCCGCAAGCTCAGCTTCACCGGTTCCACCGTGATCGGCCGCCATCTGCTGAAGCTGGCGGCGGACGATCTGAAGCGCACGACCATGGAACTGGGCGGGCATGGCCCGGTGCTGGTGTTCGATGACGCCGACATCGAAAAGGCGCTGACCATGATGGTGCCGCACAAGTTCCGCAATGCGGGCCAGGTCTGCGTCTCGCCCACGCGCTTCATCGTTCAGGACACCGTCTTCGATGATTTCGTGAAGGGCTTTGCCGAACGCGCCGCGGCGATCAAGGTCGGCAACGGGCTCGATCCCGACGTCGGCATGGGCCCGATGGCCAATCCGCGCCGTCCCGAAGCCATGGAGCGGCTGGTGGCCGACGCCGTCGCGCGCGGGGCCGGGCTCGAGACCGGCGGCGAACGCATCGGCAATCAGGGATTCTTCTATGCGCCGACCGTGCTGTCCAACGTGCCCGTCGATGCCGAGATCATGAATGACGAACCGTTTGGCCCTGTCGCCATCATCAATCCCTACAAGGATGAAGACGCGATGATCGCCGAGGCCAACCGGCTGCCCTATGGCCTGGCCGCTTATGCCTGGACACGCGATGCGGCACGCCAGCGCCGCCTCGCCAGCGAGCTGGAAACCGGCATGCTGACGATCAACAGCACCGCCGTCGCCGCCCCGGATGCCCCCTTTGGCGGGGTCAAATGGTCGGGCCACGGCTCGGAAGACGGCATCGAGGGCGTCGAGGCCTGCCTCGTCACCAAGGCCATTCACGAAGCCTGACTCCATTGGGCAAGGCCGTGGCTCTTCCCGCCATCGCCTTGCCCCCATCTGGCGGACCCCGGCGCGGGCCATTTTCAAGGAACCATGCGTGCAGACCCTTGATTTCGACTATATCGTCATCGGCGCCGGTTCGGCCGGCAGCGTGCTGGCCAATCGCCTGAGCGCCGACCCGAAAAACCGCGTGGCCCTGCTGGAATCCGGCGGTGAAGCCAACCACCCTTATGTGCGCATGCCGCTGGGTTTCCTGCAGGCCTTGCGCAATCCGGCGCTGACCTGGCCCTTCGTCTCGGAGCCCGAACCGCATCTGGGCGGCAAAGTGTTTCCCCTGCCGCGCGGGCGGATTCTGGGCGGCTCGTCCTCGATCAATGGAACGGTGCATTTTCGCGGACACCCGCTCGATTTCGACGACTGGGCAAAGCTGGGTTGCGAGGGCTGGGATTACCAAAGCCTGCTGCCCTGGTTCCAGCGCAGCGAAGACCACTGGAGCGGCGGCAATGCCTGGCGCGGCAAAGGCGGCCCGATCGGCGTGGTCCCGGTCGACACATCGCGGCTGATGGCCGAGGAATTGCGCGCCTCTGCCGCGTTGCAAGGCTTTGCCTACAATCCCGATTATGACGGCGCCAGCAACGAAGGCTGCGCCGACGTGCAGGTCGCGCTGAAGAACGGCGAACGCAGCGGCGGGGCGAAGGCCTATCTGGAGCCGGTGCGAAGCCGCCCCAACCTCACGGTCCTTACCCATGCGCAAGTCAACCGCATCCTGTTCACCGGCAAGCGCGCCAGCGGCGTCGTGTTTGAACGCAATGGCCAGCCCCATACCGCCAGCGCCGCGCGCGAAATCGTATTGTGCGGCGGGACTTATGGATCGCCGCACCTGCTGATGCTGTCGGGCGTCGGTCCGGGCGCGGCGCTGGCCGACCATGGCATCGAAGTGGTGCACGACCTGCCCGGCGTCGGACAGAATCTGCAGGAACACGTTCGCCTTGCCCACCAGTATGACGCCGCTCCGCCGCACAGCTTTGCGCAACAATTGCGCTTCGACCGGGCCACGCTGGCGTTTCTGCGCTGGTATTTCCTGCGCTCGGGCCCCTTTGCCAACCAGATCGCGGCGGCCTGCATCCTCACCCGCTCGGAGGAAGGGCTGGACCGGCCCGATCTGCAGATCATGTCGAGCCCGGTGCGGGTCGATGCCAATATCTGGTTCCCCGGCGTCACCAAGCCCAAGCGCGACTGCTTCTACAACTCGATCTGCCTGCTGCGCCCCGAAAGCCGGGGCAGCGTGACGCTGCGCGACGCCGATCCGCGCTCTGCCCCACGCATTCGCCTCAACTTGCTGGGCGACGAACGCGACTGGGCGGTGCTGAAGAAGGGCCTGGCCATTTCGCGGCGGATTTTCTCAGGGGGGCCAATTGCCGACTACGTGATCGAGGAAACGCTGCCGGGCGCCCACGTTACCAGCGACGAAGCGCTCGATGCGATGAAGGCCGAACTCTCAGGCGTGGTGCATCATCCGGTGGGAAGCTGTTCGATGGGCGTCGGGCCGCAGGCGGTCGTCGACCCGCAGTTGCGGGTTTACGGCGTGGAGGGGCTGCGCGTTGCGGATGCTTCCGTGATGCCGCTCCTGGTGGGCGCGAACACCAATGCGGCGGCGGTGATGATCGGTGAAAAAGCCAGCGACCTGATTCTGGACGCGGCACGGATGGAGCAAACGGCATGAACACCATCTTCGACAAGGCGCTCGCACGCGCAAACGGCTATTGCGGCCACTTCATCGATGGCGCCTGGCGCGAAGGCACGGGCGAGACGATCCCCGTGTTCGACCCGGCCAGCGAAAAACGCATCGGCGCCATTGCCGCAGGCAACGCGGATGATGTCGATCAGGCCGTCAACGCCGCGCGCAACGCCTTTGACAGCCGCGCATGGTCGACCATGCCCGCCGCCGATCGCGAACGCCTGCTGCTGCGCCTGGCGGACCTCGTCGAGGCCGAACAGGACGAGATCGCCGCGATCGAAACCATCGACAACGGCATGCCTTATCGCATTTCGCGCATGATGGCGGTGGGTTCGGCGATCAGCGCCATCCGCTACCATGCGGGCTGGCCGCGTCGCCTGACGGGCGAGACGGTGCCGATGTCCGTGCCCGGCAACTGGCACGGCTATACCACGCATGACCCGCTGGGCGTGGCCGCGCTGATCGTGCCGTGGAATGCCCCCTTTGCCATCACCTGCACCAAGGTTTCGGCGGCGCTGGCCGCGGGCTGCACCGTCGTGTTGAAACCTGCCGAACTGGCACCGATGTCGGGGCTGCGGCTGGCAGAACTTGTCGCCGAGGCGGGCTTTCCGGCCGGCGTCGTCAATGTCGTGACCGGGCTCGGGTCCGAGGCGGGCGCCGCGCTGGTGGCGCATGACGGCGTGGACAAGATCAGCTTCACCGGGTCGACAGCGACCGGCAAGGCGATCTTGCGCCAAAGCGTGGGCGATCTGAGGCGTGTCAGCCTGGAACTGGGCGGAAAATCGGCCAGCATCGTCTTTGCCGACGCCGATCTTGCCAAGGCCATTCCCGCCGTGGCGATGGGCATTTTCGGCAACAGCGGGCAGGTCTGCGCGGCAGGCTCGCGGCTGTTCGTGCACGAAGCCATCTTCGACAGGTTTCTCGAAGGGCTGGTGGCCTTTACGCAAAAGCTGGTGGTCGGCCCCGGCACGCAAGAGGGCGTCGCCCTCGGCCCGCTGATTTCCGGCCCCCAGCGCGACAAGGTCATGGGCTATATCGAAACCGGCCGCAAGGAAGGCGCCACGCTCGTCGCGGGCGGCGATGCGCCCTCGGGCAAGGGCTATTTCGTCAATCCCACGATCTTCGTCGATACCAACCCGACGATGAAAATCGTGCGCGAAGAGATTTTCGGCCCGGTGCTCTCGGTGATGACATTCTCCGACGATTCGATCGACGATCTCGCCGCCCGCGCAAACGACAGCATCTATGGCCTGTCCGCCTATGTGTGGACCACCAATCTCCACAACGCCCATGCGCTGGCCAAAAAGCTGCGCTCCGGGTCGGTAAAGATCAACGGATCGGGAATGGAATTCGCCCTGCCCTTTGGCGGTTTCCGCCAGTCGGGCATCGGCCGCGAACATGGGCGCCATGGTGTGGAAGCGTTCACCGAAACCAAGTCCGTGATGGTGGGCTGGTAACAGCCCCCCTTTCGATCATGCCCGACCCCCGCGCAACTTTTGCGCTACGTCACGATTGCAGCCGAGTCACGCATGCGCCATAGCTTGGCGCATGATCGGAACCACAACGGTTATCGTGCGCCGCGCGCTTCTTCTCCTGCTGCTCTGGGTCTGTTCGACCACGACGGCATTTGCCGCCAATTGCTATGTGGCCACCGCACAAGGCACGACCGGGCCATCGGACTGGCAGACCTTTTGCTGGATCGATTTCAGCGCGTACAACGCCACCACCGCGTCATCGTCGGGCGGACAGACGTTCAGCCTGACATTGCAGGACGGCACAGTGATGTCGTTCGTGCTCAAGACGAGCGGCAATGCGCTGGCCCCCGTGGCCAGCCCGTCGTGGAGCGGCGCGGCGATCGGCAATACGGCGATGACCGGCATTGCCGGCGCGCCCGTGCTCTATCAGACCGGTGCAGGCACGAGCACGGCCACGACCACGGTGACGATCTCGTCCGTCACCCTGTCTCCGCCCGCCGGCGCCAGCGGCGTGACCAACTACATGATGGTGCTGGCCGATGGCGAATCCACCAATACCGGCGAAAGCCTGAGCTTTGTCACCAATGGCGGCGCCTGGCAGACACTCGATCAGGCCGGCGCGATCAGCGGCAGCGCCTATCCCTCGGTCAGCGGCACCGGCACGACCACCGTGACCGAAACCGGCACCAGCACCGGAAATGTCGGGGCCTATGTCTTCGGCTCGTCAAAGCCGACGCAGATCACGACCACGCTCGTCGGCGGCGGGTTGCAGGGCTTCATGCTGGCGGTGCGCTTTGCTTCGGTGCGGCTGACCATGCAGATCGCCGATGCGCGCGTAAACAGCGCCGATCAGTTCACTTACGCCATTCAGGCCGCATCGAATTCGGCCACGCTCGCCTCGGGCACATCGAGCGGGACCGGGCTCGGGCCGTTCACCACGGCGGGGCTGTCGACCGCCGCATCGGTGCCGATGACCCTTGCGGAAACGATGGCCTCGGGCAGCGTCAGCACGCTGTCGCATTACCAGACCAGCCTGACCTGCACCAACAGCGCCTCGGGTTCGTCAACCGTCCTGCCCAGTGCCGTGATCACCACCAGTTATTCGCTGGCGACGCTGGCCTATGGCGATGCCCTGCTCTGCACATTCACCGAAACGCCCTTTCCGCACCTGACTTTGACAAAGGCGCTGGGCAGCGGCGGACGGCAATTCAGCACCGATCAGTTCACCATGACGATCGCGCAAGGCAGCACGACCGTTGCGACCACGACCACCAGCGGCACGGGCAGCACGCTGACCGGCGCGGCCACGGCACAGACCCAGGTCACCCCCGCCACGGCCTATACCCTGTCGGAAACCCCGTCGGGCACCACGCAAACCAGCCAGTACACCTCCGCAATGGCTTGCACCAATGCCTACAGTGGATCAGCGACGAAGCTGCCGACGACGCCAGGCGGCAATGTGACCCCGGCGATGGGCGATGTCGTCTCGTGCATCATTACCAATACCAAGGTCGCCGCCAACGCGTCGCTGACGATCGTGAAAAGCTCGACGATCGTGTCGGACCCGATCAACTCGTCAACCAATCCCAAGGCGATCCCCGGCGCGATCGTCGCCTATACGCTGACCGTCGCCAACACCGGCCCGTCAACAGTGGACAAGAACAGCGTGCTGATCATCGACACGCTGCCCGCGCAATTGTCCGTCGGCACCGCCGCCTCGCCCACGTTTACCCAAGGGTCGCCGACCAGCGCGCTGACGTTTACGAGCAGCACCGACATCGCCTTTTCCAATTCGACGACCGCGCCGACCAAATATTCGTCCTGCACGTATACGCCGACTGCCAGCTACGACACCAATGTGCACTTTATCTGCCTCAACCCGAAGGGCACGATGGCCGGATCGACCGGCACCCCGCCAAGCTTTTCGATCACCCTGAATGCCAAGGTGAATTGACGATCAGCGCCGCAGCTTGCTGTCGAGCCCGAGGAAGCCAAAGGTGCTGGTGTCGAATTTCATCCGCATGCTGACAAACACGCCGCGCGCGGTGGAGTTGGCGGCGGAAAAATCGGCGTCGCGATAGCCCTTGATGTTATAACCGACCATCATCAGCACATTCTTCATCGGCACGAACCCGACGCTGGGGCCGATCGAAAACTGCGTGGTACCGTCCGACGGGCTGGTCAGGACCGAGGCCTGTCCGCCGATTTCGACCCGTTCGCCCAGCCCGATGTGCGCAGCCACGCCGCCCATCACCGTCGTGCCCGACAGGTTATAGCCGTCATAGGCATCGAAATTGCGGCGCACGGCAGCAAACAGGCTGACTTCGCTGCGTTCGACGAATTCGTCGTCATGGCGGCCATGCGGCGTCCAGTCGGTCGACACCGAAACGATCAGACGCCGCGCATGGGCATCCCCGGTGGCCAGCCCCGACAGCGCGCTGCCTGCGCTCGCCGTCGCCAGCGATGCCACCGCGCCGCTCGACGAATTCGAACCGGCCAGCGCATAATCGGTGCGATATTCGGCGCGGGCGAGCCAGGCGAGCGGCGCGAAATGCGGGCGCCAGGCCAGCGCCACAGTCGCATCGAGCACATCGGTAACCGTGCCGTCGGTGCCCACCGCATGAGTCCATGTCAGCCCCGATCCGAGCATCTTGCCATCGCCAAGCTGGCGGATCGCGCCCATCGTCATGCCGTGGCGCTGCGACAGTTCGCCATCGCGCCATTCGCCGCGCAGCGTGGTGCTCCACAAGTCCTTGCGCCAGGCAAGGCCGAGCGTGACGGCGGTATAGTTTTCGATCAGCGAGGTCGTGGCAACGCCGCTGCCGGTGGTAGTGCCCGTCGTCGTCGTGCTGGTCGAAACGGTCCCGGACGATCCGGTAAGGCCGGTCACCGCCGATGACAGCCCGTTGAGCGAAGCGCCCGAAAGCACTTTGTTGGTATCAAGCGTGGTGTCGAAAGTCAGATGGCGGTTGATCGCAATGCTCTGCGACAGGCCAAAGGCGGCAAACGTGCGCTGGGTGTTTTCGACGATGTCCTGATCGCCCAGACCCGCGCTCAGATGTCCGCCGCGCCAGGGCTGCGCATCGAGGCCGATCCGGCCCGTGCGGGTCGAGATGGCCGAACTGTCGGCCAATTCATAGCTGCCCACGATGCGGGTATGGCTGTTGATCGCATAGCGCGCGCCCACGGTCAGGCTGCCGGGCAGGCTGGCCGCTTCGGCAGTGCCCATCGGCGCGGCGACCGCAGCGGTCAGTTCCAGCCGGTTGTGCATCAGCTTTTGAGTCACGCTGGCGTCGATCGTCGTCGAATTTCCCGATCCGAGCGCATCGTTTTCGCTCATCGTCGTCGCGCCGATGCTCGCCTGGGTGTCCTTGTCGCGATATTGCAGCTTGAACGAGGCCTGCTTGCGGTTGTCGATGGTGCTGAGGCTGTCATCGAGCCACAGGCTGGCCGACAGGGCCAGCTTGTCGCCCAGTTTCTTGCGCGCATCGACGCCGATCCGGCGATGGCCGAGCTGGGTATCGCCGGTCTGCCCGACGCCGAACGCCTGATCGGCGCTGCGCGCATAGGCGAGCACGTCGAGCATCTTGTCGTGATGTTCCTGCTCCACCATCCAGGCGCGCGACACGACCCCGGCCAGCGTCGAGATGCCGCCCTCGGCGCGCAATTCGGTGGTGCTGGAAATGCGCAGCTTGATGTCGGCCGCCGCTTCGCGGCTGCGCCCCGTCGTGTCCCCTTGCGTGGTCGTGTCGGTGATCAGCGTGGTGCCGACGCGCAAGGCCTTGTTGCGGGTCGTATAGTCCGCGCGGACGGCGCCGACGAAGCTGTTTGCCCCGCCCAGCGTCGGATCGATGTCATAGTCGATCACCGCGTATTGCGGATTGAGACTGGCATCGCGCGACAGCAGCGGCTGCTTGAACGTGATCGTGCCGGCAATCGGGTCGATCGTGTAATCAGCATAAGCGGTCAGCGGCGTCGAGCTGAGCACGACATCGGGGCGCGCATGATCGCGCACTTCGATCGTCACGGTTTCCGTGTTGATCATGACCGCGCTCGATGACAGCGGATAGGGCCCGGACAGGCCGTTGCCGGCGATTTCATCGTGGCGATGCGTCGTCGAAGTCCGCGCGCCAAAGCCCTGAAGATGCAATCCGCCCAGCCGCGCTTCGGATTTCACGCCCGTCGCGGTGCGCTGGAATTTGCCCAACTGGGTCTGGTTGAAGCCCGCCTCGACATCGCCGAAAATGGCATAGAATGTCGCGGTCTCGATGCGGACATAGAGCTTGTTGCGGCTCGCCGCGTCGAACCGGCGGCTCGAACCGTCGCCATAGACGGTGTAATAGGCGCGCGGGTCGATCGTGCCCATGATCGTCTGGTCAGAGGCCTGCTTGGCGCTGTCATAGGCCAAAGTCAGCAGGAATTTGCCGAGCACGCGGCCCTTGGCATAGAACGCGGTGCGCGCATGCTGGCCCAGATCGCTGGAAATCGCGCTCGTCTTGTCCATGGCGTCGGCGATCGTGCGCGCGCCGAGGCTGCCTTCGGCCAGCCCGACCAGCGTCCAGTCAACTTTGCCCGGCTTGACCCAGCCTTCGAGCGTCTGGCTGTGATGCTGATCGTTGTCGACAAAGCTGAAAGCGAGCTGCACCGCGCCGCTGGCCATCGTCGGCGCCAGTTCGATCAGCGCGACCCCGTCATCGCCCTTGATCTGCCAGTGCGGCGTCTGACGACCCAGCCCCGACAGCGCGCGCGATTGCATCATGTCGATCGCATCGGCGCTTTCATAAGGCGCGGAAATCGCCACATCGCCCGACAGCCCGGCGTGGACCGGGCGCCCGTTGCGATCGACAATGCGCACCGCGATCACCGGGCGGGTGCGGCCATCAGCCAGAAGACGGGTGCGTTCGGGCAGGATCTGCGCGCTGAACGGCACGTGGTTGAAATGAACCGTGCGCGCAAGATGCGTCACCAGGCTGCCATCGGCATTGCGCACGTCTGCGCTCAGTTCGGTGGTTTCGCCATCCAGCGGAACGCCGCGCCAGATGCTGACGGCAAAGCTGTGGTCGGCGGCGACTTTCATCGTGTCGCGCATCAAGGCGGAAACCGGCTTGCCATTGGCAAACAGGGCGACCGTCTGACCGGCGCCATGGCGGATGACCACGCGAATGGCGGGCGAACGCGGGTTGTGATCTGCGAGGGGAAACAGGAAATCGGCGGGGCCGTTGCCCTGCGCCAGCCAGTCGGTATCGGCGCCCGCGGCCGCGCGTTCGGCGCGTTCCTGTTCCTGCCTGGCGTCCTTTGCCCCCTCGTCAGGCGCGGCGGCGGATTGCGCAGAGAGCAGCACCGCATGGAAATTGGCAACCATCAGATTGCCGCCGTCGCCAATCACAAAACGGCTGATCGCGCTGCCTGCTGCGCGCGTACCGCCGCCGCACAAGACAAATTTGCCGCCTTCAGGCAGCGTTTCGGGCGCAACCTGGGCGACATGCGATCCAGGCACCAGCCCGTCGAAGTGATAGCGGCCGTTCTTGTCGGTAATGGCAAAGCTGCCGTCTTCGAGCATGACGCGCACACCGGGAATCCCCTGGTGCCGCCCCAGCAGCGAGCAGCCGCCGTCGGTGATCTCTCCGACCAGAGTCATGCGGCTCGACAGACCGTCCTGATCGATCTTGACGACCGCGTTGGCAGAGGCGCTGGTGCCGGTAATGTCGGTGATCGTCGCGGTATTTTCCGCGCGGTTGGTGCCCGATGCAGGTCGTACCGTGGCGGCATACGTGATCGTGTGGACGCCACCTGCGGTCAGCGTGCCGAGCGATACGGTCAACAGCGAACCGTCGGGCGCAAACACGGCCTTGCCGCCCGCATCCGCGCCGTCGATACGCACGGTTCCCTTGCGCAGCCGCAACAGCGACGATGGCCGGTCGACGAGCGTCAGCCCGCGCATCGCATGAACGCTGTCGGGATTGGTCACGGTGACGGTATAGACCACCATGTCGCCGGGCTGCGCTTCGCTGATCGAGGCGACTTTGGTGATCTTGGCCGCCGAAACCGGGCGATCGACAGGAACGTCGATGACGACCGCCTGGTTGTTCGCGATGGTGAACGCGGCGCCATAAGACGCCGTCGTGAGGTTGAGCGCGGACCCGTCGGTGCGCTTCAGCCCGGCAAGCTGCGCCGGGGTCAGCTTCGACGGCGCCGTGTAGGAAGACGGCGGCGTGATGACAAGGCGATAGCTTCCGGTGGCAACCTTGGGAAAGCTGTATTCGCCGGCGGCCATGACGTGTTCGATGCCCGCACCGTCGGTGACGGTCTTGCCTGACTGCATGGTCGCGGGCCAGCTTGTCGCCCCGTCGATGGCATAGACCCTGGCGGGTTGCCCGGTCGTCGCATCGACAAGCGCGACAGTCGCACCGCTGACCGGCGAGCCGTCATCGCTGGAAAAGACTTCGCCCATCGGATCGGCCAGCACCGCGATCGTCGCGGTGGCGGGGGCCAATGTGCTGCCTGGATATTCGGGCTGAATGGTGACGGTATCACCGCCGCCGACCGACAGGACGCAATCGCCCTGCACCGGCTGCGGCGGGATCGCGGCAGTCGCGATCGAACCGGCAAACACGCCGGTGTTCGCAGCGGTTTCGCCGATGACAAGCGTTTCCTTGTCACCGCTCGACGTGGTGAGAATGACCGTGATGTGGTCGATCGCCGAGGGACTGAGGTTTGCCTGCGGCATCGAAACAGTAAAATAAAATGCCTCACCTATACTGATCGTATTGGCAGGAATTACTGTTGCTTGCGCAAATCCGGAAGGCGACAAAGTTTTCCCGGCCGCCACCGAGGCAGCAGAGCTCGCCGTGGCGCTGCATTGCGACGCCTGATAGGTCAGGACAGACGATCCAGACTGTGATGCCAGATACGTTGTAACCGTGACCGGAAAGTTTGCCTGCGAAAATGTGACCGTGTTCGAGGCAACCGTCGCCGTCTGGCCGCCGATGGGCCAGGTGGCATAAGCGGTGTTGGAAATGGTCTGCGCGCGCGCCCCCCCGCCGATCACATCGGCAAAGAGCGCAACGGCAAGGCAAGCCAGTCCCGTCACCGCCTTCAGCAAAGGCGGGTTGTGTCGCACCATCGTGTCGAAAACGGTCGGGAGGCGATGCGGCAAGATCCGCCCGCCCCCCGGCCCGTTCGCCTTAGTTGATCGTTACGCGGAAACGCATGGTGGTCGCGCCACCAGCCGACACGTTGTTGAGCGTGCCGTTCACCGTGCCGTTGTTACCCGTCGTTGCCGAAGCAAAGCTGCTGTTCGATCCGGTCCCGGCGGTCCCGTCGGAATTGCAGGTCGTGCCGGTGTACGTCCCGTTGAGCATGATGCCATAGCTCGACAGATAGGTGACCTGCGTCGGCAAGGGATCGCTCACCGACAAGGCAGTGGTCGGCGCGCCGCCGGTCGCATTCTGCACCACGATGCAGTATTCAACCGTCGCCCCGGGGATTGCCTTGGGGTTGGACGTCCCGTTGATCGGGTCGGAAATGACTGTCGACAACTTGCTGAGCGTCAGAACAGGTGCGTAAACGGTATAGTCACCCTTGGCCGAATACTTTCCGTCATACTGAGCGTCGGTTGCACCCGCTGCATCGGCAAACACGGTCTGCACAGTGCCCGGCGTCCATGCCGTGCCGTTGGTGTTGGTCAGCGTGGCCCCTTCGGTGCCGCTTGCCCCGCCCATTTGCGCAGTCGCGGTCAGCACGACGCCGGCAACCTGGGTATTGGTCGCGGCCAGCGGCACGCTGGCAACAACGAACACCGTCTTCGACGTATCGGGCGCCACTTCGTCAAGATAGGTGATCGCCTGATCGGTGCCCGGATCGTAGACGCCGTTGCCGTTCGTATCGATGTAATACGTAAAGCCGGTCACATCGAAAGCGTCGGTGCCGCCATGCGCGGCGCTTGCGCCAGTCGTCTGGTTGGCGGTCGACAGCGCAAAGTCGAGCGTGTCGTTCGAACTGTTGAGCAGGGTAAAGGCGTCATAGGCCACCGTCTGGCCCGGCGTCACCGTGGTGGTGCTCGCCGCGCCGGTTACGGTGAAGATCACCTTGCGGTCGACGACCACCGCGTTCGACGCGGTCGCACCGGTCTGCGCGATCGAGTTGACCGAGTAGCTGATGTTGGCGGTATTGGTAATCGTGGTCCCGGCAAGGGTCCCTGTCGCATAGGCAGGGCTCGCCCCCAGAGCGGCAAGCACAACCGTGCTCGCCACGCCCAGCCACTTGCTGGCGTGTTTCATGGTATTCTCCTGAATTACAAAGCGTTAGAAACTGGTCCGCACCCCGAACATCACGCCCGCGGACCGAAGGCTCTTCGAAATCGAGGTTCGCTCAGCGGACCACGGCGTGATATTCAAGCGTGCCGGCCGCACCCGGAGCGATCACGGGGATCACCCAGCGGACATGCGTGACATCGGCAGCTTCTGCGGCGCGCGCGGATGCGCCCGGCTTGGTGACCGACAACTGGGACAATTTGCCCCAGGTCTTGCCGCCATCGATCGAAACGTCGAAATTGTCGGCCCCGGCGCTTTCGAGCGCAACCGGTGAAGGAACCGGGTTGGTGACCACGAAATGATCGACCGGCTTGTCACCGGTATTGCGGTAGCTGGTCACAAACAGCAGATGATTGCCCGGCACGACCTTTTGCGGCGCGACATATTCATGGTGGGTCTGCCCCTTTTCGGTCACCACTTTGTCGAGCTTGATCGAGCTTTCGAGCGAAACGGCGCCGGGCGCGGCAAGCGCCAGCGCCGGCGTAGCAGCCAGGACCACCAGTGCGGTCACGACGTTACGGGAAAATTTGCGCATGTCGAATATCCTCAGTTGATCTTGACTTTGAAAGCGATCGTCTTGTCCGCGCTGCCGCCGGCAACATTGCCGAGCGTCACGGTGATGCCGGTCGATGTGGCCGTCCCCGCGTCGCTGTCGGCGGCGTCGGTCAGCGCCGTTCCGCCCAGCGTCAGCGAACTGGCCTGGTACGTCGTCCCGGTCGGAAACGTGTCGGTGACTTGCAGGCCGGTCGCGGTGCCGGACCCTGTGACATGCGACACGATGGTATAGGTAACGGTTGCTCCGGGAACCGGATTGGTTCCACCATAAGGATCGGCAATCGTTGCCGACTTGGTCAGCGTGACTGTGGCGAGGCTCGCGATCAGGCCCGCCAGCGCATTGGCCGTCCCGCCCGACGCGCCGACCACGGCATCGACCCCGCCGACGCCCTTGCCGGCAAGCAACGTTCCCGGCGTGCCCGAGCCGGTAACCGAGGTCGCGGTAAGGCGCACTTGCGAAGTCTGGGTGTCGGTAGCCGTGGTCGGCGCGGCCGCGATCAGAAAGACCTTGATCGAGGCATCGGGCGCCAGGGTCTGGCTCGCCGCGCCATTGGTGATCACCGTGTCGACGCCGGGATCATAGACGCCGTTGCCGTTGGTATCGATGGCCACTGTCTGCAGCGTGGCATTGAAGGCATTGCCGCTGACATTGGGCGCGCCGGTCAGATCAAAGCTGTCGGCGCCGTTGCCGGTATTGGTAACCTGATAGATCAGGGTCGCCGCCGTCGTACCGATCGTCGCGGGCGTGCTGGTCAGCGCGGTCACGGCGACACCGACCAACTGATCGACCTTGACCGTGACGGTATTCGACTGAATCGTGCTCGTGCCCGACCCGCTCGAAAAGGTCGCGTTGGCTGTGTTTTGAATCAGGGTCCCCGCCAGAGTCCCGGCAGCATAAGCCGAGGTTCCCCCAACGAGTCCGGCGGTGGCCGCTCCGGCAGCCAAAAGGTAGCGCATCCGTTTCATGGGTACTGGGTATAAGTACGATGTGGTTAAGAGCTCGTTAGCCACGCACCAAATAGTACAAATTTCTGTTTTACATACCTTTTTTCCGACACCCATCTGCTTGCGGGGAGTGAAACCGGGTTAACCGGGGCTGATAGGTCGCAAAACGGAGGCAATTGCCTGCGCAAACCATTGCCAATGCGCCGGTCCGATCCTTTGGGTGATTCGCGTGCGGCCCCGTTCGGCCATGGCCTTATAGAGGTATATCGCATGCGGGCCTTGCCCCGAGAGCAGCGCCCCGATCGCGCGCGGCGCAAGGTTTTGCAACATTTCCCTCGCCGGACGCATTGCAAACGCCGCCTCGGAGCCTTGCCGGGTGAGCGCCGCCAGCACCTTCCAGGCGCGCTTGCGACCATCCGAATTGGCCAGAGACGCTTGCGAATCCCCCCGGCAACCACCTGATATATTTCATTTATATGTCAATTCGGCAAGGCGCTCCGCATGGGCAGTTGTGGCTTTGCGGACACAGCCGCAAGACGTCGGCGCGCATCCATGGCGCCTCCGCCCGCTTGTCACAAAACGGCAACATGGGGCCCATACCGGGCGCCTGCATCAATCGATAAATGCAGAAGGGGCCCACATGAAATTGCACCACGCCTTGCTGGCAGCCGTCGCTCTTGGCGCGGTCACCGCGCCCAACGCGCACGCCGCCGAAAAGAAGCACGCCAAGTCGCACCAGAGCCATGCCAAAGCCGCCCCGGCCAAGGATGCCGGACTCAAGAGCGAAGTCGACGAACTGAAGGCCGAAGTCGCCGCGCTGCGCAGCGAACTGCGCGCCCAGCACGACACCACCGCCCAGACCCAGACCCAGGTCGCCACGCTGCAGACCGAAACGACCACCGCCGCGCAGACCGCAGCAACCGCCGCGACCAAGGCCGACACGGCCGTTGCCAAGGCCGAAGCGGTCCAGGTTGCCACCGCCAAGACCGACAAGAAGGTCGCCACGATGGCCTGGGCCGGCGACACCAAAGTCAGCGCGCTGGCCTATTTCAACGCTTCGAACATCAACCAGCAGGCCGATGGCGTGAAGCAGCCGTCGAACGGCACCGGCTTCAACGTGAAGCGGATCTACATCACCGTCGACCACAAGTTCAGCGATGTCTGGTCAGCCAACGTCACCACCGACATCAGCAACGTGATCGGCGAAACGGCGTTCGGCAACTACAACACGCCGACCGCCAACACGTCGACCGGCGCCATCAGCCAGATCGGCGATGTGGGCAAGGGCCTGTACATCAAGAAGGCGTTCCTCCAGGCGAAGATCGACCCCGCGCTGATCATCCGCGCAGGTTCGGCCGATACGGCGTGGATCCCGTACATGGAAGGCCAGTACGAACACCGCTATCTCGAAATGACGCTGACCGACAACTACAAGCTGGCGCAGTCGGCCGACTGGGGCATCTACGCTCTCGGCGATCTGGCCGGCGGTCTGCTCAGCTATCAGGTGGGTGTGGTCAACGGCACCGGCTACCGCAACGTCAAGGTCACCAAGTCGGTTGACGTCGACGGTCGCCTGTCGGCTCAGTACAAGGGCTTTTACGCCGCTGTCGGCGGTTACACCGGTCGCCTTGGCAACAACGTGCAGGGCGCAGTGGTTGATCACGTTGCCTATCGCCTCGACGGTGCGCTCGGCTTCAAGAACACCCTGTTCAACATCGGCGGCGAATATGTCTACGCCAAGAATTTGCAGAGCGTAACCAAGACCACCGAAGACAAATACAACGGCTGGTCGGCATTTGCCCAATACAATATCACGCCCAAGTGGCAGGTTTTCGGTCGCGCAGACTGGATCCGCTACACGCCGAACATCGCCACGGGCGCCTCGGTGAGCAACTATTACTGGAACGCCGGTATACAGTGGCAGCCGGCAAAGCTGGTCGACATCTCGCTGGCGTACAAGCGTGACACGACCTTCAACCTGGGCGGCGGCACCATGACGGCGCAGTATCTCGGCACCGGCACGCTCGGCGGCGCCAACTACGGCACGTACGACGAAGTCGGCCTGTTCGGCTATTTCAAGTTCTGATCCGACCCCCGGCCGCGTCGATGATGCGGCCGGGGATTTCCTTTCAGACGCCAATTCCCGAACACGGCAAAAAGTGTCATAATCGCGTCCTATGCTGATTTTCCCAAAGAACCTCAGCCGCAGACGCGGTTCCCTCTCGCTGCCTCACGCAGCAAACATTTCGTGCTAAAGCCAAGGGACCACACCATGCTCAAGCAATTCATCATCGGCGCAGGCCTTGCGGTCACGCTGACGGGCACTGCCCATGCCGACAATTTCACCGGCGCCGGCGCGACCTTCCCCGCGCCTGTCTACACCGCCTGGGCGCAGGCCTACAAAGGCGCGACCGGCAACGAACTCAATTATCAGGCGATCGGTTCGGGCGGCGGGATTCGCCAGATCGAAGCCAAGACTGTCGATTTCGGCGCGACCGACAAGCCGTTGAAGATCGAAGATCTCAACAAGAACGGCCTGAGCCAGTTTCCGACCGTGGTCGGCGGCATCGTGCCGATCGTCAATCTGCCCGGCGTGAACCCCGGCCAGCTCCACCTGACCGGCGACATCATCGCCAACATGTACCTCGGCCGCGTGACGCGCTGGAACGATCCGGCGATCACCCGCATCAATCCGGGCCTGCGCCTGCCCGGCCTGCCGGTGACCGTGGTCCACCGTTCGGACGGTTCGGGCACGACGTTCATCTTCACGACCTATCTCGCGCACAAGAGCCAGGCCTGGGCGAACACCGTGGGCGCCAATGATTCGGTCAACTGGAAGACGGGCCTGGGCGGCAAGGGCAACGACGGCGTTGCCGCGTTCGTCAAGCAGACCCCCGGCTCGATCGGCTATGTCGAATATATCTATTCGCGCAAGGACAAGGTCACGTACGCGCTGGTGCAGAACGCCGTCGGCCAGTTTCCGCAGCCGAACGGCGGCGCCTTTGCCGCAGCCGCCGCAAGCGCGCCCTGGGGCAAGATCCCCGGCAACTACATCATGCTGATCGATCAGCCCGGCCGCAACGCCTGGCCGATCAGCGGCGCGACGTTCATTCTCGTGCCGAAGAACCCGGAAAATCCGGCTCGTGCCGCCGCCGTGCTGCGTTTCTTCGACTGGGCCTACAAGACCGGCGACAAGACCGCGATCGGTCTCGACTATGTGCCGCTGCCCGGCCCGGTGAAGGATCTGATCCGTCGCCAGTGGTCGAATGAAATCAAGGCTGGCGGTCGCCCGGTCTATAACGGTCACTGATATGGCAGTCGCGGCCCCTTCCCCGCCCCCTCAGGGACAAGCCGCCGCGTCCGCCGGCAACGACACCCTGCGCGTCACCGACGCGCAGGGTGATCCGCGCCAGCCGGGCGGCGACCATATCTTTCGCTGGCTGAGCCTTACCGCCGTGCTGGTGATGATGGCGACGCTGCTCGGGCTGGTCCTTTCGCTCGTTTCGGGCGGCTGGATGGCGCTCAGCCATTTCGGCATCAGCTTTTTCACCACCAGCACCTGGGATCCGGTCGCGGATCAGTACGGGGCCGCAGCGCCGATCGTCGGCACGCTGATCACCTCGTTCCTGGCGCTTTTGCTGGCATTGCCGGTCGCGATCGGCGTCGCGGTGTTCCTTGTCGAAATCTGCCCGCAGATGATCGCGCGGTGGCTGGCAATCGCGGTCGAACTGCTCGCGGGGATTCCCTCGATCGTTTACGGCATGTGGGGCCTGTTTGTGCTGGCGCCATGGTTTGCGGCGCATGTCCAATTGCCGCTGATGATGGCGGTAACGCCGGGTTCCTGGCTGGAAACGCTGATTTCGGGGGTGCCCAACGGCGCCAACATCTTTACCGCCTCGCTGATTCTCGCAGTGATGATCCTGCCCTATATCGCCGCGATCCTGCGCGAACTGCTGATGTCGGTGCCTTCGCACATGCGCGAAGCGGCTTATGGCCTTGGCTGTACGCAGCGCGAAGTCGTCATGCGGATCATGCTGCCCTATGTGCGCAAGAGCGCGATCGGCGCGGTCATGCTCGGGCTTGGCCGCGCGCTGGGCGAAACCATGGCGGTGACGTTCATCATCGGCAATTCGCACAATTTTCCCGGCAGCCTGTTTGATTCGGGCTCGACCATTTCGTCGACGATCGCCAACGAATTCACCGAAGCGACCGGCGACATGCACATTTCCGCGCTGATCGCGCTGGGGCTGGTGCTGTTTCTGATCACTTTCGCCACGATCGCCACGGCGCGGCTGCTGCTCGGCCGGGGAGGCCCGAAATGACCGCTTCCAAACCCACCAACGCAAATTTCGACCGCTTTCTCCATGCGCGGCGGAAACTGTACAATTACATCTTTCTCGGGCTCACCGGGCTGGCCACGGCGATTGCCCTGGCGGCGCTGGCGCTGATTCTCGAAACGCTGGTGGTCAAAGGCGTTGCCGGGCTCGACATCCATGTCTTCACGATGAGCCAGCCCGCGCCCGACATGGCCGGCGGCCTGCTCAACGCGATTGTCGGCTCGCTCATCATGTGCGCGATCGGCATGGTCATCGCGCTGTTTGTCGGCATTCTGGCCGGAACCTGGCTCGCCGAATATGGCGACGGGACCAAGCTGGCGACGATCGTGCGCTTTCTCAACGACATTCTCATTTCGGCCCCGTCGATCCTGATCGGCCTGTTCGTCTATGAACTGCTGGTGCGGCCGTTCCATGGCTTTTCCGCTGCGGCGGGCGGCGTGGCGCTGGCTTTGCTGGCCATGCCGGTGGCGACACGGGCGACCGAGGACATCATGCGCATGCAGCCGAACGCCCTGCGCGAGGCGGGCATGGCACTGGGCGCCAACCGCGGCCATGTCATCCGCTCGATCATCTGGCGCGCCAGCAAGTCGGGGCTGATGACCGGGGCACTGCTCAGCTTTGCGCGGATCAGCGGCGAAACCGCGCCGCTCCTGTTCACATCGCTCGGCAATCCGTTCCTCAGCACCAAGCTGACCCAGCCGATGGCCTCGATGCCCACGACGATCTTTCAATTCGCGATGAGCGCCTATGACGATTGGCAGCGGCTGGCCTGGGCCGGCGCCTTGCTGATCGCCGTTGCCGTTCTAACCACCAACATCATCGGACGTGCCTTGACGCGCGGGAGCACGCACAAGTGACCTTTGAAGATACCACCACCGATCACCGCACCGTGATGATCCCCCCGCCCGAGGCGGACCGCGTCATCGACGTGCACAATCTCGATTTCTTCTATGGCAAATCGCAGGCGCTGTTCGGCGTCGACCTGCCGGTCGCGCGCAACAAGGTGACCGCGCTGATCGGCCCGTCGGGCTGCGGCAAATCGACGCTGCTGCGCACGCTCAACCGGATCTATGACCTCTACCCCGGGCAATCGGCGACGGGCGAGATCATGTTCGACGGCGAAAACGTCCTCGACCAGGCGAAGAACTCCGAACAGTTGCGCGCGCGCATCGGCATGGTGTTCCAGCGCCCGACGCCGTTCCCGATGTCGATCTATGACAACATCGCGTTTGGCGTGCGGCTGCATCGCAGCGTCAGCAAGGCGGACATGGATGTGATCGTCGAACGCTCGCTCACCCGCGCGGCGCTGTGGGACGAAGTGAAGGACAAGCTCAGCCTGTCGGGCCTCGGCCTGTCGGGCGGGCAGCAACAGCGGCTGTGCGTCGCGCGCGGCATTGCGATCAATCCCGACGTGCTGCTGCTCGACGAACCGGCCTCGGCGCTTGACCCGCTTTCCACCGCAAAGCTGGAAAGCACGCTGATCGAGCTGAAATCGTCGCTGACCATCGTCATCGTCACGCACAACCTGCAGCAGGCAGCGCGCATCTCGGACTACACCGGGTTCATGCTGCTGGGCAAAATGATCGAGTTCCGCCCCTCGTCCGACGC
The DNA here is from genome assembly GCF_001519055.1 of Novosphingobium sp. Fuku2-ISO-50. Classification (GTDB taxonomy): domain Bacteria; phylum Pseudomonadota; class Alphaproteobacteria; order Sphingomonadales; family Sphingomonadaceae; genus Novosphingobium. Next base: position 9,586 of record NZ_KQ954299.1, on the reverse strand, counting down.
CTTCGTCTCGCCCGAAACGCAGCAGATGCAGGATTACATCACCGGTCGCTTCGGCTGACGTAAAAGGTAAGGAACAACCCATGGCCAACGAACATACCATCCGCGCCTTTGACGAGGACATGGGGCAGCTCAATGCGTTGATCGCGCAAATGGGCGGCCTTGCCGAAAATCAGGTCCACGATGCCATCGACGCGCTGCGCCGGGGCGATCATGACAAAGCCAGCGTCGTCGTTGCGCGCGACAAGCAGCTCGATGCGCTCGAAGCCGAAGTCGAGAAACTGGCGATCCAGTTGATCGCCCTGCGCGCGCCGGTCGCAAGCGATCTGCGCCAGGTCGTTGCGGCATTCAAGATTTCGGGCATGCTCGAACGCGTTGGCGACCATGCCAAGAACATCGCGCGCAGCACATTGAAAATCAATGATTTCCGCTTTGGCTCGCTGGCGCTTGTACCGGCGGTGGCGGAAATTGCGGCGGGCATGATCCATTCCGCGCTCAACGCCTATGCCGCGCAGAATGCCGTGCTCGCCGAAGATGTCGTCGCCCGCGACAAGGAAGTCGATGCGCTCTATCGCGACATGATCCGCAGCCTGATCGACCATTTGTCGGAAAAATCGGCCAACGTGATCACCGCGACCGAGCTGCTGCTGGTTGCGCGCAACATCGAACGCATCGGCGACAACGCGACCAACATTGCCGAAGCGGTCTATTACGCCAGCACCGGGATAGTCATGCCCGATCGCCACACGGCAGCGGATTAGACTCGCCGACGGCTTCTATCGCCGAGACAGACAGTCAAAGCCCGCAACGAGCGCGCACAGCCGGAAAATTGCGCAGCGCTGCAACACTTTATTACGACCACCCCCCTTTTATGACACGAATGCGCCATGCTAGAGGCGGTTTTGCAATTACGCCCAGCAGCGGGCAGGTGTCCGTCTGGCCGATCAGGCCGGGCCACGACAATCCGGTGACATTCGACACGCCCTGACGATGCGTGGCGCAATTGCGTTTGCCCCTTAAAACCACTTTGCCCATGGCAATGACGGTTGGTAGGGGCAAACCCCGGATGACCGCCCTCCCCCCCGGGCGTGGAGCACAATGCATGCTGGATATCGTCAAGATCGCCCTTCACCGCCCGTTGACGTTCATCGTCATGGCGATCCTGATCGCGATCTTTGGCGTTCTGGCCGCAGTTCGTGCGCCGGTCGACATCTTTCCCGAAATCCGCATTCCGGTGATCGCGGTCGCCTGGCAATATTCGGGCCTCAATCCCAGGGATATGAACGACCGGCTCGTCACGCCCTATTCGCGGTCGCTGACGACCACGGTCAACGACATCGAACACATCGAAAGCCAGTCGATGGTCGGGGTCGGGATCGTCAAGATCTATTTCCAGCCGGGCACGAATATCGCAGTCGCCAATGCCCAGGTCACGGCGATTTCACAATCGACCTTGCGCCAGTTGCCGCCGGGCACGTCACCGCCGCTGATCATCAATTACAACGCCTCGACCGTGCCGATCGTGCAGCTCGCGCTGTCGGGCGCCGGGCTTACCGAACAGCAATTGTTCGACATCGGCACCAGCCAGATCCGGCCGCAGCTCGTCACGATCCCGGGGCTGGCCATGCCCTGGCCCTCGGGCGGGAAACAGCGTCAGATCCAGGTCGATCTCGATCCCGCCGCGCTGCAGTCCAAAGGGCTTTCGGCGCAAGACGTGACCGATGCGATCGCCGCGCAAAACCAGATCAATCCAGCCGGGTTCGTCAAGATCGGGCCGACCCAATACAGCGTCTCGCTCAACAACGCGCCTGCCTCGATCGCCGCGCTCAACGACCTGCCGGTCAAAGTCATCGGCGGCGCGACGATCTACATGCGCGATGTCGCCCATGTCCGCGACGGCTATCCGCCGCAGACCAATGTGGTCCATGTCAACGCGCGGCGTTCGGTGCTGCTGACCGTGCTCAAGAACGGCGCGACATCGACGCTGTCGATCATCGGCGGGGTCAAGCAAAAACTGCCGCAGATCATGGTCGGCCTGCCCGATACGCTCAAAGTGCTGACTGTCGGCGATCAGTCGATCTTTGTCCGCGCGGCGGTTTCGGGCGTGATCCGCGAAGGGCTGATCGCGGCGGGGCTGACCAGCCTGATGATCCTGCTGTTCCTCGGCTCGGTGCGATCGACGCTGATCATCGCGACTTCGATCCCGCTCGCCGTGCTGGCCGCGATCGCCACGCTCTATGCGTTTGGCCAAACTCTCAATGTCATGACGCTGGGCGGACTGGCGCTGGCGGTCGGGCTGCTCGTCGACGAAGCGACAGTGACGATCGAAAACATCAACTGGCATCTCGAACAGGGCAAAGGCGTGATCCCCGCGATCACCGACGGCGCCGCGCAGATCGTGGTCCCGGCGTTCGTTTCGATGCTGTGCATCTGCATCGTGTTCGTGCCGATGTTCTTCCTGCCCGGTGTGGCGGGATACCTGTTCGTGCCGATGGCGCTGTCGGTGATCTTTTCGATGGTGTTCAGCTTTATCCTGTCGCGCACGCTGGTGCCGACAATGGCGATGTACTTGCTCAAACCGCATGATCTCCATGCGCATGACGCTGCCGCGCCGCGCGGGCTGGGCGGATTTTTCGTGCGCGTGCAGCGCGGCTTCGAGGCGGGCTTCGAACGGTTTCGTGCCGGATATATCGGTCTCTTGCGGCTGGCGCTGATCGGCCAGGGGCGGTTCGTCGCCGGTTTTCTCGCCGCTGTCGCCGCCTCGTTCGTGCTGGTTCCGTTCCTCGGCAGCAATTTCTTTCCGGCAGTCGATTCCGGCCAGATCATGATGCATGTGCGCGTGCCGATGGGTTCGCGCATCGAAGACACCGCCGCGCGGTTCGACCGGATCAGCCAGACGATCCGCGAGCTTCTGCCTTCTGGCGAGGTCAGCTCGATCACCGACAACATCGGCCTGCCTGTCAGTTCGATCAACAACGTCTACAGCAACAGCGGCACGATCGGCCCGCAAGACGGCGACATCATGATCACGCTCAGGGAAGGCCATGCGCCGACCGCGCGCGCGATCGCCGCGCTGCGCCGCGAACTGCCGCGCCATTTTCCGGGCACCACGTTCGCCTTTCTGCCCGCCGACATCACCAGCCAGATTCTCAATTTCGGCAGCCCGGCGCCGATCGACGTCCAGGTGGCGGCGCGCGATCCCAATGCGGCGCGCGGCTTTGCCGAAAAAATCCTGGCCGCGGTCGCGCCGATTCCCGGCATCGCCGACACGCGCATCCAGCAGCCGCAAGGCTCGCCCAACCTCAACGTCGACGTCAACCGCTCGCTGATCGGGCAATATGGCCTGACCGAGCGCGACGTGACCAACAGCTTGTCCAACGCGCTGGCCGGTTCCTCGCAGACCGCGCCGGTGTTCTTCGTCAATCCCGAAAACGGGGTGCAATATCAGGTCGTCGCGCAAGCGCCGGAATACCTGGTATCCTCGATCAACCGGCTTGAAAACGTGCCGGTTTCGGGCGGTGCAGGCACGGCCAGCCAGTTGCTCGGCGGGGTTGCCCGGCTCAAGCGCACCGACATTCCTGCGGTCGTGTCGCAATACAACATCCAGCCGGTGTTTGACATCTATGCCACGACGCAAGGGCGCGATCTTGGCGCGGTGGCAGGCGATATCAACGCCGCCGTGGCCAAACTGGCCAAGGATCAGCCCAAAGGCGTGACCGTGACGATGCGCGGACAGTATGCGACGATGACGGTCGCCTTTGTCGGGCTGGGCCTCGGCATTCTGGCCGCGATCGTCCTGATCTATCTGCTGATCGTGGTCAATTTCCAGTCGTGGCTCGACCCGTTGGTGATCATCTCGGCGCTGCCGGCGGCGCTTGCGGGGATCGTGTGGATGCTGTTCGTTTCGGGCACGACTCTTTCGGTTCCGGCGCTGACCGGCGCGATCATGTGCATGGGCATTGCCACGGCCAATTCGATCCTGGTGATCAGCTTTGCCCGCGAACGGCTCAATCTGACCGGCGATGCCACGCTGGCGGCGATCGAGGCGGGCATGGTGCGGTTTCGCCCGGTGCTGATGACCGCGCTCGCCATGATCATCGGCATGGTGCCGATGGCGCTGGGGCTTGGCGAAGGCGGCGAACAGAATGCCCCGCTGGGCCGCGCGGTCATCGGCGGCCTGATCTTTGCAACCACGGCCACGCTGATTTTCGTGCCCGTCGTCTTCAGCATCGTCCATCGCCGCCGCGCGGTATCCGAACCCTCTTTCGAAGCGGTCGCCTCTCATGTCTGATCCCACACCCCCGCTCGATTCGACACTGGTCGATCTCAAACAGGATCTGCCCGATACCGCCCGCCTGAAACGGCTCGGCCTGGCGGTCGCGCTCGGCGCCGTGGTGATCGCAGGCATCGGTATCGCCTGGCGCGAATACGCCGTTACCGGCGAAGCCAGCGTGGCGCGCGTGGCTGCAATCGGCGATGTCGCGGTGGTCCACCCCGCCCCCGCCGCGCCCAGCGACGAACTGGTTCTGCCCGGACAAGTGCAACCGTGGAACAATGCCGCGATCAATGCGCGCACCAACGGCTATGTACGCAACTGGCTGGCGGACATCGGCGACCATGTTCATTCCGGCCAGCCGCTCGCCGTGCTCGACGCGCCCGAAGTCGATCAGACGCTTGCCCAGGCCGAAGCCGATTACCAGACCGCGCTGGCCAATCAGCGCCTCGCGGCGACCACGGCCCGGCGCTGGACCCAGTTGCTCGCCCAGGATGCCGTATCCAAACAGGAAACCGACGAAAAGCAGGGTGATCTTGCCGCCAAGTCGGCGCTGGCCAATTCGGCGCTCGCCAATGTCAAACGATGGCGCGCGATGCAGGGGTTTGAACGCGTCTCCGCCCCGTTTGACGGCGTGATCACCAGCCGTTCGGCGCAGATCGGCGCGCTCGTCGTGACCGGCAATCTCAATGCACAGCCGCTGTTTACCGTCGCCGATGTGCATCGCATGCGCGTCTATGTGCGCGTGCCGCAAAACTATTCGGCCATGCTGCACCCCGGCATCGCCGCCAGCCTCGAATTGCCGGAATATCCGGGCAAGTCGTTCAGCGCCGAACTGGTGCGCTCGGCCGGCGCGGTCGATGTCCAGTCGGGCTCGATGCTTGTCGAATTGCAGGCCGACAATGGCGACCGGATGTTGAAGCCCGGCGCCTTTGCGCAAGTTCACTTCCATTCGACCGGCAATGTCGGCACGCTGGCCCTGCCCGGCAGCGCGATCTTCTATGGAACCGACGGCCCAAGCGTGGCGGTGGTGACCGGTGGCGACCAGGTCGCGCTGCGCCCGATCAAGATCATCCGCGACGATGGCAATGTCGTGCGCGTTACCGGCGCGATCGACCCCGGCGACGCGGTGATCGACACCCCGCCCGATGCCATTCACAACGGTCAGCATGTGCACGTCACGCAAGTCCTGCCGTCGACGACGGGGGCAAAGGGCAAACCCCATGCGAAATAGGCTGATCGGCGCGGCGGCGCTCTCGCTGCTCGGAGGCTGTTCGTTCACCCCCCCGCCCCGCCCTGTCGCGATCGCAACGCCCGCGCATTTCGACGCGATCCCGCCATCCTGGACCGAGGCCGCGCCCGCCGACGCGGCCCCGCGCGGCCCCTGGTGGCTGGCCTTTGCCGATCCGGTGCTCGATGATCTCGAAACCCGCGCCGAACGGGCCAGCCCGACATTGGCCGCCGCACTTGCCCGCCGCGACGAAGCGCGCGCCGTACTGGGCCAGACGGCGGCGCAAGCGCTGCCCGAAATCGACGGCACCGCCAGCACCTTGCGCCAACGCGAATCAAAGGCGCGCCCGCTCAGCGCCGGTTCGGCGGTGACGTTCAACGATACAAAAATCGGCGCGCAACTGTCCTACGAGGTCGATCTGTGGGGCCGCGTGCGCAATTCGATCGCCGCCGCACGATCCGAGGCAAGCGCCACCGAGGCCGATCTTGCCTCTGTCCGCCTGAGCCTGCAGGCCGCCGTTGCCGATGCTTATGCGCGGTTGCGCGGGCTCGATGCGGAACAGGATCTGCTCGCGCGCTCGGTCGATGCCTATACCCGCGCCTATGACCTGACCCGGCGGCGACACCTGGGCGGCGCGGCATCGGGCCTCGATGAAAATCGCGCGATGACCGTGCTCGGCAATGCCCGCGCGCTGGCTGTCGATGTCGCCAATCAACGCACCACGACCGAGCACGAACTGGCCGCGCTGACCGGCGAAGCGGCGAGCAGCTTTCACCTCGCGCCGATCGCGCACGTTCCGGATGCGCCCGCCGTCCCGGTCGGCACGCCGTCGGGCCTGTTGCAACGACGCCCCGACATCGCCGCCGCCGAACGCCGCGTCGCCGAAGCCAATGCGCGGATCGGCGTTGCCCATGCCGCGCTGTTCCCGACGATCACGCTGGGGATGGGCGCGGGCTATGAAACAACCGGGCCCGCGCTGCTTGCCGCGCCCAACAGCTTTTGGGCGCTCGGGCCGCTCGGGCTCAATCTGCCGCTATTTGACGGGGGGCGGCGCAAGGCCGGTCTGCGTCAGGCGCGTGCGCAGTTCGACGAAAGCGCCGCCGCCTACCGCACGACTGTAATCGGCGCATTCCGCGAAGTCGAAGACGCGCTCGCCGCCGCGCGCGATCTGACGCGCGAGGCCGGGGAACAGGAAATCGCGGTCAAGGCCGCCGAAGCCACCAGCCAATTGTCGTTTACCCGCTATCGCGAAGGCGCCGCGACTTATCTCGAAGTCGTCACCTCGCAAACCGACGCGCTTAACGCCGCGCGCACGCTGCTCGCGGTGCGGACGCGCCGCGCGCAAGCGGGCGTCGCGATCGTGCGCGCGCTGGGCGGGCCGATCGGGTAATTCGAAAGGCCGCCTTGCGGACCGGCACCAGGGGGTAGGTGGGGCAGTGCCGGCCCGCAAGGGGTTTGGTCGAACAGGACGATGGCTCCCCCCGAGGAATGTGGGGGGTTCGGGGGGTCAGTCCATATCCGCCGCAGGATGGCCGCCGCCAAAACGGTAACGAATACCGCCAAGGACCGCACGACCGGGTGCCGGGGTGCGGAACTGCTCTTCGCCCCCGGTATAGATGTTGGTGCCCATCACACCAAACGTTGCATAATGCCTGTCGAACAGGTTGGTCACCGTGCCGAACAGTTCCAGCCGAGGCAGCGGTGTGACCGACAGATCGCAATTGACCAGCGCATAGCCCGGTACGGCAGGCTGCGTGTTTGCCTCGTCGCCGTGGGCATATTGGCCCGATACCGCGATCAGATTGGCGCCGATCGTGACGGCTTCGATCGGGCGATATGTCGCGCGCAGCTTCAACGACTGCGACGGGATGCCGGTGATGCGGGCGCCGGGCGCGACGCTGTCGCCAACGGAATCGATGAAACCCTCGCGATAGGTCGCCGCAACATGGCCATAATTGGCCGACACCTGCACCCGCGCCCACTCGGCAGTCAGGCCCAGTTCAAAGCCTCTGCGCTCGGTCCGCCCCAGATTGGCGAAGTAGCCCAGGCCCGAGGCGCCAAAGATGAATTGAATGTCGTTGTCCACCAGCGTGCGATAGACTGCCGCATTCCAGCCGAGGCGCCGCGCGCCGAACCGCCGCGCAATCGTGCCGCGCGCGCCGAGTTCGAGGCTGTGCGCAACCACCGCGCGCAAATCGGGATCGCCGTTGAACCCGGTGGGCAGCGAACAGGGCCGGGCGGGATCGGCGCAGGCCAGTTCGATCGCCGTCGGCGCGCGCATCGCTTCGCTGTAGCTGGCGAAAAAGCCCACTTCGCCACGCGGATTCCAGGCAAGCCCCACGGCCGGATTGAACCGGTGATAGGTGTGGACGCCATTGACCGGATCGACTTCGGGCCCGGCGGTCGCGCCTGCGGGCGCGGCGGCCGTGACCAAAGCGCCCGACGCAGCGTCCCAGGTGCTCGCGCCGAGATAAGCCGGGTTGTAATACATCGTCCCGCCGGCGTCGGTCCAGACATAGCGACCGCTTGCATCGAGCAAGGTGGCGTTGGTTCCGAAAAGATCGAGGTGAGTCAAAGTATAGCTGAGCGATGCCGTCAGGCTGAGCTTGGGCGTGAGCTTGACCATGTCGCGCGCAAACAGATTGAGCGCCCGGTTGTGCGACGAAACCGCCACCGCGTTGATCAGCGGACTGCCGGCAAACCCCGCCGCGCTGCCATAAAGCGGGTTCGACGCCATGGCCACGGTCTGGTAATTCACCAGTTGCGCCAGACCGGTCGCCTGATCACTGCGGATCGTCGCGATTTCAAAGCTGCCGCCGAGATTGAGATCGTTGACGAACCGCCCCAGCGACGCATCCAGATCGATCAGCGCATTGCCGCCAAAACTGTGCTGATAAACGTCGGAGGTGACCAGCGTGGTGTTGATGCCGCTGGTATAGTCGTGAATCGGCAAGCCACCGGCATAGGCGGTAAAAGCCGCACTCTGGAACGGGTTCGTCGTAAACAGATCGCGCGCCGTCCCGCCCGGTGCAAGCGCGCTGCAATCATACGTGACGCCATCGCAAGCGTCGCCCAGGCTGGCGTTGCTGTTGCTCGAATGCGAATCCGAGCGACGATAATATACGTTTGCGCTGAGCTTGAGCACGTCTGACAGACGCGTATCGGCCTTCAGATTGATCACCAGTTGATTGTTCGAGACATTGTCGGGCCAGGTATAGGCGCTTTGCGGCGTGCCCAGCATCGACAATGGCAAGCTTTGCGTGCCGTTGAGCGAGGTATCGGCCCACAACACGCCAAGCTCGGCATGCGTCGCGCCCCCTCGCCAGCGCAGTTTGCCATAGCCCTGGCTGACGCGGGTATGCGTGTACCAACGATAGCCGTTTTGGTTATCAAAATTTCCGGAAACAAACCAATCGAGGCTTTTTCCAGCAAGTGTACCGCCCGCTTCCGCCAAAATGGCACGTCTGGCAAACGATCCCCCCTGCACCGTCACACCAAGGCCGCCGTTGTCCGCCCCGTTCTTTGTCGTCAGCACGAGCGCGCCGCCCAATGTGTTCAGCCCGAACAACGGGTTTGATCCGGGCAGGACTTCGACTGCGGAAATCGCGTTCATCGGGATCAGATCCCAGTTGACGATCGAGCCGAACGGTTCGTTCATCCGCACCCCGTCGAGCCAGACCGAAAGCCCGGTGGGCGATCCGAGCAGCGAGGTCGCCTGAAACCCGCGATAGGACACGTCGCTCTGGTACGGGCTGCCGGTGCCGTTGCTCAAAGAGATCGAGCCGAGCGAGGAATCAAGCAAGTCGGCCAGATTGGCGTGATGCTGCCGGTTCAACGCGTCGCCCGACAGAACTTGCGCATTGACCGTGGTATCGGCCAGCACCACGTCGTCGCTGCCGCTCGGGGCGGTGACGACGATCTGCGGCGGTTCATCGATCCGGTCGGTTTGCGCATGCGCCGGGTTCGCGCAGGCGGATGCCGCCGCGCAAAGCAGCCTTGCCGTCCCTGTCATGCGCGTGCCCCACACCATGCGATCATGGTAACAGGGCCTTGCGGCAAAATCCTGATGCTTTGCTCAGGTTCGT
>NZ_KQ954298.1 GCF_001519055.1 Novosphingobium sp. Fuku2-ISO-50 | reverse complement strand
GCGCATTGGGCAGTTTGTCCCGTGCACACCCACGGATTCGCAGCGTTGAAACTCGATCGCTTCGGCCTGATTCAGTCCCTCACGAGTCTTAATACCAAGCCGCGATGAGGCAGGCGCACGCGGGGGATTCCCCAAGCCCGAAAAGTCTGAATCTATGGGACCAGCAATGGAAGGACTGACTCTTGTCTGACTCCCAATGGTCGGAACCTACCTGTCGCTTCGCGGCCAGGGCCAGGGCCAGTCATACGGAAGCCCCAAACCCGCATAAATGAACGACCCGTTTCGGCGATCCGCGAGCAAGCCGCGAATGTCGGCTCTGCGGGCGCTTCCGGCATTTGTGGTAGCCTTTGACGGCGCGCGCGGCTTGACCGGCGCAGGATGCCTTGCAAAAGTCGGCCATGGCTTCCGAAAAGACTCTGAACGCCAAGAATTTGGCTGCGCTTGGTGCGGAGCGCCTGGCGGAGTTGCTGCTCGAGTTGGCGACGGGGGATGCCGCCGCAAAGCGCCGATTGCGGCTTGAACTGGCCAGCCGCAGCGGCGGCGGTGATGTCGCGGCGGAAATACGTAAGCGACTCGCTGCGATTGCCCGGTCGAAATCCTTTGTCGACTGGCGAAAGATCAGGCCGCTGGCGCAGGATCTCGACATGCAGCGGGCGGCGATCATGGATCATGTCGCCCCGACCAAGCCCGCCGAAGCCTTTGATCTCCTCTGGCGGTTGCTGGAGATGGCGCCATCGATCTACGAGCGGTGTGATGACAGCAACGGGACGATCGGCAACGTCGTCGCCATCGCCTTGGAGGATCTTGGCACAGTTGCAGGGCATGCGGCACTGGTCCCTGCCAGACTGTCCGAGCGGGTCTTCGCAGGGGTCTGCGCCAACGATTACGGCCAGTTCGACGGTTTGATCGCCCTGATGGCAAAGCCGCTTGGGCGGGAAGGACTGGAAACGCTCAAGGCTCTGTTCGAGAAATTGGCCGCAAAGGCGCCGCCGGGCGAGCGCCGCGTGATCGGGTATGGCATGGGCGGTCCTCTCTACAAGGACGACTATCTTGCGAGGAACCACGCGCGAACGGTCCAGTCGGCGCTGACCGAAATCGCCGATGCGCTGGGCGATGTCGATGGATATATCGCGCGCTTTTCACCGGAAGAACGCGCCAACCCGGCCATCGCCGCGCGGATTGCAGAGCGCCTTTTGGCGGCCGATCGGGCGGCGGAGGCCATGACGGCGCTGACTGGTGCCGAAGCCGAATTCAGGAGCGGCAGGCATTGGCCCGATTGGCAGCGCGTCCGGATCGATGCGCTCGATGCCCTGGGACGATCGGACGATGCGCAGAGCGAGCGCTGGGCCATTTTCGAGCGCACGCTGAATGCCGAATACCTTCGGGCCTATATCACGCGCCTGCCCGATTTCGACGACGAAGAGGCGGAAAACCGGGCTTTGGCCTATGTTGGCCAATTTCCGATATTCAGCCAGGCGCTGGCCTTTCTGATCGATTGGCCGGCACACGACCTTGCGGCCAAACTCATTCTGGCGCGCCATGCCGAACTCGACGGCAATCACTATGAGTTGCTGACCCCGGCAGCCGACGCGCTGGAGCAACGCCATCCGCTTGCCGCCACGCTGATGCTGCGCGCGATGATCGACTTTTCACTCATCAACGCCCGATACAAGCGCTACGGTCACGCCGCCCGCCATCTGCAAACTTGTGCGCACCTTGCCAAACGCATCGAGGATTTCGGGGATCATCCGGACCATGACGCCTATGCGGCGCACCTCAAGCAGGTTCATGGACGCAAGACCGGCTTCTGGAACGCGTGATTTTGGCGCGAGGGGTCGCAGCCGCCCTGCCCCTGCGATGAACCGGCTGGCATGGTCCTATGTGAAAACTGTCCCGTTACGGGGACGCTCATCAATGTGCAGGCTGAACAGATCCGGTCTGGAATAGTGCCCCACCACGTCCAAATCATAGCGCGCGCGGATGATTTCGGCGGTGTCGATCTCGGCAACGAGCAGCCCGGCCTCACCCGTCATCGGCCCGGCAATGACATCCCCGAGCGGGCCGACGATCATGCTGCCGCCGCCGATCAGCGGCCTGTCGGCATCCCATTGCGCGATGTCCTTGCCCAGTTCGGCGGGCGAAGGCTGCACCTGGCAGGCGCTGATGACGAAGCAGCGCCCTTCGTGCGCGATGTGGCGCATCGAACTGCGCCAGATGTCACGCTCGTCAACGGTCGGCGCGCACCAGATTTCGACGCCCTTTGCATACATCGCGGTGCGGAACAGCGGCATGTGGTTTTCCCAGCAGATCGCCGCGCCGAGCTTGCCCGCCCGGCTGTCCACAACGGGCATGGTCGATGCATCGCCTTGCGACCAGATCAGGCGCTCGGTGCCGGTCGGCATCAATTTGCGATGTTTGGCAACGACGCCGCGTTCAGGCTCGATGAACACGGCGGTGCAGAACAGCGACGACCCTGCGCGTTCGATCACGCCAAGCACCAGTGTGGCACCGGTGCGTGTGCTCATTGCGGAGAGAGCGGCCAATTCCGGCCCGTCCATGTCGACGGCGTTGGCATGGTAGGACGCAAAGGCGTCGCGCCCTTCCGGCGTGCGATAGCCAAGCCGCGTGCCGAACTGCTCGCCCTTTGGGTAACCGCCCAGCAACGCCTCCGGCATGACCACCAGGCAGGCGCCAGAGGCCGCAATGCGATCTTCAAGGGCCAGGATGTTTTGCAGCGTGACGGCTTTGCCCGCGTAATCGGAACCGATCTGCAGCGCGGCGACAACGATTTTGCTCATGAGCCGGATGTAACCCCGCAGCCGTCAGATCGACAAGACCCGCTTGCACCATGGCTGCGATCGACACCCGCCCGGTTCCATGGATTGTCTTCGTTGTTGTCATTTTGCGAAAAACGGGCAGTTTGGCATTGCGATATCCGGACCGGGCCACGCTGAAAGTGGGGCCTCGTGCGTTCCAGACCAATCAAAGCCGTGCTGTCGGTCGCATGCCTGATTGCCGCGCAATCGGCAGTCGCGCATGGCGTGGTGATGCAGCAGTTCTCGTCGCAAGGTCGTGGGCACGATGTTTTCGTTCTCACACCTGAGGTCCAGCCACGGCAGGACAGAGATCGCGATCAGCCTCAAGCGCTTATGGCTGATTTCGAAGCCCTCGCCACCCCGAACGAGCGGCGTCCAACACCTGCGTTCAGCACGCCCGGACCAAGCGAACCATTGATGTCTGAACTTCTCGCTGGTCGCGCGCACGCTGCCGCTGCCCGCGCATGCGTGGCCGATCCCTATCGCCCTGCCCCGGCGCTGTCGCCGATGACTGAACGCCGCCGCGCCACGTGGTATACCACGATGGTTGGCGCTGCCTGCGCGGCGGGTGTCCCGGTAAACCTGTTCGACGCGCTGGTGATTGCAGAAAGCCGATACAATCCGGCGGCACGCAGCCCCAAGGGCGCTGTTGGCCTCGCACAATTGATGCCGGAAAGCGCTCGACGTTTTGGCGTCGGCAACGTCTGGGATCCGGATGCCAATTTGCGCGGAGGCGCGAGGCTGCTGCGCACGCTGCTCGACGAGTTCGGTCGCTTTGACCTGGCACTTGCCGCCTACAATGCTGGTGCCGGACGCGTGCGCGCCGCAGGGCAAGTGCCAAGGATCCCGGAGACGCTACGATATGTCTCCAGCATCCTGCTGACAATGCGTGACCAGTTCATGGGAAAGGCAGGGAAATTGCCATAGCCGATGCCGGGCCAAGCCGGACAGGTCGGTTCCGCAGAATTCGACTTCGCGCCGAAGATCCCAAATAACAATGAGGATTGATCCGGTCGGCTAGGAAGGGATTACAGACTTCAAGTCCATCACTTCAAATGTCGCGAAAATGGTGAGAATTTTCCCCTTGAAATCAGATCTTAACAGATCAAAATCGATCTCACGTCCGGTTTTACCTGACGTGTGACCGGGTTCCGGCGCGGATGTCCAGGCAAAATGCTAAAGGCGCCGGTGCGTGCTCCCAACGCGCGCTTTCCACAGCTCGGTCACCTTACATCCCGACTTATCCATCCATACAGCGATTATAATTGGATTATAAAATTCAGTTCACGGTTCCAATTGATCATCATTTCCGTGCGGCTGCTGGAGTCGCAAAACAGATGGAGATGATCATGGAAAAGACCTTCGACAATTCCGTCGACGAGCTGATCGACCTCGGCTCGGTCACGCAGGAAACGCGCGGCGCCACGATGGGTCACGAAGACACCGGCGGTGGCCGCCAGATCGTCGCCGGCCTGACCGACGACTGACAGGATGCGCGCGCTTCGGCGCGCGCATCTCATTTGCGAACAGCACTATGCCCGAGCCCGCAATGGACATCCATTTTTGCGTCATCGGCGGACGAGCGATATTTCTCGATCTGCGCCGCAATCGCTATTTCGCTCTCCCTTCGAGAACAAACGGCGCTTTCGTGACCATCGCCGGCGAACGCAGTCTTGGCGCCATAAGAACGAGCGTGTTCGATCAGATCGCCGTGGGCGCAATGCCTTCCGGTTTCGGCTTTGCCGGATCGCACACCATGAACTCTTCAAAGATCGCCACCCCAGAAAGCGACCGTCTGGCCGCGCAAGAACAGGCTGCCACATCACCAGCGCTGGTATTGCTGGCCTGGTCAGCGGTTGCCGTGGCCAAGATCCTTGTTCAGCTTTGCCCCTTGTACCGGATCCTTTCCGGGCTTGAGAAAAGCAGGGCCAAGACCGTTCGGCATAAGGACTTCGCAAACATGGACAGGATTGGCGCTGCCTTTCGCAAGGTACATCCGTTTATGCGAAGCGACGGCAATTGCTTGCCGCTGACTTTGGCCTTCGTTTGGCTTTGCCGACGTTTCGGCCACAGTCCGGCTTTGATCATCGGTGTCCGCGTCAATCCGTTCTCGGCACATTGCTGGAGCCAGGACGGCGCGATCGTTCTCAACGACGCCTATGAACGAGTTCAACCCTACCTGCCGATATTGGTCTCATGACCAGCCAGGGATGGGTGGTGATCGCCGGTCCGAATGCAGCACGGCGTGCTGAGCTGGCAGCAGCCATGGTCGATCGGCCTGACTGGCGACAATGCGTATTCAATGGCCCGGCTGCAGTCTTCACCCAATCGCAATGCCAATACGCAACGCCTCCCGGAACTGCCGATGCAGGGGTTTTGGGCACAGTCTTCACGCGCCACGGCACGAGCTATCACCAGGGCACACTTGAGGATGCTGCCTGGCGAAACCTGTGCTGCGGATCGATCGGCCAGTTCTTCGAACGCTGTTGGGGTGGTTTCGTCGCCCTGTCGTCGAGCGCAGAAAGCCTGCAAGTCAGCCGCGACCCGTCTGCGGCCATGCCATGCTACTATGCGCATGCATCCGGGGTCGTGCTGGTCGGTTCGAGCATTGCGCACCTGATTGCCGCAGGGTTGAGGAAGCCGACGATTGCCATGGACCAACTGGCCCGAAGCCTTTTTCGGGCCGACTTGTCGTCGCAAGAGACCGCATTCGTGGGCGTCAGTGAACTCCTGCCGGGCGATTGCCTTCAGATCGACCGCGACGGCCTGCACATTCGCCATGTCTGGTCCCCATGGGACCACGTCGCCATCGACGAGACAATCGGCTTCCTTCGGCATGCCGAGCAACTACGGGATGCCGTCGAGAACTGCGTGGCGGCGTGGGGCACAACAGCACACAGGACATTGGTGGGCGTCTCCGGCGGGCTCGATTCCTCAATCGTGGCGACCTGCCTGGCCTCGAAAACGCCGAGACCGGTTTGCGTGACAGTCTCCACCGCCGATGCCGAAGGTGATGAGCGGGTCCACGCCCACCGGATATGCGACCATCTGAAGCTTGCGCTGCAGGAAGCCGACTATGACCTCGACGACATTGATATCGAGCGCCCCGCAAGGCCCGATCTACCGCGACCGACGGGACGCATGATCGCGCAGGCCTACAATGCTGCGGTGACACGAGTGGCGCATGGAAACGGCGCTGATGCGTTCTTCACCGGAAATGGCGGCGACAATGTCTTTGCTTTCTCGCAGTCCGCCGGCGCGATTGCGGATCGTTTGCTGCATGATGGGCCATGGATCGGTGCATGGCAGACCGCGCGGGATATATGTCAGCTCACGGGGTGCAGCCTGATTCAGGCCTGGCGATCGGCACTACGCTTGGCAATCGGGCCGCATAGCTACAATTGGAAACCCGATCGGGGATTCCTGCATCCGGACGTTCTGCGCAAACTGGATCGCGAACCACTGATGCATCCATGGCTCGATGCTCCCAAAGGAGCACTGCCCGGTAAGGCGGCGCATATCGCAGCCTTGTTGCGTATTCAAAGGCACCTCGAAGACACCGGACAATTGAGCGCCGTTCGCGTCATCAACCCCTTGATGTCGCAACCTATCATCGAGACCTGTCTGGCCATACCAAGCTGGATGTGGTGCCGGGGCGGCAGAAACCGCTCCGTCGCGCGTCACGCCTTTCGCAATGTCATGCCGCCCTCCATCACCGACCGCGTGTCCAAAGGTGGGCCGAGCGGCTTTGGCACGCGCATCATCAACACATTCCATGATCGCATCATGGGCCGTTTGCTCGAAGGCCATCTGGCGGCTGGCGGCATTGTCGATCGAGCAGCGCTGGAACGCCGCCTGCGCGACGACCGCCCGGATTGGGGAACAGAGCAAGTGCGCGTCCTGGAACTGCTCGAAGCCGAGGCTTGGATCGACCATTGGCGTTAAGCCGGGATCATGACTTGGGCCGCCGTTCGCGCAGCGCGGTCCAGCGGGCCAGCTCTTCCTTCGACGCGTCGATTGGCTCCTCGCTTCCCAACCAGAACTCGAACCAGGCCAGGCTGCGACGATAGATCGCAAGCCGATGGGCCGGTTGCCACTTCACATGATATTCACCAGGAAAAACATACATTTCTGCAGGCTGGTGATGGTCCTGCAACGCGGTGATGGCAGTTAGGGCATTCATCAATTCGCTCTCCGGTTCCTGGATCAGCATGGGCACATCAAGGCGTGCGGCATTCTTGGCGATCGAAACCGGATCCCAGACCGGATCGCTGTCGCTCATCACACTGGGATAGGTTTCAGCGAAAACGGGCATTGCGCCCGGCCCGACGCTGATGGCGAGCGACGAATCCCAGCAACAGGAACTGAATGCCGCAGCCTTGAACAGATGGCTGTTGATGAGGGCGTAGTAAACGCTGGATGCCCCGTCGCTGAGCCCAGTGATCCCAAGGCGATCAGGGTCGGCGACGCCTCGATCGATGGCCAGTTTGATTCCGGCCTCGATTGACGATTGGTTGCTGCGCCGATCAGCGAAACCCTTGTCGGCGCTCCGTTGGGCCTCGGCCAGCGTACGTGCACCGTAGCCGACAAATTGCGGCTGATTCACACTCAGCACGGCAAATCCGTGCGCGGCGAAGAGCTGGATCGGATATTCATCACCCGTCCCGCCACGCAGAAACCCACGCGATTCATACTGTACAACGATCAGCGGATAGCGCTTGCCAGGTTCATAGCCCACCGGCAGGACGAGGTCGCCAAAGGCTTCCAGGCCTTGCGCATTGCGCCAGTGCAGGCGCTCAACTTTGCCGAGCTGGAGTGTCCGATATTCGGGATTGGGATCGAGGAGGTCTGTGTCCCGACCGGACGGCAGATCGATCCGGTCGATATAACGGGGGCGCAAGCTGCCATCGCGCAAGCAGATGACAGCATCCTGATCAGGCACGCAACTGGCGAGCACATCGTTGGTCCGGAAGACGCGCTGCGGCGGCCCTTCATCTGGTTTCCACTCATAGATGGCGATGGCTTCACGATCCCATCCCTCGCGATGCATGAAGCGCAGGCGACCATTGCTTGCCCACCACATGTCGGAAATGTTGCCTGGGCAAATTGCGGACGGGCACTCGATGACCTTGCCATTTGCAAGCCGTGCCGAGAGCTTCATCTGCGGTGGGAAATGCTCCCCATCAATCGCAAGCCAGGCCTGTTCACCGCGTGGTGAAGTCACTGCAGCCATTGCCTTCGGCGGAACAGCAGAGCCCCAGTTGAACAATGCTTCCTGCGCTTTGCTTGCTCGTTCCGCTTGGGCGCCCGGCGTGTCCGTCTGAACCCAGGTCGAATAAGGCAGTGGCCCCGGGACAAAGGGGCGACTGCTCGTCATCGGCGAAAAGCGCGCGTCATAGTGAAAGCCGCTGAGCCCTTCGGCGTCGATGGCCTTGAGACCCTGCCGATATTCTGGTTGCGCCTTGTAGACCACAGTCCGATCATCGGCAGCGATCCGGAAATCGAGCACATCATCGACGCCGTGCGTGACAGCCCTGCTGCCCGATCCATCCGCTTCTGCACGCCAGACCTGCACAGTGCCATTGACCTGCTTGAGGAACAGCACTGCCTTTCCATCGCTTGTCCATGTCGGCAAGCGATTGACCGCAAGGCCATAGGGAAAGCCGGCCTTGCCCCGAAAATCATTGTCGCGGTATCGGATCAGCTCGCCGCCCGTGTCGATAGGAACCGGCTTGGCCTCATGATCAAGGGCAAGAACGAACATGCCGAGGCAAAAGCTGTTATTGGCGGGATCTGCCCGGCGCATTTCGAACGCGAGCCTGGTGCCGTCCGGAGACAAGGCAATCGCCTTGGGATTCCCGGGGACTTGCCCTGCCCAGATCGGCGTATCGAAATTGGCACCAATGTCGCGCAAGCGCACCAGATCTTCAGCACGCAGCCTGCGATCTTCAATCGCGCGGGCAACGGGCTGAAGAGCAGTGGCGCAGTCCTGCGCCGCCTCCTCGCAATGGGCCTTCGGCACAAAGGCAAGGGCCATGAGGGCGCCGACGATCACTGGGCTGATCCTCATCCTCAAAACTCCTTGGAAATGCTGACGCCGATCACCCGGCCCGCAGCCGGATAGTTCGTCGAATCATAGGGTGGGTCGGTCGGGATCGAATTGCGGATCACCGCAGGCTTGGCGTTGAACAGGTTCTGGACCGACAACGCGAAGGTCATGCCTGAGCCAAGCCCGCTCTTCGCTTTGGAGCGCCATTGTCCGACAAGATCGACTGTCTTGAAGGAGCCCACACGCACGTCGGGGGTGTAGCGGTTATCGATGGTGCCACCGACGTAACTGCCGAACGCTGAAATCGTGACGTTGTTCTGCTGCCAGCTCGCGCCCGCACGACCGCGCCAATGCGGTGGATTGAAGATCACGCCCGCCATCTGCAACTGCGGAAACCCCGGACTCAGCTGCTCTTCGCTCTCGAGGTAACTTGCCGAACTTTCGAGCTTGATGAAGTTCTCATGGCCGAGGTCAATCTTGTAACGCGCGGCAAGGTCGAGACCCCGCACGTGCTGGGTCTCCGCGTTCTGCAGCGATGTGTTGATGATGCCGCCAACCGCAGATGGATCGAAGGGCGCCCCGGTCTGATTGCTGAGCCCTTGCGGCAGGTTGGCAATTGCCGCCGCAACGGCTGCGGCCGATGGCGCGATCGTGACATATTGGGCATAGACAGGATCGGTGAATGCCCCCAGCACGTTGGCAACAGGCGAGACGACGCGATCGCGATAGTGGATATCAAACCACGTCGCTTCGACTTCGAGACCAGGGATAGCCGGCGGCGCGACGGTGATCCCGACATCCCAGGTCGTTGCCTTCTCTGGCTTCAAATCGGGATTGCCGCCGGACAAAAGGAGGACCGGCAGATCCGACGGTGCGCCCGGAAAAACCCACGCCGGAAGCAGATCTCCCTCTTGCTGTTGATACTGCTGATAGAGCGTCTGGGTCTTGAAGGATTTGCCCCATCCGCCGCGAATGGTGACCGCCGGATCGGGGCGATAAACGACGCCGATTTTCGGCGTCACCAGCTGCGCATTGCCGGGATAATCCTCGTAGCGAGCAGCAAAATCAAACTGCAGCAGGTCGACCAGTGGCACGCGGTTGATATGGCCGACGAGCGGCAGCGAGAGTTCGCCATAACCGAACCAAACCCCTCGCCCGCTGGTCGTATCGGTGGTGACCGCACTGACACCGCCGCTTTCCTGATTGACCAGGATGTCGAGACCGACATGGCGATACCCGCCGCCGACGGCCAGCTTGACGTCGCCGCCAGGCAGCTTGAACAGGATGCCTTCAGCCCCGATTTCGCCGGTCGCCAGGTCATTGTCGTAATTGAGCCGCGATTGCAGCGTTTCGACACCGCTCAAATATTGGTGCGCGAGGACATGGTTGTTGCTGAAGCCGTAAACACCGGTGGCCGATACCGTCCATGAGCCGCCCAGACCCCAGTGCAATGTCGCCGAGACATTGGCAGATTGGACCACCGGTCGCTGCAGCAAGCCATTGGTCGTCACACTGCTTGTGGTAAGAAACGGCGCCGCTGTCTGCGATACGCGATGGTTGTACTGCGCGTCGAGTTCAAGACTGAGATCGTTCGTGAGATCCTGATGCCCCGCCGCAATCAGGCTGTATTGGCTCTGCCAGGGAACCAGGGTGGAGGAAGGGTCGAGATTGCTGGTGTAACTGCGCTGCCCCGCGGTAATGGCCGTGACATTGGAGTAGCTGCCGGCCACCATAAAGCCCCCGCCGCTCCACCGACTGCCGGTCAACAGGTCATATTGCTGTTGCGTGTCACCCCCATCGGGGGCGCCACCAACCCGCGCCGAAGCGAGCAAGCCCTTATAATCACGACGAAGGATCACATTGGCGACACCGCCGACTGCATCTGAGCCGTAGAGCGCCGAGGATCCATCCGTGACGATCTCCACACGATCGATCGCCACAAGCGGGATTTGCGAAATGTCGACGCCCTGTGCGACCGTGTCATAAGCGAGGCGATGGCCGTTGAGCAGCGTCAGCGTCGCGGCTGGCCCGAGCCCGCGCAAATTGAGCGCTGAGGACGAACTGCTATTCTCGTTGTCGGCGCCCTGATCGCCGCCGCCGGTAACGCCCGGGTTCTGGCCACCGGAAAAGTTTGCGGGAATCGAGCGAATGAAATCGCCAAGATCGTGATGCCCCTCCCCCTCGATTTCGCTCCGGCTCACCTTTTTCACCGGGGCCGATGGGACCGCGCCGCGAATGTGAGTGCCCGTCACAATGATTTCCGGGTCGTCCGTTCCCTCCGGATCCGCATCTGCCCCTTGCGATCGCCCCACGATGACGATCGCACCTTTTGAAAAGCGCGCCTTGAGGCCAGAGCCCTTGAGCAATTGCTCGATTGCCTGACGCGCGGTGAGCGAACCCTGAAGGTGCGGCGCCGACACGGCGTTCACATCCTGTGCCGAAGCATAGAGTTCAAGGCCCGCGCGCGCGGCAACCGCACGCAGGGCGTCGCCAAGGTTTTGCGACGACAGATCGAACGCATAGACAGCTTCCGGCCTGCCCTGCGCCGATCCCGGGCAAAGGCCAAGCGCGGCCCCGGTCAGCAGCGCCGCGACGATCGATGTTCGCTTCCCCATTTCGTTCCCCCCTGTTGCTTGCCGGCTCCACGAAACGGAGATCGGCTGATGGGGAACATCGACGCAGGATTTGCCCGGACCTTAGCGGCGCCCGAAAAATTATTTTGGCGTGAGATGAATGCCGTCGGCGCGGCGGGACACATCGAGACCGAAAACCTCGGCAATTCGGCCGACGAAGGCGTCGGTATCGGTCAGTCGAAAACGGCCGGACGCCTCCAGCGAGCCGCTCGTCGCTCCATCCAGGACGACGGGTATTTCGGCATAACGATTGGCCTGCTCGATCAGCACAGCAAGCGGAACCGCACGATATTCGACCCAGCCCGAAGGCCAGCCTGCGTCATTCACCTCGCTTAGTCGAGATGGTGGGGGCATCGCCTGGAAATCCGACGCGCGGTAGCAGAGGTTATGGCCGGCAAGGACATGCCGCGCTGGCGCCGTATAGACAGCCGGGCGCACGACGGGTTGAACCTCTGCGCTTCCGCTGATCAGCCGCACCATGATCTGCCGGTTGTCGTAACCGACATCGAACGTCGCGGCCGTAGCAGAGACGGTTCCCGCGCCCGCGGTGACAAGGAATGGCCTCGAATCCCGGCTGATGATGAAGCGGGCTTTACCTTGTTCAAGTTCGAGATGCCGGGTCGAACCATCCATGGCAACGGACAGTTTGCTGTCGGTATCGAGCGTCGCCAGGGAACCGTCTGCCAGGCGGAACGTGCGAATTTCGCCATGCCTGGTCGCAAGCGACGACGCCAACGCCGGTGTGGACTTCGGAGCATCGGCACCGCCACGCCCGAATGGATTGCCAAACAGAACCAACGCAATCGATGCGGCCGCCGCAACAAGAGCGCTGCCGACAAGCCACCGCGCAACGGGCCTGATGCGGCCTGATCCTGCGCCATGACGCGCTGATTGCTTGAGTATCCCGGCATCGTCGAAATGCCGGACAGCCCATTCATGCGCCCGCCGGTGCTCTGGCGACTGCGACAGCCACGCCTCGAAACGGCCTTTGAGCACGGCGGCATCAGGCCCCCGCATCCGGACCAGCCACGCGATGGCCTCGTCCTCAACGCCCGAGGTTTCGTCCTGCACATCGCCAACTGCGTCGGTCATCGGCCCGCGTCCACAGCCCGGGCGATCTGTGCCAAGGCCTTCATCATATGGTATTCCACCGTGGCGATGCTGATTCCGAGCCGTTCATGAATCTCGCGATAGCTCAGCTCATCAACGCGATGCATCAGGAAAACACGGCGGGTCTTCTCCGGCAGAGCATCGACCGCGCCTTCATAAAGACGCATCAAGTCGCGCGCCTCAAGGTGATGTTCCTGCTCGGGCAAGCTGGCGGCGTGCTGTTCTTCATCGAGCGGAAAGACGATAACATCATCGGCGCCGCGTCGCCGCGACCGATCGATCAGCAGGTTGCGCGCCACCCGCCGCAGGAAAGCAGCCGGATTGTTGAGCCTGCCGACTTGCGCACTCCCGGCTGCGCGCACGAACACCTCCTGCAGCATGTCCGGTGCAGCATCATATCCGGCGCGTCTGCCAAGGTAGCGCAGCAAAGACGGCCCTTCGTTCCGAAAGGCGTGATCGAGGACCGCAGTGGTTGCCGCAGCGGAAGGACCGGTTTCGCGGGAGTCTGCCGAAGCATCCGCACAGCCATCCGGCCCCGCAACGAGACGTCGCGAGGCTTTGCCAATTGCAAATGGGCCGAAAGGTCTGGAAGACACGAACCGATCAAGCAGGCAGCACCGAACAAGCCGGAATATCCGGCTGCGTCGGCTCCAGTGCTCTGCCGTCGTTCAGCCGCCTGCGAGAGCGGCCTCACCCGATCCGGCCGCCCGTCCGCTTGATGGACCGGCGTTCATGATGCCTGGCGGAAAAATCCACGTCGCGATGGCCAGAAATAACGCGCCGCATCAGCAGCATGCCGTCATGAGATCGTCATGACAAGTGCGGCCCGAAAATTAGGCGGCTTCCCCGTCGGCTTCCGCCTGAAGCCGTGCGATCCGCTCGGCACAGATCACATGCACAGTCCGTCCCAGTTCTTCGATGCACCCGCTCAGCCATGCGAGTTCCTCGGCGCTGATCCGGTAATGCTTCGAATACCGGGCTTTCACATAGGCTTCCTTGAGCTTTTCGAAGCGCGCCTGCTCGACCCGCTTCTCCCGGGGCCAGACATCGACAAGCCGCCGATCCAGACGCTCAGCCTGGGTGCGCAGGAAGCCAATGTTATGCACATGGGGGGTGTAGAAGGTCACGACCAGCAAGACGCAATGGTAGAGAGCCTCAGCAGTTTGGTGCAGTTCGAAGGCCGTTTCCTTCAAGTGCCCCTTCTCAATGCCAAAGCGAACGAAATCGTAGCGCCGCATGGCCGCAGGATACCACTCATCAAAATATTCCTGCGCCATGACCAACGCCTGTTTCGGCGTTTTGGGCTTGGGCTCGTGCAACTCGTCATCGACGGCCTCGTACAGCGCAATCCCGTCGCGCCGCACGTCCATGAAGAAATACCGCCCGTGCGCCAGCCCGTCGTTCACTTCCTGCAGCGTGTGAACGATGAATTTGACCGGCGTCTTCAAGGTCTTGGTAATCGCCAACTCGCGATTGAGCCGATCCTCAAGCTTCAGCCAATAGTCGACCCGATCGGTCAGCCGCTTGTCGTTGACGATAATCAGCAGGTCGAAATCCGACTGATAGCCTTTCGCGGTATGCGGCTCATCCACCCAGCCGCCCCGCGCATAACTGCCATAGAGAACGACCTTCTCGATCCGCCCCCGCTTCTTCCAGGCATGCTTGGCCAACGCCAGCGCATCCTCGAACTCCTCGAAGATGATCGCGATAACCCGATCCAGCTCACGCCGCTTGTGCGCAGGCAAATGCTCCAATTCACGACGCATAAGAACGCCTTAGCAACATTTTTGTCCTTGTGCACCAGTCTACCGGGCATCGTTCACAAGCCAACGCACTTAGTGACCATAACGCCGCATTGCGATGCCGCCTAGCCAGCAAGCCAAGCCACAAACCATTCTGCCCTCAGCTACTTACGCGCACCGACCTTCACAAAGCCCCGTCCCCGGCCCCAAACGGACCCGCCGAAAGCTGCGTATCATTCATCTCAGTCTCGGCCGGCTGGAATGCCGGGGCTTGGGACTTTGCCGCCAATCGCCCTCCGTCCGGGGAATGGCGACTTACGTTCGGAAGCCGACACCCCGCCCTCAAACCAAGACACGCAGCCTACGGGGAACTTGTTGTGGAAACCGGAACGGCCGGTTTCTGATCCTTAGATCACGATAACTGCCATTACGGCTAAAAGCGCTCTATTCCGTCACGGGAACCAGGAAACTGGCCAACACCCTCTTGGCGCCTCTTTCGCCAAAATCAGCTGTCACTTTGTTAGCCTTGATATGGATGACTATCCCATCGCCAAATTTTTCATGCTTCACGCGCCCCTGGAGTTTTAGCCGGCCGTCGGCAGAACACTCATCGGAAAGACCGTCCGCTGGCATCGCGGCCAGCCCCGCCTGCTGGAATGTTCCGATTGCGTCGGATTTCCCCCAGAAATTACAGCTGAAATTGTTGAGATAGCGATCTGTTCGATCAGACTTAGCTTCATATACGGCGGGTATGGTCGAGCCATCCCCACCCGACTTGAGGAACTCACGAACAGATTGCAGCGCCAGCATTCGAAGGTGATCCCAATGCCTAAACAGGGTTGCCTGCCGTTGCTTTTCTAGCTTTGCCGCACTGGGTTTCCGAGTTGATAGCGGCTGCGTGTAATCGTCAACATCGTGGAAGAACGTGATTGCTCCGAACATCCACGCGGCGTCAATTGTGGTCCGCCATTGATAACCCACACGGACCTCGACGCGGTTCTGGAAGGTATAAGGGGGAGAAACGTGATCGTTGATTTGGAGCAATTGAACCTCATTTTCCTGCTCCTCGACCTGCCGCTTCATGTCACGAACAGCGTACACTAAATCGTGGCCGGAACTCCACGCTTGGCTTCTCGTCTCGGATCGCTTGGTCGCTGCTTTCGCTTTGGCGTAATTGGCCAGATCTCGCTCATACCGATGCAGATGGGTGGCGATGTGCGAGGCGGAACTCGATAGATTTAGACCAGCCAATGCGGTAGGACGGCCTTCGTCCAAAGCTTGATCCACGCGACGCTCGACCTCGCGAATATCAATTGCCTTAATAACTGTCATCTCGTGTTGAGAAAGGTAGAGACTGCTCATTTAGCCTATTCCCGAAGCTAGCGCGCGCAGAAGTTACGACAGATTTTCTCAAACATCACTCGCAGCCAATTCTTCCTATCCGAAGTCATTCGAAATGCAGGTTGTAGCTAATCTTAGTGTCTGGAAGACCGGCCCAGTTCAGTTTACGGTCTGCAGGCTTAGGGCAGGCCCTTAAGCACGCGCGATAGCACAGCAACGATATGCCTCTGGACCATTTCCACCGTGACGTCGGCCAGATGCGCTCCGGTCCCAGAACTGGAACTTCCGCCACGACCAGGCGAAATTGTACTCGTGGGGAACCAAACGCCTGCCGAGCCTCGAGAATGGACTGCCCAGACATACGGATACTCATGCCCGCTATAGTACGCAGGTATGCTGCCTCGAAAAAAAGTCAATGCGATCTTCGCGGGGGATTTATGCCCCCGGCTGTCCGTTTGCCCTTCTTCGATTGAAATGTCGCTGCCCCACCCCTGTGCGGCGATAAAATCGGCCATTTCGCGCATGGCAGGCACAATCACAACGTCGCGAATGCGCAAAAACTCTGCATCGTTCTTTTCTGCTTGCGCGACTTGCTCAACCTTCTCTTGGTCGGCCATATTGGTCTTTTGCTTATCCTGAGCGAAGAGGCTTTCAAGCTGCCCCTTGACTTCATCCTTCATCGGGATTGACTTCCTTCTACCCGAGGGCGCTTAGTAAATATCAGATCAGACTTTCTTATGGTGATCGATTCCCGCTTTGTCACCCCAGTGGAGGGGAATATGAACCGCACCGAATTTGGCAGAGGGACAATTTTCTGGGAAGTGCATGAATGAAGAGTTGCTAGGCATTAGGAGGCCTAGCAGCTTGAATGCCAGCTATGTCAGCGGCCTCGAACCAAAGGTCGAAGGGAGGAGAACGGCAGGTGTCGGCGTGAGAAGGCATTCCCAATAGAGCATCGGAACGACGTATATTGGTCGACTGCTGCCGGTAATACGTAGGGGCATAGCCGCCCCCAAAGCCGATGATCAGGGGCCCAAGCTGGGGCATTGAAACCAGCCGTACATTCACGTTGGCCGCATTACTGCCGAAAGACGGGGCCTGGAACATTCCCGACGTTCTCATGCGACACGTCGAACCGTAGCCATTGTCAGGAGCCGATGTTAAACCTTGCACTGTGCAATAAAGCAAAGCTATAGCGCGCGGCAGGCTCAAATAGATCGCTGCCTTTCCATCGGGCCTGTAGTATGGCCAGCACGATGAAACGTGACATGGACCTGATCCGGGATTTGCTCCTGAAGATTGGGGGAAGGCAACGCTCGTTTGATCTGTTGCCCCCCGAGATCGCCGAAATACTGGGCGTGAGTAGCGAAGGCAGACTGCCGCGTGAGCAGGCGGAACTGCTGGAGTATCACCTGACCCTGCTCGATAACGCCGGTCTAATCACGATCCAGGCGAAGCTGTCCGGCGCGGTCTGGCAGATCGGTCAGATTACCTGGGCCGGCCACAACTTCCTCGACACAATCCGTGACCCCGCCATCTGGCGAGAAACAAAGGTCGGGGTCAAACAGGCAGGCGGCTTCAGCCTCGACCTCTTGAAGGCCCTCGCCAAAGGGCTGATCAAGAAAAAGACGAGCAGCACACCGGCGTTGACATGGACCTCTAGTCGCCGTGGCAGTGGCAGTGGGCAAGTCATCATGCTCACCTGAAATTCAGCGAGGCTTTTTCCCTTTATCCAAGAACTCGACGAATGATGCGTAGCAGCGATTTCCCTCTGCATTTCGCATCCGGCCCAGGCGGGTGCGCGTGATTCTTTGCTGAAGGTAAGCGCAGACGCTGTCGAAACGGTCATCCGGGATGAGTTCAAGTTTCGAGCCAAACTCTTTCGCGATGTTGGCATAGATCACGGCAGGCTTGAATTTATCGGTGCGATGCGGAGCCCACGAGGCGAATTCATTATACTGCTTCGCAAGGTACTTTGTGTACCGCACCATATCGCGATCGGCACCAATGGTCCCGGCAAGAGGTGCCATCGTGACGCGGGTTCGCGGCTGACGGATGCTGACATTTGAGCCGGCGCCGGCAATGACGACGGTGCCCTTATTGTCGGGAATTGTGATGCGGTCCATCGCATCGAGAAGGCGCTTTGCTACAAACGCATCCGCTGTACTCTCTGCGCGTCCAGCCAACTGCTCGTGCTCCTGCTTCATCGCCAAGAGCCTGGCCACGGAAAATTCAATTGCGTCGGTGTCGATCAGCTTGTGATGCCGACGGCATAGCAGGATGAGGTTATCGTAGCCGTGCCGCTCCGCTTCGGTTTGGCCGGGATCATAGCGTTCACCGCCTGGCTTGCTGGCGCGAATATGGCAGATTTCGCCCATGTTAATGCCTGCCTTCCCCGGGCTGTTTTCGATGATCGGCGCAGTACAGCCGGAAAAGGCACAACGATTGCCCGACATGGCGTAGAGGCGTTGAATGGCCCGGATCGAAGGCTTCGGCATTGGCCTTGCTCGCTGTTCAATTCAAATTTCGATGGGGACCTCGACCATCACGGGGACCAATGCGGAAATGGGCGTGTGAAGATCGACTTCAACGCCCGGTGTCTCAAGGCTGATCACCAGCGAGTAGCGCGCTTCCTGCTCATATTTTCCGAGCGATTTGCGCTCGCGCCACCATCCAGAAATTGGATGGACATAAAGCGCATTGCGGGCTGCAAGTTCGACTGCAGGCCCCTCCCAGATATCGACATGCAACGAACCCGACGAAATCTGCTTTTCGCCAAACAGCCAGCCATCGTTCGTTTCATTTACAGCACGCGGGGCGTCTTTGTCATATCCTTCGGCATTGTTACGGCGGTTGAAGTTCCCAATGGTCTCACGCGAGCGCTTGAGATCGAAACGCAGGCCGAAGGACTGGTAACGTGCCGGGTCCAGGTTGGTAGCAAAGCTGGGGTTGGGTTCCACGAAATAGGACAGCGTGACTTTCAATCTCACCCGAGTGTTATCGAGCTGCTCGAGCACGTCTTGGGGCCAGGGAAGCTGATAAATATGTGATTCGTTGAATCGCACGCTGCCGCCTTCCATGCGGAACGGACGTATCGTGTTTTGTGCGACCAGAGCGAGATCATCGATGGCGGACGCCATCGCTCGCCCAAGATCGGGGATGCCGTAGCCAAACCGCCTCAGGCAATCGGCCTTTTCTCGCTTTGTCGCGCACTGCGCGACAAGCTGATCCATGTGACGGGTCCAACGAGCGCTATGCACCATCAGCGCGCGGATCGTTTCCGGCCAATACTGCGGGTAAGCGGCAGTCAGGTGTGCTGCCATCCGGGCCGCCTGAGCGGTTGCGGCACTTGTCGCCCAGAATGCGTCCAACGGCTTCTGGGCGACAAGGCGGGAGGCCGTAAGGAGGGAAAGTGAATCGAGCCCGGCCACCGCTTCAGCACCACACGGGCTGAGCGCCCTGTTCCCGGCCTCAAAGACGAGTTCGGGTTTGAACGGAGATTGACTGGTGTCCCAAAGGAAGGATGTCCGGCTGTAAGGGCTGGAGGCGCCAACCGGTGCCATCGTGGTCCAACCGTCGTAGCCTGCCTCGCCTATCCCGGTCTTGTCCGTATATCCGCCGATCGTGAGGGCGTTCCACGCCTGCGACGGGTCTTCAGCCGGGAAGGCATCAGCATCCGCGATTTCAGCGGCGACGGAATTGTCGGGAATATTGCCAGCGGAGAGCAGTATCAGTCGCCGGGGCGACGGATTTTCAACATCGTCCGATTCCGCTCCAGCCGCCGCCTGGTCGATGGCCGCACTCCACGCCGTTGCGTCTGATCCGCTACGCCCCTCGTTGGTGACTGCCATGCAGAAAACACGGTCACGATCCGGGTTGTTGATTTCGGCGAGCAGAATAGCGCTCTGCGTGATCGGTCCATAGGAATGGGGATCATTGTCCGGGATTCCGGGCGGAGGCAGAATTTTGACTGATTCCAGACGGTGGTTGAGCTGGATTGGCTGACCGCTCGCGAGCGGACCGACGAGATCCCCATGCAAGGCAAGACCGGCCATGCCGGTCCCATGACCAGCGCCGTGCCCGTGATCGTCTCCACCCCAAGCAGTATCGATCGCCATCAGATCTTCTGGCGATAGCGCTGGTTCGAGCAGGGGATGGGCCCGATTTACCCCTGTGTCGAGCAGGCAGACCGCAGGCACGTCATTGCCGGGCCAGATTACACGCTCTGCGAGATCATCGATAAATGCCGGAACGTCGTCCTTCAGGTCCCGGGTAAACACCAAAGGACTGTCGCTCGCGCGGCGCAGCTCCGAAATTCCTGCGGTTGCGAACAGCAACATCTCGATTGATGCGCGCCGCCCGTATGCCGGGATCACCGTCGCCTCCGGAAAACGCAGAAAGGTGTCGGGGTTACCAACATGCAGCCCCAGCACCGGAACGCTGGCCAGAACTCTGTCGGTGCGGTCGTTGAAGCACCAGAGCGCCCACCACATCTGCGCCTGGGGGTCTTCCGGCAATGCTTCGGGAGCATCGCGCCAGAAACTTTGCAGACGTGCCGCGCGGATGTGCTCGATCGGTTCGACCCGGGTCTTCTTGGGCGGCGATCCCTTTTCGCTCAGTTCGCCATTTGTGTAGTCCTCAAAGACCTGAGAAAAAGCGTCGCGCATGTCATCCGGGACAAACAGGGCAATGCGGCGCACACCGTTCTCATCGACGATTTCGGCCGCTTGCCGTGTGCCTTCCCTCTGCCGTTCAAGGTTGGTGGCACCTGCGCTCCGATTGAGTTCGACCTCAATGAAAACGCCGCCAGCAGGCTCAAGGTCCGCTGGCTCTTCGGGCAGGCCGCGCTGTCGGGCCTCAGCCTCCGCAAAGGCATTGCCAATTTCCGCGATGAGGCGGAGGCCATGATCCCCGCGAACCCTGTTCAGCGCGCGCTGCCGTGCGTTGCTGCCCGGCGACTTGAAGGCACGTCGCTGGGCAAGCGGGGTGATATCGATGTGCGGTCGGTTGTGTTCGCTCACAGGGCCTAGAACTTCACCGTAAACGCCGTTCGCATGGCCTGGCGCTCAGTGAGCTTGGCAACGACCTCCTGGGTGGTCGTCTGGTTCCTCTGATCGAGGATCGCGGTCTTGACAACTTCATCCGCCGCGCGGGCAACTTCGGCCTGGCTCAGCCCGTGTGCCGCCTGTTCAATCGCGGCCCATCCCCCGCGTTGGAACTTGAGAGGTTTGAGGTTCGCCTTGATCACCGCGCGGATCTGCGCTGCGGTCGGCATCTCAAATTCGAGCACGTCGTCGAACCGGCGGAGCAGCGCCCGATCCAGAAGCTCCGGATGGTTGGTCGCTGCGATGATCGGGCTGTCGGTCGATGTCTTTTCCTCCATGAACTGGAGGAAGCTGTTGAGGACGCGGCGCATTTCAGCGACGTCGTTGGTCGCGGTGCGCTGACCGCCGACAGCGTCGAATTCATCGAACAGATAGACCCCGCGCCGACGCCGGGTTTCATCGAAAACCAGACGCAGTTTTGCAGCAGTCTCACCCATATAGCGGGTAATCAATGTCTCGAGTCGAATGATGAAAAGCGGAAGCTTCAACTCACCTGCGATCGCCTCAGCTGTCATGGTCTTCCCGGATCCCGGCGGACCGACAAAAAGCAGGCTTCTTGAAGGAACCTTGCCATGTTCGCGCAGCCAATCGCGCTTGCGCTGCTGCAGGAGCATCCCGTTAAGACGTTCGGACAACTGCGACTTCAGAATAACGTCTTGAAGATCAACGCCAGGATCGCGATAGTCGAGCAGTCCTTCGAGATCGCCGCGCGGGGCAGAAAAAGATACGGGAATAGATGCCTTCACCCCGCCAGCGCCGCGCGCGGCATCGACTGCGGAACGAAGTTCATTAGCGGTGTCACGGTGCCCTTGACGAGCTTCAGATGCTGCGACTTGCAAGGCAATAGAATAGAATTGCGCGTCGTCACCTTCCGCGCGACTGCGTAACATCGCCAGTATTTGCTTGGCGTTTGACATCTATTCTACTTTCCATTCCCTCGCGCCGCAAACCTGTGACGCCACAAGCGATACGTCATGTTTCCTGAAATTTGAAGCGCGATTGTTGCCCCAGGGCCATCCGATCACCGGGGCTGGCTCAGGCCGCAGTTGCGGCATTACGAATGCCCTACGAATGCCCTTCGTTGCCACCCTCATTTTGCCGGGCCGCGTGCGAAGACCGGCAGCGGTTTCGCGAGAGGCGAGCCTGCTCAGGTTGCGGAGGATTACTGGGACCGGACGTTCCCAAGTGATCAACAAACTCTTGGGGCACTGATCTTGGAGGCGGTGAACGCAGGGCAGCTCAAGGCCACCAGATTCTGGAAGCTGTCGTTCCGGACTCAATACCGACCGACGAGCGGACCGCAAGACTCCGTAAGAATGGCCGGTTTCGAGATTGGCGCGCGGCATCCTGATCGACCACAATAAGGTGTTTGGCCACCCATCTGCCGATCGCCTTATCGTTGGCAAAGTGCTGCACCGCGCCTTCCAGGCTGCATCAGGTTTGGGTTCCAGCTTGAAGCCCGGCTAGAAATCTGTCCGCATGGCGTTTGCGGACCTCGTGATATTCCGTCAGCGCACAAACAAGACCGGTTGGTCGCGAAGCCAAGGCGGTATAGATCAATTCAACGTCCGCTGCCGCGGTTGGCAGGATGGCAACCTCATGCCCGCGGGTGGCATGAAGGCGCGCTCCGAGTATACGAACCGCCTCTGCCACTTCTGCATTGCCAGAAAGGGACGCAATTTGGGCAAAGAGTGCGTCCGTGCGTTCGGCGTGGCCCTCCATGGACAATTCCTTTGAAATTGCACCATCCTGCGGCCCTCCCGTTGCGACGGCACTGAGCAACAGACGCAGGTTCAGATCCAGCAAATCGCGCAAAGCGCGCTCGGTCAGGCGCGGAACATGGAAGCCGATGCCCGGCACAAGCTCGACGAGCCTTTCACCGACCAACCGATTCAGGCTGTCGCGCACCGGCGTCATGCTCACACCAAGATCCTCGGCAAGACGCACGGCTTCCAGACGATGGCCCATCGGCCAGAAACCGACCATCAGGCGCTGACGGATCGCCTCATAAGTCGGTTCGGCAACATGCGACGGGCTCAACGCTCATTCCCGCGCCGTGTTCGCAAACTGGGCCAGCATTTCCGCCTGATCGGGGCGCAAGGCGTCTATGGCGCCAATGTGCTCGGGCATTTGATCGGTCAGCAGCAGCGACGGGCATTGGCCTTCATAGTTGCCCAGATTGGGCCGGTGCTGAATATAGCCGGCAAGAGCCGCAAGCTCTGGCGAGAAGGTCCGTGCCACCTCCGGCGGATAGGACAGCCAGAGATTTTCGTAAGGTTTGAGCCAACCGAGGCTATAGCCGACGACGATCGCGCGCCGGGGGCGATCGGTCCGGTTTGCGCCCGCGCCATGTGCGGTCGATCCCAGAAAGCAGATGGCTGCGCCGGGTTCGCATTCAGCGATGATCGGCGCACCCACCTCGCCTTTGGCCATGCCTCCTGCGCCATGGCTGTAGGGATAGATCTGGGTTGCACCGTTGGCTTTGGTGAACGGGTCGAGCGGCCAGATCACGTTGATCAAATATTCGTGCGTGCCCTTTTCACCGGCCCACATGTCATGGTCGCGATGCGGGAATTGGCGAACCTCGCCCGGGTGGATCTCGATAGCCTGGGCGACATTGAGCTGGATGCGGTCGCAGGCCTTGCCAAGGATTGCCTGCACGATGGCGAGAATGTCGGGCTGGGTGACCAGGGTTTCGGCATGGCGCGAACGCTTGAGCAGGCCGCTGAAGCGCTTGGTGCTAAAGCCATAGAAGTGCCCCTGACTGAGCGGCGTTGCCGCAAATATCGGGTCGAGGTCATCGCTGAGGCCATTGACCGTGGCATCAGGCACGAGGCCGGGAATGATGCAATAGCCCCGTTCGAGAAGTTCTGCGGTCCAGCTTTCGACGTTCATGCCCGTGCCTCCCGGTTGCCGATCAGTTGCAGCGAAAGTGGCGTGTAGACGCCCGTGCCGCGCAAGCCGTCGAGCGTCCGCTCGTCGATCCGGATATGCAGCGCAACGAGTGTCTGATGGCCGACACGGACCGCTTTGCCGAGCGGCACGCACTGCCACCCGAAGCGCAAGATCTGGCTGAACCAGGACAGTTCAGCGACGCCTGTATAGTCGGTTATGCCCGAGTTCAGGGCATGTTGGGCCAGCGCCGTTACAAGCTGGTTGCGCGCGATCCTGCGCTCAGACGTCGATTGGTGGCGGTCGAGACAGAAGCGGGTGATTTCCCGAATGGTCGGGCCGCTGGGAACCGGCTCGTCGCACAAGAAAGGATAGAGATCGTCAAGCAAGTGCGACCGGTCGGTCGGCAGGAGGCGGGCCGAGGCACGATGCCCGCCGCAGTCGCCCAGCAGGATGAGGTATTCGGCATCCGGATTGTCGAACTGATCGACCTCATATTCGTCGGCAAGGATCAGAAGATCCCACTTGAGCAGGTCGACAAACACTTGCTTGCGGGCGGCGAACATGGCGCGAAAGGCGGCATCCTCGGGCACCTGCGGCGCCCGAGCCAGACTTGTCTGCATGGCAGATTTCCCCCTGATGATCGGATTGGTCTGCGGATCAGATCATGAGAGGGCCGCGCAAAACATACCAAGAAATGGGGATGGAATATGCGAAAGTTTGAGCCGAAAATTCAGGTTCCGGCCCACCAATGGAAGACATCGGCAAAGCTGATCAGACCGTCGAACATGGCGCACAGCACCAGTGACTGGCGCGAATGCACATCATAACGCTCACGGGCAAGCTTGAGGTGCTGGATCACCGTTTCTTCGCTGATCGCGAGGATGACGGCGATTTCGGCAGCGGTCTTGCCGCGCGCGGACCACAGGACGCATTCTCGCTGGCGCTCGCTCAAGACCGGCCTGGACTTTGGTGCGACCGCGCCGACGATTTTCCGGGCACTGGCCAGCGCGATTGCGCCGACGATCTCTGCGATATGCAGCATGGAGCGGGGAAGCGTCGCATCGGGCCGGACGACGAACGAGCAGGATCCGTTCGCTTCACCCGGCAGATGGCGCGGAACGGTATAGCCATCGCCGATCCCGCTCTCACGCCCCACCTTCAACATCCGCCGATCACCTCTCGTCAGCGGAATGAGATTTTCGATATGACGCCATTCGAAGCCGCTCATGGATTTCCCGCAAGCGCGGCGCACAGGATCATTCCCGCCAAGATCGAAACCGACATAAAGCTTGGCCCAGGCGTCGGGGTAGTCGTGAACGAGCAGCGATGTACCGTCCCGCGATCCCGGTCGGCAATCGTAGGAAAGCGCGAAATGATCAAATCCCAACCGGCTCGTCGCGGTGTGAAGGGCAGCGGAAAGATCGGATTCGGAATTGGCGCTGGTAACGACTGAGATAAGGTCATCGGCAAGAACAAGACGCATAACCGACCGTTCGATCGCTGGCGCGTTCCCAACCCGCTGACCATGCAGATCGCCCAATTGCCATCCGCACCGGTTTCCATCCGGTTCACAATGGCTGTCGACGTGATGCCGCCTACAGACTCCCCCATCGACTGGCCTCGATAGCCATTTGACGGATTTGTGACATAAAAATGACCAATGCAAAACCCGATATAGCCCTTATCGGTCTTTCATCTTGTTGATAAACCGGGAACATGCATCTGCGGGTCATTCAGATCCACGACGACTGGGCCCTGGGCAATCGGCCACTCGGATCGAAGACGGTGACCTTTGTCGGGAGTTCGTCGCTCCAACGCCACAAGATCAGATTGCAATTCGCCTGGGTGGCGTCGGGCACGAAACTCGGCGCCAAAATGCCCGCAAAGCCTCGGGATTTCAGCCGGTCGACGACAAGCCAGGAGGGTGCATCGTGCCCTTTGCGCAAATAGCCGAGCCATCCGCAGGCAATATCTTCTAGCGAAACGCTGTGCGCGGCCCGTCCGGCGTCCGTCCTTAGATCGGCAACGGGATTGCAATCGACATCGTATTCGCACATCGTCAAAGGCTGCAGCCGCCGGGACAGGCCTTGGGTACATTCCCCGAACGCGGTCATCACATCGAGCGAGAGATAAAGCGTCGGCTCGCCCTTGCGGTTGAAGCGGCCGCCAGTCTTCGCGGCGCCCTCGCCGGACATCGGCGAGAACGACCACATCGGATCATGGCCGCGATAGCACCGGCCGACAAACCTCAAGCAAAGCCGCCCAGTGCCAGGTGATCGAGATAATCGCGCACGGCGCCGGCCTCGCCGGCCTTGACCAGCGCCTCGGCGGTCCGACCATCAAGGGCGGGAATCGGCTGCGCACGATACCAGGCCATGGCCTGCGTCTCACCGCCGGCCCATTCGCGAATGCGCGAGAGGATCTCGAGCATTTCGCGGACACGCGCCTGCGTCCGAGGGGCAGAGCGACGCTCCGACTTGCTGATGGTAGCCGTTCCCAGACCGGCGGTTTCCGCCAATTGCCCCTTGGTCATGCGAAAAGCATCGGCGACGCGTTCGACATCGACGATCCCGCCCTTGTCGATGAAATGCGTCACGAAGCCCGCGCCTGCGAAATCGTGCGTGGACAATGCCTGACTGCGAGCGCTGTGCCTGACGGCAGTCCGCCTCGCTCCATCCTTGGGAATTGCCGACACGTCCCGATCTCCGACCATACTTCGGACATAATATGGGACAAATCGTCCCGAACATCAAGGCAGACCTCATACCGCTGCATCGGATCCACGCCGGATGGGGCGGCGCACCTCCGGCAAGTCAGCAAAGCTGTCGCGCCGACTGCGGATCTGCTCCTCGTTGGCAATGATCGCGTTGGCCAGCCATTCGGAAAACCGGGCGACTGCGGGCCCGGTCAGCGGCTCGATCGCAAATTCAGCAGACGTTTCGAGCTTGGCCAGCACCGGTTGCACCAGTTGCAGGACAACGCCAAGATTCGTGTCGAAATAGCGTTGCCAGTCGCCCAGCACGCCAATCGCCATGAGCGCGCGCTCGCGGTCGATCCCGAGCAAGTCGTACAATGCGACAATCGCTTCGATGCGCAGCGGCGTTTCGCCTGAAAGGATTCGTTTCAACTGCCGCCGACTGATCTTGAGATCGCCTGCAAGATCGGCGCAGGATCTGGCGCCTTGCGCGATGTGATGATTGATCAATGCGCGATGCCCGATCGACATTGCAGTGGCCACACAGCCCCGTTCCGCCTCATTCCATACTAAAGTATTTTCCACATCTGCGCCTGCGTGATCCCGTTGCGTTGCCATGGCGTCTGGAACTCCCTGAATCGTTGAGACATTCATTCGCCAAATCGACCGGGATCAAGTCAAGAGAAACCCGGCAAGCGTAGGTG
The DNA here is from genome assembly GCF_001519055.1 of Novosphingobium sp. Fuku2-ISO-50. GTDB lineage: Bacteria > Pseudomonadota > Alphaproteobacteria > Sphingomonadales > Sphingomonadaceae > Novosphingobium. The sequence continues at coordinate 80,789 of NZ_KQ954298.1, read as the reverse complement.
CAGACAATCAATCCAAACTGGCGACATAACTGCAGACATAGACGGCTTCTGCAACGCTGACCGGCCGACCAAGACGCCGCTCTGCGTGGTCGCGAAAGCTGCGCATCAGGCCGTTCACGCTTGAATCAATCCGGATATTGATAGCCAAACGCCCGGTAACGACATCGCAGTTGCAGAGCCGGTCCAGTTGTTGGTCATCGAGACGAGACAGCCGGTTTTCCTTGTCCTTGAGAACAGCCGTCAGCAACCGGCGCGGTGAACAGATGTCCAGTTCGCGCGCTGATTGGTGATAAATCGCAAGGATCAGCGCCTTGAATGCCACCTCGCTGATCTGGAGCCGGTGCGTTGCCTGCGGCTCCTCCCGCCTGTCGTGCTCCGCCATCGCACCTGCCAATTCATGATCCCATATTTGCAGCAAGCCCATGGGCGCCACGCGCACCAAAAGAGCCAAAAACCGCCCATATCAGGACGAATTGCGCCCGGCCATAGACCGGAAATCGCCCATCGAGCGCCGTAATGCGCCCAGCAGCGGGCCTATTCTGTCCGTATCGCGCCGAGGCAGCGATTTCTTTATGAAAATCGAGATGCGATTACGCCCGAATTATTGCCAGTAACCGATCGGGCGGGAACTTTGGGTCTGGCGCTGAACATCACAACAAGCGCCGCCTCTCAAAAAAAGGGCATCCCCCATGTCTGTTGCACCCCCGCTTGCCATGCCTCCCGCCATGCCGCTCTCCCGGCTTGCTCGCCGACGCGGAACAAAGCCCACTCTTCGCCCGCTCGCTTATGCAATCCCGGTACTTGCGGCGGCCGCAATCCTTGCCCCGGCCGCCTATGCCGGAACGGACACCACGTTCAACACCGCGCTCACGCAATTCACCAACTTCCTGTCCGGCTCGGGCGGCAAGGTGATCACGGTGTTGAGCCTCGCCGGCGGTGTCGTGGGCCTCGCGTCGGGGCGCTTTTCGCTCGGTCAGGTCGCCGTCCCCGTGGGCACCGGCGTCGCTGCAGGCACCGGCGTGCCCATCGTCACCGCGATGGTGACCGCGACGATCTGAACAGAAGGCCGGCCGGCACCGCTTCCCCCCCGGCGGTGCCGGACCGGCCCAACCTTCCATCCAACAACCTTAAGTGACGGCGGACAGCGATGGAACGCTATGCCATTCCCAAGCACCTTGATGATCCCGAGCTGATCGGGTTCTGGACGCTTGATGAATTCCTGGTGATGGTGATCCCGTTTTTCTGGGGCATCGTCGCCGGGCATATCGTTCTCGGGCTCGTATTCTCAACCCTGGCCTGGTTCGGTTATCGCAAAGTTCGAGCTGGCCGGTCGATGTCGTGGGTGCTCCATTTCGGGTACTGGCATCTTCCGGGTGAGTTCTTCGCGCTGAAGAGCTTTCCGCCGTCACATCTTCGTGTCCTGGCGGGCTGAGCGCCATGGATCTCGACCTCGCCCATGACAAAGCCCAGCGCGTACTGCGCCAGCGCAATTGGCTGGCAGGCATCGTGGTGCTTCTCGCAGCCGGGCTCGCGGTGACATTCACTGCCGCACAAAGCCGCGACCGCGAAGTCGTGCTGGTGCCGACCCTGCGTTCGCCGATGACGCTGTCGAGTTCGTCGGTCTCTCGCGAATACCTCGAAATGGTGACCCGCGATGTGGCTGCACTCGCACTCAACCGGTCGCCCGAGACGCTGACCTGGTGGATGACCACCATCCTTGACCTGACTGACGAAAAGGATCGAGGAGAGGTCAAGAAAGGCCTGATGAAGATCGTCGCCGAGCAGCAAGGCTCGCAGATTTCACAGTTTTTCACGCCAGACATGATGACGGTCGATCCGGGCAAGCTGACCAGCGAAGTCGGCGGCACGCTCCACACCGTCGTCGCCTCCAAGGACGTGACGAGCGAGCGTCGCACCTTCCGCTTCCGGTGGCGCTACAACGGCGTGTCGCTGAAACTCGCGGGGTTCGGAATGGTGACCCACGCGGCCGCGGCGCCCGGAGCGGCGCAATGACCGCCCATCCCCAACAGGATATTTGTCCGATGGCTCTCCCCGATTTGACGGCGGGTGCTGGCTTTGCCGCGCGCGCACGCCACGTGCAGCACACGTTGGCCGCCACGATGTTCAGCCTTGGCTTGCTTGGCCTCGCCAGCCCTGCACGTGCCGACCAGAACCTCCTGGCATCCGACAACGGCACCGTCCGCTGCGAAGCCTCACTCAAGGATCTGACGCGGATCACTTTGGCGAACGATCAGTTTGCCTCGATCTCCAAAGTCCAGGCCGGCAATGCATCCGAGGACTTCGAGGTCGTCAACGAGCCGCTGCGCGGGGACATTTATATCTCGGTCGGCCTGGGGTTTTCGAAATCGGCAATCTCGTTCTTTGCCACGACCCGCAAGGGCTATGTCTACAAGTTCCTCTGCGCGGTGGGAGGCACCGATGCCAAGCAAGTCTTCATCGCCAATGCCGATGTGGCTGCGCCCCGCCCCATCAGCGAAGAACTGCCGCCGGGCCTGTCACCGCAAAACGAAGCCGCCCGGCTGATTGCCGCACTCTACGCGCAGCGCTCGGTGGCCGGCTACGATATCGACTGGCACCCGCTCGCCCCGATCGCGACAGGCGATGTCACTGTCCAGCGCATTGGCAACTATCGCGGCGGGCGCCTCACCGCGACGCTGCTCAAGCTCACCAATACCGGCACCAAGCCGCTTGCGCTGCGTGAAGAGGATCTGGGCCCGACGAACGCCGTAGCGATCAGCCTCGCCAATTTCAGGCTCCAGCCCGGCGATGCCACAACTGCGTTCGTTGTCGTTGCCCGCACGTCGCAAGGGGGCCGGCCATGAATGGTAAGGCCACAAACGCGTCAACGCGTGTCAAGGCGGACGGCACCGACGATCTGGCCCACAACGCAGCCGTGCGACGGCGCCAGCATATTGCGCTCTATGCGATCGGCGGGCTGCTGCTGGCAGGCGGGGCATGGTGGATCATAGGCTCGGGGACGCCTGCGACAACGCCCGAGGCGAAAGCGAGCGATCCCGCAACGGTCAAGATTTCTACCGATGACATGGTCAACCGCTCGATGGCCGACAAGGAATGGATGGCGCTGTCGGAGAACCAGCTCACCAGCCAGGGGACCGCGATCAAGACGCTGCAAGGCGACAGCGGCCGGATCGACCAGCTTCAAAAGCAGATCGATGACCTGCAAGGCCAGAACCAGGCACTCAAGACCGATGGGTCCAAAGTGCTGTCGGCCTACCAGACCGAGAACGAGCAACTGCGCAGCCAGGTGTCGGCGTTGTCGACGCAAGTCCAGCGCGCCACGGCGGGGCCGAACGCCATGTACGGGCCTGGTGCGCCTGCCACCTATCAGCGTGCAGGAGCCGCACCGACATCGGGCACAACCGGCGCGACCGGAACACCGGTTGTCGCGGCACCGCGCTCGAGCGAAGTGAAGCTGATGGCGTTCAGCGGCGATGCCAGCGGCACCGCGGCGCGCATTGTTCCGACCAAGACCACCCAATTCACCGACAGCGAGAACTACCTGCCGCCCAACTCGATCGCGACGGCGCGCGTGGTGGTGGGTGTCGATGCGACCACCAATACCAAGAGCCAGACCGATCCCCTGCCCGTGGTGCTGCGCATCACCGGCCCGGCGCGCTCAGTCTATGCGCAGGGGAAATTGCTCAAGACCAACCTCAGTGGCTGCATGGTCAACGGCGCGGCGATGGGCGATCTCTCGTCCGAGAAAGTCTACGTCAAACTGCAACGCATGACCTGCCCGCAACCGGGCGGGCGCGTGGCGGTCAGCGATGTCAAAGGGTTCATTGCCTTTGGCGGCAAGACCGGCGTGCGCGGGCGCGTGGTCAACCGCTCTGGCAATCTTGTCGGCCAGGCATTCATTGCCGGTGTGCTGGGCGGGTTCGGACGCGGCTTCGCGACGAACTCGCAGGCGTTCCTGACCTCGCCCACGGTCAACACCAGCGGCCAGCCCACCACTTTGTCGCCGTCATCGATCGTCCAGGGCGGGCTAGGCCAAGGCGTCGCCCAGTCAGCCGATACTGTCTCCAAGTACCTGATCGAGCGCGCCGAGCAGTACCAGCCCGTGGTCGAGATGCCGACCGGCCTCGATGTCGAGGTGGTGTTCCTCGATGGCGTCTTCATCCGCAACTGAAGGATAAATCCTCATGCGACTTGCCCTTTCCCTTCTGATGTCCTGCACGGCCTGCCTGCCCGGCGCGCATGCCGAGCCCGTCCATGGCGATACCGCCACCGTCAAGGCCGTGACCAAGGCAGTGGCCACGCGCCTCCCGCGCACCAGGATCACCCATGTCGATTGCAGCGTCCTGCCCGGGCTTTGCGAAGTCCAGGCCGGATCGACGCTGTTCTATGTCGATCCGAAGGTGCATTTTCTCGTCGTCGGTCATGCCTATGACCTCGAAACGCATCAGGATCTGACCGCAGCCAAGCTGCTCGCGATCAATCCCGACAGCCTGATATCCACACCAACGCCAGCCCATGCGGGTGCCGATGCAACCCAGCGCAGGACGGATGCAGCGCCGCCGCCCGCCAATATCTCGCTCACCGATCTGCCGGCCTCCGGCGCGATCGAATGGGGCGGCAAAGGGCCTCATGTCACCGTCTTCAGCGACTTTCATTGCGGGTACTGCCGACAGCTTCATCAGGACCTGAAAGCAATGGGCGCGCGTGTGACCGAACGGCCGATTTCCGTGCTGGGGACACGTGACGTTTCCGAAGCGGTGCTGTGTGCGCCGGACCACGCCGCCGCAGTCGATACGGCCTATGCCGGTGAGGCGATCCCCAAAGGCACCTGCGACGCCAGCGGGCTCGATGCCAATGAGACCTTTGCCCGCGTGCATGGATTTTCAGGAACGCCGGTCCTGGTGCGTGACGATGGTGCGGTCGTGCTTGGCTACCGCCCGCGCGAATTCCTCAACGCCTGGCTCAAGGGCGGAGACTGAACGATGCGGTATCTGCTTCTTCCAGTTCTCGTGCTGGGCCTGTCGGACTGTGCGATGTTCCAGTCGAACGTCAAAGGCGGCTTTTCGTGCGGCGCCGCGCGCGGCACCTGCGCCCCTTCGACGACGATCGATGACGCAGCGCTTCATGCGATCGACGCGCACAAGGCCGATCCGGATGCGCCGGGATCTTCGGCGATCGCGCGAGATGATGCCAAGCCCGGTTTGGCTTCAACAGACGCCGATACCGGCCCCGCACTTGGCGCGCTCAAGGTGGTCTATCCCGCCTGGCGCGACGGCAGTGGGCATGTTCACAAGCGTACAGTCGCCTATGTGAACGTCGATGCGCCGGGGTTGGTTGCGGCTGATAGCACGCCGCGTGCTTTGGACAATCCATCCCGCACCAATCTGCTCGCCATTGCCGAAACGGCCCCGGATCTCGCGCTGGTCAGCTCCGCACCATCCCCGGCATCGGTGCCCGAGCCATCGGTGCAGCCACAGCCTTCGGCGACCACCGCCACGCCGATCGGCGCGATCCAGACGCAAGTGCGGGACATTCTGGCCAAGGCGCCCAAGCCGACGATCGGGAAAACTGTGCCGACGCCTCCATCGCCCGCACAGGGTGTACCGACCGGGACAGCAACGACCGGCCCAGCAACGACCGGCCCAGCAACGACCGGCGGCACGTTCCCGCCCCAAGGGGAATGACGCGCCATGCTCGCTCGCCTCGTTGAACTCATCACCGGCGACAGTGCCTCGCCCGAAAGCCGCCCCGGCCCACAAGCCGTGCCGATGCTGGCGGCCTATCTCGGCTATCGCGCTTACAGCCCTGACGAACAGCTGTTCCACCTGACCCGGTCGAAGGGCTTTGTTCTCGAACTTGCGCCCTTGATCGGCGCAGACGACCGCATCAGCGATATTCTCGGCACGGTGTTTGCCGATGTGCTGCTGCCTGGCTGCCAGTTCCAGATCATCAACTACGCGAGCCCGCGCATTGCCGAGAAGCTGCAGGAGTGGGCGCTGCCGCGCGTGCGTGCCGGTGCCGTGTTCGACAAGCTTGCCCGTTATCGGCTCGACCTGTTGACACGCGGAGCATGGACCTCGCTAGCCGGGGACGGGCCGTTTCATGTGCGCCAGTTCCGCGTGTTGTTCGCGGTCGGCGTGGCTGAAGGGGGGGCGGTTTCCAACGACCAATTGCTGTCGGTGCGCGACGGGATCGTTGCCGCGTTCGATTCGATCAATGTGCCGAGCCGCGTGCTCGGCCCGACCGACCTCATCCGCTTTATCGATGACATGCTGTGCCCTTCAACCGGCACCGGCGACGATGCCCCGGAATACAGCCCGTTCGATCCGATCAACGAGCAATGCGTGCGCCGCGACCTTGTCACACGGGTCGAGAAAGACCGGCTGATCCTCGAGGCCTCATCGCTCCGCCCCTCGGGCAACATGATCGATGGCGCGCCCGACCTGATCGAAGTGACGCCGCACGCCTTTGACGTCCGCACGATGTCGGTGCGCTATTTCCCCGAACGCTGGGCGCCGTGGGACACGCAGAAGGTCATCGGCGACGTGTTCAATCCCAAGCTGTGCCTGCCCTGCCCGGTGCTCCAGTCGATCTCGGGGATCATTCCGGCAACCGACTTGTCCGAAGCCAAAGCGAGCTGGAAATTCACCCGCACGACCACGCTTTCCGACGGCAAGGCGGCCCGGCTCGTGCCTGCACTCAAGAGCCAGTCGGCCGAGTGGAGCCACGTCCAGCAACAAGTGCGGCTCGGGCAGAAGTTGGTCCAGATCTATTACAGCGTAACGGTGATTTCCCCGCTCGGACGCGGCGACTTCAATGAGCGAACCCTGAAGGCGATCTACAAGGCCGCCGGGTGGGACCTGATCGACGAGACCTATCTACAACTGGGCGGGCTGCTCGCCTCGTTCCCCCTGCTCCTCGCCGATGGACTTTCGGCGGATTTGATGCGCATGCGGCGTTTCCGCACCGTGCTGTCGGCCAATGTCGCTTCGCTTGCGCCGCTGCAGGGCGAGTATAACGGCAGCACAATTCCGCACCTGCTGTTCATCGGCCGGCGCGGACAGCCGCAATTCTGGTCGCCGTTCCAGAACAGCGCGGGCAACCACAATGTCGCGATTGCGGGCAAGTCCGGTTCGGGCAAGTCGGTGCTGCTCCAGGATCTCACCGCCAGTCTCGCCGGGGTCCATGCACGCGTCATCGTCATCGACGATGGCCGCTCGTTCGAGCACATGGCCAAGGCGCTGGGAGGCACGTTCACCGAGTTTCGCCAGGCGGCAGGGATTTCGCTGAACCCGTTCCGGATGATCGACCCGGCCTTGGCTGCCGACGATCCCGACTATCTCATCGACTGCCTGGCGATGCTCAAAGCCATCATCTCGCAGATGGCGCGCTTCGAGAACCGGCTCAACGATACCGAGCGCGGGCTGATCGATGCTGCGGTCAATACGGTCTGGAATGAACAATCTCGCGACGGGACGATCGATGCGGTGATGGAAGCCTTGCGCGGTACAGGCCACCCGCTGGCCGAAGACCTCGCGACCGCCATGCTCCCCTTCTCCGCCGCCGGCACGTTCGGGCAGTTTTTCCTCGGCGACACCAATCTCGATCTTTCCGCCGACCTCACGGTGTTCGAGCTGTCCGACCTGTCGTCACGCGAGGAATTGCGCAGCGTCGTGCTGACCTCGATCATGTTTGTCGCCTCGCAGACAATGCGCAAGCTCGACCGGCAGATCCCCAAGGCGCTGATCATCGATGAGGCATGGTCGATGCTGAAAGGTGGCGCGATGGCCGACTTCGTCGAGACCTATTCGCGCACCTGCCGCAAATATGGTGCCTCTCTGGTCACCGCGACCCAGTCGATCAACGACTTCTACAAGTCGGGTGGGTCCAAGGCCGCGCTCGAAAACTCGGACTGGATGCTGGTGCTCCAGCAAAAACCCGAGACGATCGCCGATTTCCGCAAGTCCGACCGCTTCGAGATGGACAATTATACCGATGCCCTGCTGCGCTCGCTGAAGCGCCACGGCACCGACTATTCCGACCTGCTCATTCGCGGCCCGGATACGCAATGCGTCTGCCGCCTGGTGCTCGATCCGTTTGCCGCCACCCTCTATTCATCGAGCCCTGCCACTTTCGCGAAGATCGAGGCGGAAATCGCCGAGGGCCGTACCATGGCCGAAGCGATCGAGGTCGTTGCCTACCCCGACCGCGTGCCCGTTCACGCCGAGGCCCGGCCATGAGCGCGCGTCGAGGCCAATTCAACTGGGCCGCGATTTTCGTTGTGACAGTGCGCCTGACAGGTTGGCTCACGGTCAACGCACTCGCGGCAGCCGGGATCATTGCAGTGATCGCCTTTGCCATCGGCAGTTTTTCGCTGCCGCTGACGATGGCCCAACTTGCCAACCTGGCCGACCGCTATGTCGCGGCCAATGCTGCGCGGCAGGGTCAGTTCAACCAAATCATGACCTGCGGATTTGCTGCGGCCTTCCTTGGCGTCTCGTTCTTTCGCCGCGCCGGTTTTGCCCGCGCCCTGGAGAGCACCGATCATGCCTGACGCAATGCCCACCCTGTTCGACCACGCTGATCGCGCAGACGCACCTCTTGCACCGCCCGCAGCCCCAATCCAACCGCGCGAGCCCAGCATGCTACGCCCGGTTGCCCTCGTCATGGCGGTGAGCGGTGCGCTGCTTTGGGGCGTATGGGCCACACACACGATCCTGACCTTGCGCCGATCCACGCCACATCTGGTAAAAGTCGAGCTGGCCGATCTCATGCGCGAATATGTCCAGCGCGAGGCGCGCTCGGGCGAAGCGGCCGAGGCATTGACCGCGCGCACAGCAAGTTTCCTCAAGGCGCTCAACACCGCCGTCGGAGCCCATGCCCGTCGCGGCGACGTCGTGCTGCTCGGCAATGCCGTGGTCGATGGCGACATTCCCGACATCACCGCCAGGGTGCGTGCCGAAGTCTACGCACACCAGACCCGCGCGGCCGAGCCGCCCCATACACCGACCGACGACAAGGCGGGCGAACGCGAGGGCAGCCATGACCAAGACCATTGACTTGCACGCCGGTGCGTTGGTCCTGCCAAAACGCCCCTGGCGCGAGAGGCTGCGCTCGATGGCGCTCCTGGGTCTCGTGGCCATCACCTTTATGGCACTCGACGACTGGCATGACCGCCATGCAATCCTGATCAACGCGAGCGAGTCACTTCCGACCTGGGCGCTTCTCGTGGAGACCGGACGCTTCCCGGCGCGCGGAGACTATGTCGTGTTTGATCCGGGCCATGCCCCCCTGGTGGTCAAGCATTTCGGAGAACACCCCAGGCCTTTTGCGAAGATCGCCTATGGCCTGCCCGGTGATGTGGTTACGCGCGATGGTGCGCGCGTGATCGTCAACGGCGTCGAGGTATCGCGCCTCAAACCCTTCACGCGCCAGGGCGAAAGCCTTGTCCCCGGCCCCACAGGACGTGTGCCCGCAGGCTGTGTCTATGCAGGCACACCGCACAAGGACGGGTTCGACAGCCGCTATGCCGCTATTGGCTTCATCTGCCATGATCGGCTAATCGGCACCGGGGAGCCGATTTTATGACGGGGTCGGCTCTCCACATCGGTCTCACCGCGCTGCTGCTCAGTGCGACGCCCGCCATGGCGCGTGACTACGGCACGCTTGGGGTAACCTGGGCGATTGCCGAGCCGGACTTGCTCGATGTCATCCATGCCCGCCTGCACATGCTCGAAGAACGCGGTGAGCTGGCTGCGCTCAACCGCAAGTTTGTTGAGGCCGCCCGCGCGACCATCGAACGCCCGCATCCCGTGGCGGGAATCACGCAGGCAACCACCGACCGGCAATGGCTGTTCGATCCGACGGTCATGCTGGCCGACGACATCCGCGATGCACGCGGCAACTTGCTGGCCGCCAAGGGCCAGCGGTTCAACCCGCTCCATGTCGTGGCGATGACCCATGCCTTTGCCGTCATTGATGGCGACAACAATGCCGAAATCGCCTGGGCGCTGAAGCAAGGCTCGCCAGACAAAATTTGGATCGTGCTGATCAAAGGCTCGCCAACCGAGCGCATGGCCGCACTCAGACGCCGGTTCTGGTTCGACCAGGATGGGGTGATCACCCGCCGTTTCGGGATCGCGCATACCCCTGCGCTGATCAACCAGAAAGATGATCTGATCGCGGTGCGTGAAGTCGCGCTGCAACATGAAGGCGCACAGCCATGATCGGGCGCCTCTTCAATCAGGCACGCGATCGTCTTGTCGCGCGCCTGCCCGCCCCGATGGCCGCGCCGGAGACGGTGGCGCAACGCCGTCGGCGTTGGCGCCTGATATGCCTGCTTGCGATGATGGCCATGGTGTCCTTGATGGCACCGACACTCGCAGGGGTTTCGCAGGCTGGCACAGCCCTGCTCTGGCTCGGCCTCGCACTGGCGACCTTGCTGCAGGGCACCACCTGGCTCACCGCCAAGCTGCACGCCGATGCTGTCTGGTTCGACGAGCGCCCCAAAGACCCAAGCCACGAGATCGGCGAGCCATGATCCGGGCGCTCATCTCGCCCGCCATGGCCGCGCTCGGCCTGCTTACCGCCGCCCCCGTGGCCGAGGCGCAGAGCGCAACGACGTGTCATGGACATTTTCCCAATCCGCTGACCGATGTCTGCTGGGATTGCTTCTTCCCGCTGTCGATCGGGGCTGCGGATCTGTGGCCAAGCCAATATCCCGATCCGCCCAATCCATCGCTGCCGGTGTGCCTGTGTGGAGTGCGGCCCGGCTTGTCGTTCGGGTTCTGGGAGCCGGTGCGGCTGATCGATGTGACCACCAAGCCGTTCTGCTTTCCAAACCTGGGCGGGATCACCCTCAACCCCGGGCTGCACCTCGGAACCGGGCACATGTCCTATTCGAGCCAGACCGGCGGTGCGGGCGAGATGACCGCACATTACCAAGCGCACTATTACATCTACCCGCTGTTCTATCTGCTCGAATTGCTGGGCGATTTCATCTGTTTCGAGCAGGCCTCGTTCGACTTGGCCTATATGACCGAGCTCGACCCGACCTGGGCCGACGATACCCTTGCCGCCGAAGTCTACCCCGAGACTGTAGTGTTCGATTTTCCTTTGGCTCAGGCGGCGTGCGCGGCCGATTGTGTCGCTGCAACCATGGGGCTGCCGCTCGATCCGCTGTTTTGGTGCGCAGGGTGCAACGGCAGCATGTACCCGATGACCGGCCATGTCGGGAACAACACCACCGTCGACCAATCGATGCGGCTCGTCGCCGAGCGCATGCTGTTCAAGATGCACCGCACAGCGCTGGCCTGGGGCACGATGGGCAGCCAGGGCCTGTGCGGCAAATACATCATGCCGATCCTGCAGAAGTCGCAATACCGGCTGCAGATGGTGAACCCGGTTGCGGCGACCTCGGGCCGCTATGCTTGCGAGCCGCCAGGTGGGTCCACCGTCATTCAGGCAACCTCGCACGTCTATCCGGTGGTCGGCGAAGACGTCGGCTACCTGCTGTGGCGCAAGCGCAATTGCTGCGCTTTCTGAGGTGGGACCGATGCGCAAACGTCTCATTCTCCTTGCGAGCCTGGCCCTCACTGCCACCGGTATCGGCACTGTGCTTGCCCAGACAAGCGTCGATGGCCTGGACCTTGAGGCCATCAGTCGCCATGCCCAGAATGAAGCCGCTACGCTTTCGGCGCTGATCGGCCGCGCCATCGCGCGGCAGGCTGTGAGCGGCGCCAGCAACGCCGACGCAGAGCACACGGTCGATGTGTCCAAGGCCCGGCTTGGCGAGGCTGCTGCGAAAACCAACCCGAATCCAGCATCTGCCGGCACGATCGATCTCGACTCCATGGTGGCCAATGCGAGCAGGACCATGGCGCCGGTCGCACGCCCTGCGCCGCAGTTTCTCGCTTTTGCCAGCCTCGCTATGCCCGAGGATTCTTTGCGCCAGATGATTGGCGATGTGTCGCGCGCCGGGGGCACGATCGTGTTTCGGGGGTTCTCGCCGCAGGGCGCGGGCGCTTTCATGAAAGGCTTGTCGAAGGCGATTCCGCCCGGAACCCAGCCCCGCATCACCATCGACCCCCGGCTGTTCAAAGCGTTCCATGTCGAGGTTGTGCCGACCTATGTCGCGGCCTCCACCGGCATGGCGCCGTGTACGGGAGACGACTGCGTTGCAAGCCCACCGCCGTTCGATCGCCTTTCCGGCAATGTGACAACCTCTTTCGCGGCCGAAACGATCGCCGATGGCAACGGGCCCGGCGCGTCTGTCGCGCGCGCCGCTTTGCAGGCACTGAAGGGGGCTCCATGAGCCGGCGCCGCACCTTTGGCCGTGTGAGCGCCACAATCGCTCTGCTCGCCTCGACCACGCTCCATGCCCAGACCATCGATCCGACATCTGCGGCCGGCCAGGTCGCACAAAGTCTGCAGACCCAGGTTGCAGGCACGGTCACCAGCACCAATGCCCCCAGCACCGTCCCGGGCTACGGTGGCAGTGACCTGCCGCAATCGAACTATCTCACCAATCCCGCCCAGATGGGCAGCGATGGCGCGGTCGCTGCCGCCACCAGTCAGCCTTACGCCATCGTCACCAACCCCAATCGGGGTTCGTTCGATACTTCGACGATCGGGGTCGCCAATGCGCAAAGGGTGGAAGCAAACCCCGGTGCCTATGCCGGGGTCGGCACCAGCAGCAGCGAAGGCTCCTGCCAGCCTCTGCCGGCAACCTCTGGCGGCAGCAGCGTCTATTATGATTCCTGCCAGATCGGCTCAGCGGAGACGGATTCAAGTTTCACCTGCACCATCAACTGGGCAAACCAGTTCACCACCGGCTACCAGTATACCTGCCACACATCGCAATGGTCGATCGTGGATGCGAAGACCGGAACTGCATCGCCGTTCGGCAGCGCATCGGACTGCGGAACCTTCGCCACGCAATCGTCCTGCAAAGTGGCGCAGACCGTCACCAAGCCCGCGACGACCACCTGGCCTTCGGGTGCCGGGCTCGGCGTGTCCTTTGCCGAAACCGACACGACATATACCTGCTCAGGCCAGACCAATTATGGGACCGGGGCGTCCAACACCTACTGCTATTATGGCGGCGCGGTCTGCGGTCCCCCGCCTGCGGTGGATCAAGCCCCCGGCGTTGCCGGTGCGAGCTACCTCGGCCCGGTCCAGATCTACGGGGGATCCAGTGTCGACAACAGCGACTGCCAATCGCAGTTGACCGCCATCTCTGCGGGCGGCGCAACATGCCTTCCGCCCACGCAAGTCTGCACCGACCCCTCACCCACCACGCGCACGATCAACGGCGTGTCGGTCACCCACGATTGTTGGCAATGGCAGGCAACCTACCAATGCGGCGCCCTGACGCCGGCGAACACCTGCGCAACGCTGGCCACCAAGACCAATTGCACCTTCGACCATTCAGTCTGCCTCGACAACCCGCAAGTCGGGGCCTGTCAGGTCACCAGCAACGTCTACAAATGCACGACGCCCAACCCGACGCAGGCGCCCGGCGGCTATGCGTGTTCGGGCAGCGTCTACTGCCTCAACGGCAGTTGCACGACGCTGCCCACCTCGCCCACGCCGGATCTCCAGAATGCCCTGGCGGCGATCAACGCCATGGGCAATGCCACCAGCCAGTTCGATCCGGGCAGCCTGACGATCTTTGGCGGCACATCAACAGGCTGCCACAAACCGCTGTTTGGTTTGGTCAATTGCTGCGCGGGTAAAGTGTCCGGAATGCTCACTGCCGCCTCGAGCGCAGTCGCCCTCGCCGGCATCCTGACCGGCAATTACGGCTTCCTGCTCTCGATGGTCACCCAGTTTCTGGTGACTTTCCTGTGCTCGCAGCAGGAGATGCTGCTCGATGTCGAGGACCGCATGGGGCTGTGCCACTATGTCGGGGAATACTGCTCTCAAAAGGCGCTGTTCGTCTGCACCACCGAGCGCCTGAGCTATTGCTGCTACCAATCCGAGCTTGCCCGCGTGATCCAGGAACAGGGCCGCATGCAGCTGGGGATCGACTTTGGCACGCCGCAGACCCCCAATTGCAGCGGGTTCACCGTCGCGCAGTTTTCGCAGCTCGACCTCTCCAAGATGGATTTCTCCGAGGTCTACGCGAACTTCACCAGCGCCGTCTCGCTGCCCGGCTCGCTTCAGACTTCCGCGCAGATCCAGGCTCAGGTCCAGCAATATTACCAGAACGCCGGCGCGACCGGCACACAGACAGGGTCCACACCATGATCCACACATCCACACGCCCACATGTTCACATGCGCGCATTTTTCGGGGTGGCCTTGATCGCCGCATGCTTTGCAAGACCCGCTTTGGCCGCGCCGCCCGCGCCGGATCTGGATGAGCCCGCCGCCACGGCCAACCCTGATGGCAATGATCCGGCTGCGCCCATGCAATCCAGCGACAACGGCACCGCGATGGCATCTGCGGATCATGCGGAAGCGCCCGGCCAGGACCCATTCTATTGCGGCGAGCGCAAGCTCGGCACATGGTTCTATTGCGAACGGCCCAGGACGGCCGACAAGACCAGCGCATCAACGGCGCCCGCAGTGCCCTATCGCAAGCAACTCGACCAGATCGGCGCGCAGCTCGAGGAACTGAAGGCAAAGGCCATCCTCGAGCCCACGCCTGATAATGTCATTGCCTATGTCCGCTACCAGCGTGAGCAACTCGATCGGGCCTCGACCTTCACCGACGTGTGGGAACGCGCCATCTGGCAGCATGCTGATCTCGATTACACGCTCCAGCGCCCGGTCGACACGTTGGGCAAGACCGCCTGGCTCGCCCAGCGCAAGGTCGACAAGGAAGCCGTGATGGCTTCCTTGTCCGAACGCTATGGCCTCTTCCTGTTCTATTCAGCCTCGTGCGGTGCCTGCGATGTATTCGCGCCGATCGTCCGCACACTCGCCGACAAGTACAATATCTCTGTGCTCGCGGTCTCGATGGACGGTGGGCCAAACCCCATTTTTCCGCGCTTTGTCGTGAACCATGGGCAATACCTGAAGATGGGGCTGTCGGGAGGTCAGGTACCCGCGCTGGTTCTGTTCGACACTTACCTCAAGAAGCCGATCCCGATCGGCTACGGCGTCATGGCCGAAGACGAGGTCATGAGCCGCATTTTCACGCTCACCAGCGTCAAGCCCGGGAGTGACTTCTGATGCGCAACTCCCGCCTCTGGAAAGCCGGCATCTGCCTTGGCGCCACATGCGCACTGGTTGGTGCCGATACTGCGTGCGCCGATGTCTCGGGCCAGCTCAACACCTTCTTCACCAGCCTTGGCGGCTCGGCCAATGCTACCGGCCCGGTTGCCTATTCCGGCCAGAAGGGCGGCTATTACAGCGGCGGCAATCTGTGGGTCCGCTTCCCCGCGCCGCAGACATTCACGTTGGGCAATCTGCAGATGCCGAGCGTGAAGGCCGGCTGCGGCGGCATCGACATCTTCACCGGCTCGTTCTCCTACATCAACTCCGACCAGATCGTCGCGATGATGAAAGCCGTCGCCAATGGCGCCGAGGCATTCATTTTCAGTCTGGCGATCGACGCGATCAGCTCGGTGATCGGCGTCAACATCAAGGAAGTGAGCCAGAAACTTCAGCAATTCCTGCAGCATTCCTTGAATGCCTGCCAGGCGGGCGAGCAGATGGCCGCAGGACTTGCGGGCTTGGCTGGCGCGCGCGATTCGCAGTTCTGCAAGCAGATCGGCAACAGCCAGGGCGTGTTCTCGGACTGGGCTGCGTCCGAGCAAGGCTGCGGCACGGGCGGCAGCCAGACATCCACGCTGTCGGGCAACAAGGACAAGACGATCCCCGCCGGCCCCTACAACTACACGTGGGCGATGCTCACCCAGAAATACCCGAGCTTCGACACCGATTTCAAACAGTACCTGATGAGTCTTGTCGGAACGGTAATCTATCAGCCCGGCACCAGCGACAGCCAGGGGCCGACCTATCAATTCATGGGCCAAGGCGATCCGGCTCTGATCACGGCGCTGCTCGATGGTGGCAGCACGGCGCAAGTCTATGCCTGCGACACTACCGACCAATGCCTCAACCCGACGCAAACCACGCTGAACGTCAACACCAGTGCCGCACTCAAGACCCACGTCTACAATATGTTGATTGACATCCAGGGTCGGATACAGGGCAATCAGGCGCTGACGACCCAGGAGATCGGGCTCCTGGGGGCGACCTCCATTCCGCTCTACAAGATCATGGTGGTCAATTCCGCCGCGAGCTTTGGCGGGATGAACAGCGCGGACCTGACCGAGCTTTCCGAAATCACCGCAGTCGACCTGCTCGAGACTGTGGTCCAGCAGTTCTACAAGATGGTCACCGATGGGCAGACCTCGTTCCACAACGCAGATCCGACCACGCTCAAGCAGTGGCAGGACCAGTTGCGTACCGTCAGCCAGACGCTCGATAGCCAGGTCATGCACAATTCCGGGCGCCTGACCCGCACCGAGCAGATCCTCGACCGCACCATCCGCATCGAGGCAACATTGCGCAACGCAATGTCGCCACAGATGACCGCCGCGCTCCAGTTCGAAAAATCACTCAGCCAGCACCCGCTCCAATAAGAGGCCCCCATGAACGTCAACGTGATCACCAGCGGGGGCGGTCAGTACATCGTCAACGTGCTCAACGCCGTCGCTGCCTGGTGCGGCGGCGGCGGGTTTCGGTCGATGCTCCAGGTCGTCATGGTCATGGGTCTCGGCTACTGCCTGGTCGTCATGGCCTTCGCGCTCAATTGGCGCGTGCTGTTCAACTGGTTCCTGTCGGCAACGGCGATGTATCTCGCCATGATTGTGCCGACGGCGACGGTGGTCGTGACCGACACGGTGAACCCCACCGTCGGCAATGGCGCCGTTGCCAATGTTCCGATCGGGCTTGCCGTCGTTGCCTCATTTTCGAGCCAGGTGAACAATTGGCTGACGCAAACCGCCGAGAGCGTGTTCACGATGCCCGCCAGCCTCGAGTTCACTGCAGGCGGGATGCTCTATCCGACCCGCCTCAACGATCTGACCAGCCAGTTCACGATCGCCGATCCGATCATGAAGGCCAATGTCGAAGCCTACCTTCAGCAATGCACGTTCTATGACATCTTGCTCGGCCAAGGGAACGGGTGGACAACGCTGGCCAGCAGCACAGACTTGCTGACTGCGCTGGGGCCAGGTTCACCGGCTCGCTCCACCAGCTGGATCCCTGCCGGTGGTGGTACGTCTTCGATCATCGGCTGCCAGGCCGCCTACACCGCAATCCAGTCCGCCTATCCCAATCTCGGAACCGTCGGTTTGCAGGCAGCGGCGTCATCCTTCTATCCCAACTTGCCGGCAGCCAGCGCCGTCACCCAGTTGCAGACCGATCTTCCGACGATGGCGCAAACCTATTTCGGCGGCAACGCAATGAGCGCCCAACAGATTTTTCAGCAGCGCTCGCTGGTCAACGCTTTCATGGAAGCGCGCGCCAACTTCGGCTCGGGCGGCGGCGACACTTTCGCCGCGCTCCATGCCGATGTGCAGGCGCAGAATTCCTACATCTCGGCCGCGCGCCAGGCGATGACCTGGGTGCCGGTGCTGAACCTGGTTCTGACCATCGTCTTCTACGCGATGTTCCCAGTCGTGTTCCCACTGTTCCTTTTTCCGCAGACTGGCCCTGCCCTGCTCAAGGGCTACCTTACTGGTTTCTTCTACCTCGCCTCGTGGGGCCCGCTCTATGCCGTGCTCCACATGTTCATTACCCAGTACTCGGCTGCGCAGCTCACCGCGCTGGCCCCGCAGGGCATGACCATGGCGACGATGGCCGGGATCGACAGCGTCGACCAGAACATGGAGACGCTCGCCGGCTATCTGCTGATGTTCGTGCCCGTCATCGCCGCCGGCATGGCCAAGGGGGCCATGTCGATCGCTTCGAACACCACCGCTATGCTCGCCCCTGCCCTGCAGGCCGCCGAAGCGGCGGCCGTGGAACGCACAACCGGTAATTATGCCTACGGCAACAGCCAGTTCCAGAACGCGACCGGCAACCAGGTCAACACCGCGCCGACATGGAATGTGGCGACGTCCCCAATCCCACAAGTGAACATGCGCGAGGGCAACGGCACGATCACGACCACCACGGCGGATGGCTCGACAGTATACAATGCTGCGCCCGGGATCAGCCGGTTCGGCTTCTCCGCCAGCGAAGTGGCCAGCGTCACCGGCAGCTTGCAGGACACTGGCGCGCAGTATCACACCCGCGCCAACCAGTTGCGCGAAAGCTCAAGCCGACGTTGGAGCGAAGGCCTGCGCACCCTCGATGGGACGTCCTCGGGCTCTCGCTCTGCGCATGGCAGCGAAGGGGCAAGCGGCGCGCAAGGCGGCAATGTCGAGACCCGGTTCGACCGGCAGGGCACCGATGCCAAGCACCAGACCGGGTCGAGCCGAACTATCGGCGACACGCTTTCTGATGGCAAATCGCTGGGCCACGCCCAGACCAACACCTGGGGGCTGCACGCAGGGCTCAAGGCTGGCGCAGGCGCCAAGCTCCCTGGCGGCGAAGTGGGCGGATCCGGCAGCGGCACATGGGACCATGCCTGGGCCAAGACTACCGGTGACCAGGAAACGCACGGCTCGAGCGACAGCCAGACCGAGACCCAGAGCGCCAATGTCGCGCATTACCACGCCAATGGACAGGACATCACGCTTACCGATGGTGGCTACTGGCGCGACGGGGCGTTTCACCGGATCGAGAACTTTGCGGAAAAGCGGCACGCCGTGGAGCGCGACTTCTCTGAGGCCCAGGCGCTCGAACGGCAGGCATCGCGTTCTGACGACATCGGAACCCGTCTTGAACATATCGCCTCGATGTCACGCAGCAACGGCTACCAGATCTCTGACGACATGAGCCAGGTCATAGCCAGCCGCTATGCCGCCATGGCCGCATCGCCTGAATTCCGGGACCTTGGCGCACCGTCACTGACAAGCACCACGCCCTCCCCCCATCAGCGCGAAGTCCGCAACATGATCGTTTCGCGGATTCTGGAGGAGTATGCGGCGGATGACCTGGGGCGTGTGCAAGGGGCGCTCAAGGATCCGGTCGAGGCGATGGGCGCGGTTCGTGGCGCGGCCCCCTTCCCTCTGCCGCATGAGGCAGCACCAGCCTGTGCGGGGCACCAGCGTCATAGCCAGTCAGGGCAAGGTTCTGGATCACGTGCGCGTGATCAGGCCAGCGCCGAACAGCATCCCCATGTCGCACCCGGCGATCAGAAAACGCGCGATGCGATTGATCATGGCGCTTCGGACGTGCGGCGTGAGGACGGCTCGGCAAAGGCGGAATTCAAGCGCAGTGCCCAAGGAACCGGCATCTGGGAACCCAAAGTTCGGAAGGACGCCGATCAGCCTTGATCCCTATTTCTCCAGGTTCTTTTGGACGGAGCTTCTCAGATCGTCAGCCCACTTTGACGCGGCGCGCTGGGTTTCGACCGACTGCTCGTAATCGCGATAGGCATTGATGCCGCCCACTACCGCGACTACTACCAGCATCGCAGGAACGACGAAAAAGAGCGCCGTCGCAATCTTGCGTTGCACACGGATCGCGCGGGGCGTTTTGAGGACGTTCGGGATGCGGTCGTATTCGAAGGCAAGCATGGCTTCGGCCTTCGATCCGCGAAAACCATCGTGGCGCAAGGCTTCGTTTTCGGCAGTGAGCCGTTCAACCTCGCACTGGAGTTGGGTGAAATCCCGGCCTTCAGACATGCCGATACGCTACGTATGATTGGAACAAAGCGCAAAGATATATGCAATTTGCGGCACTGAATTCTTGTCCGTTTTGACTGGATTACGGCCTCACGTGAATGTCCTGCAATTGCACCTCAGATTTCCTTGCGACGGTTGCCCTCAGGTGCGGTCAGCAGAGTGAGATCACCGGCCTTCTACCCACGCTGACCGCGACGGAAGCCATGCCCAGATCCAAGATTGCGCGAATTGGAGAATAATTGCGCGATTCTGCATTTTCTTGCGTATTGACAGGTTTTGTTGCGCAATTTATCATCTGCGCAACAAAGGAGTGCGTGTGGCAAGGCTGATTTCCGAAGCCGATCTGGCTGCAATCGAGGCGGCGGTGGGCCGGCATCCCGGCGGCGCTTCGGCAGCGCAGATCATCGAGTCACTCGCCATTCCCGGCGCAAAACGTACACTCCAGTATCGCCTTCGCGCACTGGTGAATGCCGGTCGCCTGCGCCTTGCGGGGGACGGTCGCGCCGCCCGTTATCATCTCGGCACAAGTGCCATGGTCGCCCCCGATGCGACCGGAATCATCCCCATATCGCCCGAGGGCAATGCGGCCCTCGCCTATGTCCGCCAACCAATTACAGCCCGACATCCGGTCGGCTATGATCGCGATTTTCTCGCGCGCTACAGGCCAAACGAAACCTTTTACCTGAGCCCGCACCAGCGCGCGCATCTGGCGTTGGTCGGCAAACCGAGGATCGAGGCCGCAGCCGCCGGGACTTACGCAAAACAGATCCTGAACCGCCTGCTGATCGATCTCGCGTGGAATTCCAGTCGGCTGGAGGGCAACACATATTCGCTGCTCGACACCCGGCGCCTGCTGGATTTCGGTGAGGCCGCCGAAGGCCGGGGCCAGCGCGAAGCGCAGATGATCCTCAACCACAAAGATGCAATCGAATTTCTCGTCGGCAACGCCGACGACATCGGGTTCAATCGCTATACGATCCTCAACCTGCACGCGCTCTTGGCCAACAATCTGTTGACGGACCATTCGGCTGTTGGTCGGTTGCGGCATATTATCGTCGGCATCGACGGTTCCACATTCTATCCTCTGGAAGTACCTGACCTGATTGAAGAGTGCTTTGACCAGATCCTTGCCACGGCGTCTGCGATCGACGACCCGTTCGAGCAAGCTTTCTTCATGATGGTCCACCTTCCTTATCTGCAGCCCTTCGATGATGTGAACAAACGCGTATCGCGCCTTGCCGCCAACATTCCGTTGATCAAGGCAAACCTGGCGCCGCTTTCGTTCACTGAAGTTCCGGGGGATCTGTATACCAGCGCGACACTGGCGGTGTATGAACGCAACGACATCAGTTTGCTACGCGACGTGTTCGTGTGGGCCTGTGAACGATCATCCGCCCGCTATGCTGCGGTCCGCCAATCGCTGGGCGAGCCCGATCCGTTCCGGTTGCGCTACCGTGACAGCCTGCGCGATACCATCCGGGATGTTATCCGTGGGCCGATGAACCGGCAGGCGGCGCGCGCGCATCTCGCCGCCGTTGCGCGCCAGATCATCCCCCCAGAGGAACAGGACCAATTTATCGAGGTGGTGGAGACGGAATTGCTCGGTCTGCATGAGGGCAATTTTGCGCGGTATCAGGTCCGCCCCTCCGAATTTTCGACTTGGCGTCTGGGATGGACTCAAACAGGACAGTCTTGATGATCCGCCACGTCGATTTCGTGCAATGAATGGCCGAGGCAGACAGCGCCAACTTAGACCCAGAATCGATCACATCTGCACATATCCGGAATGTCTGAGGTAGTTTGAGCATTCGTTTGGCTGGAACTTTTCGAGGATGATTTTAATGGCATCGCAGATTGCGTCGAATGACCTTGGTGCCATCCGCCGGAGCAAGGCCTTGAGTTTAGCAAAGACCTGCTCGATCGGATTGAAGTCCGGGCTGTAGGCCGGAAGGTAGAGCAGGCCCATCCCTGCATCTTCGAGGCATTTGCGGATGCCGGCGACTTTATGGGCTGGCAAATTGTCGGCGATGACGATGCTGCCAGGCGTCATTTCGGGGATCAGACATTCTTCGAGCCACTGGCGGAAGATCATACCGGTCATTGGACAAGGCAATAACTGCGGTGCGAGGATGCCATCATGGGCCAGCCCCGCCACGAAGGTCGATGTCATCCAGTGACCGTGCGGGGCTTTGGCAAAGAGCTTCCTGCCCTTGTGACCCCAGCCATGCGTCCGCGTCATCGCAGTGTTCGTGCTCGTTTCATCAACAAAGACAAGGCGCCTAAAGTCCAGGCCGGTCTGACATGCCCGCCAAAGCTGGCGAGCCAAAGCAACGTCTGGACGATCCTGCTCAGTCGCAAATATCGTTTTTTTTGAAGCGCAGTCCGAGCCGCTTCACTGTGCGCTGCCCCCCCGCATAGCTGACATTGATCCCGCGCCCAGCCAGTTCATTGCGGACTTCAGCCAGCGTCAGATCGGGAACCAATGCCAGCCGTTCCGACAGCCAGCCAAGCTCATCGAGCAACTTCGAACGCCGGTCACCCCCAATCGAAAGAGGGGCGTAACTCTTCTTGGTCCGATAAAGCCGATGCCAGTTCCCCGCCGTACTCGGCGCAACCCCAAACCGCTCCGCCGCTAACCGACAACTGAGCCCACCTTCCATCGCAGCAACAACCCGACCGCGCAGATCATCCGAATATGGCCGCATCCATGCTGACCTCCATACCAGCCAGCATCCTGAATCAGAAAATCGCCGCCTTGGGAATCCCCAGCGATTCAATGTGGTCGATTTCGGGTCTAACGGCCATTCGCGGGTCCAAACTTGCCCGTCAATAGCTGCCATAGGTTCACAAGCATGGTAAGCTGGGCCGGCAGTGACTGACCAAGAGTGCTTCGATTTCTTTCAATCGGAGTCGCGAATTTCCGAAGCTTCGGCTGCGTCGGCCAGACCGGTCCGGACACGCGCGGGAAGGCTCAAGCACAGCCGCACTCTTTCGGGTCCGAGGCAGTCACAGACCTCATTGAGAAGATGGTCGGGAACCCGCATTCGCGCTTGCGTAAGCGACGCGAACAGCACCGTAGCAAGCGTGTCAGCGTCCAGCATCAAGCGGATCTGTGCGCTTAGTAGAAGGTCGGTGGTCGTGGCGACGGTCAAGTCAGGAAAACGTGCTGTGGCGACGCCAATTGCCTTGCGCTCGTCGATCAAAGCAGTTGTGCCGAGGTGAAGAGCGAGCGCAAGTGTAGCCGCCTCCCCGTCATCCAATGTCTGACTGGCTCGTCCCGCAACCAAGCTCAGGTAGATGCCCTCTGCTGCCTCCGGCAAATCCATTACAGTTATGTAACCGTCCGCGATCAGCGGCGTGATAGCAGCGTAGGTGCTACGCCCCCTATCGCGACCACGTTCAAGTTCGCCGAGCACGATGCTTGGAATGATTGTAGACGCGGCCAAAGCGCGCAGCACGTCGGTCGCACGGCCTCCGGCGACAAGGTTTACCCAGACGCTAGCGTCGGCGACAAGCGGTGGTTCAGGCCGAAAACGAACGGGATCCATCCGTCTCAGCTCCTTCCGCTTCAAACTCGTCAATAAGGGCTCGAGCGTCGACGCGGTCAATGTGAAGGAGCCTGGCAATCTGCCCCTCGCTCAGCAGAGCCTGGCGCCAGCTTTCGCTAGCCATCACACCCATGCGCATCGAAATCTGGCGCCGCGCGTCTATTTTTGCATCGTCCGGCAGGATCAGGTCACCGAGCACCTCCCGTGCCTGCGCATCGGTGATGCCACCCTGATGGACAAACCAATCCCAGGTACCGGGCTTTGCGAGCCCCAGCTCCTCAAGGCGGCGCACCATCGCCTCACGTGACACCCCGAAGATATGGGCGAGCAGGATGATGTGCCGGCGGGTTAGCTTGGAAGCACCGGCAGTCAGCTCCTGGAATTTGACATGCACGGCTCGAGCCGGAGTGAGGAAACAGCGCGCAAAAGTGTTCGCATAGCGCTCCTCACGGGTCGATTCGAGGGTGCCGTCATGAAGCGTATCCGGCGCGTGACGAGTCGAAATGAAATGCCCCAGTTCGTGCGCACCGGATTGGGTGCGGCGCTCACGCGGATGGTCGGCATTGAGTAGGATGCAGGCACCTGCACGTTCGTCGAAGGCGTAAAGGCCGGAAATCTTCGGATCGAGCTTGCGGATATAGACACGCGCGCCCAGCTGCAGTTCAAGCAGGCTCACTATATCATGGACCGGCGCCAGTCCTAAGCCCAGCCATAGCCGGAGTTCAGCTGCGTCCTGCTCAGCCTGAGATCCGACATTGCCCGGCAGCAGCGGACGCTCCGGCGGATCGAGTCGCGTGCGCTGGATGCCCAACACATCCTCTAACTCCACCTCGGCCTGAACGAGATGGTTGAGCAGATCGACCGCAGCTTGCAGCCTGTCGTTCTGCTCGCCGGTTTGACGGAAACGCGGCCGCAAATCGACGCGGACGCTATCCTGGCGGAGCAACTCATTGAGCGACAGGCCATAGAACACCGCGAGTTTTTGCAGCTCGTCGACCCTCGGCCGACGCTGCCCCTGTTCCATCGCGACCACAGTGGTGCGCGCGACATCAAGCAGGGCTGCCGCAGCAGCCTGAGTGATCCTCGCGTTCTCGCGAGCCTGACGGAGCAAGTCTCCCAAATTCTTCGGCGATAGGCTGTCCGGAATCAGTGCCATGGTGACACCATGGCCACTCGGGCGACGAACGAACGACTGCCTAGGCTGGCTAGGAAGCCAAGCCACTCCAATCGGTGTCGTGCAAGCAAGCTCTTTAGGGCTCGTTCGCCTTCGGACATCTCGATCCCAAGCGCATCGGCGGTTTCACGCGCGACCCGGCGGACAACTCGCTCATGCAGAGCAGAGCCGCTGAGCGCCGCGAGATGATCGAGATGCAGGATGCCGGCGAGCCCATATTCGCGAAAAGCGGGTGACATGCCGGAGAAACCTGCCACGATGCCGTCTTCCATCTCGGCCGCGCCGAGGTTTTCCCAGATATACCGCGAGTTTGGCTCGTCGATCCCAGCGCTGTGGATGCTCATACGTCGCAACATGCAAGCTGCACAGATACCGCACTGACGGCGCTCGCCTTCAAAGCTGACGCGACGAGAATCCTGCCAGCACGAACGCGTATCGTGCCAGGTTGGTGGGTTGGCAAGCGCGCTCGCCGCGGCGAGAGTTTCGCCCTTGGTGTGCCAGATACGAGGATATTCATAGGTTGGGGCCTTGTCGGTGAGGGCTAGGAACAGCCTCTCGATACGTCGGGTAAATGCGGGATGGACGCGATAGTCGGGATAGCCCTGTCCGGACGAGGCAAGGATGGGTCCAAGCGCACCCTGCCCGCTCTCTGTAACCACGATACGGCTGACGGGCGCCAGTTGCGCGGCGATGCCTGTGATGATCGCGAACTTGAAGCCACGTGAGCGAGCAGACGATTCGACGCGCTGCCGCTTGCCCAGCTTCACGTCGAACGGAACGATAGCGAAACGACGCTTTTTGCGCGGAACCTTCGCACTATCGACGCCCTTAGAGCCGAGGCGGACACGGACGAGGCCGCCTTTCTCCTGTTCCTCGACGATCGCGGCGACTGCCCGGGAATCGAGCCCGTCGCTATAAGGCATGATCACCTTGTCGGGGGTGTCGAGATCGAGGCGACGAGACTTGGTCTCCTCGACTGGATTGCGGCGTTTGGTAAAGCTCACACTCCACCGATCTCCGGTAAGAAAAGCGAGCGCTTCCTCGAGTGCGTTACGAACCGGCGGCGAGCCCCATTTCTCATCCTCATCCACCGCGACTAACAGGTCAAACGACCGTGCCCAGCCCCATGCCGGCCGCCGAACGCTAAGATCGCAATATTCGACGGCGGCTGCGATCACGAGCAGGTCGATCAGATCAGGACGCCAACTGGCAAAGAAGAAGTCCTTCAGCCCTTCGATCGACAAAGTTATGGTCTCACCAAGCGTAGCCACGCGCGCGCCGTCGCGTGCCAATTCTCCTGGCTCGATAGCATCAACACGGTGAGGCACCGCGTTTGCGACATGATATGTCTTGGCAGTCACAATGCAGGTCCATCATCGAGACCGGAATAGACAACGGTGCGGGTTCGCGCTGGCGCGTTAGGAGCACGCAACATCATCCGCGCGACGCCAGACACTTCTACACCGCCATGCGCCTCTTCGAGCCGCGAGCGAGTGGATCGAGCCCGGTAATCGGTAGCTTCGCGTTGCACATGTTCCTCAATTTGGCGACTGCCGGCAAGCAGGCGATCCGACACGCTGGCCTCGGCCGCCCACTGGAGTGCTGCCTGACCGCGCTCGCCGTTCTGCAGCGCCTCGATCGCGTTGCTCACGAACCCATGCTCCATGGTCGAAGCGCATTCGCGGTGTAGCGCATTTAGGTCGGTGATCCGTAAATCGAAGAAGAGCCCCGGCTCGTCCGGCCCGATAAGCAACGTTGTTACCTTGCGCAAGAGGCCGGTCGACAGCTCCGCACGACAGTCACGCTCCGCCGCCTGCTGAAGGGCTTCAGAGATTTCAGAAGGCGAGAACGATGACAGATAGGCTCGCTTAGCGGCCTGCTTCCACTTCGGCGACATCGGCAACGAACGGTACGGACCATCACTCATACGAAGCCCTCCTGTCAGCTTGAGTGAAGGAAAAGCCTGACAATGTCAACATCTTTATGGGTAGTACCTGACACGGCCCTGCCGATCGCTCTTGAGCAAACTCACAGCATTACGATTAAATTGTGGATTGACCCGAGCATCGCATCAACCAGCAGCGCCGTCTGGACGCACACAATCCATTCAACGTATAAACTTATCCGCCAACACGCCCGACATTCCCTCCTCCTAATGCGATCGTGGGGGTCATAGATTAAGCCGGTCAGCATGGGCACCGAACGCGAAGTTTTATGGCCTCGCGCTGTCAGGTTCGTAGGAAGAAAAATTATCTGATGCGTGACTTGGGTGAGAGAGGATGTACACAGACTTACGGACTAGTGCCCCAAAATTGAACAAAGGCAATTTCGGGCGATAAAATCCCTTAAAATACAACAGAACATTCTATATCCTCCCTCGATATGAGATTGGGGAGGCCAATGCTGATGATTGCGAAACGCACCAAAGCGCCAGCCGATTCTACATCCACGATTTCAATTCGCCTGCTGCGCAAGGATTATACTGTCGATGAAGCCGTCCGCGATAACAAGAAGCTAGCGGAACAGGCGGCAACCACCGGCAGGCTGTTCCACGAACAGACCGGCGGGTCTGCCCCTGGCTGGCTTGGTTTCGTCAACGCCTTCGTTGTAGGCGACCCGCTCAAACTCCAGAACCAGAGTTGTTCGGCGGTACTGTTTCTCGACGTCACCACGGGGAAGAAAAGTAAGCGGACTTTCGCGTTCGCCTTTGGCGCTGCCCACCTCTCACTCCAGGCGAATGCGTTCGAACGCAACTTCGGCCTCAAGGTCGCGCTCAATTCGGTGGCAAGGGCCAGCCTTAAAAACGTCGATGTTGCAACACTCGATGCAACGTCGTTCCAGAAGCGCATGCAGGCAAGTCGTAAGTCCGACCTGGGTGGGTTCGGGATCGATGTCGAACGAGACCTTTTCCGTCTAGCGGGCGGAGTGCCAACCGATACCGATTTCGCCAATTCTCTCGCCGGTCGCGACGCTCTGACGCTAAACACCCGTATCATTCCTACCACCATTGCCAACAAGTGCCGGAAAGCGCTCAAGCTGTTCGAGGCACAGGATTACAAGAAGGACTATGCCTTCATCGATCAGGTCACGCCTGTGCGGGAGGCCGATATTGCCGAAACCCTCGACGATCTCATCTACAACGAGGTTCAGCTCTTGCTGGCAGACCAGCCCTCCGACCTCCACCTCACGATCCCTGAGGTCATCGATCCGGAACAGTCCCACGAGATCGGTTTTTTCGGCGTTGGCTTCCGCAGCGGCAGTAAAAGGGCCTACGGCGAACTGACGATCGAGGATTACATTCAGGAATTGAAGAGCGGCAGGCCAGCGGAGCTCACCTGCATACAGGATATCAAGGCTAGCCATGAGGTCCGGGTCGTCATCGATGGCCAAGGTCAGCGACCAAACAGGCGCAAGGTCTACGACTGCATGGTGTTCGAGACCATGCACAAGGGCAGCACTTATGTTCTGTTTGCGGGAGACTGGTACTGCATCGACAACAATTTTTACCAAAGTGTCGAAGCCGATTTCCAGAAGTTTCTCAGCAAGAAGCCCTTGGTTGCGAAGACCAAGGCGCTCAACGAGCGAGAGTTGATAAACGAACTCAATGCCGATCCGGACTTACTGATGCTAGACCAGGTCAAGGTCTCGCCTGCCAGCGCCACCGGTGCTAATATCGAGCCATGCGATTTCTTGTCACGGGATAAGGCCTTTATTCATCTGAAGGATGGGCATGGATCGGATCCGATCAGCCACTTATGGAATCAAGGCGTAGTCTCGGCGGAATCGTTCGTGCGCGATGCCACCTTCCGCATTGAGATGCGCACCAAAGCGCTGAAGCGGCAAAAGGAAACTAAGAAGAAGGGGTTCGAGAGCATCCTGCCTGACGGTCGGCAGAAGAAGCCAACCACGTCCGAGTACCGAATTGTGTATGGCATCATGCGCCATGCTTACAAGCGCTCGAAGAATCTTGGCCTGCCCTTCTTCAGTAAAGTCAGCTTGAGATCGGCCGCGCAAAGGCTTGAACTCATGGGGTTCACGGTCGAGGTTCACCTCATTGAAAAGCAGCATGCATAAACGTTCGCCAAGCTTCCTGCTCCATCGCCCACGGAGTGTTGTCGGAACCACGCCGACAGAGTTGTTGTTGAGCACCTCGGATTAGTTCTAAGACAGTAGCCGGTCGTTCATACTGCAACCGCCAGGCTGACAACTAAATGGTGGGATCGTTGTCGATCAACAGGTAGCATAGCCAGCGGACATCTGTCGAAAGAAGCGGTAAATCGGCTTGCTATTCATCGAGACGACCATTTCAAAACGCTCGGGATAACTATCATGGACAAGCCAAGCCGATCCGAGAAAACCCAACCGGGCAACCCGCACGAATTGACGATCAGGCAGCATGTCTACCCGGCCAAGAGCATCGGGCGGTTCGTCGGAGCCGGCGGCGTCGATCTGCTCGATTGGAAAAACGGTAAACGTCGAAAGGCACGGCCGAACGATTCTATGTTCTGCGCCGATCGCGCGTGGAGTCATGGGGCTGAGCAGGGTTTCATGAAGCAGATCGAGGACTGTTTCCAGCAGCTCACGGATGATGTGCTGGCCGAAGGTCAATTCCGCACCAGTCCTGCCCGGCAGCATACCATCACCGAATTTTTTGCCCTGTGGGGCACACGTGCCCACCGCCGTCAGCTTGCCAGTCAGACGCTAGAGACGTCAGGAACGCCTCGTGTTGCTTATACGCGGGACGAACTCGAAAACCTGGAAAAGAATAACATAATCGGCTTTAGAGCGGACGGAAGCATCGCTGCGCGCGACATTGCCGCTCCCGTCATCAGGCTCAACATCGACCGAGTAGTGGCCGATATGGCGGGACATTCCTGGGGCCTTCTGACAGCCAGCGAGGGTGAGTTTTGCGTGCCCGACGCGCCGCACCGACCCATCGTCCCGATCACACCGACCCTGGCCTTCATGCTGAATGGGCTTAGCGGACCCGTTACAGGCAGATTCGTTTCCCTGCTCAACGCTGCCCAACGGCAATGGGCCAAAGATTACGTCTTTGCCCGCGACCTTAGTGCCTGCCCCGGCATCGACTTGGCTGTTCACGGCGATTAAGCAAAAGGGAGGGGGGGGCTTATCCTCCCCCGCTTTAGCTCACTTACGCATTGAAACGATAAGCAGCACCGCTACGATCAATAGATTAGAATCTATCATCAACTTTTCTCCCCGTTTTAGCAGGGAAGACCGACCCCACAAACGGGCAGCGCGTTGAAAGCGTTGCCTTCTATTTAGCAAAATGCGCCGCCCAAAACGGGCGGTTTTGGCCCTTAGGCAAAAATAAATTTCGCCGGGGAAGCAGAGCCGCTTTCCGGCGCGCCGAAGTGGGCTCGACAACCCTTCCGCGTGATCAATGCGCTGGTCAGAGCCTTTGCCGAACTGAGGTGCAATCATAGGTGACGGGAGCTTTTCCCGGCACCGTGGCCACGCCCTTGCCGGTGATCCGCGACAAGTGGAAATCCCACTGCCGCGTCAGCTTCCCAAAGCCAACGAACATGCCGGAAAAATCATAGCTGCTTTCGTCCATCCGAAAGCCCATGACCGGCCCCATATGGTTCATGTAGCCCTGCCATTGGTGCGTGATACCCACTAATGGAGCTGTCCCCGTACCTGCCGACATGCCAAAGCCGTTCGCGGGCGCGCAGGGCGTCATATCGACCGCAAACGGGGCCTTAATGCAGCCTAGGGCTGCACCAAACCCTGTTCGGATTCCCAGCGATATTGAGATGTCCGCCACGTCGGCGTGAGAGCATTGCACCAGCTCGCCTGCATGGGCGGAGGTGGCCAGACTGGCGCTGGCGATCATACCGATAGCGATGCGGCGTCCGCGCTTCAAAATGTCCAAGATTCTTCCCTTGCCGCATCGCTTACAGCGCGAATTGCGGCTGATTGAATGCTGCGACCTTCGAGGACAGCCCCATCTTCTTTTCAGCCTTCGCCTTCGCCACGTCTGACATATTGGCCAGCAGCGTTTCGAGGGCATGGCCATCTTTGACGTTGACGAACGTTTTGGCTTTGTTGACGAACACCACAGACGCTTTCTTGGCCTTCAGCAGCTCGATCACGTTGCTCAAGGTGCCGGTGCTTTTCGCGTCCCAGATCATCAGGCCGTAATTGGCTACCTCTGCCATCTTCACGTCTTTTGCCGTGAAATAGGCGCGTGTACCCGGCTCAGCATCCGGATAGACATGCTCGACCGTCCAGTCGCCGACATTGTTGCGCGGTCGATCGCCGCTGCAATAGACCGTCACATGCTCTGCTTTGATACTGGCCAAGTGTTGTTGAATCGAGGTGTCCGCGCCGTCGGCATCCCCGACCGCCACGGACAGCCCCGAACTTACCGCTTTCGAGATCCGATCCTTAACCCGCTGATCGAGCCGACTGATCGCGATCGAACCTGCAATGAAGACCGTTTCCATATCTGTCACCATGAGCAAGTTGCTACAAAAATTTGGCTGATCTTCGCATATCCGCGTAGAATCGCGCAAGCCGCTTCCAGCGTCGCGCCGGAATCATATAGATCATCGACCAGCAAAGCGCCCCATTTCCCGTCGTTCGTAATGATCGCGGGATTCAGCACGAAGCTGTGGGCCAGGGCGGCGGCCTTTTCCGCCTTGGTCGCCAGATCCTTGATCGCTGGCGTGCCGGGGGGCGGTGGCATTTTGGTCAGCAGCCCATTCGCGTAAAACAAACCGAGTTTCACGGCCAGCTTTTCAGCGATTTCGTCGACCGGCTGACGCGGGCGTGGCGTTGTCGCCGGCATCGGTATGACCATCGCGAAATCACTCAGAGCAGGCACGATATGTTCGCGCATCGCTTGTGCCAACGGCTCGGCCTGGTTGTAGTCACCGCGATATTTAAGACGAAATAGCGCCTCCCCCGGCTCCGAACGCTCGGTATCGAATTTTGGACGCCCATTATCGTAATGGCCAATGCAAACGCTTTTCAAAACTTGCTTGTGAAGGGCGAAGCCCTTGTCCCAATTGCCGTGCAATTCCCGCAGATTGACTTCCATAGCCACGCCCCCGTATGGGTATGGAAGATGGCGGCAGGCTTGCAGTATGGCAAGGGGGTAGCTCCTCCATGGCTTTTGAAGCTGACCTTCCAGAGACCACAGCATGCTGAAGGATAATCGTTCAATCTATCGGCATGAACGAAAGGCAGCTTGGCCCCATCTGCGTCCTGAAGGCGACATTCCGGTCAGTCCACAATCCCGGGCAATTCATCCCGCGACCAACCCCATAGTCACAACCCCAAATCGAGCTTCTTCTCCGGAACCCTGATCGGCTTACCCAACTCGCCGGGTGTTGGCGAAAGCGTCCGTTCGGAACGCAAGGAATCAAGGTCGATCGCAAACGGATCACGCGGTTTGGGCGAACCGGGCTTCGCCGCCCTATCGCCCAAAGCCATGCCCCCTTTCGCGACTTCCAACGCTGATGCCTTGTCACCCGGATTGACAGAAATGCTGCGCAACAATCCATCTCGATCATTTGTGTAGATGGTCAGGTCATCCCGAACTCGTGTCGCCATGACGTGTGTCAGCCGCTGGTTCGACAAATGCCGCTCAGCGGAATGCATCACGCCGATGCCGAGATCCGTGGTCATGCCCTGTGCCTGGTGCATATTGATCGCATAGGCGAGGCCAAGCCGCGACAACATCCGGTCGCCGGGTTCGAGAACCAGGCGCGCGCCTTCGGCGGTTTTGATTTCGATCCCCACATCGCTCATCGCCAATATCTCCGCTTCGGCCGAATTCAACAGCCCCCGCGCCTTGTCGTTGGCAGTCCAGCGAATGCGGTCGCCCTCGTGCAGACGAACCGACTCACGCTCAGACAGCATGAAGGGGTCGCGCGCATCGGTCGGATCAAGTTTGCCCGGCTTGAATCGATGCTCTTTTCCAGCCTCATCGCGCAAGGTCACCACGCCCTTGGAATTGACGCGAACAACGTCGTAGGCCCCGCGCGCCAGGCCGCCTGGTCGATCGCGAGAGGCAACCTCAAGCAATTGCCCGGGATGGTAATTGCGAGCGTAGCGCAATTCCTCCCGCGTCAGATTTACGGCCTCGACACGGGTGACATCAACCCCAAACCCGCGCAGCGTACCTTCGGCCAAAAGCCCTTGCTGAACATAGGCATTGAGAAACGCGCGGGTGTCGCGCCCCGAGGCATAGAGCGCGGTCCGCTCGCGGTCCTCGGCGGACAGTTCGAGCCACTTTTTTGCAGCCGCCTCGCGAAAATCGGCACCAGCGCTGACCACCCGGTCGCCCAGCACCCGAAATGCGCCTGCAAATTCACCCATGCGCGTGAGTGTGGCCACGGCCTTCATGTCGTCGGTGCGCTGGCGATGGCTGGTATCCATGCGGGCCATGGCCGGCCCATGCGACTGGACCAGCGCGAACGCCTTGCCCGCATCGATCGGCTGAAGCTGAGCCCGGTCACCGATCATGAGCAGACGATCAAGACCAAGCCGATTGGCGATGGTCACGAGGTCATTCATCGGCTTGTTCGCTACGAGCGATGCTTCGTCGAGCACCACAATCGTATCCTTCAACGCGTCGCGTGCGGCATCGAGCGCCTCGCCCTTTCCCGCCTGAGCAGCGCGAAGATGCGCATGGACGAACGATGACACCGTCTGCGCCTCGATACCGGCATCGTCCTTGAGCATGGCCACCATGGTGTTGGCCTGCGCGAGGCCCAGCACCTGCTTACCCTCTGCCTGCGCAACGTCGGCAATCGTCGCGATCAGGCTGGTCTTGCCGGCACCTGCAACACCCTGGATCACCACCACCCGGTCCGAGCTGGACAAAGCGAGGATACCTGCCCCCAATTGCTCCTCGCCCAAGGGCCGCTCGCCAGCCCGATCCTGCAAGGCAATGGCGGCACGATCGGCAGGCAGGATCACACTGCCCTGCCCCCGCCCGGCATCGATGCCATCCAGCAATCGCTTTTCCTCGGCGATGTGTTCCGGCGTTGTCACATGCGTAATGGTGCCATCCGGCCGGGTCGGCACGCCGAACACCAGTCGCCCCTTGTCCGCCAGCGCTCGGATGCGCGCTTCCACGCCATCGATGGTCACCCCCTTGATGCCCAGATCGAGCGCCGTGCGCGAAACCTCGTGGATCGCGAACGCCGCCTCGCGCTGGCCCAGAATGCGGATCGCCGACGCCACCGCCATCTCGGCACCGATTTCGGGCGCGGTCATGGAAAGCCGCGCTATCCCATTGGTCAGCAAGGGATCGCCCGGCCTCAGCCATTCGCGCATAGTCCCGGCCCAGTTGCCGAGGATTTCGCCAACCTGCCGCACGGCACCAAGCCCACCAACGATCCGGCCCACCTCGGCCGCGCGCGCCCTGGCCCCTGCGACCAGCGCCTGACCATCAAACCCCAACCCAGCCGCCCGCTCCCGCCACTCCGCGCGCAAACCATCGCGGTCGTCGAGATTGATCTTTGCATCGCGTGTCCTGACGACAACCGCGTCACGCCCTCGTGGGGTAGCAACACCGAGTGCTGCCGCCTTGGCCAGAACCTCTTCACGTCGCTGACTGAAGGCCGTCACCACATGCTCGGGCACACCATCGATTTCAAACTGCCCATGCTTGCCGGTCAGGCGGGTGTCGTAGCCCAATTCCTCGACCACTGCCCTGAGCGCCGCGTGATAGACGCTGCCGATGATCGAATTGTTCTTCCACAACGCGTCATTGTGCAGCGCCTGCCACTTGCCGGCAACCTTGGTCAGGTTGGCCACCACGACATGGAGATGGGCCTGTGGGTCCAGCTTGCGGCTCGTATCGTGCTGGAACATTGCATAAGTCAGATGCCCGGTGCGGATCGGGTCGCCCTTGCGATTGCTGTCGTAAGTACGGCCTTCGGCAAAGGACCGTTCCACCCAGCCCATGGTCTGGCGCACCGCCTGCAAGTGAGCGTCGAGCAGCCGCTCATCGCCCGCAACATAGGCAAGGACACTGGCCGATTTCGGCATGGAAAAGGTGAGGTCGATCCCGGCGCGCCGCCGCTCGGGATCGCCCACCTGTTCGCCGTCGGGCAGGCGACCGTTGAGCAGGTCCTCGAAAACCTGCTTTTCCACTTCGCCGTCAAGCCCGAGCTCGGCAGCCCCTCGCCCACCCCATGCACTGACTTCGCTGGCATGCTCGCCAGTGTAGTAGTCGTCCTTCGCAAAGTAGTCTGCTGCCCCGCCGGCGGAACCAACCGGGGCGATCGAGAGCATCGATCAAAGATCCAGGCTCATGCCGTCATCGTCACGGCCGTGATCGTCGCGATGGCTTTCAGGACCACGGCGCTCAGTGCCCTTCTTTTCGGAACTATCGCCGTAAGCCTGTCCGGTCAGTTCCTC
Organism: Novosphingobium sp. Fuku2-ISO-50; assembly: GCF_001519055.1. Taxonomy (GTDB): domain Bacteria; phylum Pseudomonadota; class Alphaproteobacteria; order Sphingomonadales; family Sphingomonadaceae; genus Novosphingobium. The sequence goes on along the minus strand of NZ_KQ954298.1, from coordinate 45,913 downwards.
GATGGATATCTGCTGAACCTGGCGAGATGCACCCGGTGTGCCACGTGGCGACGCCCTGTCCATCGGGTCGGTCGATGTCGGGCCCGAGCGGGCTCCGCCAAGATTCGGCCCTTCCCGCGCGATGTCGCCGCGGTGCGACCGAAAGCTGTCGAGCACGCGGCGCGCTTCCTTTGACGGCACGACGGCCCCCTCGACGATTGGCAACTTCGCATCGCCCTCACCCTTCGGCGGCACGCGGTTGGCAAACGATGGTGTGATGGGCACATTCATCGCCGCGAACAGATCGGGCGACGGCCCCGGCCTCACGGACCGTTCCGGCTGTGTCGGCGCTTCAACCGCGCGTTCGTTGTCGACGCGCATTTGCGGCCCGCTGTCCGCGCTTTCCGAATTGTCGTCTGTGGCGCGCGGCTGCAGCAGACCTGCAACCGGCATGGACTTGTTGCGCATAAACCGTGGGGCAATCACGGGATAGTCGACCCATTGGACCTTGATGTAACCAGCCGGAAACCCCTCAGGAAACTTCACGATACCGGTCAGCGATTGCAGATTGACCAGGTCGGCAGGCAGCATCAGCGGCTTGAGGCTGGTGCGCGGGGTGATGGTCGCCGCATCGCGCGATCGGGTGGCCCCGATCGAGTAGGCCTCATCGATCTCGCGCACTTCGTGTTCGCCAATGATGTCCGAAGAGAATGTGGCCGTGTGCTTGTCTCCGGTGGAGAGCAAAACCTTGGTGCGGGCAAGCGATGCGAGATTGTGCGCGCCCTTCTCGCCATAAGTCTCGGCCAGCTTGTCGAAGCTGTGCATCCCGAGAACAAAGGCACCTCCGAAACCGCGCGCGGTCTGCAAGCCGTGCTCGACCGCGTGCAGGCGATGGAGCGCATGGACTTCATCGAACAGGAACCACATCCGCAAGTCGCGGTGGTCGTTTTCCATGGTCATCAGCGAATTGACCGCGAGGTCCACCCACAAAGTCAGCAGCGTCCGGCTGAGCACGAGATCCCGAAAGATCGAGGTGATGAACAGGATCGATCCCGGTTCGGCATCGCCTTCGACCCATCTGCGGATCGAGAACGGTTTGCGGCCGCCCGGCACCGGATCGGGCAGAAACCGCATGGCGAGCGCGTTGGTGTTGAACACCGCGCGCACCGATTCCGCGAGGCGTGGTGCCTTGGGGTTGACCAGGGGCGCGGCGATCGACCCGAGGAGCGCTTCGCACAGCGCCTCGAGGTCGGACGTCATCAATTCCTGAACGATGGCCGCGTTGGTGGTGTGCCCTTTGGCCACCAGCTTCGCGCACATCTCCACGAACAGCGTGCGCGCCGCCGAAACCCAGAACGGATCTTCCGCAGACCCGTCGCCACCCGGGATCAGCGCGGCGGCGGCCGACATGAAGTCGGCGTAGTTGTCGCATTCATCGAACAGCGTCCAGGGCGGGCAGCGTTCATCCATCGTGTTGAGGATGATATCGGTCTCTTCGCGGTAGAACGTTTGGACAAATGTCCCGGTCAGATCGAAGATCACGCAGCGGTGGCCACGCTCGCGCGCCTGCGTCACCAGGCTCTTGAGGATCGTGGTCTTGCCGGTGCCGGTGGATCCCACCAGCATTGCGTGGGTCTGCTCGAACCGCCAGGGATAGGGGATGCCGGCAATGGTGTAGGGCACGTGCAGCCCGAGCCCGATGCGCTCCGCGATCGGCCGCGCAGCAACCTCTTTGGGGTCAAGGTCGGGATAGCGAACAGCCAATTCGGCGGCGAACTCGGCGGCATTGTGCGCCTCGATTTCGCTGGCGAGGACCTCCTTTTCGACCAGCGTGGAGCCGCGCTCGTGCCGATCCTCCATGGTATCGTCGCTGGTCTTCTGGGACAGCTTGACGAACCAGGCGGCGAGCGGGGCCGTCAGCGTCGCGCTACCCGCGAAGGCCACGATGATACAGCGAATGAACTTGGTAACCGCGCGCGCGACTTCGGGATAGTCCGGCACGTCGCCGATCTGCATGGGTTCGATCGTATCATCGGGCAGCGTCAGGTTGATCATGTGGCTGGGGTCTAGCCCGACCAGATGCCAGAAACCGGCAAAGAGCCGCATCTCGACAAGCTGGATCTCGTGCTCCTGCATCAGCAGGGTCAGCAGCAGAATCAGCAGCACCGCAAAGCTGCCGAGCGCAGCGATCAGTGGCCACTGGAAGCCATCGAACATCACCGTGTAGCGCATGCGCACGAGTTGCGAGCCACGGGTGAAGGCGCCGAAATTGCGGAACACGGTGCCGCGCGCCGACTTGTGATCGACTTTCACTGGCCGCCGGTCGAAGCGGATGTCATCCTTGCGGGGCATGGTACGTCCTCGCATTGGCAATGGCACGTTCGAGCAGCGGTTCGGCGTCCGCTGGCGACAGGCGATGCACCAAGGTGTCGAGCGCCAGACTGGCGTACTCGATCAGCGTGACCAGCCGGGCATGGTCGATCGCCTGCCCGCTTTCGGCAAAGGGCAAGGCAGCGTCGATCAGCTGGCGGACCACGGCTGCCTCACTGATCTGATGGCGCTCAGACAGCGCCTTGATGCGTTGATTTTGTTCGGGGCTGACGGACAGCCCCCGTTGGACACGGCGTTTCATAACAGCTCCCAAGACGGGAGCCTGATCCGGTTATCGCAACTTCATCTTACCCGGATCGGAGTCCACCAGCAAGCGGCGGAATCGCTACCGGATTGGAATTTGGCGGTTCCAAATCGTACCGAAATACAGGTCTAACAATCAGTATGTTAGGCAAAGCACACCCGTTTCGGTATGCGATTTTGGCCGAAGATGCGGGTGCATACCAATTCGGGTATGCAGCTCAAATGCCGTACTCAGATTGGAGCACAAAGACTAACATTCTGGAATAAAATGATTTTCTCACCAAAAATCTGGCGCAACTTCATCCGGCATGCCGCGTAGGGTGTGCCTTGAAATACAGGAACTCCGCAAGTTACCACCTCGCCACTGGGGTTTTAGAAAAATCGGAAGAAATCGCTGGTTTCCCGGTGGCTTGGTAGCGTTTACGGCAAGACGGAATTAGCCCTATTTGGACGGAATTGTCCAGCCCCACGCATGATTTGTTCCCCGATCGCGCCATTTTTCCAGCAAATAGCCACGGAATGGGTTCGATCTGCCCTAGCCAAATTTCCTATCGACAGACCTATGTGGCATTGGGCAAAGTCGCCGATCGCGGGGTATGCATAAACCTGAGCGCACCGTCCGTCGCATGTATGTAGATGATATCATTCCCCCTATTCCAGTGTCATGGTGCATAGCGCTCGCCAGAATGGCTAGGCCGTCAATCCTCGCATTTGCAAGCTGCCCAGCTGTCACCTGGGCGGTAATGGCCGGCTTTATTACGCTCCCCAACGTGAAGCCTTTCGCAGCCTTGGCGCTCTGATTCTCATCTGCTATCATTACGACGCGTTGCGCAAAGGGCAGCGCCGGGACTGGTAATCCTGTCGAGAAGTCAATTCCTGGGCAACCCCTGTTGTCCGGGGTGCCGCTGTGTATGTCCAAGTGCCTCGGCACTAAAGACGGCGGCGCATGTCTCGACGTGTTACCAGCCCCGGCTCCTCCCGCGCCCAGCGCGCGGGAGTTTGGGGCCGTGCCGCACCGGCCCTTACTTCCGACAACCCGCAATGATGCGGAACGGAGGTGCATTTGGTTGAGCTTGCCCCCACGACATCTCGCCGCGCGTTGCTCGGCGCTTTGGCCAAGGCGCCGGTAGCAGTTGTTCTGGTCCCACGCATCCCTTCACCATCGGAGCGGATGCTGTCCGCCCTGAGTGACGACTATGGCGATGATCCGGTCAAACTGGTGCGCTCCAAAGCAGGACGCAGCCTCAGCCGGGAGAGGTATCGGCGTGCCGAAGAATTCTTTCCACGTGAGGGGCCAATTGCTCCGGCTGGCTGGTCGGATTTCCTCTACACCGTAGGCATCAGCGTGCAGCTTGGCCTCTCTGCACACCTGCTTGACGTCGGTTTTCCCGACGCCTGGTGCGCTCGACACATCGGCCTGCGCATCGCCAAGTCGCTTGCCTACGCCAACGCCACCGGCTTTAATCACGAATGCCCGCACATGGCGCGCTTGGCTCTTGTGCTCACGCCCTATTGGAAATGGAACCGTCCGCGCCTGTTCGGTGAAGCCCAACCGGATGATGGTGGATTCGCGCCCGACGAGGTACGCGTGCTTTTGCGGGCACTGCTTGATCACGTGCAACGGGTGACAGGTCACAAGTCATCTCGTTCACCGAATCGTCGTCCGGTCAATTCAGGCCTCTCGGCATGAAAACTGACAATTTGCGCTTAGCGGATTGCTACGAAGCAGCCCTGCAGACGATATCGCCGCTGCCGCGCGTCGTATTCCTGCTCTGCCGTGTGGATGATTGCTCATACCGGGAAATTGCCACGCGCTTGGCGATCGAGCCTGCTGTCGTGGAAGATTGTATTGCCTTTGCACTGGTGACTTTCACCCTGCTATTGCGCGGTCAACTACCTGATCGTCCGACGCCCCTGAAGATCGCCGAAGCCGAGGCTGTCCTGTTCCAACAATATCGCCGCCACTGCGCGAGTCTGATTGTAGCAAAGAGACCCGTGGAACATTTTCCGTCAAGTGGCTGCCCGAGCGGCCAGCGAGACCGCGGCGGCACCCAACCAACCGGTCGATTGCTACAACACATCTGGGAATGGCCGGCGCGCAGCCTCTTGAAATTTCCGAAATTGCCCAAATTTTCCAAGGTATTGACCTTCGAGGAATGGCTAAGGGGACCCACGGCAAACATTGGTCGGGCTATGCGCCAGACTCCTTTTCGGCAACCGACCAATGAACGCGGATTTCGTAGTTGCAGTCGGCAAAACCTGCCACTGGCGAGGCATCTACGGCTACTCTTCGAGCGATTTCGGTGATCTGGGCATGTCCATATCACCGAGATTTTGACGTGACGTTAGGTTATGCTAACGGAGCTTCGACGGAGTAAAGCAGGACCAATGGGATTTACCAAACCTCGGCCACGGCCAGCCAAAGGCCAACCCGCAGCGGAGACATTGTCGGCCATCGAACGCGAGGCGCTTGCGAAGGATGCTCGTTATGTAGGTAGCCCTCACCACACAAACGTTCCAAAGTTTGGCATCAAGAAGGCAGCCCCGAGATCTGGTGCTATGGGCATCGAGCAAGCAGAGGCGGAAAAGATCAAGAACCCGGATTGCCTCATCTGCCCTAGCAAATGGATCCATCGGCACAAGGATGTTACAAAGTTGCTGCAGAATGCACTCACTGCCGGAACATATGTGACCGACGGACCGGGAATTATGCCGGTCCGTTTGTGGGTGCGAGATCCTGAAGAAGATATTGTCTACGAGGCGAAACTTTGTGAGCCCCCCAAGGGTTATAAAGCATATCCACTAACCTCATACCAGGTGGCTTATAATTTGCCTTTCGTATTGCCATGAACAACGAATTCCAACTGACCCGCGATGGTTGGCTAGATGCTGATGCCGGTGATGCAGAGGCGCGCACGGTTACGCGGCTAAGAATTTCAATCCTAAATAACTTGATCACGCGCAACATCAGTAAGCGCGGCGGTGGTGAAAGCGAGGCGATCAATACATCGCTGCTACCACTTGCCGAGTTTCTCGCAAATGGCTGGTGGCCGTTGCTTTATGAACCGGTACGACCCAATATCAGCGATGCTTTTCGCGTACGGCATCGCCTTGACTCCGGAATGCGAGGTTATGCATTTCCTGCGTTGGCTCTTTGGTCGGGCGGTGAAGAGTCAATTGTAGCGGACTGGGCCGTTTTCAGCAATCCTTTCGCGACTATCTCCTTTATGACGACCCGTCCCGATGATCCGGTCCAACTTGGTCGTAACGGGGTCGAGCTCTGCCTAATGGAATTCGTCGAGACTGTGATAGAACGCTCAGACGGCGCCTGCGGCGATCTGACAATCGCTTGGAATCGGATACGCGATTCAATAGCTAATACTGATGAGTTGTCATATTGCATTGCTGCAGGTCGCCTCGGACTGGATCCATATGATCCCGATGCGCCGGACTTATCGGCTTGGGCGGCGGGGGTATCCGAAACGCTTTTCAATGACGTATCGGAGATCGTCGAAGTTTCTGAACTTGCAAAGACTTCAGAATGGCTCCGAGACGTGGACGCTCGCCTCAAGGTTCTTCCCGAAACAGATTTAAGCGGTTTTGGGAATCCAGCCTTCGACGATCTTACTGAGCCAGCTTGGGTGGCTGGACAAGTTTCCGCAGACCTTCTGCGCAATAATACCGGTCTACCCGTCGAAAATCCGCGCGGCGCCGTAAGCGACCTTCTCGGGAGCGTCATTGCAGAGGGTGGAGAATTAGCCTGGTCGGGGCCTGAAGGAATCTCCGCAGTCACTCATCGTCTTGGCTCAAAAGCCCGGATCGGGACTGTAGCCCGCAGCGCTCGCCAACGACGATTTCGAGCGTGTGCAGCTGCTTACATGGCATGGACTTCAGAGCAAGGCCAAGAGCACGCCGCAACCGACGCATCGACGCGTAAGCAGCAGGCGAGCCGAGCATTCGCAGCTGAAATGCTTGCACCAAGGCAAGCACTGCTCGCGCGAGCGTCCAGTAGCGGGTTTGACGATGAAGACCTTCTCGAACTCGCTAGCGAATTTATATGCCCATACGAAACCGTCAAATGGCAATCGATTCGAGCAGGCATTCGGCTTCGTGGCATTGTACTTCCCCCGCCGCAGCGAGGATTCGTAGTTACACCTAACGTCTAAAGCCTTCGGTCAATGATATTAGTCAAACAAACGCATGTACAAGAATATCTGCGACACTGATGGTACTCAATTGCGAGCGGACGTGCTGGAGTTCGCGTGATCTCCGCGAATCCCGCCGGCTGCGCAGTTGCCGAATTCGTTACAAAGGTAACCCTACGCATTTCCGTCGCGCTAGACTACTGTGTCGAGCGAACCCACTTAAAACGTATAGAGAACTTATTTTCAACGCCGGCGAGATTCGTTATCTCCTGCCAATCGATTTATCGAAGCCCAAACTTGCATGGACAGTGCTGTTTGTGGGCTCAAGAAGTGATGTTTGCGAAGGCACCCCGTAAACCGAGTTCGTTTGACAGGTGAGTTAGCCATTCGATGATGGGCTAAGCGGGGGTAAAAAGGGTGGCTTCTTCGGCCCCCGGGCCGCATCGGTTGCAAATCTGACGCCGCCGCCACCGTCGTCGTCTGAGGCCTCTATCCGCCTCCAGGCCGAGGTTGTCCCTCTAATTGCACCAAATCTCGCCTCAAACTGCAGTCGTCCGGCAGGTGTCAATACGACACGCTGGCCCTCGGCCCACGTGGCATCTTCGTCGATTGACTGCGGCAGGCCGCTTCTCCACCAGATGGTCTCAGCCATGACTGAGTTGCTCGAATCCCGATAGAGGTGGCAGGATCTGCTATCCCTCGACCAGCCGAGTTCGATAGCCGCGCACGGGCAGAAGACGAGAACGCGAGGCGGCTCACCTTGGGCAAGATGAGGATCGAGACAGACGACGAATCCCGCGGTCACACTGCCCTCCAGACTGATGATTTGAGAGCCAAAAGGAAACGCGCCCGGCAATCCGCCGAGTACGTCCTTTAGCATCGGCAATTCATCGTACGGCCCCATCGCGCGCCAAAATTCGGCTATTTGAGTCACGCGGATTTTGCGATCGGTCAGTCGGCGCCATTCGGCCAACACGGTCATATCCACGGACGCGCTACGGCCATCGAGATCTTCAGCAACCGCGTCGAGCCAAGCTTGCCGCTCTCTAAGCCAAAGATCGCCCGGAATTACCGGAAGCCGGATAGCTTGCGGCATCGCCATCGGATTCGGCAGCTGCATTCGGTCAGGATAAGCGTGAGTCCGAATGAGCATCATGCGCCAATCGTCGGTATCGAGCCGTCCCGCAGCGGCAAGTTCGCCTATTATATGGCGAAAAGCACGCAACACGGCTTCGACTTGCGGCCGCCGGTAGTTCATTTTCATCTGCACCTGGTCTAGCCTGGATTCCAGTTTTTGCGAGGCGGGATGGCCGAACCGTGCGATGCCGCCCCAGGATTGGATAAGTTGCCCCACCCGCCAGCGTATCTGCAGAGGCTGGACGCCGGCATCTCTCGCGATACGCTCAACCAAACCGATCCAGGGCTCTGTCCAGCCGAGTGGATCTTCGAGCCGCATGCCGCACGTCTTTCGATCTGTCGCAATGGCCTCAGTGATTTGTGCGGGTTCGGGCAAATAAATGCGATAAAAGTTGGGTAAATCTGACCGAACTGCGATTAACGGCCTTGCCCACCGCTCCGACAGAAATGATGCCGCCGCAGCCACGCCTCCATCTGGATCAGCGGCTAACGCATCAATCCGATCAATCCAAGCTTCCCGCACAGCCTGTCGATTGACCGCCGTTGTTAACAGATCCATCCCGATCATGCGTTGCTCGCCACCCGCTGTGATCAGGCGATCGGCAACATGATCAAAAATCTTATTGGCGCCAAGGTCCAGTAGGTCGTCAGCCGCCCGCATAGCTTCGGCGTTGACGATCGGGATGCCAAGCGTCAGCGCTTGCAACATCAGCCATGCAATCAAGCCATGATCATCGTCCGATTCCGTGGGCTTGGGCAAGTCAGCGCCCAACCGATATTCGCGCATCATCAATATTTGTTGCCCGAGGACAGTCCAAAGGTCTGGCCACGGCACTGGATCGAAAAGTAACGGGAATATTTCCTCAATCTCCCAGAGTGCGGAAGCGACACCGTGCTGCGACTGATACAAATCAGTCACGAACTCACCTCGCGCCGCCTCACGCACGTCGGCTTCGCCAAGCAATTGCCGCGCTTTGTAGACACCGCGTCGCCCGCTACTGCTCGCCCAATTGTAACTTTCCACCTTAGGTTCAAGAAATGGTGAGAGAAGCATTCGGGCAGCGGCCTCGTCTTTCGCCTCTAACGCTCGCTTAGCTAACGCCATCCCGATGATTCGGTCTGCAACAAGTAATGGATGCGCTAACCCAAATGCGTGCGCCTCCTGCCAATCGGCCTTGCCGATCACACGTACTGCCGCCTCTCGCAAGCCATAAGTTGGGAGCCGGTCATAGTCGGAAAGTGGATGGCCGCCAGAATGGGATTCTCGCCAAACCTGCTCGCTTGCTATGGCATCCACAATGCCGCGGAAATCAACAATATGTCGATATGACCTGTTTTCTGGGTTTCCAGATGTACTAGCGGCTCCAGCGCCCAAACGGGCAGCAACTTTTCGAGTTGCATCACCGTGGCCTCGAGCTTGTGCAGCTTCTTCGAGTACCCCCAGAAGTGACGCGCGAATGCCAGGTCGCGCCTGAATTTCGATTGCGGCTGCTGCGCGGGCTTCCAGATCTCCAACCTCGCTCATGTCCGCAGAAGCGATCAAATCGGTCAGAAACTGTCCGGTGGGCGTCGTGCTTGCGTGTGGTTCATTGTACCATGGCAGAGCAATCCGCTGCCAGACTGCGAGTGCAACAGCGCTCATTGCCGGATTGCGTCTCAAGATGCCTCGCAGCACCGCATCGACAATGCCATCCCAGCCCATCATACCGTTTTCGAGGGCGATCTCAGCTGCGCGCCTCGCGGTCTCAGTATCTGCCGATGCCGCCTCGGCAAGAAACTGACGTCCGATGCGCCATCTCATGCCCGAGCCTTCTGTCTGTCGCAGGCCATCAAGGAGCCGCATCGTGACCATTGCTCGTGATGCACGACGCTCCGGATCCGCCCGATTTGCACCGGCCAGCACCTCCACCCAGAGACTGTAAATGGGGTCTTTCTTGGCCTGAAGATAGATGCCAAGCGAACGTTGCCGGAGCTCGGCCAAAACCTGTTCGGCCCGCGTCGTCATCCCAATAGTTGCGAAGGACTTGGCCCAAGCGCATTGCTCTTCAACTTCTGCACGCGGATCACTCTCCTCAAGATCCGCCAGCCCTTGTTCAGCGCGTCTTTCTGCTGCTGTGACATCCTGATCGAGCGAAAATCCTCTGGTCACAACTAACCGTCGAAATCCGGGCCAGAAGCGGAAAAGTGCCTGATTGCCTGCTATCAACTGGTCGATAAGGGCAAGCGTAGGCGCAACCTGCTGACGCGAGTAATGAATCAAATCGAAGACGGCTCCCGCAACAACCTCGGCTGCCTGAGGCACAAAATAGCCAGATGACCAGTCTTCATCCGAAGTGGCACTCGCTGCTGCCACAAACTTGATCGCGCTGGCGGCAAGTCGATCGACCTCACCTTGACTGGCAATATCGCCGCCGATGACGCTCCCGGTCAAACTACCAAGCGCCAACAAATGATGCTGTAGACCACGAATCAGCCGTTCTTCCGGTAGGTCTAAAGCAGGCAATTTCTCGCCGGCTGCGACGTATAGGACAGTTCCCCTAAGAAGTGCTTTACATGCATCGGTGAGGGCCGCTGTCTGATCGAACTTCGCCACGCGATTGAGGCTCAGGACTGGCACATGGACCAGGAAGGCTCGCGCAAGATCAGCATCCCCACACCGTATCGCGAGCCGGGCGCCTAGTTGCGCCCAAGAGGGGCCAAGTTCAGGGAATCCGGACTCTACCAGAGCATCGCTGAGCAATTGACTGGTGAGCGCCGCGTCGCCTCCGCCAAAAGCTCTATCGGCGGCTTCAAGCAGTAACAACGGTCTTGCATCCGTTGGTACGGACCAGTGTTGCGCCAACAGATCGATATCCGTCTCACCCCCGCGAGACATTGCTCTTGCGACCTGGAACTTTAGGGCTTCGGACAGAGAGTCGAGATCGTCGTGAGTTACGCCCTCTATATCGCCGTCGCTATAGGCGCGCGTCAGGATCCGATTGATCTGCTCGCGATCAAGAAACAGAACGGCACGTTCCGCCCATGGCAATGCAGCTGTTGTATTACGCCAAGAATAAGGCCTCGCAGAATCTGCTAGCAGACGAAACGGATTTTCCTCCTCAAAAAGTTGCCGCGCTTGTTCGGGTTCACCGGCTTGAATTAGGGCATCAATGACATCCCATTGGCCGTCCGAGTCGCTCCCTTCGCGAAGTGCCCCAATGGCTGAGCTCAGATTACCAGCTGCCAAGTAAGAACTAACCAGAGGTGCGTTTTCCATCACGTCGGTGCGGCGCCTGATCTCATCTGCGGCAAGCATCAAATCGAACAGTCTTACGGGATCATCGGCCGCACCGAGCAGTCGGAATGCATCGTCAATATCGCCCAGCACGTCGCGCGCGGCACGGCCGGCGCAATATTGGCTATTGAACATCTCGCGGTTCGCAATCTTGAGCGCGTCATCACGGATTCCGGCAAGATAGAGGTAGCGAAACTTGAGCCACCGTTGTGGACTCTTTGGTGCAGCATTAGCAGCCAACGCCGCCAGCTTGCGGTACAATTCGGGCGGCGAAAACTCCGGGTCGTGACCGCCGAAGCGCAGGACCGGCTTTGTGTGCAGGTAAAGCCTGAAGCTGTTGTGAAACACGCTCCAGCCAATGTCGCGGCGGTCAAGCAAATATCCCGCCTGCGTCAAGGTCGCTTCAACTGCCGCATCCGTGGTCGCGCGGGCCAGAAGTTCAGGTTCGATAGAACCTTGGACGCGGGCCAACAAGGCAAGCACTCGTTTTATGTCCTGAGGTGGCGTCACCTGCTCAATCCCGCGCCAAGCGGCGTCATATATTGCCTCGAGATCGCCGCCAAATGCTTGCTCACCGGCAAGCAAGGCCTCGCATTCATCCGGACCGGCCATGATCAACCGCTGGATCAAATAGCGCGTCGCTAGCGGATGCCCTGCACCGAGCCGAAAGACATCATCGCGCGAGATGTCAGATGGAAGGCCAAGCCGATCTGACATGGAGGCGACCGCCAGCCTTGGGAGCGGCGCAATATCCACCCGACGGTCTTCATTTGCGGCCTGGTCAGACACGGCACGCGGCAGGCAAGCCAGATCGAGGCGCTGTGTGCCCAGCACGAACAGTACCCCAGCGGGGACCGCCTGAGGAAGTGGTAAGGCGGCAAGAAGCGAACGGTTGGGATGTTCCTCGCGCGGAATGTGATCGAGCCCGTCAACGACTATCAGGTAGCGCGCGCCATGCTCAGCATAATCCTGCCCTGCCTGCTCGACCATTGCGGCAAAGCTGTCCTGCCGCCCCTTGGTTGAATCCTCCTTCAGACGCGGCAGCTTTAGCCCGAAGCTGGCGAGCTGAGCGCATACATCGTCGTAGAAGGAATCGGCCTCGCCCCGCCCTTGCCCCAACGCACCGCCCGGCACAAAGGCGAGATAGCGGACGACATGGAGCTGCGGCTGATCTCGAAGCTCCCGCTGCAACAAGGTGGACTTGCCGGTCCCTGGCGGACCGAGCAGACTCACATAGCCGCCCAGATGATCACCGATGACGCTCGACAGCCTTTGTTCGCTAAGCTCATTGCGCTGGACATATGCGCCCATTGGAAAGTCATGAATATAGCGAAGCTGAAAGCGATCGCGCCAGCCAACCGCATCGAGAAGCTCCGCGCGCGTCCAACGGTCCTTGACTTCATCAACTACGAGCACTGAAAGCGCCCGAGCCAGATCTTCGATCTGTTGTGATCGCTCGGAATCCTCGGTCGGGTCCAGCGCTGGCGCAGCTGCAGGCCCCATGACCAACTCTAGATCGCGCCAAAAATGTTCGAAATCGGTGTCCGCCAGCCCTGATGCTTTGACCAGAGCATTGATGAGCGGTTCCCAGTTCGTGGCTCGCCATTCCAAAAGCGTTCGCCCTGGATGCGCCGATTGTTCGGCGAGAAAGTCGGCAGTCGTGCAGTCAGCCTTGCCCTTGACCAATTTGTCATTTCTTGTGGGATAATTGTTGGTCAGATAGCGCAACCGAATTTGGCGGTTAGGGAATTGCGCGCGCAGCAATTGATAGGACCGGGCGAGATCGGCAATCCCCTCGCTTTTACCGAGCCACAATGCCGTCAAACCAAGCGCGGAGGGCTTTTGGGACCGTTTGAATTGATGGCCAACGACCAATCCTGTACCAAGCCCAAGAACGAGGTCATCTGCCATCCCCGCCCCGCGGTCCGCGAGTCCGATCCATGCAAGACGACGATCAATAATCGCCTCGTAGATTAGTCGCGCTGACACACGATCCTGATGGACGTAGCCACGGCGAGCAGCACGCTCGCCCTCACCAGATGCCCGTGCGGCTGTACTTGCAGGTCGCTCCATAATCTAGATCTACGGTGATGACCGTCATGTCGCAAGCCAAAGCCAGTCCGGACCAGACCCGATATCGACCGCTGGCGAAGCGTCCAGAGTGGCTTGAAAAATGTTGCTCAACCTCCTTAGAAAGGTGCTTTACGCGCCTGAATTGGCACGCAAAGCCAGATATTCGGCCTGGAACACCTTCAAAAAGCTTCCGCACCAACAATGTGGCGTCAAACGCTACCTTGGAAGCGACCTACAATCTGTTCAGTGCAGCAATCGTCGACTTCGCGCACACGTTTTCGGACTACATCTGCGCCGATAGTGTCGGCACGGCCAGCTTTCTGAACGAACGAGTTTCGAACTCAGCGAATGCCCATCGGGAATTCCGCCCAGCTCAGTCGCGTTGGCCGCAAGGCCAACGCTGCCCACCATTCATCCGAGATGTCGATTGGCATCCGTGTCTCTCCGCGAAAACTGGGAGTAAGCCTGCAAGAACTGAAGCATGAAGACTCAGACGACGTACTGCGGAAATATGTAGTGGGGCCCAACGGCCGGTGACTGGCATCATGAAACATCTGGAACGATAAATCTCGACCGAAGTGCCGTGGTTAATGCCTAGTCGCCTTCGCCAAGGGCCTCCCAATTCTCAGCCAGATGTCGTCTTGCCGACCGATTGCTGCCTGATCTGGTCTGCAAAGGGATGAAGAGTCGATGCGGAAGCGGCTCCGACGAGGCTGTAACCGATCCCACCGTCCGCCCATGTAAAACCGCTCAAATCACCAAAACTTTGTTCGGCCATCCTGGTGGTGCGATCAATTTTCATCGGTCGCACCAGCACACCCAGCCGTGCGCCTTGTTTACTCTCATATATGTATAGCCCGGCCGGACCGTGCGGCGTCGCCACCACTCGCCCACCCAGCAAGCGGAACCCCGCGCCGGTCAGGTCCGGCACGCCCACTGGGCGATGGAGCCGGCTGGTGACCCAATGGCTGAGCGTCGCCGGTTCGGACACCTCGACCGGGCGAAGCGTGTCGGTCGCGAATACGGTATAGCTGTCGGCGGCCTCTTTAGCGAGCGCGCCGATGCCGTTTTCCTGCGGATTGATGCCTCCGCGCACCTGCCAGCCCGCCAGCCCACCTATGCACAGCAGCGCCAGCGAAGCAGCAAGCGCCGGCAGCGGGCGCAGCCATCCGTTCCAGCGCGGGCGGTGCGGCGCGAAGTGCCAGACATCCAGCCGGCTAGGGATGGGCTCTGCAACGATCGGCGCAAGGGCCGCGCGCAATGCATTGCGCTGGGCGACGAGTGCGGCGATCCGTGCCTGCATCTCGGCGTTTCCGGCCAGATATGCCTCAACACTGCGCTGGCGCGGCGGTTCGAGCCGCTCATCGACATAGGCTTGCAGGTCGTCCTCGGTAATCGGCCGCTCGTTCACTTCACTCTCCTGAGTGTGGGGCGCGTGGACTTGCTATCCAGCAAGGCGCGAAGCTGATCCCGGCCGCGTGACAGCCGTGACATGACGGTGCCGATCGGCACGCCCGCCACTTCGGCAGCCTCGGCATAACTCAAGTCCTCAACGCCGACCAGCAACAGCACCGCGCGCTGATCTCCAGGCAACAGGTCGATGGCGGCCAGTACGTCGCCAGTGTGCAGCCCGCATTCCTGCGTGGGCGGCGCTGCCAGATCGGCCTGATCGGTATCCTCAATCGCCACGTGGCGGCCCTGACGGGCCATGCGGCGGCCCCGATCGATCGCTGCATTGTGCAGGATGGCATAGAGCCAGGCCCGAGCGCTACGCTCGGGTCTGCGCTGGTGCCAGCGGACGATGGCGCGTTCCAGACAATCTTGAACGAGATCATCGGCTATTGCGGCATCTCGCACCAGTGCGCGCGCATATCGGCGCAGGCCCGGGATCAGGGGCTCGAGGATCAACATCATGTCGTGCATCGTGGGGCAGACGTTGTGGTCGCAAAATTTATTCCGGCACCCGGGGAATAATCTGCCCGCAGCTTGCGTCCCTGCCTCAAACCTCTGCAGGAGACCGCCATGCCACCTGATCCCCATCCCCGGATGTTGCCGCGCCTAGCCCTTACCGGAGCAATACTTGGCGCTATAGCACTGCTTTTCGCATGGGTTGCCGGCTGGCTCACGCCAGGCCGCGTCAGTGGCGGCTCGATCGTCGATGCCATGCAGTACAACAGCGGCAAAGTCTTCCTCGGAGCCCGGCGCGCGCACGCCAAGGGCTTGTGCGTTTCGGGTCGCTTTGCGAGCAACGGTGCAGGCGCGACCCTCTCACGCACGCTGCTGTTCCAGGCGGGAGCCATGACGCCGGTGTCGGGCCGCTTTTCGCTCGCCGGGGGCAATCCTGACGCCCCCGACGGGCGCAATGTGTTCCACGCGCTGGCTTTGCGCTTTGTGCTGCCGGGGGGCGAAGAATGGCGCATGGCACTGGATCATACGCCGATCTTCATTGTGTCGACACCTACTGATTTTCAGGCGTTCCAGATCGCCAGCAAGCCAGACTCTGTCACCAAGATGCCAGACCCTGTGCGGATGGCGGCCTTTCTGGCCAGCCATCCTGAAACGCGGCGTTTCATGGCCTATATGAAGTCGGCGCCGCTGCCGTCGAGTTTTGCCAACGGCACCTATTACAGCATCAATGCGTTCCGCTTCACGAACAATACGGGCGAGACGCACGCCGTGCGCTGGCAGTTCGAACCCGAAGACAACTTCTCCGCGCTGGACAAGGCGAGCCTTGACCGCCTGCCGACCGATGCGCTGTTCGACAAATATTTGGCGCGCGCCAGCCAAGGACCAGTGCGTTGGCATCTGGTTATTATCCCTTCTAATCATGGTGATGCGACCAATAATGCCGCGGTCCAATGGGGCCCCGGGCATGGGCGGATCGACGTCGGCACATTGACACTGACGCACGCAGTGCCTGAGGTGTCGGGCGATTGTCGCGATGTGGTGTTCGATCCGCTGATCCTGCCCGACGGCGTGTCGGGGTCGGACGATCCGCTGCTGGCCGGGCGTTCGGCCGCCTATTCTGCATCGTTCCGTCGTCGCGCCAAGGAAGGGCCGCGCCGCGTTTCCGTCCCGGTCAATCAAGGAATTGCGAAATGATCCCGCCAGATCGTTATGCGCTGCCCGCGCGTGTCTTGCATTGGGCCATGGCGATGATGATACTGGCCATGCTGTTCGTCGGCGCGGGTATGGTGTCGACCGCGAGCTGGGCCTATCCCGCATTGCTGACTTGGCACCGACCACTGGGCGTCACGATATTGGTGGTGGCCATGCTGCGGCTGTTAGTGCGGCTCACCCATCGCGCACCACCATTGCCAGCCGCCTTGCCACGTCTACAAACTGTCGTAGCCCGGGGTTCGCACTATTTCCTGTATGCGCTGATGTTCGCCATGCCGTTGATTGGCTGGGCGATGCTGTCAGCCGCAGGAACGCCCGTGCAATTGTGGCCAGGAACCATATTGCCGCCGATCCTCTCGCACAGCCTGCGCCTTTTCGGCTGGCTGAGTTGGGTTCATGGGCTTTTGGGCTATGGCTTTTTCCTGCTGATTCTGGGGCACCTGGGGGCGGCACTGTTTCACGGTCTGATCCGGCGCGATGGCGTGCTGCGAAGTATGGCATCGTTCGGCACGAGGTCGGACCGAGCCAGGAAATGACCGAAATGACCGGCACTCAACCCTTGGCACTAGTCAGCTTTCCCATGCCAGATGGCGTGTACTGACTGGCGGCCCAACTTACGCCAATGCAATCGCAGTTGGGATCCGCGTGCTGGAAACCGATCAAGTGGCTGCCCGCACAGCCACCTGACCGGCTCGATATCATGATTGAGGTTGAAGGCGCTAAAAGCTCTGCCGAAGATCCCGATAAGCTTTCGTAGGCACTAGAACCTGAAGAAGTCGTCGAGGAAGCTTCTGATCGACGCGGGTATTAACCACTGACGGTTCAGGTGCGGTGCCGAACGCAATCGAAAATGCGCAGATGCATCGCCGCTGATACCTGAACGCATAAGAATCAGGTTTGGGCTGCAAACCAATCGCCGAGCGACGGCGACTTTGGCACCCAGCCAAGCCGCCGGGCATTGGCCGCGATCACCCGGCTATTTGAAGCCAGTCCATATCGTGCGGCCAGACCATAGCCGGCAGTCACCTGCTCGACGTCGAGGCTGTGCGTACGTCCTTCGGCGCCGATGACACGGGCGATATGTTGCGCAATTTCCAGAAACGACATTTCGCCATTCGCTGCGAAGAAGAACGAGGCGGCCGGTGCCCTTTCCATAGCCAACAGATAGAGGTCGACCAGATCGTCGATGTGGACATTCGCGTAGCGATTCAGTCCCTCACCGAGATATAAGCCAGCTCCCATTTGCCGCGAAAGGCCGATGAGCTTGGGTAACTGGTCGCTATGGGGCTGCAATCCCCGTCCTTCGCCATAGATCATGGCCGGACAGACGACTACCGCTCGGACAGAGCGATCGATCCCGGCCATACGCACGCGGCGATTCATAACGACACGCGGTAGCCGGAAAGGCAACGGGGTGAATGGGGTGTCTTCGCAGAACTCTTGGCCAGAATGTGTGCCGGCGGCATCGTCGGCTATGATACTTGACCCGCTGGTGTGAATGAAGAGCTTGCCACTTCCTGCCAGTGCATCGAGAAGGGCATCGACGGACGCCTCATGGTCAGCATCAGCTGCGTGGATAACTGCATCGGAGGCCTGGGCCACGCGCGCCAATGTTTCGACATCGTCGAGCGAACCGATGACCGGCTCGATTCCCCGCGCCTCCAGCGCTGCAGCCTTGCCGTCATCACGGGTCAAACCCGTGACCTGGAAGCCATCAGCCACCAGCCGGTTTGCGACGGAACCACCGATATAGCCGCTGGCACCAGTAACGAATATCTTCATGTGGAATAATCCCTTGGAAATCAAGCGCGGTTCGGACGCCATGTGGATCGCGGCCGAGCCAGCTATCCAATTCAAGATATCAAATGGTATCCAAATTTCAACCGGTACGATTTGTCCGCGCGCAGCCTTGCAGAAGTTGGCATAGCCGAGGCATCCAACGCGGGTCGCCTCACAGGCATCAAGTGCGAAAGCTTGGATCGATCCGGTCGAGCTTTCTCAACAGCGCGGGCCAGGCCAGCCGCTCGGCCGCCTGCCCCATCGCCTGGGGTGCTGATTGAAGGGCGACCTTGTGCTCGACACCCCGGACCGGTTTGTTGAGCCCGTTCCAGCCCGCCGCCAGCATGTGCACTTGCGCCTCACAAGCGCGTTCGAGAAAATAAATGCGCAGGAAGCAGACCGCCACGCTGGCCCCAACCGCGAGCGTGCCATGGTTTCTCAGGAGCATCGAGTGTTTTTCACCGATGTCATGAACGAGCCGCGCCCGCTCGTCGAGATCGGTGGCGATGCCCTCATAGTCGTGATAGGCGATGTCGTGCCCGGCGATCATTGCGGTTTGGGTAAATGGCAACAATCCGCACTGCATCGCAGAAACGGCCTGACCATACGGTGTGTGCAAGTGCATCACCGCTTGGGCATCCTCGCGAGCCATGTGGATCGCCGAGTGGATCGTGAAGCCAGCCGGGTTGACCGGATGCCGGGACGCCCCCACCGGATTGCCCTCCACGTCGATCTTGACAAGGCTCGATGCCGTGATCTCGTCAAACATCATGTCGTAAGGATTGATCAGGAAGTGGTGTTCGGGCCCGGGCACACGCACCGAAAGATGCGTAAAAATGAGGTCGTCCCAGCCAAATAGCGCCACCAATCGGTAAGCCGCCGCCAGATCCACGCGACGTTCCCATTCGCCGCAAGCCATCATGGTATGATCTTGCAAGCTCATGCTGCCATCCCCAGTTGTGTCGCCAGTGCGAGCCGGTCGAAGCAAATCTCCTGGAAGGTGATCTTGTCACCGGAGAAACGGTACAAGACGACATAGCGCATCTCAACTTTGCTGCCCGACAGCGGGCCGATCTTCGCCACCCCCCGCAAATGACTGAATTCGACGGCCTCATTGCCCTGGACAACTGTTGAAGTGACTTCAATGCTGCAATCGTCGAACATCTCGAAGACCCGTAGTTCGTCAGAAATCTTTGCTGCCCTTCCCTGCATCACACCATCCGGTGTCACGATTTGGGCATGCTCATCGAAATATCGGCCGATGGTGTCCATGTCCCGCCCGTGAAAGGCGTCATGCAACGTATTCAAAATAGTGGGAATGTCGGTGTTGGGTGTCACGTGAAGATCTCCTGATTGGATCATTGGGATGGCTGCCGCAATTCCCTCAGCAATCGCGCGAAGTCCGGCTGACCAGCGCCCGCCGTCATGCCCCCGTCGATGGGGATCGCCGCGCCGACTATGAAACTGGCATCGTCCGACACCAGGAACGCCACCAGGCCAGCGATCTCCTCGGGCTCAGCCAAGCGTCCAAGCGGAATGGCTTCGAGCCATGCGTCGACCACCGAGGGGATTGCCAGTGGGCGGGCGTTGATCTCGGTGCGAACGGGACCGGGACAGATTGCGTTGATGCGGATCCCGGCCCTGGCGTAATCCATTGCCAGCGAGCGCGTAAAGTTAATCACGCCGGCCTTAGCTGCGTTATATGCGCTGTTCATATGGTCGCCGCCAAGTCCGGAAATAGAGCCGAGATTGACGATCGCACCAGCACCCTGCCGCAGCATGTGGGGTATCGCGGCCTTGCATCCGAAGAACACCGAATCCAGGTTGACCCGCAAGACGCGGTCCCAAAATTCAAGTGTCACCTCGTCAAACAACGCGCCTCCCGGGATCCCGGCATTGTTGACGAGGATGTCGATGCGTCCCGTCCGGCCGACAAGATCTTCAATGGAGGCGGAAACCGAGGCAGCGTCTGCGGCGTCGACTTGAGCGAACGATGCGCCCTTGCCGATCGCCGCCGCGGTCAGCTGGCCTTGCCTGATGTCGATATCGGTCAACAACACTTCCGCGCCTTCCGACACCAGCCGCTTTGCTACCGCGGCGCCGATGCCGCGGGCAGCTCCGGTCACAACAGCGCATTTCCCTTCAAGCCCGCCCTGCATGGAGCACCTCATTTGAACCGGAACGAAAACGACAGGCCATAGGTCGCGGGTCGTCCGGCCTGGCGGTAGATGTCATCGGACGCTTCCACGACCCCGATCCAATAGTAGGCATTGGTGATGTTGCGCGCCCATGCGCTTGCTCGCCAAGCCCCGTCCTTGCCCTCGATGCCGGCGCGCAGATCAAGCAGGGCATAGGGCCTCATACGGAACAACGGATCGGAACCGAAAGTCGCGCCTTGAACGCTGGTGTAGGTGAGGCCGCCGCCGACAAATCCCGACAACCGATCGGATATGATCGGAAAGTTGTATTGCACATCGCTTACGATCTGAACTTTAGGCGTGTTGGGAAAGACCGATCCGCGATAGTCGGCAAGAACACCAGCGGCGTTATATCCGGTGTATGCAAGCACCTTGCTATCGCCATATGTACCGGCAATGCTAATGTTCAGCCCTGTGATCGGTCGCGCCTCAACCGAAACCTCTGCGCCGATCACCCGCGAGCGCGGAACAGACACCAGCTTCTCGATCAGCCCGAAGAACGGATCAACGGTGCGACCATGCAACTGCTTGTTCGCATAGTCGTAGTAAAAGCCAGCTGCGTTCAACTGAAGATGATGATCCAGCAGCGGAAGCTTGACACCTGCTTCATAAGCGACAAGCCGCTCTTGCGGGACCGACGCGAACGAATCCGTGCTGAGAGTCAGTAGAACCGGATAGCCACCCGACTTGTAACCGCGGTTGATGCTGGCATAAACAAGGCCGCCGGAGTCGAATTTATAGTTGATCCCAGCCCGGAACGACAAGTTGTGCTCGCGCATTCGGCCAGTCGCCGGATTGGGATTGTGGTTTGTATCAAGCGAGCCACAGTCGCCGATCCCCACCGGAACAACCGATCCCTTGAGCAAAAACTGCAACGTGTCGATCAAAGTGGCCGCATTGGGGTCGACGATGACTGTGCACCCGTTGAAATCACGATTGGCCTGGGTGTAGCGAAAACCGCCGATCAACGTGACTCGCGCCACTGCCTCGTAATCGATATTGCCAAAACCAGCGTAGCTGTTGAGTATCTGATGTGTCGCGGCGGCCGTGGCGTCAAACGGCGGCACTAATGGTCCTAGCGGGTCATTGAGGCTGATCTGCGAAAGCTTATCATAGAGATTGTCGTGAATATTGGCATAGGCGTAGTTTCCGCCCGCAATCCAGCGCAGTCTGGGTAATTCACCAGCAAGACGAATTTCTTGCGAAAAGGACTCTATAGATCCAGTGTCGTGGAATTCACCAACCTGGGCCGGCGTCGCGCCAAAGTCGATGTACTTGTCCTGTTTGAAATTCTGATAAGCCGAGATCGTCGTCACCTTGGTCGTCGACCCCAGTTCGTAATCGGCGCGCACCGAAGTCTCCAGAAAGGTGTCGTTGGCGCGCATTGGATTGTCCGCAGTCCAGTCGGCATAACGCGCCGTCAGCGGCGACTGGACCTGCAACTCAGGGGAAACGCGGGCTGGATCGGTCGGGACGACGGCGATCACCTGACCAGCCAGTGTGTCCGACCCGTCGTGCCAGGCGTTAACGTTGACTGCGACGTGCAGGCGGCTTGTCGGGGTCCAGTCCAGCAATACTCGCCCCATCACCTGGCGCGCATCGCCCAGTTGCGCACCAGGACGGGAAGCGCTCTTCTGCCAAGCTCCGCCCTCAACTGCTTTAACCGCTATGCGCGCGCGCAGCGTGTCGCTCAGCGGGCCACTAACGAACCCGCCAGCATCAACTTGGCCAAAATTCGACAAACTGGCATCGCTGCCTGACTCCAGCGATTTCGTGGGCTTGGCAGCGATGTAATTGATCGCGCCACCCGTCGAGTTCTGGCCATATAACGTCCCTTGCGGTCCCTTGAGAACCTCGACCCGGCTAAGATCGAGCCCGGCGGCCTCGGTCATCGCAGGGAAAGCCAGCGGCACTTCATCAACATAAACGCTGACCGCCGGAGAACCCGCGAGTGAATTGTCAAAATAACCCACACCCCGCAATGTGTATACCGGTGTATTATATGGCG
Organism: Novosphingobium sp. Fuku2-ISO-50; assembly: GCF_001519055.1. GTDB lineage: Bacteria > Pseudomonadota > Alphaproteobacteria > Sphingomonadales > Sphingomonadaceae > Novosphingobium. The sequence goes on along the minus strand of NZ_KQ954298.1, from coordinate 23,566 downwards.
TCGGAGTAAATACAAATCCCGGAACTGCCTTCGCGAGATCCGAGGCACTAAAAATACCTCGTTGAACAAGACTGTCTCCCGGCACTGCCGTGATCGAGAGTCCCAACTTGTTGGCTGACTGGCTACGACGCTCGGCAGTGACGACGATCTCCGCGACCCGTCCAGACGCTTCGTTGTCGGATGTAGTCGAAGCGGGGGTTGCACCCCCTGGCGAGGCAGCTTGTCCAAACGCTACGCCTGGGAGCGACAGTACGTAAAGTGAAATTAATGTCGTTACTTTTAAAACCTGCATGACATCCTCCATGATTGCTTGTTCTTTTCGATTATTTATCCAGGCACGGCTTGGCGTCCGGCTTTCGTCGGTTCGGTGTTGTTTTTGGTTGTCCTGCATCCGCGCGCTGGAGTACGAGACATCTATCGATGTCGGAATACCGATTGAATTTCGAACTGGAGTGTGCAGCTTGACCAAGCGGATACGCAAAACCCGGGCGGAGCAGCAGGCGGAAACCCGCACCCGCCTGCTGGAAGCTGCACAAACGGTCGTTGCCCGAATGGGGTACCACGGGTCGTCGATCGAACTCGTTGCTGCCGAGGCCGGCTATTCGAAGGGTGCGGTCTATTCCAACTTCACGAGCAAGGAGGATATGTTCCTCGAACTGCTCCGAATGCACATGGACCGCGATCTTCGTGACCTGGAACAGATCGTCGGGATGGCGCCCGATGAACTGTTTCCAGCCAACACTCGCTGGCTTGAGAATATGCATGCCATCTTGCCGGACATGCCGACGATGATGATCGAGCTGCAACTGCACGCGCGCCGCAATCCGGAGTTCGCCCGCGCATTTTATCCGCTGCAGGCGCGCAAGATGGAGGGTGTGGCGGCCATTATCAGCAAGTATTTCGCAGCGAGCGGCCAGACCTTGCCGATGGACGAACTTGAACTTGCCCAGATCGTCGAGGCTCTGGTCCACGGGCTGAGCTTGCAGCGCCCCCGACGAGATGCCGGCGCCACCAACGAAGCCGGCGCGATCATCGACAGGCTCATGAAGGTGCTCTCGCACCGTACTGCAAGCGATAGCTGACCCTCTTTGGCCGCGCAGTCGATGCCTCGACGCACCTTGTTCTTCTGCATTGAGCATGACCATCTCCCTGCGCGCGCCGATCCACCGCTCGACCGAGCATCGGTCAGCGGGCAGCGCATCATTCATTGCTTCGAAACAACTGAGGAACCTGGATGATCATGTCTTCACGATCATCCAGCTCAGAATAGTATTGATCTAATTCATAGTGTTAGACCAGCATCCGCAATGATCTCGGCTCCGACAATGTAGGACGATTCGTCGGACGCCAAAAACGCGGCGATCTGGGCGATCTCGCGCGGTTGCCCGGCACGGCCAAGCGGTATCATCTGCTCGAAGCGGTCGTTGTCTTCGGGATCGTGCTTAAGGATCATGTCGGTCCGGATCATGCCGGGCATGATGGCGTTGACACGGATTCCCGCCCGCCCGAATTCTGCGGCGGCAGTGCCCGTCATCCCCCGGAGCGCCCATTTTGTGGTGGCATAGGCGAATTGTCCGGGAATCTTGCGCGTTCCAGAAATCGATGAAATGTTGATGATCGAGCCGGCTCCGGCAGCACGCATAGGCTCGAACACGGCCTTCATGCCCAACATGGGGCCCGTCACGTTCACCGCCAGATGGCGGTCGAACATGGCGAGATCTGTCTCCATCAGAGGCTTTGGATCGTAATACGCTGCGTTGTTGACGAGGACATCCAGCCGGCCAAAGCGATGAAGCGCCTCGGTAACGACCTCCTGCCATTGTGCTTGGCTCGACACGTCCTGCTCGATGAATATGGCTGCCGGCCCGATATCTGCAGCAACGGCCGCGCCCTTTTTCTGGATATCGGTCAAAACGACTTTCGCCCCCTCTGCAGCGAACAGCCGTGCTTCAGCCTCTCCCTGACCACCGGCTGCGCCGGTTATAATTGCCACCTTGCCAGTCAACTTGCCCATGCGTTCTACTCCAGCAGGTGAATTCAGGCGACGCCAAGTGCGGCGCGAGCGCCCAGCAGCGTCTCGAGATTGGCCGATTCCAGCGCCACGAAACACGCGGCGGCATCTGCCCCGTCCATCGTAGGGTCTGGTTCCAGTCCGTCGCCCATCCGCTCGATCTGCATATTGAGCCAAGGCATGTGATGAAACATTTCGAGATGAGCCTCCGGCTTTGGCGCCTCTTGCATTTCACCGGAAAGCAGCTTGCGCGGCACATCTGGGTCGACCAGCATCGGTCGGCCGATGCCGACAAGGTCGAGTTGCCCACCATGCAACGCGTCCTCCATGCCACGAAGCGTGCGAAACCCGCCCGTTACCATGATCGGCATGGTCGCCACTTTGCGAATGTCGGCGGCAAACCCGAGAAAATAAGCCTCACTCCGGCAAGAGGATGCCATTAAGCCATCTTCGCCTTCATCTTTGAGCGCCACCCCCATCATCTTGGGCTGCTCGAGCGAACCGCCCGACAGTTCCAGCAGGTCGAGGCTGGTGCTATTCAGCCGGCGCACCACCTCAATACATTCTGCGTTGGTAAAGCCGCCCTTCTGGAAATCGGTCGCGTTGAGCTTGAGGCCAACCGGAAATTCCGGGCCAACTGCCGCGCGTACCGCAGCGAGCACCTCCACGAGAAAGCGCGCCCGGTTCCCAATGTTGCCGCCCCATTCATCCTTGCGCAAGTTGGTGCGGGGGCTGAGGAACTGCGAGATGAGATAGCCGTGTGCACCATGGAGTTCGACGCCATCGAATCCTGCCCGCTTCGCAAGTTCTGCTGTTTGTGCAAACTGGCCTATTGCGTGATGGATCTGCGCCGTTGTCATCGCCCGTGGCGGCGAAAAGGTGTAGCCGATGCCACGCATCACCTCGACATCGACCATCGAGGGGGCCAGCGGCGCGGGATTGATTTCACTTACGACCTGACGTCCGGTGTGAGAGATCTCCGCCCAAAATCGGGCCCCGCCCGACTTTCCCGCAGCCACCATCCGCTTTAGCGCCTCGAGACCACTTTCATTGTCAAGCACGACATTGAGCGGCCGCTCTAGATGCTCGCGATCAACCTGAATATTACCCGAGAGCAACAGGCCTGCACCGCTGCCGCTCCATCGCCGGTACAGCGCCTCCAGACGCTGCGTGGCGCGATTACACTTGTCAGCCATACCCTCACTCATCGCCGCCTTGACGATGCGATTTGGCAAAATGGCCCCACAGGGAAGTTCCAGCGGGTCGGAAAGCGATATGACCATGTTGTCTTGTCCAATTTGCGGGATTCTTGGAAACGCATGCCGGCCTCGCCGGTCAGCGAAAAATGAACTCGAGCTTCATGCCTCCCGGGCCAGTCACGAAAATCTGATGTTCGCCCGATTCAGGAACGAAGCGCTCAAAATGAGGCAGGCCAGACTCGGCCAGGCGGCTGAGAAACGCGGCAAGATCATCACCAACGAAGGCAATATGATCGACATAACTCGCCGCGACACCCTGCGCCCGACCGACATAGGCATCTGCGCCTTCGGTCTGCGCCTGGGCCAAATGCACCACAGGGCGACCTTCGCTGTAAAGCCAGGCTCCCGGAAACGAAAACGGCGGTCGCGGCCCAAGCTCGAGCTTCGCGAGATCGCGGAAAAACGCCCCAGTCTGCTGGAGATCGTCCGTCATTACGAGAATGTGGTCAAACTTCAGGCCCGAGAGCATTTCTCACTCCATGATGCCACCCAATCGTGACGCAACGCCCAGGCTCTGCGTACCGATTCGTTTTCAAATATCGTTCGGTATCTAGATTGAGAACGGATCGACGTCAACGCGCTATCGCCAGGTTGAGGAACTCCGAATACCGATTGACTTTTGCATTCCGATCGGCATTATAATTCCGGTATAGCGTCCAGAATGAACCCCGCCCTCAAGGTGATCGATCAAGGTTCGCCATCATTTTCAATACAAGGGTTTCAAAATGCGTCAAAATACCAAGTTCTATATCGATGGAACATGGGTTGATCCGGTCATTCCCGCCCAACATGAAATATTTAACCCTACAGATGGAAAGACATCTGGCAGTATATCGCGCGGATCATCGGCAGACGTTGACCGGGCCGTTGTTGCGGCAAGGCGCGCTTTTGAAATATATTCCCAGACATCGCGTGATGATCGCCTATCGCTTCTGACAAGTATTTCAGAGGTGTATAAACGGCGCTACGAGGATGTGGTTTCAGCTCTTTGCGACGAACTGGGGGCTCCGCTTTGGCTTGCGCGGGATTATCAGGCTGGTCTACCGCTGGCGCATCTCGAGGCTGCGATGACTGCGCTCAAAGAATATCCCTTCGAGGAGGCGCGCGGGACTACGCTGATCCGCCGTGAAGCCATCGGTGTGTGCGGCATGATAACGCCTTGGAACTGGCCACTTCATCAAATCGCCACCAAGGTCGTGCCAGCCCTCGCAATGGGCTGCACCATGGTGCTCAAGCCCGCTGAACTGGCACCCTATTCAGCGTACCTTTTCGCCGAAATCCTGCACGATGCAGGTGTTCCTGCGGGTGTATTCAATCTCGTCAATGGCACCGGTGCGGTTGTCGGCGCCGCCATGAGCGCTCATCCCGACATTGATATGATGTCGTTCACCGGATCGACCGGCGCCGGGATCGAGGTCGCGCGCGCTGGCGCGAAGACCGTAAAGCGCGTTTGCCAGGAACTTGGCGGCAAATCAGCCAATATTGTGCTTGATGACGCCGATTTCGCGGTTGCGATCCCAGCCGCCGTCCAAGGCGCAATGATCAACTCCGGTCAGACCTGTTCTGCGCTCACCCGCCTCATCGTGCCGGCTTCGCGGCTTCTAGAAGTCAATGCCATTGCAGCCAAGGCAGCCGCCGCAATAACGGTTGGGCCTCCGGAAATAAATGCGACGATGGGCCCGATCGTGTCCAAAGCGCAGTTGGAAAGCATCCAATCCTATATCCAGATCGGTCTTGATGAAGGAGCGACACTGATTGCTGGCGGCCTCGGCAGGCCCGAAGGGCTTACACATGGTTTCTATGCACGCCCCACAATTTTTTCCAACGTGACGTCGCAAATGAGAATTGCACGAGAGGAAATCTTCGGGCCGGTCCTGGCAATCTTAACTTACAACACAATCGATGAGGCGGTGGCGATCGCAAACGACAGTCCATATGGACTATCTGGCGGCGTGCAGACCGCCGATCCGGCCAAGGCCCATGCAATTGCGGCCCGACTGCGCACCGGGCAGGTCTATCTCAATGGTGCCGAAGTTGATTTTGGCGCTCCGTTCGGCGGCTACAAACAATCGGGCAATGGACGGGAATGGGGCGATTTTGCATTCAACGAATACATCGAGATCAAGGCAATTCTGGGAGGAGCAGCATGAACAATTCGCCATCCATCGGCCCACCAATGATCAACAGACGGCGTTTTGCAGGCAGTCGAATCGGGCTCAGACTATCGCCTCCAGACCCTTCCTGCTTATGATCGACAGGAGGCGTAAGGCGGGTCCGCCAGGGCGTTTGACGCCACGTTCCCATTCGGAAACAAGGTTTTTGGATACGTTGAGATAGCGCGCAAAAACAGGCTGAGAGACACTCTCGCTTTCGCGGATCGCCCTAATCTCCTCGGGCTTTAGCACCGGCGCAGGCATCAAGCAGGATTCGTCGAATTCACGCATCGTCTTTTTGTCGATGGCGTGGATCTCGAACGCGCCCTCCATCATCTGATGAATGGATGCCATCGCCTCGCTCTTATAGATCTTCTTCGCCACGCTTCACCTCCATCAACCGCCCGATTTCCACCAGCGCATCCATTTGCTTCTGGGAAAACTGCAGCAGTTCCTTGGCTGCCTTCTTGAACTCAGTCAGCTCATCAGCATCCAAATTCGCTTTGTCGCTCTTGGCAAAACCGAACACAAAAATGGAACGCTCACCGGCCCGGAAGAATATGAGCGTCCTGTATCCGCCGGACTTGCCGGCGCCTTCTCGGGCCACCCGCTGCTTGATCAACCCACCACCCAAATCGGCATCGATCAAACCACGGGTCGCCCGGTCGATTGCATCGCACAAAGCGGAATCGCTAATCCGTTCCTTGCGAGCAAATTTTGCGAACCAAGAGTTCTTATACATCCTCAAGCTTGGAATCTCAGCCATTTCAGACCAGGCTTCTATCATACATAGTATGAGATGTCAAGATTTTCACCTCCCCCATCGCGTCGGCGATCAGCTCGCCAATCCGCTCCGCGACGTCAAGCAACTGCGAGTCATCGAGGTGGGCATAACGCGCTGTGGTATCAACACGGGCATGACCCAGAAGCTTGCCGATCATCGGCAGCGTCTCGCTGGCGGCAGCGGCGTGACTGGCAAAGCTGTGACGCAAATCATGAATCCGCACCGAGCCAAGACCCGCTTCCGCGAGGATGATACACCAGTAGTGATGCACCGAGGCAAACGTCCGACCCGTTACGGGATTGATGAACACATGTTCGCCGGGCTTGCCGCGTTGCAAGCCTCGCAGAATAGCCTGCGCCTCCTCCCCCAGCCAGACGGTGCGTGCGCCGGACTTGGCGTCGTCAAGCCGGATGCGGCCGCCCTTGATCTCGCCCCAGGTGAGTGAGGCGATCTCGCCATAACGGCATCCGGTCAACAACAGGAGCCGGATAATCGTGACCGGGCCAGGCCAGAACTGTTCGCGGTCGGCCAGCACTTGACCGAGCCTCTCGATCTCGGCCTCGGACAGGAACCGCTCGAATTTGCGCTGCCGGTTGCGCCTGATCCCTCGGCAAGGGTTGGAGCCTTCAGGCCGCAAGCCCCATTGCTCAGCCTTGTTGAACGCGGCGAGTAGAATGTCATAGGTTCGGTTCGCCGCGCCAGACCCAGCGCGGTCGGTGACGCCGACGAACCACTTCTGCACATCGGCATGGGTGATCTCGTCGAGATGTTGGCCGGCAAATGCCCCGTCAAGGTGAGCGCGCCGGTAGTACTCACTCGTGGAGCGGGTCTTGGTCTTCCACGCAGGTGCGATCCGTTCGAAATAGTCTGCCAGGAATCTAGCGAACGACGGGGTCGATCGCACCTCCTTGCGCGTATGGGCAGGGTTACTGCCTGTCAGAGCCCGCAACTTCACGCGCCGGGTGATGTCGCGCGCCTGACGACGGGTTATCGCTGCGGCGTTGCCGATTGTGACCGAAACCGTGCGCCCAGCCGCCTCCAACTGGGCGAAATAAATGACGCGCCCCGAGGCATAGCTCCGGACGCCCAGCCCCGGAACCACGCTATCCCAACAGGTATCGCGCGCTCTCCCGCCCGCGCTTTCTTTTCGCGCGCCTGACAGAGACAAGCTCGCTAGTTCCTCGGCGACATAGCCCCTCGCCTGCTCCGCGTTCATGCCGCCACCCCCAGGCACCGGGCAATCGAACCCGACACACGCGCCGCAGCTTCAGCCACCACATCGTCAGCAAGATGAGCATAGCGCGCCGTCGTCTCAGGCAGGGCGTGCCCGAGCAGTCCGCCAATGTGCATCAGCGATATGCCGTCAGCGATCGCAATCGAGGCAAAGCTGTGGCGCAAGTCATGAAGCCGCACATCGGGAAGCGCCGCACGGCGGCGAATCTGCCCCCAAAAGACGGAGAGGTTGATTGGCCGGGTTTCATCGCGCGGTGCGGGGAAGACCAGACCGGAACGATTATCCGGCTCAATCCCATCAAGAAGGGCACGAGCCTGGGTGTTGAGCAGAAGGACTTTCGGGCCCGTCTTGCTATCGGGCAGCATGAGCCTTGGCGGCTGTACCCATTCCCAGCGCATCGACGTGATCTCTCCACACCGTGCGCCAGTGTAGATCAGGAGCCGGATTGCCTGCACGGCCGCTGGCCACTCGGGTTCGGCCTCAGCCAATGCGCGAGCAAGACGGCGATACTCGCCCGCAGTTAGGAACCGGTCAGGCAATTCCCGCTTGAAACGCGGGGTTCCCCGGCAGGGATTGGAGCCCTTGGGGCGCAACCCCTTCTGCTCGGCATATTTCATCAGACCGGACAACACGGGGATCGACCTGTTGAACATGCCTTGGCGGGTCACATAACTATCGCGCCACCGCAGAACATCCTGCTTGCGCACCGCGCGCAGTTCCATATCGCCGAACGTCTTGTCGATCTCGCGGAAATTTTGGCGGCAGCCGGTGATCGTGCTTGGCTTCCAGTGACGGCAATACTCGTCCTGGAAAACCTGCATGAAGTCCCGCACCAGCATTGCGGCGGCGGGCACAACCTTGGGGGCAACGGGCAATCCGTCCAACGCCACGATGGCCAACTCGGCGCGGGCGAGCTTGCGGGCCGCCTCCGCGCTGATCTTGTCTGCGCGGCCGAGTTTCTTGCGCAGTATCTTGCCACGCCGCCGAAACGACACGAACCAGGTGCGAACGCCCGATGGCCGTGTGGCCAGACCGAAGCCCTTGAGTTCGGTATCCCAGTAGACAAAGGGAGTGGACGCCACGCGCCTTCGCGCTATATTTCCATTGAGGTAAACCCGCGCCGATAGAGCGAGCGATTGCTTATTCACAACCGCTTTAACACCACCCGGAATATCACCACTCTGCTCCAGCAAATATCCATCTGACATTGACAGTCTCCGCTCGAACAAATTATCGCCTTGTTATTGATTTTATGCGATTAATTTGCTCAAAAATGCGGCCACCCGCGTAGGGTGTGCTGACCTCCCCTTCAGGAACTGGTGATCGGACCTTGATCGGGAAGCTTGGCAATCGGCCATGGAGCAACGGGTCCTTGGTTGGAAATGCCCCTGCGGGGGCGAGATCGAAGCGGGCAGAGCGCAGACCCGGCCAGCCAGACGACCTGCGGCAAAGAGCTTGCAGGACATGGGCACAAAGCTTATCTTACCTTCGTCTTACGCGCGGAGATACTCATGGGATTGCAGGAACGGATCACGACCGTCGTGTCGACAAAGGGGCAAGTCATCTTGCCCAAGGCGATCCGTGACCAGCGGCACTGGGGCGCGGGCACCAGGCTGATTGTCGAAGAGACGGCTGACGGCGTGCTCCTGAAATCGATGCCTGTGTTTGCCCCCACCGATATCGATGCGGTGTTCGGCTCGCTTCGGCCTACCGGCCCGGCCCTGTCGATCGATGCCATGAACGCTGTGATCGCCGATGAAGCGAGACGCCGTGCGCGCGATTGATACCAACATCGTCGTGCGGTTGTTGACCGCCGACGATCCCGAACAAGCCATAGCGGCAAAACGGATCATCGAGGCCGGGGATATCTTCCTGGGGGTGACCGTGCTTCTCGAGGCCGAGTGGGTCTTGCGCGCAGGCTACGGTTTCGACGCCACCCAAATCGCTTCAGCGTTGCGGGGCCTGTCGGGGCTGCCCGGCTTGTCAGTCGAGGAACCGACGCTGTTGGCAACGGCGCTCGAATGGCTCGAAGGCGGAATGGATTTTGCCGATGCCCTGCATCTCGTACGGTCAGGTCATTGCAGCGCATTTGTGACCTTCGATCGCAAGTTGGCCAAACGAGCCCAAGCTTTGGCGGCCACGCCCGTCATCATTCCCTGAGACCCAAGTAGCAGGCGCGCGGCATGTGGTGGACTTGCCCCGCCACTACGCCGCGTGCCTTCAGCAACGGTGAAAAGAAGAAGGACGCCGCGCTGGGTGCGCGGCGCCCTCCGATGCGTCAGGCAGCGACGCGTTGGTCGCGGATGGCAAAGGCGTGGCAGGGCACGCTCACCTTCCCCACCCGGGTGAGCAGGTTCGACTGGATGCCTACTCCTTTCACATACCACCGCCGACATCAGTTCCTTGATGCCGGATAAACCCCGCGTTTGCCCGGTGCCCGTTTAAGGGGAAAGCGCGCCAGTCGGACTGCTGGATATTGAGCTTCTCGACGTGCCGCAAAGCGCGATTGTTGCGAGGCCCCGAGACAAATCCGCATCCTTTGACCCTTGGCCATGAGTCAAATCGTCGCCTGCGGCATGCCGACGACCATCAGCATCGGTGTCGCCACGGCCCCTGCCGACGGCGAACACCTGCTACAGATCCTCGAGTGCACGGATAGTCGCCTTTACGCTGCAAAGCGTGCCGGCCGGAACTCGGTCGCCAGTGGGTTGCGTGTTGAACTGACACCACAAGCCGCCTGACTGCACATTCCGACGCCCGAAGTGCGATTGAACTTTGCCATCCTCGATCATGCATTTGCCGACAGCGGATCTGTGCCTTCGCTCAAGATAGCAAGGTAGCTTCGACACCCGAAGGCGCGGCCTCGCTTGCGTCCGGTCGATTGGCTGCCTTCGATCTGCGAGGACAGCACGGCTTCCTTGCGCACATACATGTACAGGAACAGCTCCTGGCGCGAGAGCAGCATGGTGATGCCATCAAGGCGGCCCAGCGCACGTTCCGCATGGCTCAAGCGATCGAGCAGCCCAAGGATGTTGATCGGGGGTAATGGAGGCAAGGCCGGGGGTACGAAGGCCCGCACCATTTCGCCAGCGACGAGCGTTTCGACAAAGCGGCCAAGCCGCTGACCGGTTGCGGATTCGGACATGCCTGGTTGATGCCCGGGCACGCCTATTAAAGCAGCAAGGCGATTTTTTTAATAATGCCGGTTCGAATGTAAGCAGCCATAATTAGCGGCGGGAGCCGTGCAAAGACGCGATCACAATCCCCGCCCAGCAGGCCGCGCGGCATGTGGCGGGCCTGGCCCGCCACTACGCCGCGTGCCTCCAGCAACGGTGAAAAAAAGAAGGACGCCGCGCGGGGTGCGCGGCGCCCTTCGATGCGTCAGGCGGCGACGCGTTGGTGGCGGATGGCGAAAGCGTGGTAAGGCACGTTCGCCTCCCGCACCCGGGTGAGCAGGTTCGACTGGATGCCCGACCCTTCGCATACTAGGGCATGGACCGGCTTCAGGTTCAGCAACTGCTCGTTGCGGATGAACCCGGCGCGTTTGCCCAAGGCCCGGTTGAGTGTGAAGCGCACGGTCTTGACCCCGCGTGCGGCGGCCCAGGCATGGGCGATCTGGTCGCAACCCTTGTGCTGGGCGGTGGTGGCGAGGATCATGTTCGGGATCCTGCCGTGGGTTTCATCAAGGGCCTGCCAGAGCAGTTCGTGATCGTGCCAGTCGGTGCCGCCCGAGAAGATGACGACGGGGCCGGTCGGGGCGTGCTCTTCGCGTCGTTGTGCGGACCGCGCTGCGAGGAAGTCCCGGGCATCGATCTGGCTGGCGGTGAGGCCCGAGGAGACGCGCGAGCCCTTGATGGTCGAGAATGGCCGGCCGGTTTCGACGCGGTAGATTTCGCCTGCATAGTCGCGCATCGCTTCCATCGCTTCGCGGCAGTCCATCAGGGTCTGGCTGATGCGTTGGGTCTCTTCGAGCTCGACGGCATAGATTTCCGAAGGGTCGAAGGACCGTGCGAGATCCCCGAGCTTCTTGCCGGCGTCATCCTCGCGCTTTTCGATGCGCTGGGCGGTGACGTGGAAGCTGTTGACGATGCCCCAGACGATGTCACGCGCGAATTCCTCCATGCGGGTGGCGCGGAAGATATCGAAGACGGTGCCGATGATCATTTCCATCGCGGCGCGCGCGGATTGCGGATCGGGCATGTCGGTGGCCATGGGTTCGTCGTGGATGGAGAGCTGGGCCAGATTGCCCTGTTCAGCGAAGGCGGCGTCAAAGCCCGGTGCTTCGATCTGCTCACGGTAGAAGGCGCTGAGGGCTTCGAAGCTGGTGAACTGTGTCATGGGTATCTCCTGTTCGATCCGTCATCTTCGTGATGACTGAAAGTCAGGCGGCAAGCTGTGCGAAGCATGTCAGGGACGTTGACCGGGAAGCCGGGAGCGCCGGAGCATCGCGCCAAAAAGTGGGAACCGGTTTTTGGCAAACAGCCATGCGACCAAACAAACGCGGACGGACCCCGGTTGACGCCGCGCCAGCGGGGCGTGGGGGAGCCGATTTTGTGCCGACCCCGTCGGTGCAAAATTGGGGGAACCGCGCATCCTTGAGATGCGCTCGTCCGGCTTGTCATACTGGGTCTATCAGAGAGAGAGAGTTTTGTTTGGTGGGGCAGAGCAACGACAGCCCCAAGCGACCCGCGCCATGCGATCATTACCGCGTCAGCGGCCGAGACTTCAGGCTCGGTGGAGCCCGGTACGGGCGGAATAGAGCGCGGTGCCCGCGCTGGCGCGGCAGGCGCCCCTCCCCCATGAGGTCAAGAGATCACGCTCGATCGCGCTGACATCTGCTGTCAAATAATCGATTTTTATGGTATGTGTCGGAAATGATGACACTATCTTGCCATTGCGGTCAGGTCCGCCTCGAAGTCGCAAAGAGGCCCGACCACATCAACCAGTGCAATTGCACACTCTGCGCCAAATCAGGCGCCCGCTGGGCCTATTTCGACCCGGCAGACGTCAGCATTGACGGGACAACCGCCAAATATCAGCGGGTCGACAAGGTCGATCCCGCCGCCGAAGTCCATTTCTGCGCCAACTGCGGATCCACGACCCATTTTACCCTGACGCCAAGCGCTGTCGCAAAATTCGGCAACAGCCTGCTGGGCGTCAACATGGGACTGGCCAACGAACAGGACCTCGCGGGCATAGAACTGCGCTATCCCGACGGCAACGCATGGTCAGGTGAAGGTGATTTCAGCTATGTGCGCGAAGCGCGCCTGATCGGCAGCTGAGCCAAAGACCAACGACGCGAAAATCAGCACAGTTTCGGGGTCGGTGCCGCCAGGCACCGACCCCGAGGGGCTCGTGGTGTCAATGAACCGCCACCGCCTCGGTGAGCAATCCGTCGAGGCTGTCGATTTCCCGCTGCGTGGCAACCAGGCTCCAGGCGACGACCAGATCCTCGAAGTATTCGTGATCGACGAGCGTTTCGGCATGGGCCTCGCCGAACTGGCTTTCTTCCCAGGCGCGGGCATGCGCGGCGTCGGTTGCGCTGGCGATGGCATTGGCGAGATGGGCGGCGATTTCGTAGTCGGACATGCAGGCTGACTGGATCTGGATGCGGGCAACCATGGCCGGGTTGGTGACGGTGATGCCGGTGGTGACGCAGGCGATGTCGTCGAAGGCCGAGATGATCTGCATGGGGTGTGCTCCCGAATAAAAAGGGCGGCCCGTGCCATTTGTTGCGCGATTTCTGCGAAATCGCTGGGAGGCCGCCCGTCTGGGTCAGATGAACTCGATCTCGTCGGCGACGATTTCGGTGTTGTAGTAGGTGCGCCCGTCCTTCTCGTTGCGGGTGTAGCGGATCTCGCCGCTGACGATCAGCTTGTCGCCCTTCTTCTTGTGGTTGGCGATCGACTTGCTGAGGCCATTGAAAGCCTTGACGGTGTGGAACTGGTCATAGGTTTCGGTGTAGCCATCCTCGCCTTTGAGGACCTGGCCGTCCTTGATGACCGGGCGGCTGGTGACGAGGGTGAAGCTGACGCCGCCTTTGCTGTCGGTGCCGAAGCGGCTGATGTCGGAGGTGATGCGGCCGGACAGGAAAACGTGATTCATGGGGTAACTCCAGATCTTTCCGGCGGGCCGATCCCGCCGGGATGAACCAGAGCGCAGCCCGCGATGGAGGGGGTGCCGCACCGAAGGCGCAGCCGCAGGGGAACCTCCATTTTCCGGGTGGTGCGGGCGCCGACCGCAGGGAGGTAACTCGGTCGGACACATGGGGGTTGCAGCGCCCCCGCGCGGGCGTAGTGTTCATCCCACTTCAGGCGGGTTGGCCTGCCGGAAAGATTGACTTGGGGTTGCCCCTTGGACGATAGATGCCCGAAGCCAGTTTGAGCACCGCCTTCATGCGCGGCCTCGTGCCGTAATTGGTGGAACGTCCTTGCCCTCACCGGTTCCGATCAAGGTTCGCCGCCAGGCCTAAGTCCAGAGCAGAGGATGCCCTCCGCGAAGACCTGCCACCTCCGCACACCAAGGCCCTGGCCCCTGCAACGATCGCCGCCCCAGCTTGGCCGACAGCATCGTCATCTGATCAGCAAAGCCGACCGTGATGGACAGGTCACCCCAACGCCATCGCCAGCAGGCCTACAGGGTTCAATGCAGCCAGCGCGCGACCTGCCGGTCGATCGGATTATCGAGATCGAGACAATTCAGGGCATGAGCGATGTGCATCGCTGCCGGAGTTTCATGCGCACATGTACAAATGAAAATGGGCGACCCGACGCAAAGCCGGGCCGCCCAATGGATCGAACGGGAATCAGGGGGCGGATCAGGCCGCAGCAGCGGGCCCCGACTTGTCCGACGCGAACGCCACGCCGAAGCCACCCTCGTCAGTATCGAAAGTGTCGTTCGCCGCATCCTGTGCACCGAGTTCGCCAAAGCCGCGCCCCATCCGGCGGCGCGGACGCGACCAGGCGACATTGAGCGAGCCGTCGTTCTGCGCAAACAGGGCGATCGACAGCGGCGCTTCAAAGCTCGGATCATCGATCTGACCCTGAAGGAACGTGCCCGCGCCGTTGTTGGCGGTCTTCTCCCACAGGCCGCCAATGGACAGGAACTGACCACTGCGGCTGCGCACCATCACATCGAACTTGGGCACGGCGGGATTGCGCGATTCAACCGACCGAAGGCCAATGGTGAGATCGAGCGTTGCGGTCTGGATCTTGCCGAGGAAAACGCCGGCAGCATTGGGCTTCAATTGACCGATATTCATGGGACGTGTGCTCCTTGAAGGACAACACCCGCAATAGGCGGGATGCGCTGTGGTGCTGTCTCGGCCCCCGGCCTCGACACATCCCTCCCGCCACCTCGTCCTCTCGCCCGCGGCCGGAGCGCCGCGAGGTTTTCACGCGGCAACCGCTGACATCGACGGCAGGCACGAATTTGCCGACAATGTGACCGGTCGAAATGTGCGAAATGCAGACCGCCGTTTGTGCGGCGCCCTCCCGGGATTCAAACCCAGGGCGGCGTTATGCACTCTCTCCCACCAGCCCCACGCCCTCAGCATGAGCAGCGCGCAACAAGGCGTCGTCCAGCGTTGCCAACGGCACGCTTTCACGCAAGGCAAGCTCGAGATAGGCGGCATCATAGGCGGTCAGCTGATGCGCGCGCGCCAGCGCCATCAAGACTGTGTCGTCAGGTTGATGATCCAGACGAATGGGCAGGCCGTTGAGCAAAGCCAGGGCGCGGCTGCTTCTGGCGCCATCGATGCGTCCGCTCCGCTCGTTCGAGATGAAAATGTTGCGCATTTCAAACCACCACAGGCTCGGGGCTATCGCCGTGTCACCAGGAAACCGCGCAAAAGCGGCTTGGGCGCGGGCGTTGCCCTCATCGGGCAACAACCAACATGCCGCTACCGAGGCGTCAACAACGAACGGCATCAGTAGCGGTGCCCCTCGTGGCGCGCAGCCAGAATATCGCAAATCGATATGCTCGGCATGGTTTCACGAAACAAGGAAATCTGCGCCATCGTGCGCTGCACTTCGATTGCGCGCTGCTCAGCCTCGGGCACAAGACGTGCAATGGCGCGGCCATGGCGCGTAATGACAATGGTTTCGCCGCGTTCGACGTCGCTCAAGAGCTGAGGCAGGTGGGCTTTTGCGTCGGAGGATTGCACTTCACGCATCTTGAGACACTTTCGGTTGGTCAATTTGACTGGTCTAAAAATAGAGATCTCGGAACGAATTGGCAACGCTCGAATGGAGCCGATGCGCATGCGTTGTCACGGTCCCATGCCGGCACCGCTTGCCATTCGTCGCGAAGGCACCCATCCATCGGTGCGCCTCTGATGCCCATCGCGGCTACGGCCTGTAGCTATCGCAAAGCTCGGCATTCCGCACCGAGGCATGGTAAAATGGCGGATACAGCGCGCAGATATTCTCCGGCGACCAGCGCAAGTGGCCGCCCGAGAGGAACCGGCCGTCCTCTGGGCGAACCCTGACCGGCCCATTGGCCTCGGCATCCTGAAAGGTGCCGTTGACCGGATCGAGACTGGCGACCCAGCACTTGTCGAATGTCACCGGCTTGCCGAGATCGAGCGCGATCAGATCGGGGATCGGCACGATGGCGTTGAGGCAGAACAAAAACGAGGTCGAGCATGCGTTCTCGATCAACTCGTTCAGTTGGTCCCAGGTGACAATCGGCGCACGCCGCCGCCGCGCGCTGCGCTGCAGGTATTCGGCCGCAGGATGCCGGTTCTTCGATCGCTTGCGGAACTCGGTGATGGTGTAGCCGAGGTTCGATAGCGCCAATTGCAGGTTCCGCGTAACCGACAGGGCCGATGGCTCGGGCCAGGGCTTGTGCGAATGGATCAGGCTGTCAACCGGCCACTGCGCGGTGCTGAAGCGGAACAGCAACTCGCAGCGATCATGGCTGGCGAAAAGATCAGCGACCCGGCTGTCGTCGCGATCGGCAGCCGCATTGTCCCAGGCCGAACGGATGGCTGCGCGGATTTCGCCATCGGTGTCGCCGATGCCGACGGCATCGAGTTGATCGCGCAGATGAGGGGCGATTTCGTGGTGCCAGGTATCGCCGAATTCAGCGGGCGGGAATTCGGCTTCCATCGCGCATTCGACATCCTGCCCTTCGTAATGGGCGTCGATAATGCGCGCAGCCAGCGCATTGAGTTGCTTGAGTGGCCAGAAGTCGCTGCGGTCGCGCCAGTAGCGCGTGTGCGGCATGGCCCCGGCAAGCCGGGCAATCCACGCCGATCCGGTCTCGCTTGCGAGAAAGGCGTCGATATCGACGAGATCGGCGTGCTCGGGAAAGGCGGGGATCAAGGGCATGGCGAGAAGCTCCTGTTGTCTTGCCAGCCGTCTTCCCCCTTGCCTCTCAGCGTGCTGCGCTACGGTGTGCCCCTCCACGCGACGGCCCGATCCGGGCGCAGCAGATCAGCCCAGTCGCCGACCGTCACAGGGCATGGCTCGATGGACGTGTCGAGGCCCTGCAATCGCCGCACCACGACCGCATGTTCTGCCTGGGCACTCCCCTGGTCATCGTTGTCGGGCAGCAGCGTGATCGCGTCCTTGCCATCAGGCACTTCAAAGCCCGCAAAGTTCCGGGCACCGAAACAGGTGCCCGCCGGACGACCGGTCACCTGCCAGTAGGCGCAAGCGCTTTCAAAGCCCTCCGCAATCACCATGCGCGAACCGGTGAGCCTTGATGGCCAGGTGCCGCCGCGCGAGTTGCCCAGCATCATGCGCGCAGTGCGCCGGGCTGAGGCGCGATCGAGGAACAGACGCTGGATTGCAATCAGGCTGCCGCGCCGAAAGACCCCAACCAGCAGCGCCGGCAGGAACTGGAGCGCATGCCCCTTGCCCTTGGGGCAGCGCGCATGGAACCGGACATCGGGCGGCTGGAACCGAATGCCGCGCACGTCGGTGAGATACCGCTCGCCAAGTGTACCATCGATAGGACCGGCTTCTTCCCAGATCCGCCGAAACGGGGCGGCATAACCATCGGCCGGGACCGGCAGGTTCATTGGGACGGGCACCCGTCCGCCCAGCATCCGCGCGATGGCCTGCATGACGTGTGCGCCGTCACAACCGGCAAAGCAGTGGACCAGGATCGATCGTTGCCCTTGCCGGATCGACAGACTCGGGGTGCGATCGGCATGGGCCGGGCACCGAACCATGGCATAGCCACCCAGCCAGCGACCGCCGAGCCGCTCGACGATAGCCAGGGTTTCCGCCGTGGGCTGATAAGTCATGGCTGAGCGCCCTTTGCACAGTTGAGGATCAATATCCGCGACAGTGCCGACACCCCGACCCGTCGCAGCAATCGGCGCGCGCTGCGATGTGCAGCACCGAGCCGTCATTGAAGCGGGCGGTTGCGCCGATGGCGTATTCAGCCTCGCCATCATCACGATCGAGTTTGAAGGACCAGTCGCGCTCCAACACGTCCCAAACTTGGTAGATGGTGACTTCGTCGCCATCGTGGTCCGGGAGAGAAAAGAGCGCGAGGTCGGCGATGGTCACCGCCACGCCGAACAGTTCGGCACGGCGGTCGACCGCAAGGAGCGCGGCCACGGGCTAGTAATCTTCCGGGAGCAGGATGGTCAGGACACGTGTCGTGACTGACGCATCAGCAGGATCATCCGACCCGTAGCAAAGCTCGGAATCGTAGTAATCCACCTTGAGCCAGACTTTCCGTCCGCGGAATTCGATGGTTCCAAGGTCCCGTTCCGGGCTGTCCTCGGCAAACATGCAATTGCGAAACGCCGCCAGCAGTTGCGCCTGTATAACGACAACTTCGATGGTGTCGGGATCGCAAAACGCCGCAAGGCACGTGCGGGTAAAGGTGATCCGCGCCGTCGGGTCGAGGCCAAGCCGGGCACGGTCATTGAGGCGCGCGATCGTTTCGGTGCGATCAACCGTGGGGTTCGTTGCCATGGTGTCGCTCCTCAAAAGCCGCCAGCGGCGAGATCTTCGAGCGAAGTCACCAGCCCGTCGAAATCTTCCTCGGGCCCGAGGACATCGACCAGTGTCAGGACCACATCGAATTCGACGCCATGGTCAGCAGCCAGATTTTCAAGATAGCCAAACCGGTCGATCGCCCCGTCGTCCTGGTAGCGATCGAGCGGAATAGTGCGGTCACGATTCAGCCGCGCGATCGTGGCAAGCGGGACGCCACGGACTTCAAGACAGGACATGGGACAGGTCTCCGTAAGCTTTGGCGAGCCTCATCGCTCGCAAAGCCACCCGCTCCCCGCTTTGGCTCTATCCCTGTTCCCTGGGACGATTGACGTACGCGCAACCGATGCTTCGCCGTTCGCACTTGCAATGAACCCGATACAAACCCATTTGAGCCGTGCCTTTCAGGCATCCTCTCCCAAACTTTCCAATGGCTGGCGTCCGCGCCAGCCATTTTTTTGCGCTGCAAGGGCACGGGTCGGCGATGTGACGGGTTACCTGGCCAGCATTTCGCCAATTATCCTCGCATTGCCGTCAAAACAGGCTGCAAAACTCTCGCCAAAATGGAGGGGTCGCGGTAGAAGAAGAACTTCCACATGAAGCAAAGATACCAAACCTATGGCTGACGAAACATTGCTCGCACTCGTCGTTGATATCGTTTCGGCCCAGGTCAGCCATAATTCGGTATCGGCCAATGATCTCCCGGCGCTGATCCAGTCCGTATACGGTTCATTGGTCAAGCTGGGTGAAGCGCAAGCGCCGGTTGAAGAAAAACGCGAACCTGCTGCCTCGATCCGGACGTCAGTGAAGCCCGATGCGATCACTTGTCTGGAATGCGGCGCCAAGTTCAAGATGCTCAAGCGGCATCTGGCGACCGATCACAGTCTGACGCCAGAAACATACCGTACCCGCTGGAACTTGCCCGCAAGCTACCCGCTGGTCGCGCCCGACTATGCCGCCAAACGCAAGGAACTGGCGGTCAGGATCGGCTTGGGCCGCAAACCGGTGGCCGCTCCCGCCTCGGTTCCTGAGCCCGTGAAGGCGAAGGCACCTCGGCGCAAGAAGCTGGCCCCGGCATTTGAAGAAGTAACCCCGCCGGTCGAGGGTTGATCGTCGGAGACATTTCAGCCGACTACGATGCCGGACGCCCGATCCATTCGACGTGGAGTCGGTCCGGCCCGGACAAATGGCCCTCTACGATAACATTGGCACCGTCATGGGCCGCCAGATCATCTGCGGTGATCAACCGCACAATGCGATCATCGCCGGTTTCCAGCATGGGGCTGCGGCCAGCCATGCGAAGAACCCCTGTCAGGCGACGGTAGGTTCCCGTGCTGCCGTTGCTCGCCATGTCAGGCCGCCGTTCCGTGCCGCGACGCGGCAGGCGCCGTCAGGCAACGGTCGCGCGAGGCCGCGCAATGGGACTGATTTTTGGGCATGAGGCTCCTTTGGCGTTTGCCCGTTCGGTTGGCAATGGTCTCTGTGCTTTGCAAATCTCAGGCGAAGGCAAGCACGCTGCTCGTGAGCGGCCTCATTCCACCACTGCAATGGTATCAAAGCCCAAAGACAATTCGTGTGCCGTCGCAGCGAAAGTGAGCCGACGACCCGGCGGAATGCGCCAAATAAGGTGATCCTGAACCGTCTCGCGCAGCCCGACGATCAACGCTTGTTCCTCGCCGCACAGCAGCGTCGCGGCGATATTGCGGGCATCCCTCAAAAAAACCATTGCAGAGCCTCGTGACGCGGGTGATCAGCGATTGATCGACACGGGGCTGGATCGTGGCTGGCAAAGTCATGAAATGCGTACGCCATAAATGCAAAGACCGGCGCGGAGCCGGGCTGTCAGGAGGGCAAATCGTTTTCGAGCAGGTCTGGCCCGCGCTTCGAAGAGCGGCAAAAGTGGCGCCGCTGGCAGTCTTGCCTCAGGCCGCCAGCGCAAGATCGGGCAGCGTTTCGGCGACCAGTCCTGCATCAGTCTGCGCCGCCACAGGCTTGGCTGCTGCTGCGTGGATCCAGTCGGCGGCCGCTTGCGCTTGTCGAGCTGCGGTGAAGATCGCCTTGGGATCGTGTTTCAAGGCGGCCAGCCAGCTTGCCAGGTACGCCGCATGATCGGCGCGCGGCATATAGGCCAGCCCCAGATCCGCCATCAGATAAGATGCGCCCAGTTCGGCGACGAGCTCTTCGCGCGCACGGATGCTGCGTTCCTTGTGATAGTCGCGCAGGGTTTCCCGGGCTAACCTGTTCACATGTCCACTGGCGTGCGTGACCTCGTGTGCGAGTGTGGACACGAGATCAAGATCGCTGTCGAACGCCGATCGTTCGGGCATGAAGACCCGATCGATGTCGGGACGATAATGGGCATCGTGCAGCCCGTAATTCACCGGCACACCCAAGCATTCGAGAAAGGTCAGTGCCTCGGCCACGCTGGGGCTGACCGGCGTAATGTCTTGGTCCAAGCTGTCCTCAGCACTATCGACCTGATCACGATTGAAAACGACAAAGCTGCGCGCGAAGAACCGGGCGCGGCTTTCGCTGTCGCCGCTCGCTTCACCAGCACCATCGGCCCGCTCGACCTTTTTCCACAAGATGACATGCGTACCGGTCTCGCCCTTCCGGACTTGTGCACCGACAGTGCGCCATTGCTGATAAGTCGCCCACGTGCCTGACGTAAAACCGCAGGCATCGGCCGTGGCCCACAGAACGAGGCGATTGATACCCGAGTAGCGCCTGCCTGCCACGCTGGTCGGGCGCATGACCGGTGCACCTGAATGATGCCAGGGCATGCGCCAATCGCCAGCGCCTACCGCAATGGCGGCGACAAGCTGGTCGGTGACAGTGGCATAGATGTCGTGACGGGGTTTCATGAGGTATATCTCCGTTGAGCCGAGCGTCGGCGCTCGAAACCTCCCCCTCGCCTTTGCCGTCGGAGCGAGAGGCTCCGGACCGCATTGCGGGGGCCAGCGACGCCGCCCCCCGCTTCGGACGTGTCGGGAAAGGGTGCGTCAGGCCGCGTCGGAGACCGGCTTTGCCACCTCGTTCTGGTTCGCTGCGTCACCCGCAGGTTCGATGGCTTTGGCAGCGATTTCGTCTTGTTCGATGGCGTCGTCATTGCCAGCGCGGCCATCGTCATCCGCCTCACCGGCAATACCGAACCGCATCGGGTCCGGTACCCAGGCCAACGCGCGCGCCTTGATGTCAGGCTCCGTGATCGTGTCACCGGCGCACAGCCGTGCCGCAGCGGAGGCAAGTTCGCCCTTCTTGGCGGTCGCATAGCGCCCGGGAAGTTCGGGATCGAATTGCGAGAGAATACCAAGGATCTGCACCTTCTTGATGCGGTCGAAGAAGTTTTCGGCACCGGGGCGCCAGTGGTCGGCAATGGCGACGCCGATGTGCTCGCCAAGGCGCGTCTGGAACGGCGAGGCACGTGTGCCACTGGCAAGAGATGCTTTGAGGCTCTGACTGACGGCAAATGCGAGCCAGCATGCGCGGGTGTCATCGTCGAGCGCACGAAACGCGAGGAACGCGGCAAAACTGTCTTCTTCACGTGCCCAGTCGTCGGGCAGCGATGCGCGAATCGATTCCAGTTCGGTCACCGCCGGGCTCACCGGAATGCCGGTGAGGCCCACGGGCTCGTTGCGATCGGCAATGCGAATGGTGCAGCCGGTGTCGTTGGCCCCGAGATGCCCGGCCAGATCGCGCGCCAGCGAAAAGATCGCGAGATCGAGCGCAAGCGCATGATCGAACGCGAGATGCAGCGCCAGGACATCCCGGCGGTCCTTGGCCATCTGTTCCTCGAGTGACCTCGGCAGGTTCGCAACGGTTGCAGGTTCGTCATCGCCGGAATTGGGCGCAGCCGCTGCATCGTCACCGGCCTGGCCACGACGGTCGGGCTTGGCTGTGGTGTAGAAGGTTTCCAATAGTCGGGGACGACCATCCTTGCTGAGCACAAGGAACGTGCCGACATTGGGCCTGTCCTCGTCGGGAATCAGATATTCGGTATCCCCCATACGTTCATATTCGGCTTCAAGCGCGTCGTGCTCCGCTTCGAGCACAGCGACGACATCATCGTCCTGCGGATCGTCCAGCGCTTCGCCGATTGCCTCGATCCGCTGTGCAATCTCCAGCATGCGTGCAGCAGATTCTGCGCTTGGACCTTCCCGACGCGGCCAGTAGGCGTGCAGATCCTTGGTGTCCTCATACGTGACATGCGTGGCAAGGCACGGTTTGACCCAGCCAAGGCGACTGCTGAGTTCCGCGACTTCCGCTTCAAAAGCCAGCTTCTTCAAGGCCAGATCAAGGGCGAGGTCGCCATCAAGCCACAGCCCCTCGCCTTCACCGGCGAACAAGTCGCGCTCGATGCGCCCCCCGCAACCGGAATACTCCGCCTCGCCCAAAAAGCGCGCGACGGGATGATCAGCCGACAGTGCCTCCTCGGCAATGGCACGCCGGATTGCCTGCGCGTTGTCGCGCTGCCAACTGGTCGACAGGCGTTCCCACGCTGCCGCCTGCCGTTCACGGTCACCGGTCGCCCCGTAGGCCATAGCCACATCGAGCGTGATTTCGCCCAATGCCAGCGCTGCGAAGATCGGCTCCGCCAGATCCGCCAGACGCAGGCGGCCCTGCACATGGCGCACCGTGACGCCGAACCGCCGGGCGACCGCCTCGGCGTCGGCGCCGTCGACAATGATCTCCTGGTAGGCCCGCGCTTCATCAGCGGGCGTCATCGCCTCGCGGATGAGGTTTTCTGCAAGGCTGATTTCGCGGGCGGCGGCATCCTCGTTGTCGCACAGCCGGACATCGACAGCGTAATCCTTCGGCAGGACACCACGCTCGATCAGCAAGCCGATCGCGCGCCAGCGCCGCCCACCGGCATGGACATCGAATAGCGTCTTGCGGCCCTTCGCAGGACTGACGATCAGCGGCTGTAACAAGCCGTGTTCGGCAATGCTGGCGGCAAGTGCCTCAAGCCCTGATTCGACGTTGGCCTTACGGACATTGCTTTCGGACAAGCGCAACTTGACGTGCGGAATCGTGGTGGTCTGCATGAAGGGTCTCCCGGACCAGTTCCGAGGCCCGGATCACGCGAGACACTTTTTGTCTCCCAGGGGCCCCGCCCCCCATTCATCCGCTTATTCTCCAGAAATCCGCACAAACCGGCGCCTAATAC
>NZ_KQ954297.1 GCF_001519055.1 Novosphingobium sp. Fuku2-ISO-50 | reverse complement strand
AATCCATGGCTGCCGATCAGCATTTTTGCGCGTCATTCGCATGACCGCGGTCGCACCGACTGGCATCAGCCGGACCTCGTGCCCCAACGCTATCAACTCCCGAGCCCAATGGTGCGCCGACGCACATGCCTCCATGCCGATGAGGCAGGCCGGAAGATCGGTGAAGAAGCCGACCACCTCTGCCCGCCGAAGTTTGCGCCGGACCAGAACGGTGCCGTCTCCACCTATTGCGTGAACCTGGAAAACGCTCTTCGCCAGATCCAATCCGACGGTAACAACCTCCTGCTTCATCTGCCGACTCCCAGACGTGGAACTACAACGACCGCATTATGACACAGCTACGCTGGTGCAGGAGTCGTCCACGCCATCACGTCAGGGCGTCGCGGATCGAGAGTAACCGCCCGATTGAGGCCGCCTATGCCCAAAACTCGAGCGCCATGCGGGCGCCTGACAAGCCCCAAGACAATGATGACATTGGACCTACCGATGCATCAAAGTCTGAAACTTGTTTTCACGTGATTTTTGACGAAAAAGCGTTTCCCGCTTCATGGTATCATGCGCTGCGCGGCATGGCGCCCATCACAAGCGTTGTCAGATCGATACGGTAATCACCATGATCGACAGTAGGCCAAACCCGATGGCTTCTAGCACCGAGCCTCGCCCGCCCTTCTTCTCGCCCTTGGCCTGATTGGCGAGAGCGGTCGTGCTGGCTTTGGTGGCGTTAGCCGATGCGTCGCCGACCGAACTCGGCGCCACGATCGCGGATGTCGGGCTTATAGGAGCCACCTGCGCGGGCACAATGGCCGCATCTTGAGCATAGGCAGTCGTGCTGGCAAGGAGTGAAGCGGCAAGGATCGTCGAAAAAGCAGCAATTTTCATGGAAGCCTCCTACTAGGTATGCTTGCTTTGTATCCATTTTGAAGCGGATGATAACTAAGTAGATATACCTATTCCGTCAATATGGACCAATTTGGCACACACATAATTGACGGAATTAACAAGCAATTTTATCAAATTCCAGTTTATGTCGGAAAAATATCCAAACGGGATGCATAAAATTTATAAATCAATAGTCATTATAGAGCAATCTATTCAACAAAAATCACATTCTCCCTGATATTCAATCCCATGCATAAAAACGCATTGGGATATTAAGAGATGAAAAACAAAACTGTTCCAAAATTCACATCTATTTTTGCAACATTATATTTTATTTTTATACCATCTACATCAGCCTTTTGCCATGATGGTCAAATATACGGCCCTCCTTCTTCAGAAGACAAAGCAACACGCGCCACCCCACCCGCAGATATTTCCTCAAAAGAGCTCGACGAGACCGAGCGAAAACTCGTCAGGACGCGCCGCCTCGTAAACAATCTCGAAATCGGCTACCAGTTGCTTAACGCGCTCGACGCGGCCCAGACGATCAGTTGCGTCCACAAGCCCAACTGCGAAGAAGGCAATCCACTTTACGGCAAACGACCGTCGGTGGGGACAATCATCGGCATCAAGGCCGCATCTGCCCTTTTGCATTATAGAGCAAGCCGCACACTGCTCCGCCGCGATCCGAACACGGCCATCCTGTTCGAAGTCGCGACGACAACTGTGCAGGGCGTCGTGTGCGGCCTCAACTTCCGCTACGCCTTCTGAACTGTCAATCGGCGTCCAAACGGGGGTCTGACTCATATGTGGAACGGCCCGGTTAGCAAGGCGATTGCGGCATGAATTCCTTCGGACGGTGCAGTCATATGTCCGACCTGTAGATGCGGCCATTGACCGCTGGCCACGATGAGATCCGCGAAGCCGATCGCCTAACAGGCTGCGGAAAAAGGCTTCCGCTGACGGCGTTGATATGATTCGATGTTTTCGTTGCGAAAGCAAGGGAAACATGGATGCGCGGCGGGGATGATCGGAGCGAGGGTCTTTTTTCATACGTGAGCTGCGAAGCGCGCGTGCCGCAAGGTCATCCATGGCGGGCGATCCGGGCGATTGTGGACGAGGCACTGGAGGTTTTGTCCGCCGATTTCGAGCAGCTGTATTCGCGGATAGGTCGCCCTTCGATCGCGCCCGAGAAGCTGCTTCGGGCTTTGCTACTTCAGGCATTTTTCTCGATCCGCTCAGGGCGCCAGTTGATGGAGCAACTCGACTACAACCTGATGTTTCGGTGGTTTGTCGGCCTGTCGATGGATGCGCCGATCTGGGATGTGACGGTGTTCACCAAGAATCGCGACCGGCTGATGGCGGGTGATATTGCGGCCAAGTTCATGGCTGCGGTGCTGAACCCGCCACGGGTCAAGGCGCTGTTGTCGAACGACCATTTCTCGGTCGATGGCACGCTGATCGATGCCTGGGCCAGCATGAAGAGCTTCAAACCCAAGGACGGCGGCTCAGACGACGGCGATGATGCAGGCGGCAGCGACAACGGCTCGGCCAAAACCAAGGGCCGCAATGCCGAGCGCGATTTTCGCAAGGAGAAGCGTAGCAACGAAACCCACGCCTCGACCACCGACCCCGACGCACGGCTTTACAAAAAAGCGCAAGGTCAGGCCGCGAGACTATCCCACATGGGCCATGTTCTGATGGAAAACCGCCACGGCCTGATCGTCGATGCGCTGTTGACCAAGGCTACTGGCACCGCCGAACGCGAGGCTGCGCTGACCATGCTCAAGCGCTTGGACGCGCAACACAGGATCCCGCTCGGGGCCGACAAGGCCTATGATGCAGCCCAATTCGTTGCCGATCTGCGAGACATCAACGTCACGCCACACGTTGCGCAAAACAACACCACTGTCACCATGGGATGAAGTGAAACAGATGCGCCCTGAGTCGAAGACGGTTATGGCTGCGCCATGGGTGATGATGAAATCGAACTGCGCATCGAAGCATTTGACGATGCCAACGGCGGCGGCGTTGGCTGGTACAAGGACAAAGGCGCTTTCCACCTGTACCTGCTGGCAACCGAGGCACCCACCGAACGTCTCAAGCCGCCCGGCACAGGTGACGACGTCAGGATCGCCTACTGGTCACACCGGCGTAAATGGGAGGACATCGACGACATGGGCGGATGCGTCCTGCCCCTCGATCAGGCACTCAACCACGTCGCAAACAACAGCATCTTCTGGATCTGGACCTGACCCAAAACGTACAAAGTCGAGCTTAGACCCGGGCGCGGCACATATCCACAGCGCTCGGTGCGAACCGTGCTGTTTTGCGGGTTGGATGCAGCATGGTTTTCATGAACGGCGGTTTGGCGTAAGGGCCTTGGCCTCCGGGCAATTTCGCCCGGTCGGAGAAAGACCTTTTACCGTGGACGAAGAATTCTACCGCATGAAGCGCCTGCCGCCCTACGTCATCGCCGAAGTCAACGGCATGCGGGCCGCAGCACGCGCCGCCGGGCGGGACATCATCGACCTCGGCATGGGCAATCCCGATCTGCCGCCGCCCCAGCATGTCATCGACAAGCTGTGCGAAGTGGCGCAAAAACCTTCGGCCCACGGCTATTCTGCGTCGCGCGGGATTCCGGGCGTGCGCAAGGCGCAGGCCAATTATTATGCACGCCGGTTTGGCGTCGATCTCGATCCCGAGACCGAAGTGGTGATGACGCTCGGGTCAAAGGAAGGGCTCGCGAGCCTCGCCAATGCGATCACCGCGCCGGGCGATGTCGTGCTGGCGCCCAACCCCAGCTATCCGATTCATACATTCGGCTTCATCATTGCGGGGGCGACGATTCGGTCGGTGCCGACCACGCCCGATGAACGCTATTGGGAATCGCTTGACCGGGCGATGCGCTATTCCGTGCCGCGTCCTTCGGTGCTGATCGTCAACTATCCGTCGAATCCGACCGCCGAGACGGTCGATCTGGCGTTTTACGAGCGATTGGTGGCCTGGGCGCGCGAAAACAAGGTGTGGATCCTGTCGGACCTTGCCTATTCCGAGCTCTATTACGACGGCACTCCGACCCGCTCGATTCTGGAAGTGCCCGGCGCCAAGGATGTCGCGGTCGAATTCACCAGCATGAGCAAGACGTTTTCGATGGCCGGCTGGCGCGTCGGTTTCGCGGTGGGCAATCCCAGGCTGATTGCCGCCCTGACGCGGGTCAAATCCTACCTCGATTACGGCGCGTTCACGCCGATTCAGGCAGCGACGTGCGCCGCGCTCAACGGGCCGCAGGACATCGTCGACAAGAATCGCGAGCTTTATCAAAAACGCCGCGATGTGCTGGTCGAAAGCTTTGGTCGCGCCGGATGGGACATTCCCAGCCCGCCCGCATCGATGTTTGCCTGGGCCCCGTTGCCGCCTGCGCTGCGCCATCTGGGCAGCCTTGAATTTTCCAAGCAATTGCTGACCCAGGCCGAAGTCGCGGTCGCCCCCGGCGTCGGCTATGGCGAAGACGGCGAAGGTTATGTCCGCATCGCGCTTGTCGAAAACGAACAGCGCCTGCGCCAGGCCGCGCGCAACGTTCGCCGCTATCTGCAAAGCATGGGCGTCAACGCCAGCGCGGGGTGACCGGATCACAATTCGCGAAAGAGTGGCCGCGAAAGAGTGGTTTTTTGAAGGCGGCGGCGGTCCGCTCCCCCACCCGACCTCCCGACGGCAGTACTCTATGGGAGGTCGGGTGGGGGAGCGGGCCGGTGCCGCCTCTCCCACCGTGCGTAAACCCACTGGACTTCGCATCCATCCCGGGCAATTCATCGCCCGATGAAATTGCTCGGGATGGATGCATGAGCCTGAATTTCGACGACCGCGTCACGGTCACCGTTACCGCACATGTCGCGCATGTCGTGCTTAACCGCGCGGACAAGATGAACGCGCTCGACGATGCGATGTTTGGCGCGATCATCGCGGCGGGCGATCACTTGCGCGGGGCCCGCGACGTGCGTGCCGTTGTGCTGTCGGGGGCGGGGCGCGCATTTTGCGCCGGGCTCGATCTGTCCAGCCTTGGCAATGCCGATCGCTGGAAGGGCGGATCGCTCGCCGACCGCACGCACGGCATTGCCAACCGCGCGCAATATGCCGCCACCGTCTGGCGCGATGTGCCGGTTCCGGTGATCGCGGCGGTACATGGCGTGTGCTTTGGCGGCGGCCTGCAGATCGCCAGCGGGGCCGACATCCGCATTGCCCATCCCGAAACGCGCATGGCGGTGATGGAGGTCAAATGGGGGCTGGTCCCCGATATGGGCGGATACCTGCTGTGGCGCGGCAATGTGCGCGACGACGTGTTGCGCGAACTGACGTATACCCATCGTGAATTCACCGGGGTCGAGGCCGCAGCGCTGGGCTTTGCCACCCATGTCGATATCGACCCTCTTGCGCGTGCCATGGCGCTGGCGCGCGCGATCGCGGGCAAGAGCCCGCATGCCGTGCGCGGCGCCAAGGACTTGTCGAATCGCACGCCGCTGATGACGCCCGCCGACGCGCTGCTCGCCGAAAGCGTGAGCCAGATCGAACTGATGTATTCGCCCAACCAGATCGAATCGGTGCGCGCCGGCATGGAAAAGCGCGCGCCCGAATTCGTCGATCCCTGACGCAACCGACCGACCGAACGCGGGGCGAAAGAATCCGATTGCCCAAAGCCTCGCGCTCGGCTAACTGCGCCGCTCTTGCGCAGGGCGCGGGAATGAGGCCCGATGGCGGAGTGGTTACGCACCGGATTGCAAATCCGTTTACCCCGGTTCGATTCCGGGTCGGGCCTCCATTTTCCTGATACCAATTCGCACGACCGGCCCGCTTGACGCGGGGCAGGTATCTGCAATGCTTGGGCGATTCCTGTGGCGTCCGCATCGCCGGACGCAAAGCTGAGGCGGACCGGAGCATTGTCCGAATTGTCCATTTTCCCGAAGTTTCTGAACGCACAGCCGATTTCCAAGCGGTTTTTGCCGTGGCTGGTGGCGATCGCGTTTTTTATGGAATCGCTCGATACCACGGTGCTCAATACCGCTGTGCCGACGATGGCGCGGGCGCTGCATGAATCCGAACTGAGCATGAAGGCGGTGCTGGCGAGCTATGCGCTGAGCCTTGCGGTGTTTATCCCCGCAAGCGGGTGGGTGGCCGATCGGTTCGGCACGCGGCGGGTGTTCACCGCCGCGATCGCGGTGTTCACGCTGGGCTCGGTGCTGTGCGGGCTGAGCCATTCAATACCCTTGCTGGTGACCTGCCGGATCATTCAGGGGATGGGCGGGGCGATGATGGTGCCGGTCGGGCGGCTGACGCTGGTGCGCACGTTTCCCAAGGCGGAACTGGTTCGCGCGATGAGCTTTGTGGCAATCCCGATGCTGGTCGGGCCGCTGATCGGGCCCGCGCTGGGCGGGTTCATAATCAGCGTGGCGCGGTGGGAGGACATCTTTTTCCTCAATATCCCGATCGGGCTGACAGGGCTCGTGCTGGTGGGGCTGCGCCTGCCCGATTATCGCGGGGACAACGTGCCGCCGCTCGATCGCATGGGGCTGGTCTGGTTTGGCAGCGGCATCGCGCTTTTGTCGTGGACGCTCGAAGTGTTTGGCGAACACCATGCCGGCGGGCGGGTGGTCACGGTGGCCGGGACAATCGCGATCGCGCTGCTGGCGTTGTACTGGCGCCATGCGCGGCGGCTGGCCAATCCGCTGCTCGATCTCGATCTCTTGCGTTTTCGCACGTTTGCCGTGTCGGTCGCGGGGGGATTCGTGACCCGGCTGGGCGTGGGCGGCGCGCCATTCCTGTTGCCTTTGCTCTATCAGACCGGGCTTGGCTTTGCGCCGCTCCATTCCGGGCTGCTGTTCATGCCTCAGGCTTTGGGCGCGATGAGCAGCAAGATCTTCGTGCGCTATGAACTGGCATTTTTCGGCTATCGCTCGATGCTGATCGGCAACACCGTGGCGCTCGGCCTGATGCTGATGCTGTTTGGCACGGTCGGTCCGGCGACGCCGGTATGGATGATCTGCTTTCAGGCGATGATCTATGGCATGTTGATGTCGGCGCAATTCACCGCGATCAACACGCTCGCCTATGCCGATGTGCCGCAGCCGCGCACCAGCCGCGCCAGCGCCTTTGCCAGCACGTTTCAGCAATTGTCGATGAGCTTTGGCGTGGCAAGCGCCGGTCTGGTCACGGCCGGATTTGTCACCTCGCGGGCGACCGAACGCACCGAGATGCTGACCAGCGTGCACCATGCGTTCGTCATTCTGGGCGCGGTCACGATCGCGTCGGCGGCAGTCTTTGCGGGGCTGCGGCGGGGCGATGGCGACGCGATCAGCGGGCACCACGATGCCGATGAGGACGTGGCGCCGGGGCGGATTGTAACATCACCGTCTTGAATCTGTCGTAATCGACCGGCCTTGCTGACCGGTGGAGAACGATCCGTGCATTGCCTGGTGATAGAAGACGATCCGGTCATCGGCGGACATATCGTCAGCGGACTGGGCGCGGCGGGGATCGACACGACTCTCGCCGTCAACGCCGCGCAGGCGCTGGAACGCAGCCGCACGGGCGAATTCGACAGTGTCGTGCTCGACCGCTTGCTGCCCGACGGCAACGGCATCGACATCATTCGCGCCTGGCGTCGCCATGGCACAGTGCCGCCGGTGCTGATGCTGAGCGCGCTGGGCTCGGTCAAGGATCGCATCGAGGGCCTCGAATCGGGGGCCGACGATTACCTGGCCAAGCCGTTTCACATGGCCGAACTGGTGGCGCGCGTTCACGCCATTTCGCGTCGCACGCCGCAGCGGGGATCATCCGAACAGGCGGCGCGCAGCGTCGGGCGGCTGCGGCTCGATCCCAGCCGTCATGCCGCCTGCTTTGGCCCGGCTTCGGTCGAGCTCAATCGCAAGCTCTATTCGCTGCTGGCGCACCTGATGCTCCATGCCGACCGGCTGGTGACGCGCGACATGCTGCTCGAACACGTCTGGGGCTACAGCTTCAGCCCCGGCACCAATATCGTCGAAAGCAACATGAGCCGCCTGCGCACGCGGTTGCAGGAACTGGGCATCGATCCGATCCTGACCCGGCGCGGCGAAGGCTATGTGCTTTTGGCGGGCGCTTGCCGGTAATGGCGATTTTCTGATCTTGGCACGCACCAGAACGGCCGATATTCGCGCCCGCTGGCCGGGGGCAGGGCGGATCTTTTTCATGATCGGCGGCGTGTTTGCGCTGGCCATGCTGCTGATGGGCGCGCTGGTGTTCGTCGTGGCCGAGCGCACGGTCGCGCTGCGCATCGACAGCGATCTGATCCATCACAAGGCGAAGTTTCTGCGCGTGCCGTCGGGCCGGGCGGCGACCAGCGAGGAAGTCGCCGCGCGCATCCGCGACTGGCAGGCGCGCAAGATCACCAGCGAGCGCACCTATAGCCTGTTTGCCCCCGACGGGCGGCAAGTGGCGGGGCGGCTGGCGGTGCGGCCGCGTCCGGGATTGTCCGATGTCCTGTTTCTGGGCGGCGGGCGGACGTGGCAGCGCGGGCGGGCGCTGGCCGAGCGCTTGCCCGACGGGTCGCTGTTCGTGATTGTCCAGCACAGCGAGGCGGCGGCGGGGCTGCGCGCGCTGTTGCCGCATCTCGTCATGGGCGCGTTCGTTGCGGCGCTGACGGCGGGGCTGGGGGCGACGTGGTTTTTTGCCCATCTGACGGCGCGGCGGCTGGCGGCGACCGGGGCGACCGCCGATGCGATCGCCGCCGCCGGGGATCTGGCGCGGCGGGTGCCGATGGACGGGCTCGACGGCATGTTTGCGCGCCAGGCGGAAAGTCTCAACCGGATGCTCGACCGCATGGAAAGCCTGGTCGAGACGCAACGCCATTTCGCCAGCGCGCTGGCGCATGACTTGCGCACGCCGCTGACCCGGCTGAGCACGCTTTTGACGTGTGATCTTGCCGGTGACGAAGCGCGGCTGCGCCGGGCGATCGAGGCGGCGGAGCGCGAATGCGCCGGGATCATCGCGATTTTCGATGCGCTGTTGCGGTTGGCCGAGATCGAGGGCGGGCGTCACGGCGGGGCAATGGTCGCGCTCTCGCTCGACCGATTGGTCGAGGATATTGCCGAAACGATGGAGCCGGTGATTGCCGATGCCGGCGGCACTTTGGTCACCGGGCCGTTGGAGCCGGCCGCAATTCACGGCGATCCGGGGCTGATCACGCAATTGCTGGTCAATCTGCTGCAGAACGTCGCGACGCATACCCCGGCGGGGACGAGCGCCCGGCTGTCGGTCCATCGCGCGGGCGATCATGTCGAGCTCGTCTTGCAGGACAATGGCCCCGGCTTGCCGCGCGGGGACTGCGCGCGGGTGTTGCGCCCGCTGGAGCGAGGCACGGCGGCGGCAGACCGGCGTGGCAGCGGGCTTGGCCTGTCGATCGCGCAGGCGATCGTGCGGTTTCATCAGGGGCGGCTGGAACTGGCGGACAGCGGGCCGGGGCTTGAAGTGCGGATTGCCTTTCCCGCGGTTGCCCTGCCCCGGATTTGAAATTGGGCGGGATCTGAAATTCTATATTTGCAATGTGACGGTCGAAGGCCCTTTGCGGGGCCTTTGTGTCACCGGACTGTCACGCCGTCGCCATAGCCGGACCCTACCGCGCGGGCCGGGTTGTCCGCTTTGCTTGACAGGGGAATTCGATGCCCGCCCATTCCGGTCCCAGGGGGATGCTGCGCGCCGCCTTGCTGCTTGGCGCCTTTGGCGCGTTGATCGCGGGCGGAACGGCCTTTGCCGATCCGGCGCACGACATGGCCGCGACCAAGCCGGCCAAGACGCTGCGCTGGCTTGATCCGCAGGCTTTTGCGCCCGAGCGTGTGCTGCCCGAACCGCCCGTGATCGGTTCGATCGAGGAACGCGCCGAAATGGACGAAGTCCTGGCTTTTGCCAAGATCGTGGCGCCAGAGCGGCACGCTGCGGCTGCGGCCGATGGCGAAGACGAAACCCCGCGCGCGTTCAACGCCGTGGTCGGGCGCGACCTGACGAAGCTGCCCGCGACGGCGCATCTGCTCGACGAAATCGAGGACGAGATCGAAGTCGTGGCCGACGTGGCCAAGCGCCATTTTCGCCGGGCCCGGCCTTATACGGTCGATCCCGCGCTGGCCCATTGCGGCAGCGGCAGCGCGGGGGGCAAAGGCGGCGACCGGTCTTATCCGAGCGGCCACGCCACCTTTGGCTGGAGCATGGCCTGGGTCTTGTCCGATCTGATCCCCGAGCGGCGCGCCGCGATTTTCGCTCGCGCGGCAGACTATGGCTATAGCCGCGAGATCTGCGCGGTCCATTTCGCCAGCGATGTCGAGGCGGGCCATCTGCTCGGTGTTTTGGCGGCAAAGGCACTGCTGGCCGATCCGCGCCTTGCCCCCGACATTGCGGCGGCGCGGGCGGAATTGTCCAAGCCCTGATCTTGGCGGGCCCTGACCCTGTTTCCTGCCCGGCGTTCGTGCCGGGCAGGACAGTTTCCCGATCAGGCCCCGCGTGCGAGGCCGCGATTGACCCATAGCGCGATCAGGGTCGCCAGTGCGCCCGACAGGAGATAGGCGCCCGAGGCGACCAGTCCGAAATGCGCCGAGGCCCACAGCGCGACCAAGGGGGCAAAACCGGCGCCGACCAGCCAGGCCAGATCATTGGTCAAGGCCGCGCCGGTGTAGCGATGGCGCAGCGGAAATTCGCTGGCGAGCACCCCCGACGATTGGCCAAAGCACAGCCCGAGCAGCAAAAAGCCGATGATCATGAAGGCGAATTGGCCGGTCTCGCCCAAGGCCAGCAACTGCGGGGCAAAGCCGCTGAACACCGCGATCGCCGCAGCAGAGGCCGCAAGCAGGCGCCGCCGTCCAAACTGATCGGCCAATTGTCCCGAAGCGACCATCGCCACCAGCCCGGTGGTCGCCGCACCCGCTTCGAGCACGAGAAAGCGAGTCGATGATTCGGGGGTGAACAAGTGGACCCATGACAAGGGAAACACGGTGACCATGTGAAACAGCGCAAAGCTGGCGAGTGGGGCAAAGGCGCCGATCACGACTGTGCGCCATTGCTGCGCCAGCGTGCGCAAAGGGCGTTCGGCCATCAGATCGCGATCTTCGTAAAGCTGTTCGAACGAGGCCGATTCGACGATGCGCAGCCGCGCAAACAGCGCGACGACATTGATCGCAAAGGCCACGAAGAAGGGATAGCGCCAGCCCCAGTCGAGGAAATCGTCCGAATCGAGCGAGGCGGTAAAGAACGCGAACAGCAAGCTGGCGACGATCAGCCCGAGCGGCGCGCCCAATTGCGGGATCATCGCGTACCAGCCGCGGCGGCCTTCGGGGGCCTGGAGCGCGAGCAGCGAGGGCAGGCCGTCCCAGGTTCCCCCTTGGGCAAAGCCCTGTCCCAGCCGGAGCAGCGCAAGCAAGCCCGCCGAGGCCAGCCCGATCGATTCGTGGCCGGGCAGAAACGCGATCGCCGCCGTCGATCCGCCCAGCAGCACCAGCGCCACGGTCAGCTTGAACCCCCGACCATAGGCGCGGTCGAGCCCGGTGAACCAGATCGAGCCTGCCGGTCGCGCGACAAACGCCAGGGCAAACACTGCAAACGAGGCCAGCGTCGCCTGCAGCGGCGGCAGCCAGGGGAACACGAGTTTGGGAAA
This sequence comes from Novosphingobium sp. Fuku2-ISO-50, assembly GCF_001519055.1. Taxonomy (GTDB): domain Bacteria; phylum Pseudomonadota; class Alphaproteobacteria; order Sphingomonadales; family Sphingomonadaceae; genus Novosphingobium. The sequence continues at coordinate 98,227 of NZ_KQ954297.1, read as the reverse complement.
CACCAGCACCGAGGCGATGGCATAGACAAAGAAGTCGAAGAATTCCGAGGTGCGGCCGATGATGACCCCGATGGCGATGTCGCCCGGGGTGACAGGGTGTGCGTGGCGGCCATTCGAAGGGCCCGGCGTACCCGATTGCAGGCGGGCGAGGATGTCATACCCTTGAGACGTCATGGCCAATGTTCTCTCCCCCTGAAATTGTGCGTCGCAGGAGGGGCCGGGGTGCCCGCTTTTCCCGCTTTTGAAACAAACTCCCAGAGTCATTGATGCCCGTCAAGATCTGGGACAAAATGTCCTATCGCATGCACGGTTCGTCGCGCTTACGGCCCGCCCCATGCGTGCAGAAACACCCCCCCGTCGTCTGCGCACCCGGTCGGACCATCTCCGCCGGGCTCTGCGCGGCGCTCTCGCTCTTCCGCTCGCCGCCCTTGTTTCGGGTTGCGACTGGGTCGTGCTCAATCCTTCGGGCGACATCGCGCGCCAGCAGGCGAACCTGGTGATGGTTTCGACCGCGCTGATGCTGCTGATCATCGTGCCGGTCATGGCGCTGACCGTGCTGTTTGCCTGGCGCTATCGCTCGGCCAACACCGAGGCGGCCTATGATCCCGAATGGCATCATTCGACCAAGCTCGAACTGGTGATCTGGACGGCGCCGCTGGCGATCATCATCGCGCTGGGCTCGATCACCTGGCTCGCCACGCACTTGCTCGATCCCTATCGTCCGCTCAGCCGGATCGACGATAGCCACGCGATTGCGCCGGGCACGAAGCCGATGGATGTCGAAGTCGTCGCGCTCGACTGGAAATGGCTGTTCATCTATCCCGAACAGAAGATCGCCACGGTCAACGAACTGGTTCTGCCCGAAGGCCGCCCGGTGCGGTTTCGCATCACCTCGTCGACAGTGATGAACTCGTTCTACGTCCCCGCGCTGGCCGGTCAGATCTATGCCATGCCGGGGATGGAAACCAAGCTTCACGCGGTGTTCAACAAGCCCGGCACGTTTACCGGCTTTTCCGCCAATTTCAGCGGCGCGGGTTTTAGCCACATGCGCTTTGCCACGCGCAGCGTGACGGGCGATGCGTTCAACGCCTGGGTTGCGGGCGTCAAAAAGACCGGTTCTGATCTCGACCGCGCGACCTATCTCGAACTCGACAAGCCGAGCGAGAAAGTCCCGGTGATCCACTATGCCTCCGTCTCGCCCGACCTGTTTGACGCGGTCGTCAACATGTGCGTGCGTCCGGGCAAGCTGTGCACCGGCGAAATGGCGGCGATCGACGCCCACGGCGGCACCGGCAAGGCTGGCCTGCTCAACGTCGCGGCGCTGACGTATGACAAGCAGGGGCGCGAACAGGTTTCCAGCGCTGCGCCGGGGTTTGCCGATGCAAACCTGCACCGCTTTGTGCGCGACTGGTGCGCCGATAACCGCCCGCTGCGCGCGGCGGTGGCCCGCGACACGCTGAGCCTGGCCCGGCCGGATGCCGCAAGGCAGCCCGCCCCCGCCCACCCCCTTTCCTGACAATCGGGACACCGATCCATGCCAAATCATGACCAGACCTGGTCTCCGTTGCTCGGTCGCCTGTCGCTCGACGCGCTGCCGCTGCACGAACCGATCCTTGTCGCCACTTTTGCCGCCGTGGCGCTGGGCGGCATCGCGCTGCTTGCCGCGCTGACGTATTTCCGCCTCTGGGGCTATCTCTGGAAGGAATGGTTCACCAGCGTCGATCACAAGAAGATCGGCATCATGTACATGGTGCTCGGCCTCGTGATGTTCCTGCGTGGCTTTGCCGATGCGCTGATGATGCGTGTGCAGCAGGCGGTGGCGTTCAACGGCAACGAGGGGTTTTTCCCGGCGCACCACTATGATCAGGTGTTTACCGCCCATGGCGTGATCATGATCTTTTTCGTGGCCATGCCGTTCGTAACCGGGCTGATGAACTTTGTCGTGCCGCTGCAGATCGGCGCGCGGGACGTCAGTTTTCCGTTTCTCAACAATTTCAGCTTCTGGATGACGGCCTCGGGTGCGGCGCTGGTCATGGCTTCGCTGTTCGTCGGCGAATTCGCGCAGACCGGCTGGCTGTCCTATCCGCCGCTGTCGGGTCTGGCCTACAGCCCCGGCGTCGGGGTCGACTATTACATCTGGGCGCTGCAGATCGCGGGCGTAGGCACCACGCTTTCGGGGATCAATCTGATCGCCACGATCGTCAAGATGCGCGCGCCGGGCATGACGATGATGCGCATGCCGGTGTTCACCTGGACCGCGCTGTGCACCAACGTGCTGATCGTGGCCTCGTTTCCGGTGCTGACCGCCGTGCTCGCGCTGCTCAGCCTCGATCGCTATGTCGGGACCAACTTTTTCACCAATGATTTTGGTGGAAGCCCGATGATGTACGTCAACCTCATCTGGATCTGGGGCCATCCCGAAGTCTACATCCTGATCCTGCCGATCTTTGGCGTGTTTTCGGAAGTGACCTCGACGTTCTGCAGCAAGCGCCTGTTCGGCTATACCTCGATGGTCTATGCCTCGGTCGTCATTACCGTGCTGTCCTATATCGTGTGGCTGCACCACTTCTTCACGATGGGCTCCGGCGCCAGCGTCAACAGCTTCTTCGGCATCACCACGATGGTCATCTCGATCCCGACGGGTGCGAAGATGTTCAACTGGCTGTTCACGATGTATCGCGGGCGTATCCGCTTTGAGCTGCCGATGATGTGGACCGTCGCGTTCATGCTGACGTTCGTGATCGGCGGGATGACCGGGGTCATGCTTGCGGTGCCGCCCGCCGACTTCGTGCTGCACAATTCGCTGTTCCTGATCGCGCACTTTCATAACGTGATTATCGGCGGCGTGGTGTTCGGGACGTTTGCGGCGATCAACTACTGGTGGCCCAAGGCGTTCGGCTTCAAGCTCGATCCGTTCTGGGGCAAAGTCAGCTTCTGGTGCTGGGTGCCCGGCTTCTGGCTGGCGTTTACCCCGCTTTACATCATGGGCCTGATGGGCGTGACGCGCCGCATGCGGGTGTTCGACGACGCCAGTCTGCAGCCCTATTTCATCGTCGCCGCGCTCGGCGCGGGCCTGATCGCCTGCGGCATCGGTGCCATGCTCGTGCAATATGGCGTGTCGATCATGCGCCGTGAACAGTTGCGCGATGAAACCGGCGATCCCTGGGGCGGCCGCACGCTCGAATGGTCGACCAGCTCGCCGCCGCCGGCCTACAACTTTGCCTTTACCCCGGTGATCCACGACATCGACGCCTGGGAAGACATGAAGCGCAACGGCGTGACCCGGCCGCTCGAAGGATTTCGCCCGATCCACATGCCCCGCAACACGGGCGCCGGGATCATCCTGGCGGGGATCAGCACGGTCTTCGGTTTTGCCATGATCTGGCACATCTGGTGGATGGCGATTGCGGGCTTTGCGACGCTGTTGCTGACCGCGATTGCCCATACTTTCAACACCAACCGGTCATATCACATTTCTGCCGACATGGTGGCGAAGACCGAGGCCGAACGTACCCGGCAACTGGCCACGGTCGAAGGAGCCTGACGCCATGAGCAAGCATCAATTTGCCGCCCCGCAGGCGGGCGGCCTGACCGCGCAGTATTTCGATCTCGACGAACACGATCATCCCGAAGGCGGCAGCACGCTGCTCGGCTTCTGGATCTACCTGATGAGCGACTGCCTCATCTTTGCCATGCTGTTCGCCGCGTATGGCGTGCTGGGCGGCAATTATGCGGCGGGGCCGGGGCCAAAGGATCTGTTCGAACTGCCGCTGGTCGCGATCAACACCGCGATGCTGCTGTTTTCGTCGATCACTTATGGCTTTGCCATGATCGCGATGCAGCGCGGCCGCGTCGCCGGGGTTCAGGGCTGGTTGCTGGTGACGGCGCTGTTTGGCGCTGCCTTCCTGTCGATCGAGCTTTATGAATTCTCGCACCTGATCGCCGACGGGGCGACCCCGCAGCGCAGCGCGTTCCTGTCGGCGTTTTTCACGCTGGTCGGGACGCACGGGCTGCACGTCACGTTCGGGCTGATCTGGCTGGGCACCTTGCTCGTGCAACTGGGGCAAAGCGGGCTGACCGAGGCGAACAAGCGTCGGCTCCTGTGCCTGTCGATGTTCTGGCACTTCCTTGACGTCGTCTGGGTCGGCGTCTTCACATTTGTCTATCTGATGGGAACCCTGCGATGAGCTCTTCGCACACGGACGCGCATGATGACGCGCCGCATTTCTCGCTGAAGGATTACGGCACCGGATTCGCGCTGTCGGTCGTGCTGACCGCGATCCCGTTCTGGCTGGTGATGTCGGGCGCGCTGGGTGACAAGACCCTGACCGCGCTGGTCATTGCGGGCTTTGCCGTGGTCCAGGTCGTGGTTCACATGATCTACTTCCTCCACATGAACACGAAATCGCAAGGCGGCTGGAATTTCCTCGCGCTGGTCTTCACGCTGATTCTCGTGGGAATCGTGCTCTCGGGGTCGCTGTGGGTGATGTACCACCTCAACCACAACATGATGCCGATGCCGCACAACATGAACGAGCTGCCCTGATGCAGGCGCCTGCGTCGCCTGGCACTGCGGGCACGCGGGCAGGCGGCACACGGGCAGTAGGGCCGGCACTGGCCTTGCTGGTGCTGGCCCTCGTCTTTACTGCCCTGGGCGTATGGCAGCTTCACCGCCTCGGCTGGAAAACCCGGCTGATTGCCGACACGCAAGCGGCGGTCCATGCCGCGCCGATCGATCCTGCCGCGCTGCCCACGGGCGATCTGACGCCGCTGACCTATCATCGGCTGGCCATGACCGGGCACTTTCTGAGCGCAGGCACGACGCTGGTTACCGGAACGTCGACGATTGGCACCGGCTATTGGGAACTCGTGCCGCTGGCGGGCGATGATGGCCGCACGATCATGATCAATCGCGGGTTCCTGCCCGAAGGCAGCCGGATCGAGGCCGCGCGGCGCGATGTTCCGGCAGGGCCCGTGCGGATCGAGGGGCTGTTGCGCCCGACCGAGCCCAAGGGTGCGTTGCTGCGCGCCAATCGGCCCGCGCAAGACCGCTGGTATTCGCGCGACATCGCGGCGATCGCGGCAAGGCGAGGCGTCGCGGTCGATCCGCGCCTGTTCATCGACAGCTGGGCCGAGGCTTCCGCGCCGGGCGCGGACGCGCCGGTGCCGGGTCTGACCGTGATCGCGTTTCCCAACAACCACCTTGGTTATGCGCTGACCTGGTTCACCATGGGGATCATGGCCATTGGGGGGGCATTCGTGTTAGTGCGACGGCGATAATGCCGTCCGATCCCCCATCCCAGACCGGCCCCCAGGCCATTTCCGGCGACCGCCTGGTCTTTCCCGCCGCCAGCGCGCGCAACATGGTGCTGCTGATCCAATTGCGCTGGATGGCGGTGATCGGCCAATTGGTGACGATCTGGTATGTCAGCCACGTGCTCGGGATTCAGTTGCCGCTGACCCAGCTTGTGGCGATCCCCGCGCTGCTCGCGCTCGTCAATGTCGCGACGATGGTCATGGGGACAGAGCGCGAAGGCTACAGCTATGTCGAACTGATCGGCGCGCTGATGCTCGATGTCATCGCGCTGACCTGGCAATTGTATCTCAGCGGGGGCACGACCAATCCGTTCACCTTCCTGTTTTTGCTGCAGATCGCGATCGGAGCGATTCTTCTGCCCCCGAACTGGAGCTGGATCGTTGCGGCGATTGCGGTGCTGTCGGTCTCGCTGCTGTCGTTTTACTATGTGCCCATGGGCCTGCCGCCCGAATTGCTTGCCGATCCGTTGCGCATGTATCTGGCCGGCAGCTATCTCTGCTTTATCCTGATCGCGGCGCTGCTGGTGTTCTTTGTCATCAAGATCGATCGCAACCGGCGGCAGAGCGATGCCGCGCTGGCCCAGCTGCGCCAGCGCGCCGCCGAAGAGGATCATATCGTGCGCATGGGTCTTTTGGCATCGGGCGCCGCGCACGAATTGGGCACGCCGATGGCGACGATCTCGGTGCTGGTACGCGACTGGTTCAAGCATCCCGCTTTCGCTGCCGAGCCTGATCTCGTCGAAGAACTGCATGAGATGGAAACCGAGCTTTTGCGCTGCAAATCGATCGTCAGCGGCATTCTCCTGTCTGCAGGCGAAGCGCGCGGCGAAAATCCCGAAGTGACCACGGTGAACACGTTCGTGCGTGATTTTGCCCGCGAATGGAGCTCGCGCAGCGGCGGTGCGGTGCGCCTGATCAACCGGATGGATCGCGATGCGCCGATCGTGTCGGACCCGGCACTGCGTCAGGTGATCAGCAATGTCATCGATAACGCACTCGAAGTCTCGCCCGATCATGTCGAAGTGATTGCCGAGACCGACGCGGCCATGTTGGTGCTGACCTTTCGCGACCGCGGGCCGGGCTTTTCCGACGAAATGCTCGTGCGCATCGGGCGACCCTATGCTTCGACCAAGGGGCGCCCCGGCGGCGGGCTCGGCCTGTTCCTGGTGTTCAACGTGGTGCGCAAGCTGGGCGGCGAAGTCGATGTGCGCAACCATCCCGACGGCGGGGCGCAAGTGCGCCTGGCAATCCCGTTGAAGGCGATCGAGGCCAAGGCATGAACGAGACGCCGCGTCTGGTGATCGTCGAGGACGACCCGGCCTTTGCGCGGACGTTGCGCCGCAGTTTCGAACGGCGCGGCTATGGCGTGCATCATGTCGTCAGTCCCGAGGATCTCGCCGCGCTGCTCGCAAGCGAGGCGTTTGACTATGCCGTAGTCGACCTGAAGCTCGGCACGTCGTCCGGGCTGACCTGCGTACAGATGTTGCACGAGGCCGATCCCGACATCCGCATCGTCGTGCTGACCGGGTTTGCCAGCATCGCGACCGCCGTCGAGGCGATCAAGCTGGGCGCGGCGCATTACCTTGCCAAACCGGCCAACACCGACGACATCGAGGAAGCTTTTGGCCGCGATACGGGCGATCCGTCGGTCCCGGTCGAAGGGCGCAAGAGCTCGATCAAGACGGTCGAATGGGAATATATCCACGCTACGCTGGTCGAATGCGATTTCAACATTTCCGAGACCGCGCGAAGGCTGGGGATGCATCGCCGCACGCTCGCGCGCAAACTGGAAAAGCGCCAGTTGCGGTAAGCGGGGAACACGTGGCAACAAGGTCCGCATGAACGAGAACATCAAGACGCCGTCAGCGCTGGCGCATCAGCGTTTCTATCAGGCCGAACAGGAAGCAGGCTTTGTCGAAAGCCACCCCCGCGTTTCGCCGCAGCAGCAGGATCCGGCCTATCGCCTTGCATTTCGCGACACCGATTTCCTGTTGCGGCAGGAACTGCGCCCGGTGCGGTTTCAGCTCGAACTGCTCAAACCCGAAATGCTGCTGGATGAAGCGGAGATCGCGTCGACCCTGGTGATCTATGGCTCGGCGCGTATCCCGGAGCCGGACCATGCCCAGGCCACGCTCGATGCGGCAACCACGCCCCAGGCGCGCGCCATTGCCGAGCGGCTGGTGGCCAAATCACGCTATTACGAAGAAGCGCGGCGGCTCGCTTCGCTTGCCGCGAATGCCGGAATCGTCGGCACCAACAATGGGGACAGGGGGCATCGCCACTTCGTCGTCTGTTCGGGCGGGGGCCCGTCGATCATGGAAGCGGCCAACCGGGGCGCGGCGGAGGCCGGGGCGGAAACCATCGGGCTCAACATCACGCTGCGCCACGAACAGAAGCCCAACCGCTTCGTCACGCCGCACTTGTCGTTTCAGTTTCACTATTTCGCGCTGCGCAAGATGCATTTTCTGCTGCGCGCGCGCGCCGTTGCGGTGTTTCCCGGCGGGTTTGGCACATTCGACGAATTCTTCGAGCTGCTGACGCTGATTCAGACCGGCAAGCTGCAGCCGATCCCGGTCCTGCTTTACGGCGGCGATTATTGGGATCGCGTGATCAATTTTCAGGCGATCGCCGAGGAAGGGCTGATCGGCTTCGACGATCTCGACTTGTTCCACCGGGTCGAAACCGCCGAAGAAGGCTGGGCGAAGATCGTCGATTTCTATGCATTGGAAACCGGGGACTGACGGCTGGGCGTCATTCGGTCTCGCGCCGGAAATGGTGCGCCCAGTCTCCGTCGGGTGCCGCCATGAGAGCCGCGCGCTCGTCTGCGATAATTCGCGCACGCTCGCGCCAGTTGCCATGGGTGGGGTCGATGGCCAGAAAGCCCTGGTGACGGGCCATGACCGTGCGCTGATAATTGATCGCGGCTTCGGGCGGAAAACCGGCGTTGGCCAGCAACCAGACCGAAAGGCGATCCGCTTCGTGCTCTGTGTGAAGGGCGACAGCGGTGGAGCCGTGGCCAGCGATCAGGATCGCCTGATGATCGAGCACAGCATGCGCCATTTCGTGCGCAATCATCGCGGCGAGCAGATCATGATCGCCGCCGGTTTCGGCAATATGACGCCGACCGATCCAGATTTCATCGCGCACTGACCGGGCATAATTCCTGCCGTCATCGACTTCCACCGTGACGTGGCATGCCGGTATGGCGGATACCGGGATGACGCGGCCATCGCCGGTCGTCAGAATGACCGCGCCGTCGCGCGCCGAGGCATCATCGAGCATGGCCTGTACGCGGGCGAGGCGTGCGAAGGGTGTACGCGGCGACGGCGCGGGGATCGCGGCGAGCGGTTTGCCGTCGATCGCCGCAACGGTCGTGTTGACAGTCAGGCCCGCCGCCGTGCCGGGGCCGGTCAAGGCCAAGGCGCCGATGAAAATGTCACCGGAGAGGCCATAGGCGGCGCGCGCTGCCGCCGGATCTGCAAAAACGGCGGTGTCTTGCAGCTGGATGCCTGTGGCTGTCGTCGTTCTGGCGCAATAGGCCGCGTTTGCAGTCTGCAACCGCCATGCGATCGACAGAACCAGGCTGTCGTCACGTTCAAGATCGTCGACGGGTTGCGCAATCGCGGTGCCGTTCACCAGCAGCTGAGCCGCAGCGAGAGCCACGATCCAGGCGATGGCGCGACGCACGGCGTTGCGCGTCATCCGCAGGGCCATGACCGGGCAAGCGCCGCGTGGCCGAGCGGCCCATGCCCTTTTCCGAGACCGGGGGCGGCAAGCAGGGCTGCACGCACCAGCGCCCGCGCATCCGCCACAGCCTGTTCGATCGGTGCGCCCGCGCCTAGTCGGGTGGCGATGGCGCTCGATAATGTGCAGCCGGTGCCATGGGTATGGCGGGTGACGATGCGCGGCGCCGTCCACACCAGATCGTCAGTACCGGGCCGGACCAGTCGGTCGATCACGTCGACGCCTTCGCTGTCGCCGCCTTTGGCCAGATAGGCGATCCCGCGCGCGCGCATCCCGGAATCCCCGCCCAGCGCGGCCAATTCGGCCACATTCGGCGTGGTCAGCGTTGCCAGCGCCATCAACCGCTCAAAGGCAGCGATGGTGGCGCCATCGGCCAGCGTCGCGCCGCTGGTGGCGATCATCACCGGGTCGAACACGATCGGGACGCGCAGCGTTTCCAGTGCTTGCGCCACTACTTCGGCAATCGCGGGCGATCCCAGCATGCCGATCTTGACCGCATCGACGCCGATGTCGTCAATGCAGGCATTGATCTGCGCTGCGACCATCGCTGGACTGACGGCATCGACCATGGCGACACCGCACGTGTTCTGCGCGGTCAGGGCGGTCAGGGCGGTCATGGCGTAGCCGCCAAGTACGGTGATCGTCTTGATGTCGGCCTGAATTCCCGCGCCACCGCTGGAATCGGAGCCTGCAATTGACAGAATTCTCGGCGGTTGCGCCGTGATCATGACCGGTGTCGCCGCGCCGAGGGCGGGTGCTGCGCCTGCAGTGCGATGGTGCGGGTCGGTCGGTCCGTCAACTCGCCGCCGCAATTGGGGCACCGATCGTCAAGCACGTCGGCGCACTCGGTGCAGAACGTGCATTCGAACGAGCAGATGAAAGCGCCGGGGGCTTCGGCGGGAAGATCTGTTCCGCAACGTTCGCAATCGGGGCGCATTTCGAGCATGGAAGGGACTCGTCGTTGTAGGGCTGGCGTCGTTGTAGGCGGGGGGCCGGTGCCGCTTGTTCTGAAGCCCTGTCTAGCCGGAAACGACTTCCCGGTACACATCGAGATAGCGGGGGAAAATCATGTCGGACGAATAGGTTTCGGCATTGGCGGAGCCTTGTTCGCGGATCCGGACAAAGTCCTCGTGTGCCGCCGCGATGGCGGCGGCAGCCTGAGCCGGATTTTCCGGATCGACCAGTATTGCACCGTCGCCGGCCACGCTGCGCATCGGTTCGCGATCGCTGGTGACGACAAGGCAGCCGCTGGCCTGCGCTTCGATGATCGGCCAGCCAAAGCCTTCGGCCAGCGAAATGAACAGCAAAGCCTCGGCTCCGGCGTAAAGCGAATGCACGTCCTCGTCGGTCAGATTGACGCGCACATCGATACGATCGCGCACCGGGCTGCGGTCGATTTCGTCCTGCAGATCGCCATCGGGCATTTTGCCGGCCAGGACCAGGCGGTGCTCCGAAAACATGTTGAACCGGGCAAGTTCACCGAACAGCCGGACAACCCCGGGGCGGTTCTTGTAAAAATTGTTGTTGCCCAGATGCAGGAAATAGGGGGCTGCCGGGGGCGATTGCCGGGCGAGCGGGGATGGTGCCCCCTGGAATCTGGGATCAAGCGCGTTGGGGATCAGAGTCAGCGTTGCGTCTTTTCCGGCGATCCTGAAAAAATCATCCGAAGTCGCAGCGGAAACAGTTGTGACATGCCGCAAACGACGCAATCCACGCAAGTTGAGCCGTTGCAGAATCCCGCCCCGCATCGTGCCGCGGTTTTGCGAATATTCGCCGAGCGCCATGCGGACAGCGAACAGATCGTGACAGGTGAGGATGGTCTTGTGCGCGCCGATGACCGGCAGATAGAGCGCATTGGATTGATCGGCTATGTGTACCACACGGTGCGCGCGGGCCGATTTCAGCAGCATCAGCGGAAACAGCACAAACTTGTCGAAATAGCCGGCCAGCTTTTTCAAGCGCGGCTTGTCGCGGGCGATCCTGCCGAACACCATCGGCGGGCGCGTGACGACGACCTTGACGCCGAGTCGTTGCAGATTTTCGGCCAATGTGGCGGTGAAGCGCAGCATCGATTGTTGGTTATCGGACGCGTAATTCCCCACGAGAAGAACCGAATAATTGTGGGTTGTCATAGGTGTATCGCTAAAATTCGGTTGGTCGACCTGGCGGGGCAGGTGTTCGGGAGTATCAGATTCCAAGATTGATCCTGTCTCCAGCCTGAATTGCGCGGAGACCGTACAATCCTGGCAGAATTCGCGCTACACACCACGCGGGGCCGGATTGCCGCTCACAGAACCTGTCCTGCACCGTCGGGATGATGCTCCATTTCCGGATAGGAGTAATACCCGGATTGCGACTTTTAGTGCGATCACCCGGTAGAAGTCGTTGGTGCAACGCCATCATGTAATTGCTTCCCCGCGCCACCCACTTAAAGCTTGAAGTGTGCCAAATGATCTGCGCTGGCCCCTACAGCGCGAATAATGAGGCAATCATACGGTGTGCCCTAGCGGTGTGGCAAGGCATTTGTATGACCGGGCGCGTCGTTGCGGCAAGTGGCGCGCGGTCAACGGTGCCTTGCCTGCCGTAACGGCGTAACCGGCCATAGTTGGTGAACCATCATGTCGCCTTGCGCACGGCGGCGCAAATCCGTTCGACCACGGCGGCAACTTGCCCGGCGTCGTCACCTTCGGCCATCACCCGGATCACCGGTTCGGTCCCGGAAGGACGGATCACGAGGCGACCCTTGCCGGCAAGTTCGGCTTCCGCGTCGGCGATGACCGTCTTGACCGTCTCGTCTTCAAGCGGCTTGCCGCCCGCGAAGCGGACATTGCGCAGGATTTGCGGCACCGGATCGAACAGGTGCAGTGTCTCGCTCGCCGGTTTGCCGCTGGCGACCAGCGCCGCCAGCACCTGGAGCGCCGCGATCGTCCCGTCGCCCGTGGTGCTGTAGTCGGCCAGGATCATGTGGCCGGACTGTTCCCCGCCGACGTTGTAGCCGCCGCTGCGCATTTTTTCGAGCACATGGCGGTCGCCGACGGCCGTGCGCACAAGCTCGATTCCGCGCGATTGCAGAAAGCGTTCGAGCCCGAGGTTGGACATGACCGTGGCGACCACGCCGCCGCCGCGCAATTGCCCTTGCTCAGCCAGCCGACTGCCGATCAGGGCCATGATCTGGTCACCGTCGACCGTGTGACTCTTTTCATCGACGACGATCAGCCGATCGGCATCGCCATCAAGCGCGATGCCGATATCGGCGCGCACTTCGCGCACTTTCGCCTTGATCGCGTCGAGATGAGTCGATCCAACCCCCAGGTTGATGTTCTTGCCATTGGGTTCGACCCCGATCGCAATCACTTCGGCACCCAGTTCCCACAGGACCGAGGGCGCCACCTGATAGGCCGCCCCATTGGCGCAATCGAGCACGATGCGCAGGCCGTCGAGCCGGACATCGTGCGGCAGGCTGGCCTTGACCGCGTGAATATAGCGTCCGCGGGCATCATCGATGCGCCGCGCGCGACCGACTTCCTCGGCTGCGGCTAGGGGCAGTTCCTCTTCGAGCATCGCTTCGATCGCCAGTTCGTCTTCATCCGACAGCTTGAAACCGTCGGGACCGAACAGCTTGATCCCGTTGTCTTCAAACGGGTTGTGGCTGGCCGAAATCATCACGCCGACATCGGCACGCATTTCGCGGGTCAGCAGCGCGATGGCCGGCGTCGGCATCGGCCCCAGCAGCACGACATCCATGCCGACGCTGGTGAAACCCGCGGTCATCGCGTTTTCCAACATATAGCCCGACAGCCGGGTGTCCTTGCCGATCACCACGCGATGGCGATGTTCGCCGCGCTGGAAATAGGTTCCGGCGGCCTGCCCGACTTTCATCGCTGTTGCGGCGGTCATCACCCCTGCATTGGTGCGGCCCCGAATACCGTCGGTGCCGAAGAACTTGCGCCCCATGCTCAAACCCTCTTGAAGTCCTGCCCGGTGCAAAACACGCCGTGACGATTGCCAGCGCGCCTAACACGACTAAGTTAACCAGCGCATGAACCAGACTGACGCCCAAGGCAACGCGCCTCTCGCCTCCGACCCGATCGTGTCTGCCCCTGATCCCATCGGGTCTGCCCTTGGGAATGCCGGCGGGCTGGTCCTGCCATCGATCGCGCAAGTGCCGGCGGGCTGGACGTTTGCAGCGCTGACGATCGGGCTGGGCGGGGGCTTGTCGCTGGCGTTCGTCGCGCCCCGTGCGATGCCGGGGGTTCTGGCGGTGGCGGGGCCGGTCGGGGAACTGTGGCTGCGCGCGCTGCAAGGGACGATCGTGCCGCTGGTCGCCGCGCTGATCTTTACCGGGGTATTCCAGACGGTGCGGACTGCCAGTGCGGGCGGTATGGCGCGGCGCAGCCTGGGCTGGTTTCTTGCCGTGCTGGCGTTTGCCGCGCTGGTGGCGTTGAGCGTGCCCACGTTCCTGCTGGCGCTGGTCCCGGTGCCCGAAAGCGCGGCGGCGGCCTTGCGGGCGAGCCTTGGTGGCGCTGTGCCGAGCAGCTTGCCGGGGGTTGCCGATTATCTGCGCTCGATCGTGCCGAGCAATGTCCTCGATGCCGCAGCGAACGACCACATGCTGCCGCTGATCCTGTTCATGAGCGTGTTTGCGCTGGCGGTCACGCGACTGGCGCCGGTGCAGCGCGACTTGATCGCGTTGTTCTTTGCCGGGCTGGCGGGCGCCATGCTGGTGGTGATCGGCTGGGTGCTGGCGCTGGCGCCGATCGGCGTTCTCGCGCTCAGCCTGACGGTCGCGGCGAAAAGCGGGCCGGCGGCGGTTGGTGCACTGGCGCATTATATCGTTGTGGTGACCGCGTCGGGGACGGTGGTCTGGCTGGCGGCCTATCCGTTCGCGGCGCTGATCGCGCGCCAGCCGCTGGGGCGGTTTGTCCGCGATCTCGTGCCGGTACAGATCTTTGCGCTGTCGACGCAAAGCTCGCTTGCCTCGTTGCCGGCGATGCTGGGCGCCTGCGAACGGCTGGGCTTGCGCGCCTCGACTGCCGAATTTGTGCTGCCGCTGGCGGTTGCGCTGTTTCGTGCGACCAGCCCGGCGATGAATCTGGCCGTCGTGGTCTATGTCGCGCACTGGTACGGGGTTCCGCTGAGCGCGGGGGCAATGGTTTCGGGCTTTGTCATGGCCATACTTGTGTCGCTCAGCTCGGTCAGCCTGCCCGGCACGATCAGCTTTATCGCCTCGGTCGGGCCGATCGCGCTGGCGATGGGGGTGCCGGTCGCGCCGCTGGCCTTGCTGGTCGCGGTCGAAGTCGTGCCCGATCTGATGCGTACGCTGGGCAATGTCACGTTCGACGTTGCAGTGACCGCTGCGGTCGACCGTTTCGCCCGCGATCCGTCGTGATCGTGTTCCTCTCACGCGCTCATTGAAAATTCCGTCTGGAAAACTCGCACATAACGGGTACGGCAGCTCACAAGCCAACCGATCACCCGCCCTCGATTCCCATCGGGGGCAAATCCCACGGAGCGAATATGGCCATCATCCTTTCCCCGCTGCCTTATGCCGACGACGCGCTGGCGCCGGTCATTTCGGCGACCACGCTGCAGACCCACCATGGCAAGCATCACCGCACTTATGTCGATCGCACCAACACCGCGATCGAAGGCACCGACCTTGCGGGCAAAAGCCTGGAAGACATCGTTGCCGCCGCGATTGCGACCGGCAACAAGGGCCTGTTCAACAACAGCGCACAGACCTGGAACCACGGTTTCTACTGGTACAGCCTGAGCACCACCGCGCAGACCCCCGAAGGCGCGCTCGCCGCCGCGATCGACGCCTCGTTCGGCTCGCTCGATGCGCTCAAGGCCGAACTGGTCGCGCAGGGCACCGGACATTTTGCATCGGGCTGGGTCTGGCTGGTTGCCAAGGACGGCAAGCTGTCGGTCGAACAGACCCATGACGCGGCGAGCTATGCCGAATTGTCGGGCAATCCCCTGCTGGTCATCGACCTGTGGGAACACGCCTATTACCTCGATCACAAGAACGTTCGCCCCGACTACCTCAAGAAGGTTGTCGACGGGCACCTGAACTGGGCCTTCGCCGCCGAGAATTTCGCGCGCGGCTCGCTTTGGGCTTATCCTTCGGCATAAGCCTTTGCGCCGTCATCCGGGGAACGCCCCCGGGTGACGGCGCCATCACTCCGTTTCGGCGTCGTCGCTATCGTGCAGGCGTCCGGGTTCGAACAACGTTTCGCCAAACAGAAACCCGACCAGATTGGGTCGGCCAAGATGATCGATCAGCGCCGAAAAGGTCAACAGGATCGGCACCGACAGCAGCGCGCCGAGCACGCCCCAGACCCAGGTGAAAAAGCTGAACGAGATCAGGATCGATACCGGGTTTAGCGTAAAGCGCACGCCCAGAATCGACGGCGTGACCAGATTGGCCTCGGTCGCGTGCAGCACAAGAAAACACAGCGCCGGAATCAGCCCTTGCGCCACCGTGTTGGTTGTGCCGAGTCCGACCAGCGCAAGCAGACCAGCCATTGTCAGCGGGCCCATATAGGGCACGAAATTGAGCACGAAGGCGAGCCCGCCCCACATCACCGGTGCAGAAAAGCCGAAATAGCGCGCGCCGGCATAGACGATCAGCCCGACGCCCAGATTGATCTGCGCCACAGTCAGGATGTAGCTCGCCACCCGATCCTGCACGTCGCGCATGACCCGCGCGATGCGCACTGAAGACGAAAAGTTGGCGCGTTCGACCAGCAGCCGCCGTCGCATGCGAATGCGCGATTCGATCATGAAAAAGGTCATCAGGATCGTCAGCAGCACTTCGAGTGCAGCGCTCGGGGTCGCCAGCGCGAGTTGTTCGATCACCGAGGGCTCGGCCAGCGCGACGACCCGTGTCTGCTGGCCGACCAATGGGCCGCCGATATGCGCGATCTGCCGGTTGAATTCGCTGATCCAGGCAAAGTTTTCGCGCAGTTGGGCAAAGCGGCGGGCCGTCTCGCGCGCCATCGCCGGGACTTGGTCTACCATCTCGAAGGCCGGCTGCAGGATCACCGCCAATGCGACGATGATAATCCCGATCATTACCAGGATCGCCATGAACGAGGCCAGCATATTGGGGATGCCGATCCGCGTCAGCCGGTCGGCCAGCGGCGACAGCACGATCGACAGGACGAGCGCGGTGATCGGCGGCAGCACCACGACCGCGCCCGTCGTCAGGATGTACGGCAGGGCCAGTACCAGACCAGCCATCAGCAACAGGACGATCGAGGATTGCAGGCGGACTTGCTGGCGTCGCAAAGCATATTCGCCCACGCCGCTTTCCGCGCCGGATTCGTTCGTGAAATCCGATGAGGTCGGCGAGTTGGGCGGCGGCAACGAGCTATGGCTGGGATCGGATGGAGGCATTGTCCCTATCTGGCCTTGTTGGCAGGCGCAGGCAAGAGAGCGGTGCATGGCGCGAGGCCGTTGGCGGGGCGGGGTGCGCTTGACATGCTGTCTGCTTTGAGGGATTGAATGCTGCGGTGCAAAACGGGTTTTCGGGCCGTTTTTGTGACCAGTTCCGGGCTGGGCAAAAATATTGATCAGGTCATGTTTCTTCTGATTTAAAGGGGGCTATTTAATCCGTAATCGCAGTGGCGGTTTCAGGGTGAACCCCTTTGACGATTTGCAATGGAGTGCAGCGTGTCCGAGCGTAAAATTGCCCTTATTACAGGTATAACGGGCCAGGACGGATCTTACCTTGCCGAATTGCTTTTGGAAAAGGGTTATGAGGTCCATGGTATCAAGCGCCGCGCCTCGTTGTTCAATACGCAGCGGATCGACCATATCTACCAGGATCCGCATGAAGAGCGGCCGAATTTGCGGCTGCATTATGGCGATCTGTCCGACACATCGAACCTGACCCGGATCATTCAGCAGATCCAGCCCGACGAAGTGTACAATCTCGGCGCGCAAAGCCATGTCGCGGTCAGCTTCGAGGCACCGGAGTATACGGCCGATGTCGATGCGATCGGCACGCTGCGGTTGCTTGAAGCGATCCGCCTGCTCGGTCTTGAACAGAAGACCCGCTTTTACCAAGCTTCGACCTCCGAACTTTACGGCCTGGTTCAAGAAATTCCGCAGCGCGAAACGACCCCGTTCTATCCGCGTTCGCCCTATGCCGTGGCCAAGCTCTATGCCTACTGGATTACGGTCAATTACCGCGAAGCCTATGGGATGTATGCCTGCAACGGCGTGCTGTTCAACCACGAGAGCCCGCGCCGCGGCGAAACTTTCGTAACGCGCAAGGTCACGCGCGGGTTGGCCAATATCGCCCAGGGGCTCGAATCGTGCCTTTACATGGGCAATATCGATTCGCTGCGCGATTGGGGCCATGCCAAGGATTACGTCCGGATGCAGTGGATGATGCTGCAACAGGACGTGGCAGAGGATTTCGTGATCGCGACCGGCAAGCAGTATTCCGTGCGTGAATTCATCACCTGGTCGGCGGCCCATCTCGGCATTACGCTGACGTTCACCGGCGCCGGCGTTGATGAAGTCGGTGTGGTCGAAGCGATTGCCGGCGACGATGCGCCGTCGGTCAAGGTGGGCGATGTCGTCGTGCGCATCGACCCGCGCTATTTCCGACCCGCCGAAGTCGAAACCTTGCTGGGCGACCCGACCCGGGCCAAGGACAAGCTGGGTTGGGTGCCGCAGATCACCGCGCAGGAAATGTGCGCGGAAATGGTGGCTGCAGATCTGCTTGTCGCCAAACGTCATGCCTTGCTCAAGCGGCACGGCTTTGACGTTCCGGTTTCGTTGGAGGGTTGATCCGATGCGGGTCTTTGTTGCCGGACATCGCGGTATGGTTGGCGGTGCGATCTCGCGCAAGCTGGCCGAGCGCGGTGCGGACGTGATCACCCGGGCCCGGGCAGAGCTTGATCTGACTGATCAGGCTGCTGTGCGGGACTTTTTTGCAGGGACACGTCCCGATGCGGTGATTCTGGCTGCGGCGAAAGTGGGCGGCATTCATGCCAACAACACGTATCCCGCAGATTTCATTTATGAAAACCTGATGATCGAATGCAATGTGATCCATCAGGCCTTTGCGGCGGGCGTGCGGCGCCTGCTGCAACTGGGGTCGTCATGCATCTATCCGCGCGCCGTGGCCCAACCGATGCGCGAAGACGCGCTGCTGACCGGTGTGCTCGAGCCGACCAATGAACCCTATGCGATCGCCAAGATCGCCGGGATCAAGCTGTGCGAGAGCTATAACCGTCAGTACGGCACCGATTATCGCAGTGTCATGCCGACCAATTTGTATGGCCCCGGCGACAATTTTCACCCCGAAAACAGCCACGTCCTGCCCGCGCTGATCCTGCGGTTCCATGATGCGGCGCAGTGCGGCGCGGAAGAGGTGATGATCTGGGGCAGCGGCAATCCGCGACGCGAATTTTTGCATGTCGATGACATGGCAGAGGCATCGCTGTTTGTATTCGATCTGCCGTCGGATGTTTATCGCGCCAATACCCAGCCGATGCTGAGCCACGTCAACGTCGGGTCAGGGAGTGATGTCTCGATTCTCGAACTGGCGCAGATCATCGCCCATGTGACCGGATTTTCGGGGGGTATCGTAACCGATCCGTCAAAGCCCGACGGCACCATGCGCAAGCTGATGGATGTTTCGCGGCTGGCCGACATGGGCTGGCGCGCCTCGATCGGGCTGGAGCGTGGTATTGCCGAAACCTATCAATGGTTTCTGGATAACCGGACCGCGCTGCGCGCCGCCTAGGACGCTTTCTGACATACCCCCCCCCGCATTACAGAAACGAGTACGCCCGCGTATGAATGTCCTTGTTGTCGGGTTGAACTATGCGCCGGAACCGGTGGGCATCGGCCCCTATACCGCAGGCATGGCCGAATCGCTGGTTGCCGCTGGCCACACGGTCTGCGTCGTCAGCGGCAAGGCCTATTATCCGCGTTGGGAACTTCATCCCGACCATCGCCGCAAGGGCGTGCTGCGGTCGGTGGAAAATGGCGTGACGGTGCTGCGTGTGCCGATTTATGTGCCGCCCCGCCCAACCGGAGCCAAGCGGCTCATCCACCATCTCAGCTATATGGCAAGCGCGCTGTTTCCCGCGCTTCGCGCCAGCCGCGCCGTGCGCCCGGATGTCGTGATCTGTGTCGCGCCATCGCTGATTTCGATGGTGACGGCGCGGATCGTCGCGCGCCGGGCCAATGCGCGGCTATGGCTGCATATCCAGGATTTCGAGGTTGAGGCGGCGTTTGCCACGGGTCTGTTGAAAGATGGCGGCCTGCTCGCGCGTCTGGCCCGCGCGTTCGAGGCCTGGTGTTTGCAGGCGACCCGTATCAGTTCGATCTCGCCCCAGATGTGCGCCCGCCTGGTGGCCGGCGGCGTTGCGCCCGAACGTGTGGTCGAATTTCGCAACTGGGCAGAAATCGATGCCATCCGCCCGATGCAGACGCCATCGCCGTATCGCGCGGAATTCGGCATAACGACCGAGCATGTCGCGCTCTATTCCGGAAACATCGGCAACAAGCAGGGCATAGAGATCCTGATCGACGTTGCGCGCCTGCTCGCCCACCGCACCGACCTGACGATTGTCATCGCGGGCGAGGGGGCGTTGCGCGATCAACTCGTTGCCGCAGCCGACGGGCTTGGCAATGTGCGTTTCGAACCGTTGCAGCTGCGCGATCGACTGAGCGAATTGCTCGGCCTGGCCACGGTGCATCTGTTGCCGCAACTGGCCGGAGCGGCGGATCTGGTTCTGCCGTCGAAGTTGACCAACATGCTGGCGTCGGGGCGGGCGGTGGTCGCCACCGCGAGTGCGGGCACGGGGCTCGCCCACGAATGCGACGGCTGCGGGCTGGTGACCGAACCGGGCGACGCCCGTGCCATGGCCGCAGCGATCGAACACTTGCTCGATCATCCCGACGAGCGCGCGCGCTATGGCGCGGCGGCCCGGCTGCGGGGCGAGGAGCGATGGTCGCGCGGGGCAATTCTCGCCCGCTTTGAAACCGAACTGCGCGCCTGTGCAGAGGCCGGTTGAATCTCGCCGGGTGTTCGGAAGGTCGGGTCTATGTCAATGACCGCTGGAAAACCCGCCTCCGGACAGCTAAGGCGCCGGGGCGATTACCCGGCAGGCGACGGCACCTGTCTGGCCTGGCCATGGCAAGCATTGGGTTGAAAGAGACGATATGAAGCTGGTGATGATCGGTGCAGGTTACGTCGGTCTGGTGTCAGGCGCCTGCTTTGCCGATTTCGGACACGAAGTGATCTGCGTGGACAAGGATCAGGAAAAGATCCGCCAGCTCAATGCCGGAATCATCCCGATCTACGAGCCGGGGCTCGAACATCTGGTGAAGAACGGCCTCGCCAATTCCCGCCTGCGCTTCACCACCGAAAGCGCGGATGCGGTGGCCGGGGCGGACGCGGTGTTCATCGCGGTGGGCACGCCTTCGCGGCGCGGCGATGGTCATGCCGACATGGTCTATGTCCATGCTGCGGCAGAAGAAATTGCGCCTGCGCTGGACGGCTTTACGGTGGTAGTGAACAAATCGACCGTGCCTGTCGGAACCGGTGACGAGGTCGAGCGGATCATTCGTGCCACCAATCCCGATGCCGACTTTGCAGTGGTATCCAATCCCGAATTCCTGCGCGAAGGCGCGGCGATCGACGATTTCAAACGGCCCGATCGTGTCGTGATCGGTGGCGACAATCCACGCGGGCTGGCGGTGATGCGAGAGGTATATCGCCCGTTGGTGCTGGGGCGGTCCCACGTGGTGGAGATGAGCCGTCGCAGCGCCGAATTGTCGAAGTATGCAAGCAACGCCTTCCTTGCCGCGAAGATCGCGTTCATCAACGAAATTGCCGATCTGTGCGAAAAGGTGGGTGCCGACGTTTCCCAAGTCGCCAATGCCATGGGGATGGACAACCGGATCGGGGCAAAATTTCTCCACGCCGGCCCCGGTTTCGGCGGATCCTGTTTTCCGAAGGATACGCTGGCGCTGCTCAAGACTGCGGAGGACTTCGACACGCCGCAGCGTATCGTCGAGGCGGTTGTATCGGGCAACGAGCGGCGCAAGCGGGCCATGGGGCGAAAAATCATCGACGCGCTGGGCGGCGATGTGCGCGACCGGCGGATCGCCATTCTGGGCCTGACTTTCAAACCCAATACCGACGACATGCGCGAGGCCCCGTCGATCGCCATCATTCAGGCCTTGCAGGACGCAGGCGCCCGGGTCCATGCTCATGATCCGGCCGGGATGGAGCAGGCGAGCAGGATCCTGCCCGACATAACCTGTCACGACGACCCCTACGAAGCGATGGAGGGCGCCGAAGCGGTGGCCATCGTGACCGAATGGGATGCGTTCCGGGCGCTCGACCTTGCCCGCATGAAGCAGATCCTGCGTCGGCCAATCCTGATCGATCTGCGCAACATCTATCCGCGCGCGATCGTTGAGGCTGCGGGGCTGTCCTATTTTGCGGTCGGTCGCTAAACTGTAAAGCTTCGCAGGATAAGGGCATGTGGTAAAAAGGCGGCGCGTTGCAGGAAATGGTTAACCCATTCGGCAATGAATTGGTTGGATTTGGTCGATGTGTGTGCCGGGTGTTTCTTGCGGCGCGTCCGGGAAATTCGCCATCAATGGTAGCAACTGGTGCAGGATTGTTGTTTTGATGCTGCGCAATGCCCATTCGGGGGCGCCAGATAAGGCGGCAGTTAAAGGACATTGTCGCTTGCCTCAACGCGAACTCGCGGCTTAAGGGTTGTGACCGGGACCGACCCAATCCTTTCGGCGGTCGCCGTGACAGATGACGCAGTCCAGCCTGTGGCGATCCGCCAGGACATGTCGGATTGATTGAATTTTACAAGGTAAATCAATGCTGAGACGCGTTTTTACCGGTGTCGGGGTCAACATTTTTGACAAGCTGGTGATTGCCGTCGTGCAATTGACCGTTGTGCCGCTGCTGGCCCACGCGTGGGGCCTTCGGCACTATGGCGTCTGGGTGATGATTTCGACGGTGCCGACGTTCCTGGCGATGGGCGATCTGGGCTTTGCTACGGCGGCGGGGACAAAGATGACCATTGCCGAGGCGCGCGGGGAACGCGACGTGGTCATACGGATATTTCAAAGCGGATGGGGGGCGATCCTGATGTCGTCCGCGGTGTTCACGAGCGTCGCGTTCGCCGCCGCGTTCATGCTTCCCGACAGCTTTCTGGGGGCAGAGCCCGGCTTGTCGATAGCCGAATTGCGCCTGACCCTGCTGTTGCTGCTGCTCTATGGTATTCTGGGCGTGCAGGGATCGATCTTCTTTGCAGGCTTTCGGGCAGCAGGGCTCTTCGCGCTCGGATCATTCTGGCAGGCGCTGGTCATCGTGGTCGAAAATGTCACGATGATTTCGGTGGTGGTGCTGGGCGGGTCGTTGACTCATGCGGCGGCGGCGCTGCTCGCCGGGCGCTTTACGGGCCTCATTGGCCAGAACCTGCTTTTGCGCAGGAGCGTTCCGTGGATGGCAATCGGGCTGCGTCATGCCGAATGGAAAGAAATGCGGTCCTTGCTGGCTCCGGCCGGGGCTGTGATGCTGTTGCCGATTGCGCAGGCCTGCATGCTGCAGGGGTCGGTGCTGGCACTCGGCGCGGCGGTCGGGGCGGCGGCCGTGCCGCAATTTACCGCAGCGCGAACCTTGTCGCGGATCGGGCAGCAACTGTGCTGGACGGTCAACGCGGCGCTGATGCCCGAAGTGTCGGCCGCGATTGGCCGTCGGGATCGAGGCGCCATTACCATGATGACTTTCAGCACCATCGCGGTTTCTGCCATATTGGTCGTACCGTTTGCGCTCGGGTTTGTCATATTCGGTCGCTGGGCCGTGTGGGTCTGGAGCAACCATCTGATATTGCCGAGTTTTATCACGATTCTTGGCGTCGGCCTGAGCATCCTGTTCAGCGGTTTCTGGTTTCCCTTGTCCAATCTGATCCTGGCTGCGGACAAGCAGGGCAGTTATACCGGCATCTACGCGGCATTGGCCCTTGTTTCCCTGCCGATCAGCTATGCCGTTGCGCGCCAGATCGGCGGCGGCGGCGTTGCCTTGTCGATGGCTTTCGTTGACGGTTTGATGCTGATGCTGATCTTTCGGTTGACCGAGACGCATCTCGCCCGTCGACATGAAATTCTGGCAGCAGCCCCCAAAGCAGGCGGACACTTCCTTGCGCTGAGCAGGAAAGTCGTAGCGAGGAAGCAGATGTGATCGTTGATATCGACGAAAAAGGCGCGAGCGCATTCGAACCGGACATCATCGTCATCGGTTCCGGCCCGGTTGGCATCGTCGCGGCGGTCGCAATGGCCCGTGCCGGCAAGCGCGTGCTGATTTTGGAATGCGGCGGCCGGACGGTCGAACAGCGCGCCCAGGATCTGAATGCGGCAACGGTGGTGGGGCGGCCCCATGGTGGTGTAACTGAGGGACGCGCGCGCATCCTGGGTGGCACCTCGACGCTGTGGGGTGGCCAGTTGATACCTTTTCGCGAGATCGATTTTGCGGAACGGCCGTGGCTTGATCTGCAAAGCTGGCCGATCGATCGGGCCGATGTCGCGCCGTATTTCGTCGCGGTCAGCACGATGCTCAACCTGCCGATCAAGGAAGACAGCGAAGACGTCATCTGGTCGCGGCTGGGTATTGTCAAACCGGATCTGGGTCCGGATCTGCCGGTCATCGTTACGAAATGGCTAAAAGAGCCCAATCTCGCCCGGCTTTTCAGTGACGATCTGGCTAAAAATCCCAATCTGAGCGTTTTTCTGCACGCCAATGTGGTAGGCTTTGAAAACGACGGTGCAAAAATCACCGGAGTCAATGTGCAAAGCCCGGGCGGCCAATCGTTGGTGATCCGTGCGCCGCAAGTTGTGCTGGCCTGTGGTACGATCGAAGCCTGCCGGCTGATGCTGGCCGCGGCCAATACCAATCCAGCGCTGCCCTGGGCCGATAACCGTTGGGTCGGCGTCGGTTTTCAGGACCATCTCGACCTTCGCGCGGGATCGGTCAAGCCCATCGACCAACAGGCATTCCATGACGCTTTCGACAACATTTTTCTCAAGGGCTATAAATTCAATCCTAAAATAGCGTTGTCTTCCAGGCTGCAAGAACAACATGGCATTACCAATATCGCAGCCGTGATGACGTTCGAGAGCTCACTTTCGGAAAATCTGAACAACGTCAAAATCTTCTTGCGCTCGCTCCGTTCGGGGGTGATTCCGCCCAATGCGCGCGCGCTGCCGGCGCATTTTGCGGCACTGGCAAGGATCTGGTGGCCGCTGATCAGGCGCTATGTCCGCGACAATCGCATGTTCAACCCTGCCGACAAAGGCATCAGCCTGCGCATCCATTGTGAGCAGAAGCCAGTCGACAGCAGCCGCATTTCACTCGATTTCGGAAATCGCGACGCATTCGGTCAGTTCCGGACAAAACTCGACTGGCGGGTCGACGGTTCGGAAATCGAAACGCTGGCGGTATTCTGTGAAAAGGTCGCGGTCGAAATGGAGGCGCGCGGCCTGGCGCATGTCACTATCGATCCCGGTATCGTTGCGCGCGATCCCGCCGCGCTTGCCGCTGCGCTTGATACAAACCATCACTGCGGCGGTCTGCGCATGGCGACCAGCAGTGACGAAGGCGTGGTCGATCGCGATCTGAAAGTCTTTGGAACGGACAACCTGTATGTGGCCGGGGCGGTGGTGTTCCCCAGTTCCAGTTTTGCCAATCCCACGTTTACCGGGATGGCGCTGGCCGCGCGGCTGGCCGATAAACTCGCGCGGGGCCACTATGCTTGATACGGTCCTCGCGGGCGTTTCCACCTCGCGCATCGGTTTTGGCTGTGGCCGGCTGGTGGGCGGCGCGGCCATGAAGCAGAGCCGTCTACTGGTTGAAACCGCGCTGAATCTTGGCATTCGTCACTTTGACACCGCACCTTCCTATGGTCTTGGCAGTTCCGAAGATGTGCTGGGGGCGGTGCTGGAGGGCGAAGGCGATGTGACGGTCGTTACCAAAGTGGGGCAGGCGCGCCCCTCTGCCCCCGGGCTCAAGGCGTTTGCGCGTCAGGCACTGCGCCCCTTGCTGACGCGGGCTCCGGCGCTGCGGGCGAGGCTGGCCAAGGCGACCGCCCCGGGCGGCGCGCCATCGTATTCGCCAGGCGCTACCGAGGCTTCGCTCGCGGATAGCCTGACCCGGTTGCGGCGTTCATGCGTTACGGCGACGCTGCTCCATGAAATCGACGCGCAATCGCTGACGCCGGATGTCGCTCGGGCCATGCACGAACAGCGCGATCTTGGCCGGACACTGGCATTGGGCAGTGGCACCGGAGCGGGGCTCGATGGTCTTGTCCCCTTTGGCACGATCAGCCAGTACCGGTGGCAACCCGAGGTGACGGACTGTCCCGCCGGCGATGTGATTTTGCACGGCGCCTTGCGCCAGTTTCCGCAGCCCGATCGTTTTTCCGCCAGCCAGATCGACGGATTGCGTGCGCTGGGGCGAGAGCCGTCCGATCCGCAATGTTGGGCCGGTGTGGCCCAGACGCTGGCATTGGCCACGCATCGCGCCGCCATTCTACTGGTCTCGACGACCAGTCCGCAGCGCCTCGTGGCGGGCGTCAAGGCGATCGACTGGACGATTGTGGGATCGCCCGATGACAGCGCCGTGGCGACCATGCGCGCCGTGTTGAGCGATATGCCTGCCTGAGCATCACGCCGGGCATCCGGTTCATGGTCCATCCGGCGCATTTCGCGTTGGCAATCAAACGCGCTTACCCCATAAGCTTTCCTGGGGATCACGATGTCTTGTTTCGGGGATTTTGTCTTATGACTGGACCCAACTTTTTTGCGGACAATCGCGGTGTCAGCTTTCGTCATGCGGGCGCGGTCGGCGCGCTGCTGGCAGCGGCGGCGACGATGATCGTCCAGCCGGCCCTGGCCCAGCCCGTCACGGATCAGCCCATGGGACGACCGCTGAGCAGCGTCGCTGCCGCGCGCGCAGCGGCGATGATCGCGGCCAACCGGGCGCTGTCGGACGAAAACACCCCGCCCACGACGTTTCAGTCGGTGGTCAGCCTGAACGATCCCGATGTCGTCGCTGCTGCCCGCGCCGCATCCGACAGGGCCGGGCATGACGGGCTGTATTACGACTATTTCCGGTTCATTTCGGCGATCAACACGGTGCGCGAGAAGAAAGCCGACAAACTCGACATCCCGCACGGCACGTATCACATCTACCCGCCGGCTAGTTTCAACAACGGCCAAGGGCTGATCAACCTCGTCAATCTGTCGCACGTCACGATCGAAGGCAACGGTTCGACGCTGCTGTTCGCATATCTGGGCAAGCCGGATGCCCCGCTGACCGCGATCCATTCGCGCGCGGGAATCCACATCAACCGCAGCGATCATATCGCGCTGACGAATCTGACGATGGATTGGGATGAAGCGCTGGCGGTACCGGTTGCCATCAGCGGGACCGGTCAGCCGGGATCGCCGCAGTCCCTTACGGTCAATTCGGCGTTTCCGATCAACCCGGCCATGCCGATGCCGATCTCTTCGTTCATTCCGTTCAACGTCGCGCAGCGTCGTTTTCTGCTGGCGCGTGACATGGCCCCGGCCGATCTGGCCGCGTGGCAGGCAGAGCGCAGTCCGCACGGTTCGTTGCCCTATGGCTGCGGCTCGTCCAGCCTTACGGCGACATCGACGTGCTTTCGCCATGTTTCGGGGCAGATTTACGCGTTCGGTCCTAACGAGCATTTTCATCCGGTGCCGCCGCATGCCAACACGTTCCTTGGCACGGTGCGCGACAACCTGTTCGCGGCGATCCTGGGCGACGGCTATTCGTCGTTCGTCACGATTTCGGGGGTCACGATCTACAATTCGCCGGGAACGGGGATTACCCTGATTGGCACCGGGCCGGCCATTCATATCAAGAAGTTGCGCATCGTGCGCAAACCCGATGCGCTGCTGGCGCCTGGCGAACAGCCGCGCTATCTGTCGACGGTTGCCGATGGGCTCAATTTCCTGACGACCGCTGGCGACATCGCGCTTGAGGACAGTGAAATCGCAAATCAGGGCGACGATGGCCTGAACGTCAATGCGGCGCTGCGGCGGGCGCAAGCGATCGATCCGCACACCGTGCGCACCGCCAATATCGGCCTGCTTAATTATTGGCGCGTCGGCGGATTGGTTGATGTCTATGATGACAAGGGCGGTAACCTTTTGGCAAAAGGTGTCCCGATCGCGGCGGTCGTTACGCCGCCTGCACCCGGACAGCAGGTCACCGTCACTTTGCCGTCGGGCTCGGCACCGCTTGTGGCAGGGGCCTCGTATCAGCTGCGGGTCCGGGATTTTGACAGCACACGCATTCTTGTGCGCAACAACTGGTTCCATGACAGCAGCGAACGCGGTGTCATCGCGCACGGCAGCGATATCGCCGTGATCCAGAACCGATTCGACCGAACCGCAGAAAGCGCGGTTCAGGCGCTATACGATAACCAGACCGGCAATGCCGAAGGTCCGCCCATCGAAAATCTGTTGATCGCCGGGAACACGATCCACGATGTCAACGACGAATGGTTTGATTCGACGTATCGTTCGGTCGCTGCCCCGGCGGCGATTGCGGTCTATCTGGCGTCACGTTCCGGATTCGCCAGCTATTCCGAAGCAGCCGACGGGAATGTGTTCGCGCGGCATGTGATGATCACCAACAATGCGATCGATTCGGTGCCCGGCGCGGGCATTCTCGTCTCTCAGGCACAAGATGTCGTCGTCGCCGACAATCAGGTGACCAATGTGGGGAAGCATGCGTTTGGAATGCCGGTGGTCGATGGCAACGCCGTCGTCGTTGAACGGTCGGCTGGCGTGAACATTTCCGGCAACAACGTCGATGCACCAATCATTCGTGGTGACAGGTAACGTACATGGCGAACTGGCGCGGCGGGATTTCCCGCCGTGCCACACGTTTCACCCTTCGCCACAGGTTTCACTCTTCGCCACAGGTTTCACTCTTCGCCACAGGTTTCACTCTTCGCCACAGGTTTCACTCTTCGCCACAGGTTTCACTCTTCGCCACAGGTTTCACTCTTCGCCACAGGTTTCACTCTTCGAACGTATATCCGAACAGTTTGATGTCTTCGGCATAGAGCCTGGCGATCAGATCCCGCGTTTTCGGGGTGTAGTAGCCGGCATATTCTGAACGCCGGCTGCTGTTTGTATGCTGCACCCCGGAAAAGCCCGGCAACGCGCCCTGCAGCCAGGTTACGGTCTGGTTGATGTCTTCAAACCGACCGATGTGATCGAACGGCATGGAGCCATCGGCGGCGCGGACATAAAAACTTTGCGGCTGGAATACCACGTCAAGTTTCACCAGATTCTTGTGTGCAAGCCAGTCGGTGACGAACCTTTCAAAGCTCTCGAATTCCGGCTTTCGGTATGTGGCGGGATGCCGGATCCGGACGATGCCTTCGATGCCGCCGCCGCCCAGCGCATAGTGATAGGCCGAAACCGCCCGGTCCCACGGATTGCGCACGATGGCAAAGCGCGGCAGCGCCAGCACATCGGGCGAGGCGCTTTTTAGAACGTTGTTGATGGTCAAATGCCCCAGGAACCCGCCATAGAGTGCCTGGCAAAAGCTGGTCCCGGCTGAGCGTGGAACATGCACGAACACCACGCCGGCCTGCCGAAACACGCCGTTTTTACGCGCGCCCCGAATCCGCCCGACAATGGGTTCGGGGACGCTCGACACGTAGACGTCCCTCAGTACCCGAACTATTTTTTCCGAAAAATTCAATCCGGTTACTCTTCGAAAATGCTTATGGTTCACCGCCTTGGCAAGAGCGGGACCATTAGCTTCTAGGTTTCCTATCATTGTTTGTAGAGGTGGTCCATAATGAACATTAACTTTTTGCAATTTCAAGAGGCGTTAACCGGATTTGCGCACCAGATTGATCAAAAATCGCCGCGCGGGCTGTTCAATCCATTGAAATGCAAGGATTGCGCCGACGATCGTCACGATCGGACTGATCACCTGATCAAACGGACTGCGGACCAGCAACGAACATAGTGAATGCAATGGCTGTTGCAGGATGTAGATGGCATAGCTGGCGCCGCCCAGTAACAGCAATGCACGGGTTGATAGTATGCATGTAACTGCTCCTACACCTTGTGCGCTGATCAGGATGAATATTCCGGCCAATACTGTAAAGATGGCCTTTGTCTGCATCGCTTCGGCCGAGGCGAGCGTGATCAGCATTGCAGCGACCAATCCCAGTTCCGCGATGCCGGCCGTGCGCGGTGACAGCGTTGGCGGCCAACGCACGAACATCTGGCACAGCGCCATGCCATAGGCAAATTCAGCCATTCGGAACAGTGGCATGGGTATTTGCGTGTCGGTCCCCAGAAACGGCACGACATGCACGCCCGGACTGATCGAGGGGGTGCCGAATGCGATGATCAGGGCGGCTGCGGCAATCGCCAGAGCGATGGTGCCGTTCCGGCCCAGTCGCCGGACAAGCGGCCAGAACAGTGGGAACAACAAATAGAATGCCGCCTCGATCGACAAGGTCCATGCCTGCATCACCCAGGCAAAGCCATGGCCGCTGGATGGGACGGTCCAGGCCTGCGTCATGGTCAGCACCGACAGCGCGTCACCGGGCGTCAGCGGCTTTTCAAGTACGGGCAGGGCAAGGATCAGTGCGAGCAGATAGACCGGATAAATTCGCGCGATGCGTGCCCACAAAAATCGACCGACGACCGGCGCGGACATTGATTCGGTGAAATGCGAATAGGCGATGATGAATCCCGACAGGACGAAAAACAGGCTGACCCCAAGGTAACCATTATGCAGCACATGGCGAATGGGCGATGGAGCGTGAATCCGGTCGGAAAAGCCCGCGCCATAATGGAACAGCAGAACCGCCGCCGCAGCAAAGAAGCGCACTCCGGTCAACGCCGGTAGCGGACGCCGTATGAATTGCTGCGCAGTGTTGGTCACCCCGGAAAGCCCCTCTTGTTCAAACGTGCCGTTTGCTGCGATTTACGCTCTTGCGAGAAGAGCCATGAGTTCGAAAACATGGATCGACGTGCCGGGTACGGCTATAACCGTGAAAATTGCCGCAATCCAAGCGATTCAATTGACCACGCCCGGCATCATGCCGTTTCAGGTCTATCTTGCGCCGCAGCATGGGAAGCGTGTATGCCCCGCCCGGCGACATCCATCGATCGGTGGCCGAAGATGGCATTGGCTGATAATCGGACGGCGGCAAAATGCCAGCAGGGGGCAATGTATGGGCGAGGTTCGTCACAACTATCGCGTTCTTCAGGCGGGCCGGGGCTTGGCGGCTTTGTCAGTTGTCGCGTTTCATGCCAACATGGTTTGCGCATTGCCAAAATATTTCGGACATGAGCCCGCGATATTCTTTCGTGCCGGTGGCAGCGGGGTCGAATTCTTTTTTGTGCTCAGCGGCCTGGTCATGGTGCTGGCCCATCGTGGCGACCTGGGACGAGATGGGGCGGTGCGTTCGTTCGCGTGGAAGCGGTTTCGCCGGATTTATCCGCCGCTGTGGGCCATGCTGTGTATCGTTCTGGTTATCCTGGCGGCTTTCCCGAACCTTGCGGCCGGGGTGCGCCCAAGCGCGGTCGAGACGATCAACGCCTTTGCCGCTGGCCCGGTCGATCCGACCATAAAGGAGCCCCTGCTTTCGGTTGAATGGACGCTGCGGCGTGAAATGCTGTTCTATGTGTTGTTTGCGGTGATGCTGTGGCGCTGGCGCTTTGGTATGGCGGTCATTGCGGGTTGGCTGGTGCTGTGTGTAGCAGCCGCATTGGTTGCCATGCCCTATCCTGCATCGTTCGTGTTCGATCCGGTCCACCTGTTGTTCGCCATGGGTATGGTTGTCGCCTGGCAAGTTCAGCGTACCTCCGAAATTCGCGGTGACCGGATCTTCGTGGCAACGGGCGCCGGACTGTTTGCACTCGCTTGGACCTGGTCCGACATTTACCCGGCCGACCATGCATTGCCTCTCGCGCTGTGGTGCTATGGTCTTGGTGCATCAGCACTTTCGCTCGGGTTGATCTCGCTCGAGCGCCGTGGCGCACTGGTCGTGCCGCCTGCGTTGACGGCCTTGGGCGACGCATCCTATTCGATATACCTCGTCCATTTGGTGGTGGTTTCTGCACTGACCAAAGTCGCTGTGGTGATTGCCCGGCATGTGCCGTTGCCGGGCGTTGTCTGGTGGCTGGCGATCGTGGCGGCGGGGGTGATCGCGGGAATCGCGTTCCATGTGGCGGTGGAAAAGCCGCTGTTGCGTTTGATTTCCAAACGTCGCTGATGGGGCTGATGGGTTGTGAGACGCGGATTTTCCGGATTGGAGGAGTTTGGCGATGACCGACGGTAACGGTCCGCTCAATTCGGCGCGCTCCGGCGTCCGCCTGAGCGGGCCCAGTTTTTCGTTGCGTAACCGCGTCGAACGCACGCTCTGGATGGTCGTGTGGCAATGCCTGGGCGCATGGACCCCGCCGCCGCTGCACCGCTGGCGGGCCTTGCTGCTGCGTGGTTTCGGCGCAAAAATCGCGCCCGGTGCGAAAATTTACGGATCCGCGATCGTGTGGCATCCCGCAAACCTGACCCTTGGGTCCGGGTCGGTCATCGGCCCCCGCGTCAGGGTGTACAATCAGGGAGCGATCACGATCGGGGCCAATTCGGTGATCAGCCAGGGCGCCCATTTATGCGCCAGCAGCCATGATTATGATGACCCCGATTTCCGATTGATCCTGAAGCCGATCGTGATCGGTGATCATGTGTGGGTGGCGGCCGATGCCTTTGTCGGGCCGGGCGTCTCGATCAACGATGGCGCCGTTCTGGGCGCGCGGGCTGTCGCGGTGCGCGATGTCGATGCGTGGACGGTGCAGGGCGGAAATCCGGCGCGGTTGATCCGTATGCGCCAGACATCGCCCCATGTCCGTCCTTGATCTCTCTCAACACGCGCTGACGGCATTCCCAAAGGAAATGGACAACCATGACTGAGATTCGCAAACAGCGCCGGGTTGCGATTGTGATCAGCCATCCGATACAATATTTCGTTCCGCTTTACCGGCATCTGGCCACCGATCCGGATATCGATCTGCAAGTGTATTACTTCAGCGATCAATCCATCCGTGCGGCCTTTGATCCCGGATTCGGAACGAGCGTGCGGTGGAACATCGACTTGTTATCGGGTTATAAATCCGAATTCGTCGGGAAGAATTTCGGTACGATCGAACCTTCGCGCTATAAGGCGACGTTTGTACCGGAAATATTCTGGAAGATTTTGCGCGGACGCTTCGATGCCGTCATCGTCAACGGGTATGCCTTGGCGGGCAATGTGCTGGCGGTCGCAGCCGCAAAGCTGACCGGCGCGCGGGTTCTGACCCGTTCGGATTCGAATGTCGAACTGATGCACGCCAAACGGGACAGTCTGGCCAAGCGCATCTACGTCAAGACGTTCTTTGCGGCCTGCGATCGGATGTTGGTATCCGGGCAACGCAACGGCGCGTTCTACAAAAAGTGGGGCGTGCCCGATCGCAAGCTGGTCGATACCCCGTTTACCGTCGACAACGAGCGCTTTCGCGATGATAGCCACCTGACGCCGGAGGCGCGCCGGGCGCTGCGCAGCACATGGGGATGCACCGATGATGCGTGCCCGGTATTCGTCTATGCGTCGAAATTCATGGAGCGCAAACAACCGCACCTGACGATCATGGCTGCTGCGCGGCTGGCCGGCGAAGGGCGCAAATTGCATCTCGTC
Organism: Novosphingobium sp. Fuku2-ISO-50; assembly: GCF_001519055.1. Lineage (GTDB taxonomy): Bacteria > Pseudomonadota > Alphaproteobacteria > Sphingomonadales > Sphingomonadaceae > Novosphingobium. The sequence goes on along the minus strand of NZ_KQ954297.1, from coordinate 65,372 downwards.
ATGGCGGGTTCGGGCGAGATGGATGCCGAATTGCGGCAGCTCGCCGCGGCTCATCCCGAACTGGCCGTGCATTTCACCGGTTTCGTCAACCAGGCGGAAATGCCCGCGCTGCTCGGCGGTTCGGATGTTTTCCTGTTTCCGTCCACGGGTGAGCCATGGGGATTGATCGTCAACGAGGCGATGGCCGCCGGACTGCCGGTGGTGGTGGGCGAAAAGTGCGGTTGTGCGCCCGAACTGGTGGAGCCGGGCGTCAACGGGTATCTGGTCGGCGATGGTGATCTTGACGGATTGACCGACGTCATGCGCGAATTGATCGCGAAGCCGGACTTGCGGCGAAGCATGGCGCAGGCCAGCCGCGACCGGATTGCCCGGTGGGGCCTGCGCGAAACACACGAAGGTATCCGCGAAGCCATCGGTCTGCCGCGGGCTCTGCCCTGACGTGCCCCATCGGCGATCCGTTCAGCACATCCCGTCACATTGGCCGGGTCACCAATAGCATCCGCCCTCGATTGCGGTTGCGTTACCGGGCGTTTCCGATTCGCCCGGGCGGCACCAATGTTCGTTGATCCGGTTGCGAAAGCTGTCCTGTTTGACCCAGCGGTCGCCGTACACGCCAAACATCACTTGCGTACTGCCGCCCAGATGAACCCCGACCTTGCCCTGCTTTTTGGCGTGCGCGCCCAGTGGCAGCGAAAAGGCGCCCGCGCCGATCAGTGCAACGTCATAAGGTTTGGCGTCCATTTCTGCCTTCAGGCGTGAAACGGCGCTGAACCAGTCCGGATCGCGCGCAACGCCCAGGCCCGCGCTCAAGGGAGCCCGGACCGTCGTCAAAGTGAATTCAGGGAGCATGTCCGGGTTTTTCCAGATCAGCGTGCGCTTGGCATATTGCCGTTCAACGGAATCGGTAAAGGGCGTCACGACCAGCACGCGCTTTCCGGCAAGCGATGCCGTCCACGGCGTGTCGCTTTCAAACGGATCCAGCGTCGGCATGGTAACAAGCGTCGGAACGCTTTTGAGACTGCGCAGGATTTCGAGCTCGCCTTCGACATTCCAGGAAATCAACATGCTGCAATTTTCGACGGCATCGAGATAGATCTCGAAAAAAGCGTCAAAAGTTGCGTCGTTCTGCGGGAAGACACCGGCATTGAGGTGCAGGCTTGTCGCCTGGTGCTGGGGGTAGGGGGGGGGAGCCTTGCCCGCCAGCTTCGCGCTACGCCGCTTCAGGAATGTCGCGCCCGCCCGGCATTCGACAGAACCCATCTTGCCTGCGGCAAATGGCAAGCCTTCCTCTATCGCCTTACGCAATGAATCGGATGACTCAATTACTGGCTTTCGCAATAATATCTGTCGCCGAGTCTTGTGGTAATTGACTCTGGTGCGCCAAATTAGATTGAGGATGGTGGGGCTTTTGCGCAAGGCGTTGATCAGAAGGGTTCGGCTATCAATGCGCTGTTCAGCCATCTTTACAAACTCATCCTGATTGTCTGTGCGTCTTTATAGCGACTTTCCGGTGCGATGGGAAGCGCGCCATCGCCGCGTTTGCCCCCTGATAGATCAGGAGGAGGGTGCCGCACGCCTGAATTTCAAGTCATGGTGCCGCGCACAAGAAAGCTGATACGATGGTATCCGATTTGTGTCGGCATGGCGAGCGATGATGGCATCCGCGCGCGTAATTCATCGACAGGCTATGCAATTTACCCAAATTTTGGTAGGCAATGGCGCGGATCGGTTTGGGCCATGGCAGCAAATCCGGCGTGTTCCGTTAAACTGTATGCGAGTATGCTTGTGACCGTTGCCCCTGTTGTATTTTCACCCGAGCTTTTCTCGATCCAGAATTACGGGGGGGTGGCTCGGGTCATGATAGAACTGGTTCGCGCACTTCATGGCTGCGGCGCGGATTGGACGGTTTGGGCCGGGCGTCATGGCTGTGAGCAATTGCCGCAAATCGCGGCGGAACTCGGCGCGGAAGAGCGTGTGATCGGGGATTTCGAAGGGAAACTGCCGGGGCGCCTGGTCAGCGCAAGCGAGAACGAATGGAAATTTCGCCAGTATCTGCGGTCGCGTGGGCGTGCGGTGGTCCATCGCACCCAATATCCGGTCATCGACATGATTCCTTCAGGCTTTCCCAAAGTCGTGACGTTACATGACATGTGGACAGAGCGTCCTGATGTGCGTGCGCTTGGAGCGTTTCGGAGTGGGTTCAAGCGTCGCGCGATGGAAGGCAGCGATGCGATCGTCTGCGTTTCGGACAATACGTTTAACGATCTGCGCGAACACTGGCCAAAACTGGCGGGCAAAGCCGTTGTCATCAAGCACGGTGTGCGCAGCATATCCGCCTACCCGGTGCCCGCGCCTTATGATCATCCCTATTTTCTCTATGTCGGTGCGCGGGAAGAGCGGAAGAATTTTGCGATCCTGATCGAGGCATTCCGGGCGTGCGATCGCTTTGGCGATGTCAAACTGGTCTGCGTTGGCGGCGGAGCCTTCAACGAGGCCGAACAGGCCTTGATCGCCGGCGCCAATCTGGCGGGGGCGATCGTCCAGCGGCGTGCGAATGACGATGAACTTGCCGGGCTTTACGAATCCGCTGTCGCGCTGCTCTACCCCTCACGCTTCGAAGGGTTCGGCATGCCGCTGTTGGAGGCCATGCTGCATGGTTGTCCGGTGGTGTCGAGTCCGTTGACATGCCTGCCCGAAATTGGCGGCGCAGCGGCACTGTATTGCGATGCGGATGATCCGCAGGATTGGGCCGCCGCCATGATGCGCCTGATCGATGACGAGGGGGCGAGGGCGCAATGCGTGGTGTTGGGGCGCCAGCGCGCAGCGGAGTTTACCTGGGATGATGCGGCGGCAAAGTATCTGAAGCTATATGCCGGAGTCGTCTGAAGAATGATGGGCAGGTATCATGCGGTTCAGGATCCATGGCCTGACGGTCGTTGCGGACATTCCCTGAAAAGAGTGCTCGCCAACTGCGTGCCGATCAATGCGGCGCCGCGCGCATTGGGGTGTATGCCGTCGAGATAGAGAGACGCGGCATTCGGGCTTTGGCTCAGTTCAGTCTTTGCGACGGGTATTCCCTCGGCATGAAGCTGCGCCAGAAATAGTGCTTCGGCCTGTTTGCGGGTTTCAGGCATCGGCGCACTGCCGTTGTGATAGAGGACTATCATGCGCACGCCGCGTCGATCCATTTCCCGCTTCGTCGCGGTCACGAGCGCGCGCGCCGAGTCAAAGTCTTTCCGGCTGAATTGAGTGCCCATGATTGACCCGTTATCGGCGGCACTGGGGCGCAGGCCAAGTCTGGGCAGGGCATAACGAAACAGGATTTCGCCCAGCGCGGTGTCTGGCGGATGGGTGGGAAACGAAGCGTTATGGTCAAGAATGGTGGATGGACTGGGGGGCTGATCAAGGTCCATGAAGTTGATCACCCAGACCAGCGTCCGGGCGCCGAACAGGCCGTGCTGATGAATCCATGCGATTTCGTCGAACAGCGACCAGCCGCCAGCCGATGCATTGAGCATTTCGTTCCGGCAGCCTTCGTTGGTCAACAGGCGCGACGTGACGGCCGGAAAGGTTTGGACGTCGTCAAGCTGGACCCCGCCGTTGGCGACCGAGTCGCCGAGTACCATGACCCGCCATAGGCCGGGCTGCGGGTTTGGTGAGACTTCTGACCCCCGCATGCCAAGCGAATTGATCGCCACGGGATGCCCCAGTCGCACCAGATGTTGGCCCGGAACAAGCTCATAGCCGGAAGCGGCAGCGCGATAGAGCGGCGGGTTGCCAAAGCCCTCGCATCGCGCGAGCCATTCCGCGGCGCCAAGCAGCGCAGCCGTGATGGCCATGATCGCCATCGCCGCGCGCATTCGCCGACGTCGCTTTGAGGGCAGAGTGGAGGATGTGTCTTGTGGCATTTCAATTGCGCGGCGCGCGCGGAAGATAGATATTGAGTTGTCGATCGGCGAGATAGGCGCTGACGATCAGCAGGACTGCGGCCATCGCAAGGCCAGCTGGCGATTTTGCGCGGTCCCAATCCACCAGGATCGGATAGTGTAAAACGTACAGGCCATACGAGATCGATGCGCAGTATGCGGCTGGCCGAGCGATCGGCAGGCACCAGTTCGCGGCCACTTTCCCCACAGGGGACGAAAACACGATCAACATCGCAAGTCCTGCCGCGAAGTGCCGGAACGGCAGGAACGGATAGAATCCCAGCCCTTTGTAACCGACCAGTTTGACGACTACCGCAGAAATTGCGCACTGCAGCGCCAACCAACCCAGCGTCGGCAGAAATGCCCGGAAGTCCCGAGCGCCTCGAAGATAGGCATCCGCCGCCATCGCCCCGGACCACCAGACGAGAAAATAGGCAACGACAAGGCAGGCGTGATTGGGCCATGCGACAAACAATGCATAAGCGGTGCAGCACACTACACCTACGATCATCCCGGTTTGGCCCGGGTTTTGTGACCATGCCCGCAACACGAATGGGAAGGCCAGATAGAACGCCATTTCATATGACAACGACCAGAGTGGATCGTTGCCAAGGAATGGATCCGCGATCACGCCTGGCTTGAGAGAACTGATATCCTGCAGCGAAGCCAGTGTTGCGAAAAGATCCCACCAGTTGAAACGTTTGAGGAAGTCTCCATTGTCTATCGCAATGGCTGTAGAAATTATTATCACAATAATGACGCCAGGATAAATGCGCCGAATACGGCGGATATAATAACCTTTCGGGCTTAGCGCGCGGCTTCGTTCATTGGCAAAGATAACAAAGCCGCTAAGGAGGAAAAAAACCAGAACAGCTTCTTGCCCAAAACGAAAGAGCAAGCCCAAGCCATGTGACCAGCCTCTGGCATTGGCGACATGATGTAGCACAACGTACGAGGCGGCGAGTGCGCGCGCCACATCGAGACCGGCACTGATGCGCGGGCTTAGCTTCGTCCGAGCCTCATCCATATATCATCCTGACGCGTCCAGTGAATATTATCGTGAAGCTAAGAACTTAGATACGAATTCGGCGTTTGGAGAGATGATCAGCCTAGCACCTTTTGGGAGCGTGTGCGCAGCGCCACGCGGTCCTTCAGGATCAGGAATGGTCGCTCGATCAACGCATAGCTGGCTGTTGCCGTGACCAGGGACAGCGCAATCGCGGCGGCGCCATTCTGGGGAAAGATCGAACCCGGCAAGCTGTACAATTGTTGCCAAACGTACAGGCTGTAGGAAATTCGGCCGCCAAACTGCATGGGCCGTGTCCGCAGGAACCGCGCCAGCGCGGTCTCAGGACCATGCGCCAGCGCCATGATCAGAAAGCCAGCCGACGCAGCTTCTAGCGTGCGTCCATAGGTGATTCCCCAAAGCCCGCGGAATTCCAGTGCAAGCAACGGGCAGGCCACTACCAGGAAAACGATGTTTCCGTAGAACGCCCGAGGCGACAATTTTACTAGCCAGCCTTTGACCCGCTCTTCGTTGAGGGAAAGCCAGGCGCCGAGCGCGATCGGGTCGATCGCGGTGTGGAACATGGCGTTAAGTTGGCCCCGCGAAACAGGAAACAGAACGTAGGATGTCATGCGTATCAACGGCATGGCCAAGATAATGAATATCAGCACCCGGCTGGCCCGTCCGCGCAGCAGGGTGAGTGCCAAAGGCCAGGTCCAGTAGAACTGTTCTTCAAGGGCCAGTGACCAGAAATGGCCGAATATGGTATGCCCCTGGCTTGACTGATCCTCGTGCAGGATCGTCATGCAATAGTTCCACAAGTGGGTCGCTGCCACAACGATCTGTGCGGGTTGCGCGGTGGCAAAATGCAGGGCGACGCAAATCGTTGCCACGACGATATAGGCATAAGACGCGGGCCATATGCGCAGGGCCCGACGCAAATAGAACTGGCCCATCGCGATCGTCCCGGTGCGGTCCAATTCGCGCGCCAAAAGATTGGTGATCACATAGCCGCTGAGCACGAAAAAGATCAGGACCGCGATATCGCCGTCAAAGAACACGCCCACGTAATGCGGAATGCCGTTTTCCGGTCCTTCAGCGAGATGTGACAGCAGGACGAGAAAGGCCGCAACAATCCTGAGGCCATCGAGTTCAAGCGATCTGCGAACCACGTTCTTTCCTCAAAATGGACTGCCAGGGCGTAAGCAGGTAGTGCAATCGCCCGAAATTACAGCTCTTTAAGATCGGCAAAGTATTCATGGCGCCAGTCTGGCCTTTTGCGAAACACTGCCGCTCTTTCGCATGACCTTGTGAAGCATGGCAAAGCCCCAGGCAATGATCGCGAGCGGAATGAATCCCCGCGCAAGGCTGGTAATCAAGGTCACGTCGGCTTCGCCGTCGAAAAAGATATACGAGGCGATAAATATTGCCCAAGGATTTTGCCAAATGCTGCCGTTGCAGACCAATTTGACAAGCGCAAAAGAAATGAATGTGACAAATGGTGCCAGCAGGAGCAGACCCCACTGTCCCGCCACGCCATATCCCGTGCCCAGCATTCCGAGCGCCGGACGAGAGACGGTATTGTCTTCGCGAATGGAGTAGCGCCAAGCGATTTCATCGTCGAGCGCGAAAAGTTTATGTTCACCGACAATGTTTTTCGGCAGAATGTTCTCGGCCGTATTTGCCAGGTATTCGTTCACGCCCAGCGGAGCACGACCGTCTGCCCGTGCCGTCTGGTCGATCGGCATCAACTGGGTAAAGCGGTCGGTGCCGAGAAGATAGGGGTACAGGTAGTCCATCTGTTTGGCCAAAGAGCTACTGGCATCCGCACCGGGCAATTTACCCTCGATTTCCTGCAACTCGATCGGATTGAAATTGGCCTCGTCAAGAATCTTTACCGTTTCGGCCAGGCGTTCGGATTTATCGACATTCAGACCGCGAACAATGTGGACCAGCGGGATCACATACAGAAATGCGATTGCAGCCGCGGTAATTGCCATCACAATAAAGCGTGGTTGTATCCGGATTCGATAGGCGATGATAAAGACCACGCCGGTCATCGACATAAGAAACGCTAGTGCCTTCTGATTGTTCAGCACAGTCAGAACGAGCGTGATGGTCAGAGTGACAATTATGAGCACCCGGTCCGAAAAGCTGTTGCGTTGTTTCAGCAATGCCAACTGCATGGCGAGAGCAAGCTGAATCAATGGCGAGAAAGCGCCCAGTGATGCAAGACCATTGGATTCCGCCAAGCCGTTGGCGATTTCCTGCGGCGTATGAGATGTCAGAGATACCACAATCGTGAATACCAGCCCGATCACGGACATGGGCATGGTATACTGGGCCAGGAATGCCGGATCGGCATAAGACCGCTCCAGCCATGTCCAGGTCCGCAGGCGGGTGCCCGGATAATGCCGCGTCATCACCCGCCCAACGGTCCGGTAGGCCAGGGTGATCATGCCGAACCCGCCCACCAAATAGGCCGAAGTCAGATAGGGAACGGCAAGGTTCATCTGCACCGGTTGGAGAACCAGTGTCTTGAGAATTAAAGAAAATGTGCCGTAATACAGGCATAGTGACAGATAGAGCAGGTCGGTCGGATCGAAATTTGTACGCGTCATCGGCCACACAGCGGCCATGCAGACCGCGTCGATTGCGAGCAAGACCAGCAGATTGGCGCCGAGCGCGATCTGGAACAAGGATATGACACCAATGCACAGCACGTAGATCGCCGCATGGCGCGGTAGGTGCCGGGCCTGCCTTGATGAAGGCGACCTTGGCGTGGGCGACGAAAGTGACTGGCGCATTGGGGTCATTCTTTCAACCGTAACAGGGCGACGTCGGCGATCGTCACGTTCGTGGATGGCGCCGCCCAAAATCCGACCACGGCGGTCGGGCAATCACCCGCAAACCGAATGTCGGCTGCATAAGTTGCGATGCGCCCGGATAGCGGCGCACCGGTCACGCTCTTGGCAAGATCGGCGTCGCAATCCAGCGTTACCGACAATGCGTGTGCATCGTGCGGATCGGTATCGGGCATGCGCCAGGACACGCGATAGGTGCCCGGCTTTGTGATCACGCGTTGGGCCAGGACGAGCGTCGTGGCCGGCATGGTCACGCGCAGGCGCAGGAACGGGTGGCCCGCCTGATCCTTGTCCGGGTTGATTGCGACATCGCCGCTTTCCGGTGCGACCCAATCCAGCGCACTGGCTTTGCCGTCGGCGATATATCGGATGAAATGGCCATCGTTGACCAGGCTTTCGGGCCCATGGCTTTGCGAGCAACTCGCATCGTGCACGCGCTGTGCTGCGTCCACCTGTCCGCCACCGAGAAGGCGGTCGATCAGCCCACTTGTCCCCAGGCATGACCAGATGCCCCGTCCGGCGCGACCGATCACATCGGCTCTCGCCGCGAGTTCGTCGATCGATTCGCGATCGAGGCCATAGGCGAAGACATCGGCCCACGGGGGGGATTGGCGCAGTCGCTCGGCGAGCGCGTCACGGCCCTCGTCATATTCGAGCAAGGGGTCGATAATCCTGTCGCGGCCACTGTTTTCGACCGGTCCACGCAGCAACGCGTCGGCCTGGATGGCTGCTGCGCCAAGATCGCCAAGCTCGATGCTCTTGGCCATCCAGTAGACGTGAGTGGCGGGATCGCGCCAGCCACGCTGCGCGCTGACTTTAAACGCGGCTTCTGCCCCTGCCGGATCGCCCGCAGAAAGGCGAATCCGGCCCAGACCGCCGATGACCCGTTCGTTGACCGGATCGGTCAGCAGAGTGCGGGCCATCAGCGATTCGGCAGTGCCCCATTGCCGCCGGTCGGCGGCCTGTTGCGCGGCGTTGTAGGTGGCATTGCGCGCATAGGGCCAGTTTTGGGGCGCAGGAACCGACGGGACATCGCCCGCAAGCCGGTCCAGCCCGCTGAACAATGCCACTCCGGCATACGCCCCTAGCGCAAGAGTGGCTGCCAATCTGAGGACGACATTGCCCACGTTCGCCCCTGTATCACTTATCGTCAGTGTAGTAGGAATACCTGTAATAATCATAGCCGTAGTAATCGGTGTAGCGGTTGGCCGCCTTGGTCGGATCGAACATTGTCAGCACGCCGCCCAAGATGTTGGCACGGACCCCGCGCAAGCGGTTCATGCTCGACCGCAGGGAGCCGCGACGACCGCGATCGGCCTGAATGACAAATACCGTACCCTGGACCATGTTGGCCAATTGCGGCGCGTCGGCAAAGCCCATGACCGGCGGGCAGTCGAGCACGACCACGTCGAAGCGTTGTTCAAGTTCGCGGATCAATCGGACCATGCGATCCGAACTGATCAGATCGCTGGGGCTGGGCGGAACCGGGCCCGATGTGATGTAGCTCAGGTTCGTTACCGGATCATGGCCGATGACATCATCGAGCCCGGCCTGCTGGGTCAAGACAGTGGACAAGCCAAGCTTGTTGTCCGCGTTCAGCATCGCGTGTTGCGACGGCCGCCGGAGATCAACGTCGACCAGCACCACGCTCCGTCCAAGGCGTGTGATGCTCTGGGCGAGTGCCAATGCGGTCGTCGATTTGCCTTCGGCCGGCTGCGAACTGGTAACCGCAATTGATTTGGGCAATCCGTGCTGCGACGAGAACAGCAGCGAACTGCGCAGCGAGCTGTACCCTTCGCTGACATGCGACTTGGGATCCTTGAGCGCCTCGACCAGATCTTCCTGCGGAAGCGACGGGATGACACCGAGCAGCGGGATACCCAGCTTTCCGTTGATGTCTTCAGGGATATGGATCGCGTCATCCAGTTGGTGCCGCACGGTCACCGCGATTGCCGACAGCAGGATGCCGATGACAAGCCCGATCGCAAGATATTGGACGATGTTGGGGGCACTTGGCTTGATCGGCACTTCGGCCCGATCGATGATCGAGATGTTGCTCGCGCTGATACCTGCCGATGCGGTCAGTTCCTTGTAGCGCTGCAGCAGATTGTCATACAGCAACCGGTTGGTATCCGCGTCGCGCGACAAAAGGTTGTAGCGCACCATCTTGTCCTGCTCCGAGAGCGAGGACCCCTTGAGCAGGCTAACCTGGGCATTCAGTTTGTTCTCGGCATCGAGGGCCGCGTCATATTGCTGTTTGACCGAATTGCGAATGCTCGTCGCAAGTCCCGCGATCTGCTTGCTCAGCGCGGCCTGTTGCGCCTTGAGCTTTATCACGGTCGGAAAATCGTCGAGATGACGCGCGCGCTCGCTCTGCAGGTCGCCGTCGATTTGTGCCCGACTCGCCAGCAGGGCGCTGATCGTCGTATTGCCCAGCACTTCGGGCGCATTCAGCAGATCACCATGCGAGACAGCGTTCCAGCGTTGCTCTGCGGCGATGCGCTGCTGTTCTGCGGTATTGGCCAGCATGTTGAGTTGCAGCAGGCTGGCCGTTGTCACCGAATTCGGCACCATCCCGGCCACGCCTGCGACCTGGGCGCTTTCGTCATGGGTCTTGATCAACCCGGCAGAGCGGGCGTAACTGTTGAGATCACGCTCAGACTGTTCGAGTTTGGCGCGCGCTTCGTTCAACTGGTTCGAGACAAATTCGCGCGCGTACGCCGAGCTGTCAAACCGTCGCTGCAAGTTGGCCTGGATATATTCATCTGCCCATGCGTTGGTGATTTTTGCGGCCAGGGCCGGGTCGGTCGCTGTAAAGCTGATCGTCGCAAGGCGCGAGTTGCGGGGCATGTTGGCGACCTTGTGGTCGAGCAACGCCTTGATGGTGTCGTCGAAAATTTTCGACTTGGGTGTTTTTGCAAGGTCTTCGCGCTTGCCGACCGCCTTGTAGAAGTTGACGTCGCCGACAAGGTTCAACCGCTGCGCGACCCGTTCTGCAATGGCGCGCGAGTTGATGATGTCCATCTGGGTCTGGAGGAAGCGATCGGTATCAGCCGCGCTGGCGATTTCCGTGTCGCTTGCATCCATGCCGGAGCTCTTGCCCAGCACCTGTGCCGTCTGGTTATCGATCTGAACCGACGTCGATGTGGTATAGCGCGGCGTGGTCAGGAGCGTCACACCCAGAGCGGCCAGCAGCGAGAAAGCCAGGATCATGCCGATGAATCGGCCATATCCCAGGACGATAACCACCAGCTTGCGAAGGTCTGCTCCCTGCTTTTCCTCGGTGCCGGTATCGGCGGTCTGCAGGCTGGACATAGCCGCCTCGTATTCCGTGACGGGATGGTTTTGGGTGGGCTGCACGGAGCTGGACCTTGTCAATATTTGAGCTGGGTGAAGACATTGAACAGGGGCGCAGCCTGCAAGACGTCCCGATAGATCGACTTGGAATGGGACAGGCCCACCACGACGAGGTCTCCACCGAGAATCTGCGGGTCTGGGTCAACCCCGGCGCGAATGCGCGTCACATTGAAGCGAGCTGCCAGCCGTTTGCCAGCTTGCGTCCTGAATATCACAACTTCGGTAAAGCTGGCTCTGTTGGTCGGGCTCCTTGCCAAGGCCAATGCGCCGAGCAGAGTCGTATCCCGGGTAACCGCATAGCTGCCAGGTTGGGTTACCTCACCTTCGATGTTCACCAGATGCGGCATCGGGGTCGTGATGTTGAGCGTGACATCGGGCGATTTGATATAACGGGCGCCCAGCACCTGCTCGATTTGTTGTTTGGCGGCCGTTGTTGTCAAGCCGCCGACCCTGATCGACCCTGCAAGCGGCACCTGAATATATCCGGCATCGTCAACGACCAGCTTCTGGATCGCCATGTCCGGTTCGCCGAGAACCGAATAGGTCAATTCATCGCCCGGCGCAATTTGGTACTGGGATGGGCTAACCGCATCCTCAATCGGTGGCATCATCTTGTAGGCGGGGGCGTCCGATGGAAGATGGTTGTAAAGATGCGGACCGCATCCAGCGAGACAAAGACTGGCTGCGGTCGCTGCAGCGACTTTGGGCAGGTTCACGATGCTAGCTACTCCTCAATTCGGCATGCCACTTTTCCGACAGCCAGCCAGGTCGGTTTGTGCTGGACAAAGCATCCGCCCTTAACCGCATCCTTGGGCCTCGTTAGCGTGGTTATACCGTATTCATCCGTTCTACGTCATCTGCCTGCCATGGTCATAAGCCTTGCCGGCCATCGCACCATGCTTCGATAGTAACCGCACATATGAGCTTCAGCCTAGCCTGCGAAACGATCTTTGTCATTTTTTTGTGCTGCGCACAATATATCAGGTGCTGACGCATGGAGGCGTGAATCCGATGGTGTCATTCCGACGCATGAGCCCGAATCCGTAACGGCATGAGCATTGCTGCGGCCGTGCCAGCAAGTGCCGCAAGTGCCATGCTGCGCATGGGATAATCGAGCAGACCGTGCAGCCCGATGTGCAGCAAAGTGCCAGTTGCGAAGATTACTTGCGCGCGATAGTCCGTGCTGGCGCCTCTGCGCATGACCGAGCGCAGGGCCTGCGCTCCGCTGCCGATCAAAATCATGCAGATGATTGTCAGAACGATGATCCCCGGGGCCCCCGATTCGAGAACCCATTCCAGCCAGTCGTTGTGGGCGCGCATGTCCATCTCGGGGATCAGGCGTTCGATGCTCTGGGTTGCATCATAGACAACCTGGAAGCTGCTGATCCCTCCGCCCATCGGCCAGACCGAAGCGATCGCCTTGATGGTATCGTGCCAGATATCCCACCGCCGCTCGCCAATGCCTCCGAATCGGCTCATGGCATGCTGCACCTGCTCAGTCTGAGCCAAAATGAGGCAGCCAACAACGGGTATCAGCAGAGTCCACTTCGGCAGGAACGACATTTGGTGCGTGATGGTCGGCCATAGTATCCATACCGCAAAAACGTAGGTCAACGGCAGGAGCAAGGTGCCGGTCCGCGAACCGGTGAGGATCGCTCCAAGCGCGAATCCGGTCATCACGGCCATAAAGAGAGTCAGTTCGATCGCTTGCAGGTGGCGGCGGTGCGATACGCTCGCCATGATCGCGGCAAGTGCGAGAATGGCCACCTGCAATGTGTCGGTTTCCGCATTGCGATTGGCGTGAAAGCCAAGCAGCCACCCAATATTTGATTGGGAATAGAGCGACCAGCTGTAGCCACCGGCAAGTGACAGTTGAAGGCTGCCGAGCATGACCGACGCGATCGCGACTGCGACGATCGCGAAGCACAGGCTCAGCCGCCCAGCAATATTGAGGCGCGCGACTGCAAGAAAAACGGCCAGTTCGGCCAGAATCGCCAGCAATGATGCCAATGTACGGGCCGGACTGAGCGTCAACGGCATCCAGTGATTGGCTTGGTTTACCAATGTCAGGGATGCCACTTCCGCTTGCCGTCCGGGCAAGGCGTGCCAGATTGGCGGGGGAAGGGGCAGCAACTGAGCGACCGGAATTAACAATGCCAGGGCTGCAATCACTAGTGCTGTTCGCGGGCAACGCGCTGTTTCCAGCCTTCCGTCTGAACGGGGCGGTGGCCACCACGCGACGGCCACGCCAAAAAGCGGCAAGAGCAATTCAAGTGCAAGCTCGGATGACGGATTGCTCGTGCCTCCTCCTCCCAGAACGAGGCACGTGCCGAGCATCAGGGCGGCGAGGCCGCTTTGCCGGTCTGGTCTGAATCCCGAGCGTGTACGGCGCGATGTTCCCTCTGGCTTTGACCGGGCGCGATTTCGCGATGAACGGGGACGCGCTGAAATCATGTCGGCACCTTGGAGCAACGTGCGAAAAATCTGGAGCCAGTGTGAAATCTGGCGACTTTGATGTCAAAATAGCGGCTTAAAGTATGAATGCATATAAATGCATGCAGGCGGTAGCCAAATTTCGGAGCATTGCATCCTGCGCTTCACCATAACTTGAGGGAATTTTTGGTAGATAAGCGGGGAAGGGCAGTTTGTGTTCGTGTCAGTGAACCTCGGTGTTGAAGTGTCTTGCGGAATTCAAAATTCGTGCAGCGCTCGCCAACCTACCGCATGCCGATTCGCGTGATCGACGGGCAAAATAAGAGCCCGCCTGATGTTCGTTCAGGCGAGCTCTTAAAAAAATCAGTATGCCTAAAGCAACTCAATCGTTACATTTGACAATCAGGCTCCGGTCGATACCGGGTTGCTGCTCTTGGTGGCTTCGACGATGCCGACAATCAGCCCGCCCAAAACGGCTGCGCCGAGGACGAACCCAACAGCCGAAATGCCACCATCACTGGCAACCCCGGCCTGCTCGTGCTTGTTGACCAAGCGGCTTACTTTCGCAGGGTGAGCGCGAACGACGGACGGCAGGGCAGCGCCCGGCATGGTATCGGCATGAGCGAGTTGAGCGTTTGCCAGGCCCAATCCGGCCAATGCAACGAGAGCGATATGCGTGGCTTTCATCGAGAACCTCCAGATTTCCGGTCGAGCCTTTCTTTATCACCATCTGCGGGTATGTTGCAACAGCGAAACGATAAAGGAACGCCGAAACGGATTAAAAATCGGGCGATTAGCTCATGCGCGTAATAAGGCATGCATCGTGTTGAAAACGCAAATATTTATGTCACCAAAATCGAAATTTCCGCAACGCATTGCTGGGTTGGGGCTTTGTTTTATGTTCCGAAATAGTCGCGATACCAATTGACGAATGCGCGAACACCTTCCCGAACCGGAGTCGAGGGGGCATAGCCCGTCAATTCGCGTAACTGGGTTGCGTCTGCCCAAGTCGCTGGAACATCGCCTTTTTGCATCTCGAGGTAGTTGCGAATCGCCTTGCGGCCGCATTCGTCCTCGATGGCGTCGATAAAATCGGTCAGTTTCACTGTGTCGGAATTGCCGATATTGACCACGCGGAACGGGGCGGATGGGCTTAGCGTATCCCATTCGGGAACATTCGTCGGGTCATCGGTCCGCGCGGGTACGGCATCGATCAACAGGCGAATGGCGTGAACCAGGTCGGCGACATAGGTGAAATCACGATACATTTCGCCGTGGTTGTAAATGTCAATCGCCGTTCCTTCGAAAATGCCTCTGACAAACTTGTACAGCGCCATGTCGGGGCGCCCCCACGGCCCGTAGACCGTAAAAAAGCGGAACATGGTCGTGGGCAGGTTCCACAGGTGCGAATAGCTGTGGGCCATGATTTCGGTTGATTTTTTTGTTGCAGCATAAAATGTGAGCGGATGATCGGTCTGATGCTTTTCGCTGTAGGGCATCGTTGTGCTGGCGCCATAGACCGACGACGTCGATGCCATAAGCAGATGTCCGATGGTAAATTCACGCGCGCATTCCAGCACGTTGAATGTGCCGACAAGATTGCTTTCGAGGTACGAGCGCGGATTTTCGATACTGTAGCGCACCCCCGCTTGTGCAGCGAGGTGCACCACGACATCGGGCCGTTCGTCGATGAATACCCTGGTCAAAGCCGCCATGTCTTCAAGTCGCGCCTCGGTCGCCTTGAATCGGGCGGACTGAAGAAGCATCGCATGGCGTCGGCGTTTCAGGCTGACATCATAATAGTCGGTCATCGCATCGTAGCCGACGACGTCAAAGCCTTCTTCAAGCAGGCGACGGCAAAGGTGAAAGCCGATGAATCCCGCCGATCCGGTTACAAGAACTTTTACCAATGATTCCACTTTCTATCGCAAGCGTGCGCGATTGCATCCGGTCGTGCCCTCGTCGCCGGATCGGTTATGTCAGCCGTTGGTTGACCGATGGTTTAGAGTGTGCGGCAATAAAGCTGCATCAGGCGCTAAAACGCCTTGTCATGAAACAGGACTTTGATTGTCCCGAGGATTATCTTCACATCACGCAGGACAGTCCAGCCGTCGAGATATTCAAGGTCGGCCTGAAGCCGATGGGTGAGGTCGATCTCGGTGTCCGTCGCCCCGCGCAGCCCGCGCACCTGAGCGAGCCCGGTCAAGCCCGGCTTCAGTGAATGGCGCAACAGGTACCGCGGATCGACTTCCCAGAACGGCTTGTTGCCGGCGAGCGAGCCGATAGCATGCGGGCGCGGTCCCACGACGCTCATATTTCCGCGCAACACATTGATCAATTGTGGCAATTCATCAATGCTGGTGCGGCGGATGATCCGGCCAATGCGCGTGACGCGCTCGTCATCGCGGCTGGCAGAACGGGTTCCGGTAAGGTCGAGTTGCTGGACGCGCATCGAACGGAATTTGTAGATCCAGAACAGCCGGTTGTTTCGCCCCTGACGCTGTTGGAGAAAGAATACCGGACCGCCATCCTCGACGCGGATCAGGATGGCGACGCAGATCAGCAACGGCAGCATGAAGAGCAGTGCTGAGCCGGCAGTCGCGATGTCCATCGCGCGCTTGATGGCTCGGTCGAGCGCGCTGAGCGGGCCGACCGAGACGACCAGAGTGCCAAAGGAATAGCAGCGGCGCGCGCCGACCACGCCCAGGCTATGGACATCGGGATCGACGATTTCACCGGAGACATTCGAACCTTTGAAAATCATGGCCCAAGCCGCGCGGCGTTCGGGTTCGCAAGACACGAGCACGCGGTCCATGTTTGTCATGAACAGGCCCAGCCGATCGAGCATGTGGGGGTCGCAAAAGTCGGGTTTGAGATTGTGTTCACGCGTCTTGATGGTCCAAGCGCCAGGTAGCCGCACCGGTACGCCGCCATCGTCGATAATGAGAACGTTTTCAGCCGTTGGGCCGCAACGAAGCAGCACAAATCGGCGCATCACGCTGCGGATGCTGACCAAGACGATGGCCGCTGCCAGCACGTTGACACCCATCGGCAGCCGACCCACCGTGAGTGGGCTGTGTGCCAGATAAGCCATGAAGATCAGCGTGGTGACCGTTCCGAATAGCGCATAGACCACCCGCAATTGCGCAAAGCGGAGCGCTGTCAGCGCTCTGACCGAATAAAGTCGCAGGCTGAGGGCGACGGCCCAATAGACCGGGATGAACAGCAGTACCAGATCGGCCAGAATGCTGCGATCATTGTTTGTGGCGAGAGTCCGGCCAACCGACAGGAACGCCACCGCGATGCCGACCGCATCGAACGCCATCAGTGCAAGGTAAATTTGCAACCGCCGACGTTCAAGCGAAGGGCCCAGCGGCAACGTGAAGCGGCGCCTGTCGCCCGTGCCGGCACCATCTTTGCTCGGCAGCACAAAGGCATGATTGGTGGTCATGGTCATGTCACCCCGCCCCCCGTGCATCTGCTGTCCAAAGCCTCAAGTCGTGTTGAAATGTTGGCGCCAAGAGATTTTGCGTTGCATCAATTACGGAAAAATCCGATTCGGTGCAACCGCTAGTTTCTTGGTGAAATGTCGCTTCGTCGTGCACTGTGCTCAACTCATCATTTCCGGCGAAGCTGACCTTTGACCTATATTAGCTAAGTGAAAAAGTAGACATTAATCGTTTCGCCGTCGTGCCATTTGTCGACGCGGGAAAATTCGGGCGCCGTCCATCTGCGCTCGAATCAAGAAATCGCGTTGATTCAAAACATAGCAAGCGCGGACGGTGCGGATAAGTGAATTAAATAAAAATTATCCGTGGAATTTTATAACGTATTTCCTGTAGCTGTGCGCATTTTTAGAAAATTAATTTTTTCCGCTGAACCGGCGCTTTATTTAAAGTCGTATGGAGTCATTTTTTATTTCCAGACCCATCGCTGCATAAAGTGCGCGTGATGGTGCGCGCATAGTGGCTGATGAGGGCTGCGCCATGGGTCGGCAAGGCGTGGCGGATCAGCGCGCAGCAGCGCGCGCAATCTCGGCCAGCCCTTGTCGCAACCGCAGCTGTGCGCCCGCACTGTCGGTCAGCATCGCGCGGTGCAACAGGGTAAGGCGGTTCAGCAAGCGCTCGAGACGAGCGCCTCGCCATTTGTGCAGTTGCAGCATAAGATCGGCTTTGTCCTTGAAAAAGATGCGTCTTGCCTGCGCTTCCTGTTCAATCAAGGCGTTCACGTTGCCGCCGGGGCCGAGCCTGGCGGCCAGTTGCGCCAACTGGACTGCGCGGCGTTCGAAGGCCAGCAACAACCCCACCGGATTGATGTCTCCAGAGGCAAGCCGGGGCAGTTCGTGTCTGAGCCGGTCGGTCAAACCGCCCAGCGTCGCGTTGACGATCGGCGCCATGCTGTCGTCTCCGGCCTCGGTGCCGATCGCTGCAAGATCCTTGGCAGAGGCCGTCTTGGGCGATTCCGGGCTGGCGTCGAGATAGAGCGCCAATTTCTCGACTTCGGACCGTGCAATGCGCGTGTCGAGCCCTGCGGCCAGCGCGATCCGTTCGGCCAATTGGCTGTTCAGTCGCAGCCCCGCAGCATCGCCGCCGTTTCGCACGGCTTCGGCAACCGTTCGCGTGTCAGGGGGGTAAAATATGGTGACCAGCGCGTCGTCGCGATCCGTCAGCAGCTTGGCCACGCGGGATTTGTCGGTCGCGCCACCGGCCACGATCAGCACCGGCCAGCCGGACACCGGATCGGCAGCCAGCGCGGCAATGGCGTCATGCGCCTCATCGCCCGACATGGTTACGCGGATGATCCGTTTGTCGCCGAACAGCGATGTCGATCTGGCTTCGTCAGCCAGGCGCGGTGGATCGCGCTTCAGTTCTGATCCGGTTATTTCAACGACTTCGGCCTTGCCCAACCGGTTCGTCACGAGCGCGGCGGCATCGCCCGCGCCGGCTTCGTCGGCGCCGCAGAAATAGAATATCCGGACCTTGTGCAGGGCCCGGTCGACCATGCCGGCAAAGGTCTTTTGGGTCGCCTTCATCGTGGCTTTCCGGCTTCCCTTTTGCCGCGATTTTCTTGACGAAGGCGCGTGGCGACGCGGGTGACGATCTGGTTGGCGATGTCCTGGCCGAGATTTTCCTGCGCGGTCTGCTCTGCGGCGATGACCGCATATTCGCTGGACACGATATCGATCCCGGCGTCGGCATCGGCTGTGCTGTCGAGCATGATGGCGCCCGTCGACAGGTCGACCAACTGATACCGCGCGCGCATCACTCTGCGCTCGCGGCTGACCGAATCATCGGACTGGACGATCATTCCGGTGAGCTTTTCATCGAGCCGGACGTCGAGGCGATAGCGCGGCGTGCTTGTCCCGGCGGCGTCGAGCCGGTCGGCGAGCGCGTTGCGCACGAGATAGCCCGCCTTGCCCTCGATCGGCGAAATCGTCACCGCGCCGATGTTGTGCACGACGGCGCCCGATGCGCCATCGGCATACATGGGCTGCAGCCCGCACGCAGCGAGCGGGGACGCGGCGAGCGCCAATGCGGCGAGCCGCCACGGGCGCGCCTCAGGCGACAAGGTTCACCAGACGGTCAGGCACGACGATCACCTTTTTCACTTCCGCCCCATCGAGCGCGCGCTGCACTTTGTCCGAAGCAAGCGCCAGACGCTCGAGAACATCGCGCGGGGTGCCCTTGGCGACGATCAGCGTGTCGCGCAGCTTGCCTTTGACCTGCACTGCGACGGTGACTTCATCGTCGATCAAAAGCGCCGGATCGACGTCCGGCCAGGCGGCGTCGGAAATCAGCCCCCCTCCGACCCGAGTCCAGGCTTCCTCTGCCAGATGCGGCATCATCGGGGCGACCAGCAGCAGCAGCGAGCGGATCGCAGCGCTGCGATCGGTCGAAGGCGCTGCCTTTTCGATGGCGCCGGTCAGTTCATAGATTCGCGCGACGGCCTTGTTGAAGCCCAGCGCCCCGATGTCCGAGGCAACGGCATCGACGGTCTGGTGCGCCTTGCGTGCGATGGTCATGTCTTCGCCGGTCGCGGCGGGGTCATAGTGCGCAAACAGGCGCCACAGCCGCTGCACAAAGCGCGCGCAACCTTCGATGCCCGCCTCTGACCAGGGCAGGTCGCGTTCGGGCGGGCTGTCCGACAGCATGAACCAGCGGATCGCGTCCGCGCCGAAACGAGCGACAATCTCGTCGGGATCGACCACGTTCTTCTTGGACTTCGACATCTTGATGACGCGGCCGACCTCGACCGGGGCACCATCGGCACGCAAAGTCGCGCCATCGCCGCTGCGATCGACTTCGGCGGGGCTGAAAAAGATCGGCTGGCCGTTGTCGGGATTGCGCCGTTCGTAGGTCTCGTGCGTCACCATGCCTTGGGTAAACAGGCTGGCGAAGGGCTCGGTGATCTGGATCAGCCCGATATGAGCGAGCGCGCGCGTCCAGAACCGGGCATAGAGCAAGTGCAGGATCGCATGTTCGATGCCGCCGATATACTGTTCGACCGGAAGCCATTGCGCGATCACCGCGGGATCGAACGGACGGTCTGCCGGCTGGCTGGCAAAACGCAGGAAATACCAGGAGGAATCGACGAAGGTGTCGAGCGTGTCGGTTTCTCGCCGGGCGGGATGGCCGCATTGCGGGCACGCGACATGCTTCCACGTCGGATGGCGGTCGAGCGGGTTGCCCGGCACCGAAAAGTCCACATCGTCGGGCAGCGTCACCGGCAACTGCTTTTTCGGCACCGGGACCACGCCGCAGATTTCGCAATGCACAAACGGGATCGGCGTGCCCCAATAGCGTTGGCGCGAAACGCCCCAGTCGCGCAGGCGCCACACCGTCTTGCCCTGGCCCCAGCCTTCCGATTCCGAGCGGGCAATGACGGCGGCCTTTGCTTCGGCCACAGCCATGCCGTCGAGGAAGCCCGAATTGACCAGAATCCCGTCGCCGGCCTCGGCTTCGTCGCCAAATGGTGTGCCCGCCATATCGGCAGAGGCGGCGACCACCCGCAGGATCGGCAGGCCGTACTTGCGGGCAAAGTCAAAGTCGCGCTGGTCGTGGCCCGGCACGGCCATGATCGCGCCGGTGCCGTAATCCATCAACACGAAATTGGCGATATAGACCGGCAGATCTTCGCCGGTGAACGGATGGCGCGCGGTCAGGCCGGTGGCGAAACCGAGCTTTTCAGCGGTTTCAAGTTCGGCTGCCGTGGTCCCGCCCTTGCGGCAGAGCGCGATGAAATTCTGCGCTGCCGGTTGCGTTGCGGCGACGCCTTGCGCCACGGGATGATCGGCGGCAACGGCGACGAAGCTCGCGCCGAAAATCGTGTCGGGGCGGGTGGTATAGACTTCAAGCGCTTCGCCGTTCGACAAGTCGAAGCGGAATTGCAGCCCCTGGCTCTTGCCGATCCAGTTTTCCTGCATCACGCGGACTTTTTCGGGCCATTTGTCGAGCGCGCCCAATCCATTGAGCAGATCGTCGGCAAATGCGGTGATCTTGAGAAACCACTGGCTGAGCTTGCGCTTTTCGACCAGCGCGCCCGAGCGCCAGCCGCGCCCGTCGATCACTTGCTCGTTGGCCAGCACGGTCTGGTCGATCGGATCCCAGTTGACGGCCGATTCCTTGCGATAGACAAGGCCGGCGGCATAGAGATCGAGGAACAGTGCCTGTTCCTGACCGTAATATTCGGGCTCGCACGTGGCGAGTTCTCGGCTCCAGTCGAGTGCGAAGCCAAGCCGCTTCAATTGCGCCTTCATGTTGGCGATATTGTCGCGGGTCCAGCCGCCGGGGTGCACGCCCTTTTCCATCGCGGCGTTTTCCGCCGGCATGCCAAAGGCGTCCCAGCCCATCGGATGCAGGACTTCGAATCCCTTCATCCGCTTGAACCGCGCGAGCACGTCGCCCATCGTATAGTTGCGCACATGGCCGATGTGGATGCGCCCCGAAGGGTAGGGGAACATCTCCAGCACGTAGCTGCGCGGTTTGGGCGAAGCGTCGTCGGCGCGGAAAGTCTGGGCCTGGTCCCACGCCTTTTGCCAGCGGATGTCGGACGTGGCCGGATCGTAACGGTCTGCAGTCATGACAGCCCTCTACGCGAGACGCGACCCATCGCGCAACCGTAGTGCAGGCGTGCGAGCGGGGGCGTTACGCTTGATAAAAAGCCGGGTCGCGCCAAAACGCCGCGCGCCCCGGCGGAACCGGGAGCGCTTACCCGCGAATGGTGCGGCGGCGCAGGTCGCGGGCGCGGGTCAGGATGACGTCTTCGAGCTTCTGCACGGTGGCCGCTTCGACGGGCGCGTCGATCCACGCGCCGCCCTGCTGCAAGACCTGGCGGCTGGCGGCAACGCGTACGGCATCGGCACGCAGATCCTGATCGAGGATCGACACGGTCACTTTGACGCGTTCGCCGGGATTCTTCGGATTGGCATACCAGTCGGTGACGATGACGCCGCCGTTGCTGTCGGTCTGAAGCAACGGCATGAACGACAGCGTATCGAGCGTGGCGCGCCACAGATAGGCGTTGACACCGATCTGCGTGACTTTGCTCGGGGCAAGCGCGGCGGCTTCGCGCAGCTTTTTCTTGGACTTGGCAACGTGATGCGTGCAGGCGCCAAGCGAGACGACAAGCGCGCCGATGACCAACCCGCGAGCAGCGGTTGCAGCAAGGGAGCCCGGTGTCTTCGGGAAATTGGTCGTCTTGGGGCTGGCGCTCAACGTCACTGTCAATCCTGTCCTTGCTGGTGCGAGCCATGCGAGGGTAACGCAGGGCCGGCCACAAACCGAAACGGTCGACCGGCTGCCTGCCCTTTGCCATCTTGCGAGCGCGATGCACGCGATGACGGGGCAGGTTTCGGCCTGCACTGTTCCAGGCAAGGCCTCTAACACCCTGTCGCTACCGGCGGCAAGCGCATTGCGGTCGATTCAATCGACGAGTCCGGCGCGTGCGTATGTGGATTGGTTGCAACAGTCGCCCAGGAACCGTTGCCGCGACGGAAGGGGAGGGCTTTGATCACTGGAAACCGGCGGGCCATCGCTATATAGACCAGCAATAAGGTGTGGCGCGAACGGAGCGTCGGCGTCATAGAAGGTGACCGTTGGCCGAAAGGCTGATGCAGGTTGGCGAGTTGGCGCTTGTGCCTAGACCAAGGGATGGATTGAAAATCATGCGTGCGATCAGGGGCAAAAGCGCGAAAAGCGGCGGTCTGCGCCGGTTTCTGCGTGCGCCGGTGATCAGCGGCGTGTGCATCCTTGTCTCGGCGCTGGTTGCGCCGACGGTCGTCAATGCTTTTTCCAGCGGCACCGAATCGCTGCCGGTGCGTTTGTCCGCGCGCGGCGCGCTCGGTTCCTTTACGCCGGCGTCGGTCGATTCGCGTCTGGTGGCGCAAGTGTCGATTCGTGCGCTTTCCCATGGCAAGCTGTTTCGCTTTACCCCGGCCGGGATGGATAACCGCCCCGATCACGCGGTGACTGTGGCGGTGCGCCTGCCCGATGCGCGAGGGCACCTGATCGGCACGCATGCGGCTCAGGTCGAAACCGGCGCGAGCTTTGCTGCCATGCGGATTACGCCGGTGGCCTATAACCTCGGTTTGGCGCGCGGGTATCAGAGCTTTGCGTTGCCCGCGTCGAGCGCGGTTCATGACCTCGGGCACGATAATGCCGAAGTGCGCACCTATTCGCTGGCGCCGCAGCCCAGCGAATCGACGAGCCATTCGCCCCGGCTTGAGCCCAGCGTCGCATTTGACGAACGTGCATCCGTCGGGCGTGCGCCGCGCACTTTGGGTACGCAGAGCGATTACCAGGTCAATATGGGCGGCAGCTATCGCCTGATCGGCAATCTCGATGTCACGGCGGGCTTGCGCTACTCGTCGGATCGCGAACGTTTGCGTGCGCTGACGGACCATCGTCAGGACAGTCAGGCGCTCTATGTCGGGACGCAGTTCCGCTTCTGATCTGCGCGGGCCTCGTTGCCGCGCTCCCTGTCTGTCTGAAACTTGTTCCAATCGGTTTATGCCGCAGTTTTCTGCGCGTTTGACCTTGGCCAAAGGTCCAGCTGCCACCGTCGACAAATGACCTCTACGGTTCGGAGAAGCCTTGCCGCACGGATGCCATGATCGTACCAATGGCGTCCCGATGGGATGGGGATTTTTGCCGGAGAGGATCTGACATGACGCGTGTTGCAATTGTGACGGGTGGGACGCGGGGTATCGGTGAAGCGATCAGCATCGCGCTGCAGGCGCAAGGACGCCGGGTGATCGCCAATTATGCCGGCAACGAAGAAAAGGCCCGGGCTTTTTCCGAAGTCACGGGTATCCCCGCGGTGCGCTGGGACGTCGGCGATCATGAAGCGACGCTCGCTGCCGTGGCGAAGATTACCGAGCACTATGGGCCGGTCGATATCGTGGTCAACAATGCAGGGATTACCCGCGACGCGGTGCTGCACAGGATGAGCTACGAGGACTGGAATGAAGTCATGCGCATCAATTTGGGCGGCTGCTTCAATCTGGCGAAGGCAACTTTTCCCGGCATGCGCGAGCGTGGTTGGGGCCGGATCGTCAATATCGGCTCGATCAATGGGCAGGCCGGACAATATGGTCAGGTCAACTACGCTGCTGCAAAGTCGGGCATTCATGGCTTTACCAAGGCCTTGGCGCAGGAAGGCGCCAAATATGGGGTGACCGTCAACGCCATCGCGCCGGGCTATATCGATACCGACATGGTGGCCGCAGTCCCGGCGGCGGTGCTGGAAAAGATCGTTGCCAAGATCCCGGTCGGCCGGCTGGGGCAAGCCGACGAAATCGCGCGCGGCGTTGCCTTCCTCACCTCTGAAGACGGCGGTTTTGTCACCGGGTCGACGATGTCGATCAATGGCGGGCAGCACATGTACTGACAGGACCGGGCGGCAGGGGTTTTCCTGTCGCCCGCCCTTGGTGGCCGATGGCAGACATCTATCACCCCCCGGTCAAGCGCTCGGTTGAAATTGCCGGGCACAAGACGTCGATCAGCCTCGAACCTTTGTTCTGGGACTGGCTGCGGCGCGTTGCGGCCGCAGATGGCGTGCCGGTTAATGCGCTGGTCGCGCGAATCGACGCAGAACGCATCGCCGCTGCCACTCCGCCCGGTCTTGCCGGTGCGATCCGTCTGTGGCTGGCGGGACGGCTCCTGGCGCAGCCGCCCGGCCTACAGTCTGAAGGATCAATCCCTGAATGATCAGTCCCCGAATGATCAATCGTTGCCGACGCGTTCGACATCGGCACCGATGAGCGCCAGCTTTTCTTCGAGCCGTTCATAACCGCGATCGAGGTGATAGACGCGGTGGACGCTGGTTTCGCCCTCGGCGGCGAGGCCCGCGATGATCAGGCTCATCGAGGCGCGCAAGTCGGTCGCCATGACATCGGCGCCGACCAAGTGATCGACGCCGTGCACGATGGCGGTGCGTCCCTTGGTTTCGATGCGCGCGCCCATGCGGTTCAGTTCGGGCACGTGCATATAACGGTTTTCGAAGATCGTTTCGGTCAGCACCGACGACCCCTTGGCCATGCACAGCATCGCCATCAACTGCGCCTGCATGTCGGTGGCAAAGCCGGGATAGGGGGCGGTCGACAGTGTCACCGGGCGGATCGCGCCATTGGCCGCGACGTGCAGCCCGCCGCGTGTCTGTTCGACATGAATGCCCGCATCGGTCAGCGCCTGGACGGTCGCCGTCATATCCTCGATTCGTGCACCGGCCAGCAGGACATCGCCGCCGGTGATCGCCGCGGCACAAGCGTAAGAGCCGGCCTCGATACGGTCGGGCATGACCATGTATGTCGCGCCGTGGAGCCGCGACACGCCGTGGATGGTCAGGTGAGAGCTGCCGATGCCCTCGATTTCCGCGCCCATTGCCACCAGGAGGTTGCACAAGTCGACGATTTCCGGCTCGCGTGCGGCATTGTGCAGCGTGGATGTGCCGTTGGCGAGCACGGCGGCCATGACTGCGTTTTCGGTCGCGCCGACCGAGACCACCGGAAACGTGTAATGCCCGCCCGGCAGTCCGCCGTCGGGGGCATGGGCGCGGACGTAGCCGGCGGCGAGTTCGATCCGCGCGCCAAAAGCTTCGAGCGCTTTCAGGTGAAGGTCGATTGGGCGGTTGCCGATGGCGCAGCCACCGGGGAGCGAAACCGTCGCTTCGCCCGCGCGCGCCAGCATCGGCCCGAGGACGAGAATCGACGCGCGCATCTTGCGGACCAGATCATAGGGCGCGACGGTTGACGTCAGCCGCGTCGCCTGCAGCGTCATGACCCGCCCGAAATCCTCTGGCCGCGCCCCGGCGATCGAAGTCGAAATGCCAAACTGATTCAAGAGGTGCTGAAAACTGTCGATGTCTGCAAGGCGCGGCAGATTGCGCAGCGTCAGCGGCTCTTCGGTGAGCAACGCGCAAGGCAGCAGGGTGAGCGCCGCGTTCTTGGCCCCGGAGACGGGAACGGTACCGGAAAGCTTGCGCCCGCCACGAATGATGATCTTGTCCATCGCCGCGATTTACCGAGAATCTGCGGCGGCGCAATATCGGTTGCAAAAGATGGTTGCTTACGATTCTTCGTAACGCATAACAGCCCTGCAACAATTGCCGGGGTATTGGAACGGACATGACCAACGCGATGATCCGCAAGCCTATCCGCAAGGCCGTTTTTCCTGTCGCTGGGCTGGGTACGCGCTTCCTTCCGGCGACCAAGGCGATCCCCAAGGAAATGCTGCCGATTATCGACCGGCCATTGATCCAGTATGCCGTCGACGAGGCGCGCGAGGCGGGAATCGAGCAGCTTATTTTCGTAACCGGGCGCGGGAAAACGTCGATTGTCGAGCATTTCGACACCGCGTTCGAACTCGAAGCGACGATGGCCGGGCGCGGCAAGTCGCTCGACGTGCTCGATGCGACGCGAATCCAGCCGGGCAATCTGGTCACCGTGCGCCAGCAGGTGCCGCTGGGGCTGGGCCATGCGATCTGGTGCGCGCGCGCGATCGTCGGTGATGAACCTTTTGCGATCTTCCTGCCCGACGAACTGATGATCGGCACGCCCGGTTGCATGAAGCAGATGGTCGAGGCCTATAACGAAGTCGGCGGCAATCTCATTTCGGTGCTCGAAGTGCCCGAGGACGAAGTGTCGAGCTATGGCGTGATCAAGCCCGGCGCGAAGATTTCGCCGTCTCTGACCGAAGTGATCGGGCTGGTGGAAAAGCCTCGCCGCGAGGATGCGCCGTCAAACCTGATCATTTCGGGCCGCTATATCCTGCAACCCGAAGTCATGCGCACGCTGGAAGACCAGGGCAAGGGCGCGGGGGGCGAAATCCAGCTGACCGATGCCATGGCGCGCATGATCGGCACCCAGCCGTTTCATGCGGTGACATTTGCCGGTCGGCGCTATGACTGCGGCAGCAAGGCCGGCTTTGTCGAAGCCACGCTCGAACTCGCGCTGGCGCGTCCGGACATGGCCGACGACGTGCGCGTGCTGATCAGGCGACTGGCAGCCGAGATCGACTGAAGCGAGGTTTTATGCGCTTGCCGCGGCGATTGCCTTGTATTCGTCGCGCAGCAGCCGCTTGAACAGCTTGCCGGTCGGTTCGCGCGGCAGGTCGGGGCGAAAATCGATCTGGCGCGGCATTTTTACCCGGCTCAATTGCGGGGCGAGCCATTCTTTGAGCTCTTCGGCAAGCGCGGGGCCCGCTGTGCCGAAATTGACCGGCTGGACGATGGCGACGACACGTTCGCCCATGTCCGGATCGGGCGCGCCGATCACCGCGACATCGGCGACCTTGGGATGTGTCACGAGCAGATTTTCGATTTCCTGCGGATAGATGTTGACCCCGCCTGAAATGATCATGAAGCTCTTGCGGTCGGTAAGGTACAGATAGCCTTCGTCATCCTGCCGCCCGACATCGCCGAGGCTGGTCCAGCCGTGCTTGTTGGTGGCATCGCGAGTCTTGTCGGGATCGTTGTGATAGGTGAACGCGCTGCCGCCTTCGAAAAACACCTGGCCTTCGGTCCCGCGCGGCACTTCGTCGCCGTGTTCGTCGCAGATATGGATCACGCCGAGCAGCGCCCGCCCGACCGAGCCGGGGCGTTGCAGCCATTCTTCGCTGGAAATGAAGGTAAAGCCGTTGCCTTCGGTCCCGGCGTAATATTCGCGCAGGATCGGCCCCCACCATGCGATCATCGCCTGCTTGACCGGCACCGGGCAGGGCGCCGCCGCATGGATCGCGCAACGCAGGCTCGACAAGTCGTAGCGGTGTCGTACCGCCTCGTCGAGTTTCAACAGGCGCACGAAATGCGTCGGCACCCACTGGCTGGCGGTCACGCGATGGCGCTCGATCAATTGCAGCGCGAGTTCGGGGTCGAATTTTTCCATGCAGACCACCGTGCCGCCGAGCTTTTGCACGGTCAGCGACCAGCGCAGCGGCGCAGCATGATAGAGCGGGGCAGGGGACAGGTAGATCGTGTCTTCGTCCAGACCGAAGGCGCCGCGCGCCAGATCGAGCAGGCCATTGCCGCTGCCGATCGCCGGATCTTCGGGCAGGGGCACGCGCACGCCCTTGGGCTTGCCGGTGGTGCCCGAGGAATAGAGCATGTCGATCCCGGCGCGTTCGTCGGCGATCGGTTCGGCAGGCATGGCGGCCAGCGCGGCGGTCAGATCGTGTTCGCCCGTGCCGCCGAGGCGCAATTGGGCAAGCTCGGGCTCGATCTGCGCGACTGCATCGAACACATCGCCAAAAGCGCCGTTGCCGACCAGCAGGCGCGCGCCGCTGTCTTTGGCGATATAGGCGATTTCGGGCGCAGTCAGCCGGCACGAGACCGCGACATAGATCAGCCCGGCGCGTTGCGCGCCCCAGCACAAGGCAAAGAACACCGGATTGTTGTCAAAGCACAGCGCAATGGTGTCGCCGATCCGCAACCCGCGCGCGCGCAGCAACTGGGCAAAGCGGTTGCTGGCCGCATCGAGCTCGCCATAAGTGATGACCTCTCCGCTCGATCCCATGATCACCGCGGGCTTTTCCGGTTTCGTCCGGGCATGAACGCTGGGATGATAGTGCATGGCGGTCCTCTCGGGTTCACCCCGGCGCCGGCGGCCGGTGGTTCTGCCGTTTGCGGCAGGGTTGTTCCGAGTAGTTTAACTGACCGATTAAGGAATGCAACGGGAATTGGCGAGGCGGGCATGACTCTGTAAAGATGCAGCATGTCGATGCCATTGATGCGCTGACGGTCAGCGCATTCCAGAGGAACCGCCAATGGACATCACCCCCGTTCGCACCGATGCGGATCACCGGGCTGCCCTTCATGAGATCGAGCGCCTGTGGGATGCCAGGGAAGGGACTGACGATTTCAATCGTCTCGAAGTGCTCAGTACGCTCGTCGATGCCTATGAGGCGAAACGCTGGCCGATCGCCGATCTTGACCCGGTCGACACCATCAAGGCCGACATGGAATTGAACGGTCGCACACTGACCGACCTGACGCGCATTGTCGGCAAAAGTCGCGCAACCGAATCCTCAAGCGGCAGCGACCGCTGACACTCGCGATGATTCGCAAGCTGCACCGCTCATGGCACATTCCGACCGACCGGCTTGTCGGAGAATACGAACTCTCGGTCTGAATTGGGGGCTGGTCAGCGCTCGGCGAATGGAGGGCGCCGGCAAGCGCATGGCGAAGCGGATGACGGGTTGCGCCCAGTTGCGGTCATTCCTAATGCCGGTAAATTACGGCATCCGGATGTGGCTGGCAACGCGAGAGATAAGGGACGCAATGCTGAACGGATTAATTTTTTTGCTCGCCACCGTTGCGCTCGGTGCCAGCACCCTCACTGTTCAAGATAGCGACGTCGGTCGCGATGCACCGGACAGTGCGGCGACACGGGAAGAATGTGATGTATGGGTAGCTCTGGGGCGTCATAGTTATCATTGGGATCAAGTTGCCCCCAACAAGGAGCAATTTAAGATATTTTACAAAACTTCATCGAAGGGCGGTTATGTTAATCAATGCCCTTGGGCTTCTTACTCAATAAAACCACCTCCTATTTCATCGTACGAAGAACGTGGTCCATCTACGGGATTTTCGCGTCCAACTTTTAACGGAAACTTGGCAACGGTCTGGATAATCACTGCCATTCCGTGGGGGCAAGGTTGGGGTATGAATTCTGAACAATGCACACTTGAGAAGCGAAAAGTCAACTGGGTTGTGCGCGCTTGCGTAACGGGACCGATGAGTTGACCACTCTTTGAAAGTCCGCTCCCCACCACTTTCGGCCATTCGGATCGTCCACTCGCGCGCGGTGCAATCACCAAAAAAAGGGCGCCGTTGCCGGCGCCCTTTTCGTTTTGTCGCATCCTCTCCCAAATGCGACCCGGCCGATTTTCGGCCTGGATGGAAACTTGGGGTTATTCCTCGGGGCTCTGCGGTGCCGCGGTGACGGCGTTGCTGGCCAGCACGATGTTCGAATTGGCTTCGGCGACTTGCAGGTAAGGCACCGGGTTGACCGCTTCGCCGCCGATGCGCACTTCGTAATGCAGGTGTGCGCCGGTCGAACGGCCGGTCGAGCCGACATAGCCGATCACGTCGCCGCGATGCACATGCTGCCCTTCAGCAACGGCAATGCGCGACATGTGGCCATAGCGCGTTTCAAGATTGGCGCCGTGTTCGATTTCGACGCACAGGCCATAGCCGCCAAACCAGTCGGCGCGTCCGATCACGCCGTCTGCCGTGGCATGGATCGGGGTGCCGGTCGTGGCGGGCAGATCGACGCCCTTGTGCATGCGGAAACCACCCAGAACCGGGTGAACGCGCATGCCGAAATTGCTGCTCATCGAGCGGCTGCTGGTCACGGGGACGAGCATCGGGATCGACGCCGAACCCGTGTCGGCCATCGAGGTGCCCATGCCGGCATTCGGACGACCGGTGTCGAGCGCGCGCCAGTTGGCGAAAAGCTGACGGAATTCGGTATCGCCCGGGGCGGCCGTCGTGCCGGTGCGGCTCGCTTCAGCGGCGCGCAGCGGCGCGGTGATGTCGGCAGAAGCGGCGCTGCTGGCAAGAGCCGGCTGGGCGATGATGCCGGCGGCGATGGCCAGCGCGAAGGGAAGAAATCTGTTGAGCAGCATTGCGACCCGTGCGAACCCTTTTTTCGCGCCGTTACCGCGTTTGCGGCCCGTTACGCTCGGTCCGGATGATGCTTCGGGCGGGCCTTGCTGGCCTCACGCTCCGGCATCTCCGGTGTGGTCGCAGGCCTAGGGGTATGGGGCGCGGTCAGGCAACCCCTTCCATGAATTCATACGACAGACCGGCTGAACGACGCGCCGAGTCGTTGAACGGAGGCTTAACGGCCCCTCTGAAGTAACGCGTAACCAGGTATTTCCATTGAGCGGGCGGCGAATCCCCGCGTTCGGTGCAGATCGCGCTGAAATGGCTGGTGCCGAAACGGACGTGGCGAATTTCGTCGTCAAGGATTCGTTGCAGGATGCGCGCGGTACGCGTGTCGCCCGCCGCTTCGAACCGCTCGATGGTGACCGGCGTCACGTCGAGCCCGCGCGCTTCGAGCACCATCGGCACGACCGCCAGCCGCGCGGCGACATCATGCGCGGTTTCGCGCGCCGCATCCCACAGCCCGTCATGCGCGGGCATCGCGCCATAGTGACTGCCGAGCGTGACCAGCCGCCGCGCGAGCAGCGCGAAATGCATCGCTTCGTCGGCGGCCACGCCCAGCCAGTCGGAGACGAAGCGTGGCCCCCGTTCCCCGCCGAACCGCCCCGCCGCATCGAGCGCAAGATCGATCGCCACGAATTCGATGTGACACAGCGCATGGATCAGCGCGATCCGCCCGCGTTCCGACCCGCCGCGCCCGCGCTTGGGCATGGCATTGGGCGGCAGCAGCTCGGGAAGCGCCGGGCGGGCCGGCATGTCGGGCATGGCAATGTCGAACACCGGAGCAAGCCGCCCCGCCGCCCAGTCGCGCGCCACCTGCCGCGCGGCCATCGCTTTTGCGCGCGGGTCAGCTGTCAGGATCGCGGCCCGAACGGCGCGCGCAACACTCGTGCGCGGCTCGTCCATCAAAGTGCCTCGGCGGCGGCGAGCACTTCCTCGGCGTGTCCTTTGACTTTAACTTTGGGCCAGATGCGTGCGATGCGCCCGTCGGCACCGATCAGCAGCGTGGTCCGCTCCATGCCCATATAGCTGCGCCCGTACATCGATTTTTCGGTCCAGATGCCGAGCGCGTCGGACAGGCCGTCCGTTTCGGCATCGCTGGCCAAAGGCGCGGCCAGGCCATGTTTGTCGATGAACCGCTGGTGTCTTTGCGGCGTGTCCTTGCTGATCCCCAACAGCGCGGTTCCGGCGGCGGCAAAGCGAGCGGAAAGCTTGGAAAAGTCCTTGTTTTCCGTGGTGCAGCCGGGCGTGTCGTCTTTGGGGTAGAAAAACAGCACGAACTTTTTCCCCGCGAAATCGGACGGGCGCACGCTTTCGCCGTCGGGGGTGGTCAGCGCGATGTCGGGCAGGCTTTCGCCAAGGGCAAGCGTCATGCGTCAGGTCTCCAGCGGTTCGCCAAATGTGGTCTGCCACGCGGCGGCAATCGTGGTCTTTGCGGCGGCAATGGCGGCGATCATGCTGTCCCAATCCGCTTTGCCGCACGCTTGCGCGACAATGCCACGGCTGGCCTCGGGTGGGAATGCACCATCGGGGGCAACCAGCCGCACCACCACCAGCAACCGCGTGAGCAGATCGTGGCTGTCGCGCATCGCATGGGGCACGAAGCCCGCTTCGGCAAGCTCGGAAATCGCCAGGCCGAGATCGGGATCGAATGCGGTCCGTTCGCGCAATTGCAGATAATGGACGATGAATTCGGCATCGACCAGTCCGCCGCGCGCCAGCTTTACATCGAGCGGTCCTTTGGGCGGTTTGTGCCGCGCCATGTCGCCGCGCATCTTGAGCACGTCGGCGCGCAGGATTTGTGCATCGCGCGGCATGGTCAACACGTCGTCGATGATGGCCGCGAGCGCGGCGCGGTCTTGCGCGCTGCCATGGATTGCGCGCGCGCGGCACAGCGCCATGTGTTCCCAGGTCCACGCCTCTTCGCGTTGATAGCGGGCAAAGCTGTCGAGGCTGACTGCGATGGGCCCCTGCGTGCCCGACGGGCGCAGCCGCGTATCGACTTCATAGAGCGCGCCGGCGGCAGTCGGGGCGGACAGCGCGACCACCACGCGCTGGCTCAGCCGGGTATAATAGAGCGTGCCCCCCAACGGGCGGGCGCCGTCCGATTCCTGCGCGAAATCGCCGCTGAACAGGAACACGAGGTCAAGGTCCGAGGCATGGGTCAGCGCCCCGCCGCCAAGCCGCCCGAGCCCGAGGA
Source organism: Novosphingobium sp. Fuku2-ISO-50 (assembly GCF_001519055.1). GTDB lineage: Bacteria > Pseudomonadota > Alphaproteobacteria > Sphingomonadales > Sphingomonadaceae > Novosphingobium. The sequence goes on along the minus strand of NZ_KQ954297.1, from coordinate 32,426 downwards.
TCACCAGCCGGCTGTCGGGCACGCGCCCGTGGACCAGGGCAAATTCGGCCTCGGTCGCCGCTGCGAGCACGGCAATCGTCGCCTCGGCCACGCGCGACAGCGCGGCGGCGATGGCGAGCGGGTCATGCGCCTGTTCGATCAGTTGCACGCCCAGCGCAAAACGCATTTCGCCCACCCGGCGACGCACCGCATCGAGCAGGCACTGGTAATCATCGCCCTTTTCAGAGCGGGCAAGCCGCGCGGCGATCGTCGCGACATCGCCCGGCAAATCAAACGCGGTCATGTCGATCAGCGCGTCGAGCAAGTCGGCGCGCCGGGCCAGGTGGTCGGCCAAAGTCGGCGCATGGGCGAGCACGCGCATGACCACGTCGAACAGCGCCGGGCGCGCTTCGAGCAGGCGGAACACATTGATCGCCGAGGGCAGCCGCTCGATCAACTGTTCCCAGCGCAGCAAGGCGCGCGTCTGATCGGGCGCGGCGGCCAGCGCGCGCAGCAAGGGGCCGCGGATGCGGGCAAACGCCTCGCGCGCGGCTTCGCTGCGCAGCGCGCGAAATTTGCCGTTGCCCCAGCTTTCGATGCGCCCGGCCAGCGCCTCGGGCTCGGCAAAGCCCAGCGCGTCAAGGTCGCGCGCCAGCGGTTGGTCGGTCACGGCGATGGCCCCGCGCGGCGCCCATGCGGCGATCAGCGCGTCGAACCGGCTGCCGACCTGTTCCGAAATCGTCGCCAGCTCGGCCACCAGCGCGGCGCCGTCGCTCAGCCCGTCGAGCCGGGCGACATTGTCGAGCGCCTGGGGGTCGGTAGGCAGGCTGTGCGTCTGCTGATCGCCGACCATCTGCAGGCGGTGTTCGAGCGTGCGCAGCCGGTCGTAGGATTCGCCCAGTATGCGGGCATCGTGCGCGGCGATGATCCCGGCGTCGGCCAGCGCATCGAGCGAGGCGCGCGTCCCGCGCAGGCGCAACGCCGGGTTACGCCCGCCGTGGATCAACTGATGCGTCTGGGCAAAGAATTCGACTTCGCGAATGCCGCCGCGCCCGCGTTTCAGGTCATAGCCGGGGCCGACCGCCTGGCCCCCGGCATAGTGATCGCGGATGCGCGTGGTCAGTCGGCCGATTTCGGCAATCGCCCCGAAATCGAGGCTGCGGCGCCATACGAAGGGCCGGATCGTGTCGAGAAACGCCTGTCCCCGCGCGATGTCGCCCGAAGCGGCGCGGGCACGGATAAAGGCGGCGCGTTCCCAGGCGAGCGCGCTCGATTCGTAATGCGTGATCGCCGCTGCAAACGACAGCGCCAGCGGGGTCACTTCGGCTTGCGGCCGCAGGCGCAGGTCGACGCGGAAGACATAGCCCTCGGCAGTCATCGTCGAGAGCAGCTCGACTACCCGGCGCGCGACCATCTGCGCCGCTTCGGCCGGATCGTCGCGCTCTTTCCGGGGCAGAACTTCGGGATCGAACAGCAGGATCGGGTCGATGTCCGACGAATAGTTCAGCTCTTGCGCGCCATGCTTGCCCAGCGCGATCCCCGAAAAGCCGATCGATTCTGCATCGGGGACACGGCGGCGGATCGCGGCGGCGATCGCCGCAGAGAGCGCGCGATCGGCAAAATCGGACAGCGTGCCGACCACCTGACCGAGATCGAAAACCCCGGCCAGATCGGCAATCGCGACGACCAGGCTCAAGCCCAGCCGTTCGCGGCGCAGCGCCACGCCGACATCGTCGCTGCCATCGCCCGCCGTTCGCGCGAGCGCTTCGTCAAGCCGCCCCGCGCCGAGCAGTTCGCCCAGATCCGCCCGCCGGTCGAGCGCGCGCGCCAGAAACGGGGCGTGGGCACGCGCGCGGTGCAGGGCATCGGTCCAGTCGGTCATCGCCTCTCACTGCGCTCTGGTGGCGGCGTGTTCAAGTGGTGCAATGATTGCCGGGCATGGCGTATCGGGCAAAAACCGACTACCGGCGGGGCACGTTTCAACCGCCACGCGAAAGGCCGCATGATGACGATACCGGGCGCAGGACGCATGCCCCCCGAATGGCACGCGCAGGATCTGCTGTGGATCGGTTTTCCGCATATTGCCGACGAATGGGGCGGGGTGATCGATCGCGCGCAGGAACAGATCGCCGCCTTTGCCAATGCCGTCGCCGACAGCGGGCAAGAGGTGCGGCTGATCGTGCGCGATGCGGCCAATGCGGCGCGCGCGCGCAGTCTGGTGGCTGCGAGTGTCGTGCTGGAAACCCGCGTCTATGGCGATGTCTGGCTGCGCGATACCGGGCCGCTGGTGGTCCATGATGGCGCGGGCGCACGGGCCGCGCGGCTGTTCGGCTTCAACGGCTGGGGCGGGAAATACCTGATGCCGGGGGATCAGGCAATCGGCGCCGATCTTGCCGCGAGTGTCGGTTTGGCGGCGACGCGCGCCGACTGGGTGCTCGAAGGCGGGGCGCTCGATGGCGATGGCACCGGGCTGGTCGCGACGACCGAACAGTGCCTGCTCAATCCCAATCGCAATCCGCATCTGGCGCGCGCCGATCTCGAAATGCGGCTGGCGCGCGATCTCGGCTTTGACCGGGTGCTGTGGCTGGGCGAGGGGTTGATCAACGATCACACCGATGGCCATGTCGACAATCTGGCCCGGTTTGTCGCGGCCAATCGGCTGGCGCTGCCGCGCGCGACCGGGGCGGACGATCCCAACGCCGCGATCTATGCCGATGCCGCCGCGCGGGCGCGCGCTTTCGGCGTCGAAGTGGTCGAAGTGCCCTCGCCCGGGCGGATCGAATGGGACGGGCACATTCAGCCGGCAAGCTATATGAACTTTGTCGTGACGACCCATGCGGTGATCGTGCCGATTTTCGGATCGCCCCATGATGTCGACGGGGTTGCGGCGATTGCGGCGCTGTTTCCGGGGTGCGAGACGGTCGGGATCATGGCCGATGCGGTTTTGGCAGGCGGGGGCGGCTTTCATTGTTCCAGCCAGCAATTGCCGAGCGCGTGATTTCCGCCGGATTTATCCGGGTATTAACCTTGGGGGGCTAGGGCGTTCGGCATGACTGACAGCCCAGCTCGCCAGACCGTTCTTGTCGTTTTCGGTACGCGCCCGGAAGCGATCAAGATGTTTCCGGTGGTTCATGCCTTGCGGGCCGATCCGCGCTTTCGCGTCCGCGTATGCATTTCGGCGCAACATCGCGGGATGCTCGATCAGGTCATGGCCATCGCCGGGATCACCGCCGACCATGATCTCGACCTGATGCGCCCGGATCAGACGCTCGATGCGCTGACTGCCGCGCTCCTGACCGGGCTGGGGCAGGTGATGGACGCGGAAAAGCCCGACTGGGTCGTGGTGCAGGGCGATACCGCGACCGCGATGGCGGGGGCCTTGGCCGCCTATTACCGCAAGATTCGCGTGGCGCATGTCGAGGCGGGGCTGCGCAGCCACAATATCTATCACCCCTGGCCCGAAGAGGTGAACCGCAAGATCATCGGCACGATCGCCGCGCTGCATTGCGCGCCGACCGAGACCGCCGCCGAGGCCTTGCGCGCAGAAAATGTCGCGCCAGAAACGATCCATGTCACCGGAAACACGGTGATCGACGCGCTGCAATGGGTGACGCGACGGATCGCGGACGAACCGGCGCTGGCTGCGGGATTGGGCGAACTCGAGGCGCGCTTTGCCGGGCGGCGGATCATCGGCGTGACCAGCCATCGGCGCGAAAATTTCGGCGGCGGGCTGGAAGCGATTGCGCGCGCCATCCGCACGATTGCGCAGCGGCCCGACGTCGCGCTGATCTTTCCCGTTCATCCCAATCCCAACGTGCGGCGGGTGATGGAGGCGGAATTGGCGGGGCTCGACAATGTCGCGCTGATCGAACCGCTTGATTATCCGCATTTTGCGCGTCTGCTGGCGATTTGCGAGATCATGCTGACCGACAGCGGCGGGGTGCAGGAAGAGGCGCCGGCGCTGGGCAAGCCGGTGCTGGTCATGCGCGAAACGACCGAGCGCCCCGAAGGCATCGCTGCCGGGACCGCGCGGCTGGTCGGCACTGATCCGGCGCGCATCGTTACCGAAATTTTCACGCTGCTGGACGATAAAGAGGCCTACGGCGCAATGGCGCGCGCACACAATCCGTTTGGCGACGGCAAGTCCGCGTCGCGCATCATGGAGCTACTTGCCAATGCAGGGTGATTCAAAGCCGCAGGTCTGTGTCGTGGGCCTGGGCTATATCGGCCTCCCCACGGCCGCGATTGTCGCCCGCGCCGGTTGCCCGGTGCTCGGGCTCGATGTGACGCAAAGCGTGGTCGACACGATCAACCGGGGCGAGATCCATATCGAGGAAGTCGATCTCGACGGGCTGGTCCGCGGTGTGGTGCAGCGCGGCCTGCTGCGCGCATCGACCGTGATCGAGCCTGCCGATGTCTTTGTCATCGCCGTGCCGACGCCGTTTGCCAAGGACGGGCATCATACGCCCGACGTGTCCTATGTCATGGCGGCCGCGACCGAAGTCGCCGCCGCGCTCAAGTCGGGCGATACGGTCATTCTCGAATCGACCTCGCCCGTCGGCACGACCGAAGCGATGCGCGATCTGATGGCCGGCCTGCGCCCCGATCTGAAATTTCCCGGTGTGACGCGCGAAACGCCTGATGTCGCGATCGCCTATTGCCCCGAACGCGTCCTGCCGGGCCGGATTCTCGAAGAACTGGCCAACAACGACCGCTCGATCGGCGGGATCACGCCGCGTTGCGCGCGCAAGGCCCTGGCCTTCTACAAACGGTTCGTGCGCGGCGCCTGTGTGACCACCGACGCGCGCTCGGCTGAAATGACCAAGCTGGTTGAAAACGCCTATCGCGACGTCAATATCGCCTTTGCCAACGAACTGTCGATGGTTGCCGATCGCATGGGGCTCGACGTGTGGGAAGTGATCCGGCTGGCCAACCGCCACCCGCGCGTCAACATCCTGCAGCCGGGGCCGGGCGTTGGCGGGCACTGCATCGCGGTCGATCCGTGGTTCATCGTCCATGGAGCGCCCGAGGATACCGCGCTGATCCGTACCGCGCGACAGGTCAACGATGCCAAGATGCACCATGTCATCGAACGCTCGGTGGCGCTGATCGAGGCGCATCCGGCGGCGCGAATCGCCTGCCTCGGCCTCGCGTTCAAAGCCAATATCGACGATTTCCGCGAAAGCCCGGCGCGCTTCGTCGCGGCGCGGATCGCCCGCCGCTATGGCGCGCGGGTGGACATTGTCGAGCCTTATGCCGCCGCGCTGCCGGTCGAATTCAACGATACCGGCGCGAGCCTGATCGACATCGATACCGCGCTCGAAACATGCGATGTGCTGATCGTTCTGGTCGATCACGACGTGTTTCGCGTCGTCCCCCTGGCCGAACGGCAGGGCAAGGCGGTCTATGACACGCGCGGCATCTGGCCCGATCAGCCCGAACCCGACGCCGCGAACGGTTTGCGGCTGGTCGGCTGAACCGTTCGGGCGGTCCGGTTCAAGTGTGGATGTCGTCGCCGTGAGCGGCGCGCCAGCGTTCGCGGATCATGTCCGACGTCTCGCGGCTGCCGTCATGGCTCCAGCCGGGCGCGCGCAACAGATAGCCGAGCTTGGCGGAAAACGGCGCGCGCCACAGATCGCGCCCGATCGCGCGCCATTCGTGGAACGCCACTGTCGTCAGCGAAAAGGTGCCGAGCTGATGGACGATGCCATAGCGCACCGGATCATCATCGCGTTCGGGCGCAAAGCTCTTGAACAGGCGGTCCCAGACGATGAACACCCCGGCATAGTTGCGATCGAGATAGCGCGGATTGGTGGCGTGATGAACGCGGTGGTGCGATGGCGTGTTCATCACCGCTTCGATCCAGCGCGGCATGCGCCCGACCGCCTCGGTATGGACCCAGAACTGATAGACGAGATTGATCCCGCCCACGGTCAGCAGCATGCCCGGCGCAAAGCCGACGAAGGCCGGCCAGATGCGAAAGGCGAACGACAGCGCCGGAAACCCGGTCCAGGTCTGGCGCAGCGCGGTCGACAGGTTGTAATGCTGGCTTGAATGATGGTTGACGTGGCTCGCCCAGAACCAGCGGACGCGATGCGCGGCGCGATGGAACCAGTAATAGTTGAAATCGTCGAGTACAAAGATCGCGATCCAGCTCCACCACGCGACCGGCACGGTCGCAACGCGATGGGCATAGAGCCAGCCTGCCGCTAGCGCGATCACGCCTGCGACCAGCGTGCCGATCACCGTGCTGCCCAGCCCCATCAGCAGCGATGTCAGCGTGTCGGCGGGTTCGTAGGCGCCGGGCGCATGGCGCGCCGCCCAGACCATTTCGACAACGATCGCAGCCACGAAAAACGGCACGGCAAAGGGCACGACATCGAGCCCCGACACGGCGGCCTGGCGGGCGAGATCGGCGAGCGCGGGCAGGGTCATGCCGCATGTTCCTGATCGGCGTGCAACCGGCGCAGGCTGGCGGCCCAGATCTGCGCCTGCTCGCCAAGGTCGAGCGTCAAGGGGCCGAATCGGGGATCGCCGGTTTCGAGCGTCAGTGTGTGACGGTCGAGGCGGATCCCTTCGTGCGAGGTCACTTCACGGCCGACGAATCGCGCGCCGTGGCGGCGGATCAGCAGGACGCGGCCTTCGCCATTGCGGACCAGCGCGCCGATTCGGGCGCGGTCGAGCGTGACTTCGCGGGCATCGAACCCGGCAATCGCCGCCTCGGCCAGGCGAATGGCATGGTCGGCATCGATCAGGCGCACATCACCGCCGAGCCGCATCGCGCGCGCAAGCCCATAGAGCCCCAGCACCATGACCAGCGAGACCAGTGTCTCAGCAGTCAGCACCAGCCATGGCTCTGTATCCGGGCGGGCGATCAGCGTGGTGATCGTTTCGGCGAGTTTGCCGCTCATGCCTTCTCGGTATTCCCCTGGGTCGCCGCCAGCATGTCGATCTGGGCGCGGATCGGCGCTATGTCATAGCCGGCGCCTGCGGCCTGTTCGGCGATCTGTGCCGGGGCCAGCCCGGCGCGCGCCATGGTCAGCGCCCAGAGCAGCGTCGATCGCGTGCCCGAACGGCAATAGGCGAGTACCGGGGCGTCGCCGGCCTGCTTGAGCGCGGCGTCGAAGGCTTCGACCTGATTCAGCGAAAATCCGGCATGCGTGACCGGAATGACGACATAGGCGATGCCCGCTTGCGCGGCGGCGGCGGCGATCGTCTCGCCCGGCGTCTGGTCGGCGGATTCGCCTTCGGGGCGGTTGTTGATGATCAGGCCCACGCCCAGCGTCTTGGCGGCAGCGACATCTTCGACATCGATCTGCGGGCTGACGAAAAGGTGGTCGTGGATGGTGCGAAACATGATGGCGTCTCTTCCTTGCGCGCTATGGGCAAACGCTGTTCGCACAGCGCCTAGTGGATTGTTTTTGACATTTGCATCCCGCCATCCGGATAGCACGGTCGCAAATGTCAAAAACGAAAAATCCACTAGAATCAAAAGTTTCTAGTGGTCCGAAAAGATTCTGACATTTGCACACTACCTAGCCGAGAGCGGTAGCAAATGTCAGAATCGGACCACTAGCGGTTTCGGCGCGCGAAGGGAACAGTCGAGCGCGGCGCCCGTTGCAGGGCGGCTCTGGTATTCATGCCACACTGGTTGAGCCAAAAAGCCGGATTGACGTCGATTCTGTTCGCGCTTCAGGATTTTGTGGGTTATAGTCGATCTGCAATGGACTAAACCGGCTCTTTTGGCCGGCGTGGTTCCCCTGTTGTGCCGCCGGCTCCCGCGTCCGGCTTGCGGCACCGAGGAAAGCTGGAGCGGAAACAAGGTTTATTGATTTCTATGGGTTTTGACAGAGGGCGGCGTCGCGGACGCGACAAGCGCGACGGTTTTGGCGAAGACAATTTCGACCCGTACGGTGGTTTCGGCGGCGGCGGCGGTGGCGGCTATGATCGTGGCGGCTTCGGCGGCGGCGGTCGTGGCGGCTTCGGCGGCGGTGATCGTGGCGGCTTCGGCGGTGGCGATCGCGGCGGCTTCGGCGGCGGTGATCGTGGCGGCTTCAGCGGCGGTCCGCGCAGCGGCGGCGGTGGCGGCTTCGGCGGCCCGCGTGGCGGCGGCGGCGGTGGCGGCGGTTTGCCCGCTCAGGTCGTCGGCACTGGCAAGGGCGTCGTGAAGTTCTTCAACACCCAGAAGGGCTTTGGCTTCATCCAGCGTGAAGACGGCGGCGAAGATGTGTTCGTTCACATCAGCGCGGTCGAACGCGCGGGTCTTGAAGGTCTGGCCGAAGGTCAGCAGCTGCAGTTCAACCTGGTTGATCGCGGCGGCAAGATCTCCGCAGCCGATCTTCAGGTCGTCGGCGACGTGATCGCGGTTGCCGCCAAGGCGGCCACGCCGCAGCGTCAGCTGACCGGCGAAAAGGCCACCGGCACGGTGAAGTTCTTCAACGCGATGAAAGGCTTCGGCTTCATCACGCGTGATGACGGACAGCCCGACGCATTCGTTCACATCAGCGCAGTCGAACGCTCCGGCATGCGTGAACTGAACGAAGGCGACAAGCTTGAATTCGACCTCGAAGTCGATCGACGAGGCAAGCACTCGGCGGTCAACCTGGTGCCGCGCCAGGATTGATCAAGCCGACGAGCTTGCCCTTCCGGTCGAATTGACCGGGCGTCAGCAAGACTGTAAATGCGCGCAGATGGCGGCCCCTTTCAGGGCCGCCATTTGTCGTTTGCGATTCCTGCTTTTCAAAATTCGCCCAATTCCAAATTCGGGCAGCCCCAAATTCTCTCAACCCTTGAGCCGATTCGTTTCGTGAACAGGAGCATGCCATGACGATCACCCCGCTGATGCCCGTCTATCCCCGGTGCGGCGTGCGTCCGGTGCGAGGCGAGCATTGCCACCTGATTTCCGAAGACGGTACGCGCTATCTCGACTTTGCCAGCGGGATCGCGGTCAACCTGCTCGGCCATTCGAACGCGCATCTGATCGGCACGATCCAGCGTCAGGCGGCAACGCTGATGCATGTGTCGAATCTCTATGGCAGCCCGCAGGGCGAGGCGATTGCGCAGAGACTGGTCGACCTGACCTTTGCCGATACCGTCTTCTTTACCAATTCGGGCGCCGAAGCGGTGGAATGCGCGATCAAGACGGCGCGCGCCTATCACCAGTCTGCCGGTAACACCGACCGCTACGAACTGATCACGTTCAACAATGCCTTTCACGGGCGGACGATGGCCACGATCAGCGCGTCGGATCAGGAAAAGATGCACAAGGGCTTTCTGCCGCTGCTGCCCGGGTTCAAATATGCGCCGTTTGACGATCTCGCTGCGGCCGAATCGCTGATCGGGCCGCATACCGCCGGTTTCCTGGTCGAGCCGATCCAGGGCGAGGGCGGTATTCGCGACGGGTCGGAGGAGTTCATCACCGGTCTGCGCGCGCTTGCTGACAAGCACGATCTCATGCTCATCTTCGACGAAGTGCAGTGCGGCGTTGCGCGCACCGGCACGTTCTATGCCTATGAGCAATACGGTATCGCGCCCGACATTCTGGCGACAGCCAAAGGGCTGGGCGGCGGCTTTCCGCTTGGCGCTTGCCTTGCAACCGAAAAGGCGGCGCGCGGCATGGTGATCGGTACGCATGGCAGCACGTATGGCGGCAATCCGTTGGCCATGGCAGCAGCGGAGGCGGTGCTTGATGTCGTCGCCAACGATGCATTTCTTGCCAATGTGCGCGCTACCGGCGCGCGGCTTCGCGCGCGGCTCGAACAGTTCATCGGCAATTACCCTGATTTGTTTGAACTGGTGCGCGGCAAAGGCCTGATGCTCGGCATCAAGCTCAAGATCGAGCCGCGGCCCTTCGTGGTGCATTTGCGCGACAACCATCAGCTGTTGACTGTGGCGGCCGGTGACAAGACCATGCGCATCCTGCCGCCGCTGGTGATCGACGACACGCATATCGATGAATTCATGGACAGGCTTTCGGCCGGTGCCGCCAGCTTTGTGGAATCGGCAGCATGACCCGGCACTTTCTCAATCTTGCCGATGCGGGCGCCGAGGCGCTCAAGGCGATTCTCGACGATGCGATCGCGCGCAAGGCGGTACGCAAGGGACTGCCCAAGGGGCAGGCCGATGCCGATGCGCCGCTGGCCGGTCGCGTGCTGGCGATGGTGTTCGAAAAGAATTCGACGCGCACGCGCGTTTCGTTCGACATCGCCATGCGCCAGTTGGGCGGCAGTGCGGTCATTCTCGAGGCCGGAACGACTCAACTCGGGCGCGGGGAGACGATTGCCGACACCGCGCGCGTGCTCAGCCGGATGGCCGATGCGATCATGCTGCGCACCGATGATCATGCCAAAGTCGAGGAACTGGCGCGCCATGCCACTGTCCCGGTGATCAACGGGCTGACCGACCTGTCGCACCCGTGTCAGATCGTCGCCGATCTGGAAACCGTGATCGAGCACGGCAAGCCGCTTGCCGGGCTGGAATGGGCCTGGCTGGGCGATGGCAACAACGTGCTCAATTCGATCGTCGAAGCGGCGGGTCTGTGCCGGTTCAACGTGCGCATCGGCGTGCCCGAAGGGTATGACAGCGATCCCGGCTTCATTGCGCGCGCGCGTGCCGCCGGCGCAAATGTGACCGTTGTCCGCGATCCCGTGGCGGCCGTGGCCGGCGCCGATGTCGTGGTGACCGATACCTGGGTCTCGATGGGTCAGGCCCATGCCGAGGAAAAGCTGGCGGCGATGGCGCCCTATCAGGTCAATCCGGCGCTGATGGCCAAGGCGAGGGCCGATGCGCTGTTCCTCCATTGCCTGCCTGCGCATCGCGGCGAGGAAGTGACCGATGCCGTGATCGATGGCCCTGCCTCGGTGGTGTGGGACGAAGCGGAAAACCGCATCCATGCGCAAAAGGCAATTCTGCGCTGGGCGTTCGGACAGGTCTGATCGGATGCACACGCTCGACCAGTCGGAGGAAACCGGATTCGATCGCACCTTGCTGTTCACCGTGCCCGACCGCGACGCGCGCGGGCGGGTGGTGCGGCTGGGGCCGGTGCTCGACACCATATTGGCGGCGCATGCCTATCCGACGCCGATCCGCAATCTGCTGGCCGAGGCGCTGGTGCTTACCGCGATTCTCGGCTCTTTGCTCAAGGATGACACCGGGCAGCTGACGCTCCAGGCGCAGACCAACGACGGGGTGATCGACCTGCTCGTGTGCGACTATCGGGGCGGGGAATTGCGCGGCTATGTCCGTCACGATCGCGCGCGGCTCGATGAATTGGGCCCCAATCCGACGCTCCACGCGCTGTTTGGCGATGGCTATCTGGCAGTAACCTTCGATCTTGCCGCGACCGATCAGCGCTATCAGGGGGTTGTTCCGCTTGATGGCGACACGCTGGCGGCGGCGGTGGAAAGCTATTTCCTTCAGTCGGAACAGATCCCGACGCTGATTCGCGTGGCCGTTGATTGCAGCGGGGGCGTCGATAGCAGCGGGAGCAGGGCGATTGCCGGCGGCCTGATGCTGCAACACCTGCCCGAAGGCGAAGAAGGGCGCGAACGGCTGCATGCCCAGTTCGACCATCCCGAATGGGAGCATCTGGCGATCATGGGCGGCTCGATCCGCCGCGACGAGCTGCTCGATCCGGCGCTGTCGATGGAAGCGCTGGTCTGGCGCCTGTTTCATGAAGAGCGCGAAGTGCGCGTCGATGTCGGGCCGCAGTTGACGCGCGGGTGCCGCTGTACCGCCGAATATTACCGCGAAGTGTTGTCCCGCTTTGGCCCGGAAGAACGTCGCGGCATGGCCAATGACGCAGGCGCGATCGTCGTCGATTGCGCGTTCTGTTCACGCAGTTTCGACATCGTGCTCGACGCGTGATTGCCAAAGGGCGTCGGCACGGCTAGCCCACGGTCATGACAGCAGGCGATACGACCGGTGCGGAACGACGCGCCGTGGTGCTTCTTTCCGGCGGCCTCGATTCGATGGTCTGTGCCGCATTGGCGCGCGAACAGGGCTTTCGCGTCCTGGCGCTGACTTTCGATTACAACCAGCGCCACCGCGTCGAGCTCGATGCCGCGCGGCGCGTGGCGGCGCGGGTCGGGGTGGAGCGCCATGTCGTCTTGCCGCTTGATCTGCGCCAGTTTGGCGGATCGGCGCTGACCGATGACATCGCGGTGCCCAAGGACGGGGTCGGGCCGGACATTCCGGTGACGTATGTCCCGGCGCGCAATCTCGTGTTCCTTTCGCTGGCGCTGGCCTGGGCCGAAGCGGCCGGGTCCGGCGACATCTTCATCGGGGTCAATGCGCTCGATTATTCGGGCTATCCCGACTGCCGCCCGGAATTCATCAGCGGTTTTGAATCGCTGGCCCGGGTGGCGACCACGTTCGGCGACAAGGGGGGCAAGGTCACCATCCATGCCCCGCTGCAATATCTGAAAAAGGCCGACATTGCCCGCGAAGCCGTCCGGCTTGGTCTGGACGTCGGGGAGAGCTGGTCCTGCTACGATCCCTTGCCCGATGGTCGGGCCTGCGGTTTGTGCGACAGCTGCCGGTTGCGCCGCGCGGGCTTTGCAGAAGCGGGAATAGAGGATGGAACACGCTATGCAGCGGGAGACGCCGAAGCGACCTGAAACGCCGGAGATGGATGCATCATCCCCGGGGGCGGCCTATGGCTGGTATGCCCTTGGGGTGCTGATGCTGGTCTATGCGCTCAATTTCATCGATCGCCAGATGCTCACCATCCTGGCGGCCGACATCAAGCGCGACCTGCATATTACCGACGCGCAGTTCGGGTTTCTTTACGGCACCGCGTTTGGTGTATTCTATGCCGTGTTCGGCATTCCGCTGGGCAAGCTGGCCGATCGCTGGCCGCGCACGCGCCTTTTGGCGGTGGGGCTGGCGACATGGTCGACGATGACGGCCGCCTCCGGGCTTGCGGGCAATTTTACCCAGATCGGGCTGGCGCGGATCGGCGTCGGCGTCGGCGAGGCGACCGCCGGACCTTGCGGCTATTCGCTGTTGTCCGACTATTTTCCGGCACGACGGCGCGCGACGGCGATCGCGATCTTTTCGGCGGGCATCTATCTCGGCGGTGGGGTCGCGCTGTCGATCGGTACGGGCCTCGCGCAGGCATGGGACCATGCCTTTGTGGCCGGCACGCGCCCGCTCGGCCTTGCCGGGTGGCAGGCCGCGTTCCTTGGTCTCGGGCTGCCGGGGCTGGTCATGGCGATGTGGGTGCGCACGTTGCGTGAACCGGCGCGCGGACGATTCGAGGGGGCGCCGATCGTGACGGGGATGTCGACGCGCGAGGCCTGGGGCGCGTTTGTGCGCGACATCGGCGCGATTGCCCCGCCGTTCACGGTGATCGCCGCGGCCCGGCGCGGGTGGGGGGCGCTGCGGACCAATCTGCTGTTTCTTGCGCTGGCGATGCTGGCTGCGACGGGAATGACCGCGCTGGTGTCCGATCCGGCGCAATGGTTTGTGCTGGGGACCGGATTCTATGCGGTGGCTTCGTGGTCGCAAAGCCTGCGTCATGACGATCCCGATGCTTACGAGCGGATCTGGCGCAATCCGGCGCTGGTCCTGCTTATCGTCGGTTACGGCCTGACGTGCGCGGTGGCTTATGCGGCGTCGGCGTTCGGGCCGCTCTATGCGATGGAAACCTTTCACGCTCCGGCGGCGCAAGTCGCGCTGATTGTCGGCGGCGGCGGGGCGGCGGGCGGTGCGCTCGGCGTGGTCGCGGGGGGCTGGCTGGGCGACTGGCTGTCGCGCGGGCTCTATCATTCGCGGCGTGTGGCGGTGGTCATTGGCGCGTTGGTTCTGGCGATGGTGCCCAATGCGGTGTTGATGGGCACGCATTCGCTGACCGTGTTCTACGCTGCGGTGTTTCCGCTGTGGTTCCTGCTCAGTGCTGCCCTGGGCAGTTCGGCAGGCACGGTGGTCAATATCGTTCCGCCGCGCCTGCGCGGAACGGCGACCGCTTCCTTTTTCCTGGGCGCGACGATGCTGGGGCTTTCGCTTGGGCCTTATGCCGCCGGGCGCATATCGCAGGCAACGCACTCGTTGTGGACCGGGCTGGTCGCGATATTGGTCGCGGTGCCGTTCGCGCTGATCGCTCTGGCGCTGGCCTGGCGGCATCTGGCACGTAACGAGCGGTAGCCGGGAAGATAACCGGCCCGGTTTGAAACCGGGCCGGAAATGGCGTCAGAGCGCCTTTTCGTAAATCGTGTATTCCTTGTTGACGTGGCTGTCGATCGCGTCGGCGATCGCCACCATCCCCTGGTTGTCTTCAAGGATCCAGCCGATTTCGCCTCGGCTGGCGCCATAACGGCTGACCGAATTGCGGCGGATATATTCGATCATCATGAAGGCGAGCTGGCTGGCAAGGCGCGAGGACTGCAGCTTCTTGCGCACGCCCATCAGCGGCACGCGCATCGTGCGCACGCGCGGTTTGCGCAGCCACAGCAAGAGCTTGATGAAATTGAACGGAAACAGCTTGCCGCCCATCGGCTTGATGGCTTCGTTGAGGTCGGGCAGCGTCATCATGAACGCGACCGGTTCGCCATCGTATTCGGCAACCATGATCAGATCGTTGTGCACGATCGGTTTGAATTTCTTGCCCGCGTAGGCGATTTCGGTGTCGGTGAACGGGACGAAGCCCCAGTTGTCCGACCAGGCATCGTTGAGAATGTCGAGGATCAGCGCCGCTTCGCTGTCGAACTTTGACTTGTCGACGTCGCGGATGCGGATCCGGGGGTTCTTTTCGCCCGACTGGATGATCCGCTGGATCAGCGGGGGGAACTCCTTGGTGATGTCGAGTTCGTAGGTCTTGAGCAGCTTGGCCGGAACATAATCGCCCAGCGCCTTGATGTAATCGGCATAGCGCTCGCTCTGGTGGCCCATCATCACCGTCGGCGGATGGTCAAAACCGCGCGTCAACTGGCCCGGCTCTTCCCACACCGACATCGACATCGGCGCGAGCACGCGGGTCATACCCTTTGCGCGCAGCCATTCTTCGGCCCGCGCGATCAGCGCATGGGCGGTCGCCTGATCTTCGGCTTCGAGCAGGCCCCAGTTACCGGTGCCGGGGCCCATTCCCTGGACCGGGTCCATGGCGATGGCAAGATGGTCGATATGCGCGGAAATCCGCCCGACCGCGCGACCATCCTTGCGCGCAAGGAACAGTTGCACATCGGCATGTTCGAAGAACGGGTTTTTGCCCGGGGTCATCAATTCGACCGCTTCCATGTGCAGCGGCGGCACCCAGTTGGGGTCGGCGGCATTGATGCGGTAGGCGAGGTCGACAAATTCCCTGCGTTCACGCGGCGTACTGATCGGTTCGATCGTCAGATCGCCCATACCCGTTCCTTTCCTTCAGACTCCTGGCCGGCGCTGCGGGCCGGCAGAGACATATCCCCGCAGGGGGCAATGCCCGCGTTTGCCAATTCAGACAAGAGACAGGCGAACGCTTTGCCGGTCGATGCCGAAAGCTCACGAAAAAAGGGCCGGATTGCTCCGGCCCTTTCTTGTCTTGTCCGGGTATCGGGGCGGTCGATGACCACCCCGATAGGCGGGATCAGTTGCCTGCGTTCGGACCGTACGTGATTTCCACGCGACGGTTCTGCAGTTCGCGCACGCCGTCCGCGGTCGGAACGCGCGGGTTGGCCTTGCCCCAAGCCTTGGTGCTGATCGCGGCGGCAGGGATGCCGTGCGCGGTCAGGTAAGCCTGGACCGAGGTGTTGCGGCGAGCCGACAAGCCCAGGTTGTACTTCACCGTGCCCGAAAGGTCGGTGTAGCCGTCGAGCTGGATCGGAACGCTGGCGCAATTGCCATACGCGGTGATCGCGTTGTCGAGGATCGTCGCCGCTTCGGGCGTGATGTCCGACTTGTCCCAATCGAAGAACACGATGTACGGGCCCTTGTTGCACACCGGAGCAGGCGGCGGGGGCGGCGGGGGGGGCGGCGGGGGCGGCGGGGGCGGCGGGGGCGGCGGCGGAGCTGCCGGAGCCGGTGCCGGCTTGCCGCCGAAGTTGTAGGTCAGCGTGCCGAGGAACGAATGCTGGCGGTAATGCGTGTTGACCCCGCCACCGATGTCTTCGGCGCGATTGAACAGGCCGTCCACGTTGAAGTAGCTGTAACGCAGACCAATGTCGAAGTGATCGGTGATCGGCATGCGCACGCCGGCGATCAGCTGCCACGCAAACTTGGTCTGAGCGTCGCTAACGGCATAAACCGGGACGTTCGCAGTAACCCGGGCAACGCCCAGGCCGCCGCCGACAAAGCCCTGCAGGCCGTTGTCGGGACCGAAGTCGACGAGGCCGTTAGCCATAGCGTCCCACGCGTGGGTCGAACCACCCGGATAAGCCGTGGCGCCGTTGATGGTCAGCGCCTTGTTCTTGTTTGTGCGATAGCCGCTTTCCGCTTCCAGACGGAATGCACCGAAATCGTAACCGATTTCACCGTTGAAAGTGCCGCCGGTCCGGTGAGTCAGCGAACCGCTGTCACCGACCGAATCGCTGCCATCCATGTGTTCAAGGATGGAAGGGCCGGCTTCGCCTTCGACGTACCACTGACCACTGCGCGCAAAGGCGGGAGTAGCCATGGCGGTTGTTGCCAGGGCAAGGCCCAGGACCAATTTCCGCATTATCGTTTCCCCTTTATGTAGGTAATTTCGCTACGTCGTGAATGGCGTTTATCGTTTTCAGGCAATTTCCGCAAGCGGGAGGAACACAATTGTGTTGCATTTCCGCCACTACGGCGATGCATGTGAAGATTGTTTCCTGCTTGATCGCGACTGTCCAACACGATTTGGCCGGTCTTTGCCGCAAACTTTGCCAAGCGCGCGGCATCTCTCTTCGCACCGAGTCGCACAACGTGTAAACCCGGCGCGGTTTGTCTGGCGTTTACCTCTGGTGCTTTAAGACGCGCTCTCGTACTCAGCGGGGCCTTGGGCCGGTCAGCTCGGCCCGAGATCTTGCTTTCGACGGGATATGCCATGCTTCGCCGCTTGTATGACTGGACTATGGCCAAGGCCGCGCATCGCCACGCTGCCGCCTGGCTGGCGCTGTTTGCTTTTGTCGAGGCAAGCTTCTTTCCGATTCCGCCGCATCCGCTGCTGGGATTGATGTGTCTTGCAGAACCGAAAAAGGCCGTGCGCTATGCCGCTGTCGCCACGATCGGTTCGGTCGCCGGCGGTTTTCTGGGCTATGCCATCGGCCATTTCCTGTTTGCCACCGTCGGCGCGCAATTGCTGAGCATTCTGCACCTGTCTCACAGCTTTCCTTATGCCGCGTGCGAACTGCGCGCCAATGCGTTCTATCTGATCGTGGGCAAGGGGGTCACGCCGATCCCCTTCAAGCTGGTGACGATCGCGGCCGGTTTCGTTGCGGTTCCGATGGGGACGTTCGTTGCGGCAAGCCTGATTTCGCGTTCGATCAGCTTCATGATCGTGGGCGTCCTGTTTCGCCTGTTCGGCGCGCCGATCAAGGCCTTCATCGATCGCTATCTCGTGCTCGTCACTTTGGGCTTCGTCGCGCTGGTCATCGGTGGATTTCTGGCGATTTCGGTCCTGACCGGGCATCATGGCGCCAAGGGCGATGCCTGTTCCGCCGCAACGCAGATTGTGCAGCCCGCCTGATTTTTGCGCTTCAGGGCTTGCGCGCGCGGCGTTCCGCTTCGGCCAGCGCGGCGCGCGCGATCGGCTCCATGATGGCATAGCCTGCAGCATTGGGATGGACGCCGTCGTTGGCGAGGCCTGGCTTCATCGCGCCGTCGGGTCCGGCCATGGCTGCGTAGTAGTCGGCAAAGACAAGGCCTCGCTGCTGCGCCAGATCGCGCAGCCAGGCGTTGAGCGCGGCGATTTCGGGCGCCGGGCGATAGCCGACGCGCCAACTGAACGCGCCCGCAGGCAGGATCGAGCCGATCACCACCGCGATGCCGTTGGCGCGCGCCATGTCGACCATCGCCAGCACCGCGTTGGCATAGTCATCCGGACTCGTCGGCCCGGTGTTGCCCGCGACGTCGTTGGTGCCGCACATGATGTGTACCACGCGGGGGCGCAGGCGCACCGCGTCCTGGTAGAACCGCGCCATGATCTGCGGGCAGGTCTGGCCTGAAACGCCGCGATCGACGACGCCTGCGGCAAACAGGCCCGGCGCGGTGCGCAGCCAGAATTCCGTGATCGAATCGCCGATGAACACCGCGCGCGATGCTTTGTCGACGGCGCGATTGGCCTCGCGATAGCGGCATTGCGATGGCCAGTCGGTCAGCGGATCGCGGTCGGGCGGGCAGGGCTGGGCGGTCATCGCGCTGACGGCACCCGGCGCCGGTGGGGGTACCGGGGGCGGCTGTTGCGGCACTTGGGCAAGCGCCGGTCCAGCCGCCAGAGCCAGGCTCAGCGGCAATACCGCCCTGCGCGCCATCAGATGATCCCGACGGTCTTTCCGGCGCGTTCGAACATGCCCAGGATCGTCTGAACCTGTTCGGCGGTGTGTTCTGCGCAAAGCGAACAACGCAGCAGCGTCATGCCCGCAGGCGTTGCCGGCGGGCGCGCCAGATTGACGTAGAGCCCTTCGTGCAACAGCGCTTCCCACATCGCGGCGCCGCGTTCGAGATCGGGCATGATCACCGCAATGATCGCGCTCTGCGGCGTTTGCGTGCCGAGCGTGAAGCCGCGCGCGATCAATCCGGCGTGCAGCGTGCGCGAATTTTCCCAAAGGTGCGCGCGCTTGTCACCGGCATGCATCAGCTTGCGGATCGAGGTCGCGGCGGTATGCACCACGCTCGGCGGCAGGCTGGCGGTAAACACATAAGGGCGGCACACGAGGCGCAGGATTTCGAACTTCGGATGGTTCGACACGCAGAAACCGCCGACCGTGCCGACCGATTTCGAAAACGTGCCGATGACGAAATCGACCTGAT
The DNA here is from genome assembly GCF_001519055.1 of Novosphingobium sp. Fuku2-ISO-50. Lineage (GTDB taxonomy): Bacteria > Pseudomonadota > Alphaproteobacteria > Sphingomonadales > Sphingomonadaceae > Novosphingobium. The sequence continues at coordinate 13,541 of NZ_KQ954297.1, read as the reverse complement.
CGAGCACGCCCTGGTCTTCGGCCACGCCGCGCCCGTTCGGCCCGATAAAGCCCATCGAATGCGCTTCGTCGACCAGCACCATCGCGCCATGCGCCTTGGCCACGGCGATCATTTCCTTGAGCGGGGCGATGTCGCCCAGCATCGAATAGACGCCTTCGAGCACGACCAGCTTGCCCGCGCCTTCGGGAATCCGGCGCAGGCGCTTTTCCATCGCTTCGATGTCATTGTGTTTGAACGGGACGACTTCGGCGTCGCCCATCTTGCAGCCATCCCAGATCGAGGCATGGCTGTCGATGTCGAGCACGATATAGTCGCCCTTGCCCGCGATCGTGCTGATAATGCCGAGATTGGCCTGATACCCGGTCGAAAAGACCATGGCGTGATCCATGCCGTAGAAATCGCACAAGGCCTGTTCGACCGCGCGGTGTCCGGCATACGTCCCGTTGAGCACGCGGCTGCCGGTCGTGCCCGCGCCGAATTCGTCGAGCGCCTTTTTGCCGGCGGCGATGACATCGGGATCGAACGTCATGCCCATGTAGTTGTACGTGCCGAGCAGGATCGTTTCGCGCCCGTTGCACACCGCCACGGTCGGCGACAGCACCTTTTCCATGACGAGGTTGAACGGATCCTCGATGCCGTTGGCGAGCAGCGCGCGGCGCTGTTCGATCAGGCCGTCGAACTTCGAAAACAGGTCGGGTGTGGTGGCGGCGTCGGTCATCGCTGGTCTGTTAGCCCCTGATCTTGGTCACGGCGTCGATCAGCTGGCCATAAGTTTCGATTTCGGCCTGCTGGTTCATGCTGATGATGATGTCGAATTCGTCTTCGATGGCGGCGACGAAGTCCATCACCGTCAGGCTGTCCCATTCGAGATCCCCGGCAAAAGTGCTGTCGTCGGTCAGCGCCACGGCCTTCTTGTTGAAGGGTTCGATGACGGCGGCAATCCGTGCGCTGGTGTCGGCGCGGTCCATGAGAGGTTCTCCAATTGGGCAGGTCAGCCCCTGCCAGACGAATGAGGCGGAAAAGCGGCTGATCGTGCCGCTTGTCAAGCGCAAGTGGGCAAGGCATCGCATGCAGGCCATGAAATTGCCCTTCGCAACCCGCTGTCTGACCGTGATCGCCGGCATGGTTGCGCTTGTCGCCGGGGCGGCGCGCGCGGCCGATGCGGGGGCGGCGCTCTCGGCGGCGATGGCGGGGACGCGTGTTCCGGCGATGGGCATGGCGATCCTGCGCGACGGGCATATTGCCGCGCTCGCGGTGCGCGGGGTACGCATGACGGGCGGCAGCGATCCGGTCCTGCCCGACGATCCCTGGCACATCGGTTCGGATGCCAAGGCGATGACGGCGGTGCTGATGGCGCGGCTGGTGGAGCGCGGGGCGCTCGACTGGGGCGATCGTCTGGGGCGCCTGCTGCCCGATGTCGCGATGCAGCCGAGTTATGCCCGCGCCACGCTGGCCGAGCTTTTGTCGCATCGCGCAGCCTTGCCGCACGATCTTGTCGATCCGGCCAGGCGCGCGGCGCTGTTCGGCGATGACAGTGCGGCCAGCCTGTCGGACAAACGGCGGCGCTATATCGCTCTCGCGCTGGCCGATCCGCCGGCACGGCGCGAGGGGGCATTTGGCTATTCCAACACGGGCTATCTGATCGCGGCGGCGATTGCCGAACGCGCGACCGGGGATGATTGGGAACATCTGCTCCGGCGCGAAGTTCTGGCGCCGCTGGAGATGGATCATGCCCGTTATGGCACCACCGGGCCGGGCGAGCCGCAAGGGCATCGCGGCGGCCACGCGACCGGGCCGGGCGAGACCAACCCGCCGTTTTTTGCGCCTGCGGGGGGTTTTGTCCTGCCGCTGGCCGACTGGGCGCAATTCGGCCTCGACCAATTGGCGGGCGCGCGCGGGCAGGGGAAGTTGCTGAGCGCGGCGGGCTATCGGCGGATGCAGAGCGATCTGGGCGGCGGCTATGGCATGGGCTGGGAAGTCGTGCCCCGCTATGCCGGGCGGGCCGGGCCGGTGCTGGTCCATGCCGGGTCCGACACCTGCTGGTATGCGATCATGGTGCTGTTCCCGGCGCGGGGGACCGGGGTCATGGTGGTTGCCAATGCCGGGCCCGACATGGGCGGCGATGCGGCGGCCCGCGCGGCGCTGGCGGCGGTTCTGCCCGATCTCGCCCCTGTTGAGCCTTGATCGGTCGGGCGCTGATCGGGACTACCCAGCGGGGCGTGGAATCGTATAAGCGCGTCCTTTCCTCAGGCTTTGGAGCGATACGATGAGCGTGAAGCGGATTTCAACGGGATCCCCGTGGGAAGCGAAAATGGGCTATTCGCGCGCAGTGATTGCCAATGGCATGGTGTACATTTCGGCGACCGCAGCGACCGATGCCGCCGGCGCGGTGGTGGGCAAGGGCGATTTCGAACGCCAGACCGCCGTGATTCTGGAAAAGCTCGGCGCGGTGCTGGCCGATGCCGGATCGTCGTTTGACCGCGTGGTGCAGTCGCGCGTCTATCTGACCGACATCAGCGCATGGGAAGCGGTTGGCCGCGCCCACGGCGCAGTGTTCGGCGCGCATGGCCCGGCGCTGAGCCTGGTCCACGTCAAGCCGTTCCTCGATCCCGACATGCTGGTCGAAATCGAACTGGTGGCTGTTATCTGATCTTGGCCGCACCTGCCCGGTGCGGCATTCAGATCAACTGCCCGACGGCCTGGAGGAACGGCATGATCGAGACCGGCTTGGCGAGGTATCCCTCGGCGCCGGCCTCGCGAATGCGTTCCTCGTCGCCCTTTCCGGCATAGGCGGTCACCGCCAGCACGGGAATCCGGCTGAGCGTTTCGTCGCGTTTGAGCGCCTCGATCAGCTCAAGGCCCGAAATGCGCGGCAGCTGGATGTCCATGATCACCAGATCGGGGGCAAAGGCGCGGGCGCGCTCGATCACCGCATGCCCGTCGGCCAGGGGTTCGACTTCAAAGCCCTTGGCCTTGAGCAAATCGCTGAACAGCTTGCGGTTGAGGTCGTTGTCCTCGACAACCAGAATTCTTTTTGCCACTTAGCCCTGCTATCCCCGCTGGTAATCGATCGCCTTGCGGGCGATGACAAGCGGTCTATTCCCCGGAAAGGGTGCTGGCAATCATTCGTGAACCCTCTTCGCGTGAACCCGCTTCGAACGCCGATCCCATGGCTTTGGCGCTCGGCGCGCTGGTCTTCGTGCTGGGCGACGAAGGGCGGGCGAGCCGGTTTCTCGCCCTGACCGGGCTTACGCCCGATGCCTTGCGCGCCGGGGTGGGCGATCCGGTCATCATGGGCGCGGTGCTCGAATTTCTCGCCAATCATGAAGCGGACCTTGTCGCGGCGGCTGCGGCGCTCGATATTCTGCCCGAAACGCTTGCCGCCGCCTGGGAGAAATTGCGATGAACCGGCCACTCGTGATCAGCGATTGCGACGAAGTGCTGTTGCACATGGTCGCGCCGTTCAAGGCCTATGTGGCGGAATGCCATGGCATTGATTTCGCCATGAAGGACAACGATTTCGGCAAGGCGATGCGCTATGCCGCCGATGGTCGGCAAGTCGAACCGGCAGAGATCTGGCGCCTGCTGAACCTGTTCTTCGACACCGAGATGTATCGTCAGGTTCCGATCCTGGGCGCGGTCGAAGGGATCAAGGCCCTGTCAGACCATGCCGACGTGGTGATCCTGACCAATCTGGGCGATGCCCGGCGTGAGGCGCGGACGCGGCAATTGGCCGATCATGGCATCAACGCCCGGGTGTTTACCAACGAGGGGCCCAAAGGGCCCGCCTTGCGCGCGATTCTTGATGAATATCGCCCAAGCCGGGCGATTTTTATCGACGACTTGCCGCAACACCACGCCTCGGTCAGCGAAATCGCCCCCGATGTCCGCCGCCTGCACTTGTGCGGCGAACCCTTGCTGGCCCCGCATATTTCCTGCGCCCACGAAGCCGGCCATGCCCATGCCCGTATCGACGCATGGCCGGACGCGCTGCCGTGGATCATGGCGCATGTTCATGGAGACAAGAATGACTGATGCGATTGCCGAAAAGCTTGCCGAAGCCGGCTATGTCCTGCCCAAGGCCGCCGCGCCGGTGGCGGCCTATGTGCCGACCGTGCTGGCGGGCGGGCTGCTCCATGTTTCGGGCCAGTTGCCGTTTGTCGACGGCGCGCTGGTGACGGGGCGCCTGGGCGAAGATGTCAGCCTTGAGGCCGGGCAGGCCGCCGCGCAGGCTTGCGCGCTGATGCTGCTGGCCCAGGTCAAGGCGGCGCTGGGCTCGCTCGACCGGGTCGAACGTGTGGTCAAGCTGGGCGCGTTCATCAATTCGACGGGCAGCTTTACCGATCAGCCCAAAGTCGCCAACGGCGCTTCGGAATTGATGGTTGCCGCCTTTGGCGAGGCCGGGCGCCATGCGCGCAGCGCGGTCGGCGTGCCTGTCCTGCCGCTGGGCGCTGCGGTGGAAGTCGATGCTGTATTTGCTGTTCGCCCTCTTTGATCGCCTGCTTGCACCGGCTCCGCCAGCGGGCCGGTGCGACTGGCTGACTGCGTGGGTCTATGCCCATCGCGGGCTGCATGACGGGCGCGCCCGGCCCGGAGAAAGCGGGCGCGTGGAAAACAGCCCCTCGGCTTTTGCTGCGGCGATCGCTGCGGGGCTTGGCATCGAATGCGATGTGCAGCGCAGCCGCGATGGTCTGGCGGTGGTGTTTCATGACGAAGACCTCGCGCGGCTGACCGGTCGCGAAGGGCGGGTTTGTGATGAAAGCGCGGGCGTGCTGGCGCAGATCCCGCTGACGGGCAGCGGCGACACGATTCCCCTGCTCGGCGCCTTGCTGGCGCAAGTGGCGGGCCGCGTGCCTTTGCTGATCGAGGTGAAGATTGCGCGGGGCAGCCGGGTCACGCCGCTGTGTCTGGCGGTGCATCGTGGGCTGGAAGGCTATGCGGGGCCGGTCGCGGTGATGAGCTTTGACCCGCGCGTTTCCTCGTGGTTTGGTCGCTATTCGCCGCATATCGTGCGCGGACTGGTGATGACCGAGGCGGGCTGGCGCACGCTGGGCGCAAAAGCGCGGCGCCACATTGCGCTGTGGCGCGCGCGGCCCGATTTCCTGGCTTATGACATCGACGACATTGGCGGTTCGTTTGCCAGTGCCCAGCGACGGCGCGGCTTTCCGCTGCTGACCTGGACCGTCGACAACGCGGCGAAAGTCACGCGGGCGAGCGCGCGCGCCGATGCGCCGATTGCCGAAGGCGAAGGGCTCGCGCTGCTGATCGGGCAAGGTGCTGCGGCATGATCTGCACGGCCCGGATCTATCCGGGGGTCAGTTCTATCCCCGCCGCAGACTGGGACCGCATGGCGGGCGATGACAATCCGTTTGTCAGCCACGCGTTCCTTTCGAGCCTTGAAGATTCAGGCAGCGTGGGCGGGCGCAGTGGCTGGAGCCCTTTGCCGATCGTGATCGAGGATGGGGCGGGGCGCCCGGCGGCGGCGCTGCCCGCCTATCTGAAAACGCACAGCCAGGGCGAATACGTCTTTGACCATGCCTGGGCCGATGCCTGGCAACGCGCGGGCGGGGCCTATTATCCCAAGCTGCAGATCAGCGTGCCGTTCACCCCCGCCAATGGCCCGCGCCTGCTCCTTGGGCCGCATCCGGAGCAACACGGCGATCTGGCCCGCGCGCTGCTGGCTGCCGCGCAACAGGTGGCACAGGACAATGGCCTGTCATCGGCCCACGCCACATTCATCGCGCCCGAACAAGTGCCGCTGTTCGAGGCGGCGGGCTGGCTGTTGCGCGCCGACATCCAGTTTCATTGGGAAAACCGGGGCTATCGCGCGTTTGACGATTTTCTGGGCGCGCTGTCTTCGGCGCGGCGCAAAAATCTGCGCAAGGAGCGCGCCGCGGCGCAGGGCGGGGTGACGATCCGCGCCTTGACCGGCGATGCGATCCTGCCCGAACATTGGGATGCGTTCTGGGCATTTTATCAGGATACCGGCGCGCGCAAATGGGGGCAGCCTTATCTGACCCGTGCGGCATTCGATCTGATCGGCGCGCGCATGGCCGACAAAGTGCTGCTGGTCATGGCTTTCGCCGAAGGGCAGGCCGTGGCCGGCGCGCTCAATTTCATTGGCCGCGATACGCTTTATGGCCGCTATTGGGGGGCTATGGTCGACAAGCCCTTTCTGCATTTCGAACTGTGCTATTATCAGGCGATCGATGCCGCGATTGCCATGGGCCTGTCGCGGGTCGAGGCCGGCGCGCAAGGGCAGCACAAGCTGGCGCGCGGCTATGAGCCGGTGCAGACCGTTTCGGCCCATTACATCGTCGATCCGTCATTCCGCCGCGCGGTGGCCGATTTTCTCGTGCGCGAGCGGGCGGGTATTGCCCAGGATCAGCAATGGCTGGGCGAGCATGCCCCGTTTCGCAAAGGCCCGTTGCCGGAAGCCGAGTAATGATCAGGCAACACGGCGGGCCGGAGTAGCGCGCAGCCATTCGCGGGCGCGACGTTGTGCCTCGGCGACTTCGCGCGCGGTCATATCCTCGGCAATGTCGGCGCGGCAGCCTGCGGCGTCTTCATGACCGCCGACTGCGGCAAGGTTGAACCACTTGTGCGCTTCGACCAGATCGACCGCGACACCGTGATCGCCGGTCGAAAAGACCACGCCCAGATCAAAGAGCGCGTCATGGCTGCCATGCTCTGCGGCAGCCAGGCATTGCGCCACGACTGCGTCATATTCGGCCCGTTTTGTCTCTGCCTGCGTGTCGGTCCCGCCGACCAGCTTGATTCTGACCTGATCCATACCCCGTAATCCCCAAAGATCTGCGCCATTGCCCACACACCGGCGCGATAGCGGCAAGGTCGCCGGGTTTGGTCAACATAAGGTTAACGACGGCAGGATTTTGCCGGGTTGGCGGCAAGAATGACAGGGCGGCAAAGGTTTCGCACGGTCGGGCCGTTCCCGCAGGCAAAATCCCGCATCGCGACGGACGCATGAAAAAGAGGGTGGTGTAATAACTTGTGCGCGAGGATCGCCCCGCTTATAGGCCCGGCAAACCAAGAGCCCGCAAGCCATGACGGCAAGCGGGCCAGGGTCGGCAAGGCGCGAATGCGGAGGGCCGGATGGCTGGGGTTCTGAGTGACGAAATCGACGTGTTGGCCAAAGCTCGGCGCTTGGTGCCGGGTGACTACGTTCCCAGTGATGACGAACCCTACATGAACGAGCAGCAGCAGGATTATTTCCGGCGCCTGCTGCTCGAATGGAAGAAATCGATCCTTTCGGCGGCATCGAATACGTTGTCCGCCTTGCAGGAAGGGCCGATTCGCGAACCGGATCTCAACGATCGCGCTTCCAGCGAAACCGACTGGGGCATCGAATTGCGCACCCGCGACCGTCAGCGCAAGCTGATCGCCAAGATCGATTCGGCCATGCGCCGGATCGACGAAGGCGAATACGGGTATTGCGAAGTGACCGGCGAACCGATCGGGCTGGGCCGACTGATCGCGCGCCCGATCGCGACGATGACCGTCGAAGCGCAGCAGGCGCACGAACGCCGCGAAAAGGTCTCTCGCGACAATTGATCGCGAGCGGGCGCGGGTACGATCCGGGGTGGCAAAAGATGCCGGCGGATGGTGTTTGCCGTCGGTGTCCGCCCGTTTGCAGACATGTTTCAAAACGGGACCATGGCGAAGGCGTATGGTTAACGTCGCGCCGGGTTAACGCTTCGTTTGCAGCTCCGGCCGTACCCTCCGGCCTGAGCTTTCCGGCGCTTTTGCCGGATGTGGCGGGTGTGAAAGCGCGGGTTTTCGGGCCAGGATTCCTTGGTGCGGAGACTGACAGACATGAAACGGAACCGGACGGTGACTGACATCGATCATCGGCAAGTCGGACGGGACAGCCTGTTTCTCATGGCTGACGTCAGAATCGAAGGACAGGCGGGCGACCACAGGGTCAAAGTCCGCAACCTTTCTGCGCACGGCATGATGGCCGAATGCACGGTCCGGGTGACATCCGGCGCCGGGGTCGAAGTCAATTTGCGCAATGTCGGCTGGGTGCCTGGCCGGGTCGCATGGATTCAGGACAATCGCTTCGGCATAGCCTTTCTCGAAGAGATCGATCCGCGATTGGTGCGCGCCAGCAATGCGGGGCCGAGCGAGCATACGCCGCGCTATCTCAAATCGCCGATTGTGCCGCCCGATCCGCGCAGCTTGCGCAAACTTTGAGCTTTTCGGCATCGGAACGCTGACCGGCACTGACCGGGGGGCGAAAACCTGCTAACGCTCGGGCGTGGCCCGGTTCCGATCGCTTCTTGCCAGCGCCTTGCTGATTGTGCCCGCAGCGTGCGGCGGCCCCGGCTCGGGGCCGGTCGATATCAGCGTGATCGGCACGGAGCCGGACCTTTCTCCCATCGGCCTGCGCCGTGTGCCTGTTGCCGGCTATGGCGTGATCGCGGCGACACGCGCTGGCCTTGTCGGCTTTGACGCCGAAGGGCGGCTGATCCCGGCGCTGGCCGAACGCTGGGTCGTGACCGACGACGCGCAAGGCTATATTTTTCGTTTGCGCGATGGACAGTGGAGCGACGGCAGCCCGATCGCCGCGCCCGATGTCGCCGCCGCGCTGCGCCGCGCGCTGGCGGCGGCGCGCGGCAACGGCCTCGGGCCCGACCTTGCCGGGATTCGCGATGTGCGGGTCATGGCGCGCCGGGTGATCGAAATCGACCTCGATGCGCCGCAACCCGATCTCCTGTCCCTGCTTGCCCAACCCGAGCTCGCGGTTGCCGTCGGCGCAAGGGCGCAGCATCATGCCGGGCCGATGGAGATCCGGCGCGATCATGATCACTGGTTTGCAACGCTGGTTCCGTCATCCGCGTCGGGCCACGCGCTCGCGTTGCGGTTTCAATCGGCGCAAGATGCGGTGGCGCGCTTTGCGACGGGCAAGGCCGATCTCGTGCTCGGCGGTACGTTCGGCAGCCTGCCGCTGGCGACACGCGTGGCGATGGCGCGCGGCAATTTTCAGTTCGATCCGGTCGCCGGGCTGTTCGGGCTCGACATCGTAGCCGCGCGCGGCTTTCTCGCTGAGCCGGCCAATCGCGAGGCGGTGGCCATGGCGATCGACCGCGATGCGCTGGCCAGTGCATTCGGTGTCGGCGGCTGGTCGGCGACGACGCGGATCATTTCTGCCGGGCTCGATGGCGACAGCGGCGCGGTCGGCGAACGCTGGGCCGATCAGACGCTGGATCAGCGCCGCGCGGTCGCCGCGTCGCGAGTCAAGGCGTGGAAGGGCGCGCCGGTGCTTGTCCTCGCGCTGCCCGACGGGCCGGGGGCGGACATTCTGTTTCAGCGGTTGCGCACCGATCTGGCGGCGATCGGCATCACTTTGACCCGCGCTGCGCCGGATGAGGCGGCGGACCTCGCGCTGATCGACAGCGTGGCGCGCTATCCCCGCGCGCGCTGGTTCCTCGAACGGCTCGGCTGTGCGGCGCATCCGCAAGTCTGCAATGCGGATGGGGATGCCAGTGTGCAGGCCGCGATCCATGCCGGCGATGCCAACGCGGCCGCGCGGCTGTTTGCCCAGGCCGAGGCGCAGATTACCGCCGCCAACGGCTTCATCCCGCTTGCCCGACCGCTGCGCTGGTCGCTGGTGCGCGGCACCGTTTCGGGCTTTTCGCTCAATCCGTGGGGCTGGCACCCTTTGCCGCCGCTGGCCGGTGCCGAGGCGAGCAACCCGAACTGATCGAAAATCGCCGATCTGATCAGAAATTCCCGGCCTGATCAGAAATCCCTGACCTGATCAGAAATCAATCGCGATGCCGTTGCGTTCCCAGTCGCCAAAGCGAGTGGGGTCGAGCCCGTCGGGATCGTCGCCGCGTTCGGCCGCGCGCGGTTCGGGCACGGGCGGGTTGGTCCAGTGTGGCGGCGGAGTGAACGCCGCCGGGCGAGTGGTGGCGCGCTTGGTCGGTTCGGTCATGCCCCGTCAAATGGGCGCGGACGGGCTCCATTGCAATTGCCAAATGCGCGCAATTGCCAAGACGGGCTTATGCGGCGATAGGGGGCCATGGCGCGTCCACCCCAAAATCACCTTTTCACCCCGGAACCAACCGGTCCTGCCGAAATTCCCGGAAGCGCCGCGCGCCTTGCCGCGCTGCGCATGATCGATGCGGTGTTGCGCCGGGGCGATCCGCTCGATCAGGCGGCGCCGCCGCTGTTGCGCCCGGTGCCGCGCGCCGACGATCGCGCGCTGGCCATGGCGATCGCGCAGGAAGCCTTGCGCTGGCTGACCGATCTCGACGCGCTGATCGACAGCGCCACGCGCCAGATCCTGCCCGAAGATGCCAAGGCGCGCAGCGTGCTGCGGCTGATGCTGGTGCAAGTGTTGCGGCTGGGATTGCCGCCGCATGCGGTGATCGCGACCGGGCTGCCTTTGCTGATGGGCGGGCCGCGTCGTCTGGCGCATGGGGTGTTTTCCGCGATTTTGGCGCGCGGCGATGCGGCTGCGCTGCCCGCTGCGCCGAGCCTGCCCGTGCCGGTCGCCGAACGCTGGGGCGCGGCATGGCCCGATCGGCTGGGCGCGATCGCGGCGGGGCTGACCGTGCCGCCGCCGCTCGACCTGACGCTCGCCGACCCGGCTCAGACGGCGCAATGGGCCGAACGGCTCGGCGGGATCAGCCTGATGCCCGGATCTGTCCGTCTGGCGCGCGGGCAAGCGGTCGAAACGCTGGCCGGATTTGGCGAAGGCGCTTGGTGGGTCCAGGATCTTGCCGCCGCGATTCCCGCCCGGCTGCTTGGCAGGGCGCCGCATGAAGGCGCGCGCGCGCTCGATCTGTGCGCCGCGCCGGGGGGCAAGACGATGCAACTGGCCGCTGCCGGTTGGGACGTGACCGCGCTCGACAAATCGGCGCGGCGGCTCGAACGGCTGTCGGACAATCTCGCGCGGACCGGCCTTGCCGCGCATGTGGTCGCCGCCGATGCTCTCGAATGGCAGCCGGAGGGCGGTTATGACGCGATTCTGGTCGATGCGCCGTGCAGCGCGACCGGCACCTGCCGCCGCCATCCCGATGTGCTTCATCGCCGGGCCGCGATCGATGAGCTGACCGCGTTGCAGGCGACCTTGCTGGCGCGCGCGGCCGGCTGGCTCAATCCCGGCGGTACGCTGGTCTATGCGGTCTGCTCGCTCGAACCGGACGAAGGCGAGGCGCAGGCGCGAACCGTTACCGGCCTTGCGCCGCACCCGATCACCGCCCCCGAACTGCCCGAAGGCATTGCGCCGACAGCCGAAGGCTGGCTGCGCAGCGACCCCGGCATGCTTGCCGGGGCGGGCGGGGTCGACGGGTTCTTTGCGGCCCGCTGGAGAGCCTGATCAGGATTTGGCCCGCGCGGCAAAGCTCTTGCGCAGCTTGGCCAGCTTGGGCGGAATGACGGCCAGGCAATAGGGATTGCGCTGCCCTTCGCCGTCCCAATATTCCTGATGATAGTCTTCCGCCGGATACCAGGTCGCCGGTCCCTCGATCGTGGTCACGATCGGCGCGGGCCAATGGGCGGCGGCGCGGGCAATCGCCGCTTCGGCCTCGGCGCGCTGCGTGTCGTCGAGCGGAAACAGCGCCGAGCGATATTGCGTGCCGACGTCATTGCCCTGACGATTGAGCTGGGTCGGGTCGTGAATGGCGAAAAAGATGTCGAGCAGCGTGGCCAGATCGATCGCTGCGGGATCGAATGTCACGCGGATGGCTTCGGCATGGCCGGTGGTGCCCGAACAGACCTGTTTGTACGTCGGGCCCGGCACGCTGCCGCCGATATAGCCGCTTTCGACCGCACTGACTCCGATCACGTCCTGAAACACCGCCTCGGTGCACCAGAAACAGCCGCCGGCAAGGATGGCTTCGGCCATGGGGGATCCTTTCCTGATCGCTCGTAGGCGCGGAAGATAGGGGCGCCGCGTCGCGATGTCATCGTCTGGTCGTTGAATTGCCGGTCACTTGCCCCTAAAACGCGCGGCCATGACCGAAATCACCATCGCCGCGCTGCAGCTTGAACTCAACGCCCCCGATTCCGCCGACAACATCGGCGCGGTGGCCGCTCTCGTCGAACAGGCCGCCGGGCTTGGCGCGCAAGTGATCCTGCCGCCCGAACTGTTTGCAGGCGCCTATTTCTGCCAGCAGGAGGACGAGGCGCGGTTTGCGCTCGCCCATCCGCTCGCTGACGACCCGTCGGTGGCGGCGATGCGGCGGCTGGCAAAAGCCTTGGGCGTGGCCATCCCGACCAGCTTTTTCGAGCGCGAGGGGCCGCATTACTACAACACCCTGGCGATGATCGACGCCGAAGGCGAGATCATGGGGATCTATCGCAAGAGCCACATTCCCGATGGCCCGGGCTACGAGGAAAAGTACTATTTCCGCCCCGGCAATACCGGATTCAAGGTGTGGAACGTGTTTGGCGCAACGATCGGCGTCGGCGTGTGCTGGGATCAGTGGTATCCCGAATGCGCGCGGGCGATGGCGCTGATGGGCGCGGAAATGCTGCTTTATCCCACCGCGATCGGGACCGAGCCGCAAGACCCCGATCTCGATACCAGCCGCGTCTGGCGCCGCGCGATGCAGGGGCACGCCGCGTCAAACTGCATGCCGGTGATCGCCGCCAACCGTATCGGCAGCGAAGAAAACGACCAGACCTTTTACGGCCACAGCTTCATCAGCAACGAATGGGGCGATCTGGTGGTCGAATACGGCGCGCAGGAAACCGGCGTATTGGTCGCCACGCTCGATCTCGCGCTGGCGCGCACGCGCCGCGCCGGCATGGGCTTTTTCCGCGACCGTCGGCCGCAGCTTTATGGCCGGTTGACCGAGGACAAGTGACGCCCCCCACGCGCTATCTGCCCCCCACGCGCTATCTGATCGCGCTGGGCTCCAATGTCGCGCACCCGCGCCACGGCCCCCCGCCGCGCGTCCTGCGCGCCGCGCTGGCCGCGCTCGATGCGGATGGCCTCACGCTGATCGCCGCCGCGCCGATCATCGCCAGCGCCCCGCTCGGCCCTTCGCGCCGCCGTTATGCCAACGGCGCGGCGCTGATCGAGACGGCCCTGGCCCCGCTGGCGCTGCTCGACTGCTTGCAGGCGATCGAAGCCGCATTCGGCCGCACCCGTCGCGGGCAACGCTGGGGCGCCCGCACGCTCGATCTCGACGTGGTGCTGTGGAGCGGCGGCCTGTGGCACGATCCCCGGCTGACCATCCCGCACCCCGAATATCGCCGCCGCCTCTTCGTTCTGGGCCCGGCGTCGCGTATCGCTGCTGATTGGCGCGACCCAAAAACCGGTCTTTGCGTGAAACATGCCCACGCCCGCTTGACCCGCCGCGCACACCTGCCTAAGGCACCGCGACCGCACGTATAAGTGCCGGGCCCATAGCTCAGTCGGTAGAGCAACTGACTTTTAATCAGTAGGTCGCTGGTTCGAATCCAGCTGGGCTCACCATATTTTTCAATAACTTAGATTGGAAATATGGCTCGAATCGGCCGATGTTTGATGCGTGCGGGTACCAGCGGGGCATCAGACCCCAGAA